>JAVRBV020000106.1:0-82759 GCA_034531095.2 Nostoc sp. CreGUA01 | reverse complement strand
AAAGTCATCTAAAAGATGACTGAATTCCTCAACAATCTTTAGTCTACTTCAGTAGACTTGAGCTATAAGAGAGGGAATTCATTCCCAAGCGGGTGACGAAGCCAACAGATAAGCCATTTTTAGCTTAAGTTGACACCAATGGGCAAAGATGCCTATCCTACAAAACTAAATAATTTATTTCTTGAAAATCCTTTAACCACTAGGGCGTGTTTTCAAACTCGAAATTGGAGAGGGGGAGACGCAAAGACGCAAAGACGCAAAGACGCGGAGATGTTTTTGAATGAATTTTCGCCGTGTCACCGCGTCTCCTAGTCCCCGTGTCCGCCTTTTTTGGTAATATTTGTTACTTTGAAGACACGCCCTAACCATTAACTACGACCAGATTCTAATGACTTGCTACTGGCTCTGTTTCCAGGCGAACCAGTCGGTCTGCCAAAAGTTTTTCCAAGTCTTCTAGTGCTTTGGTGAAACCTTTGATGCCCTCGTCTAGTTTGTCAGTTGCCATGCGGTCAGCAGCGTGCATCTTGTCAAAGGTAGCTTTATCAATGGATATTTTTTCAATTTCCAAGTTTGCTACATTAGCAGGGTCAAGCTTCCGTGGCAATTCTCCAATAGTTGCTTGTAATTCCGCTAAAAGTGACGGTGAAATTGTCAACAAATCACTACCTGCTAGTTCAGTAATTTCCCCAAGATTTCGGAAACTGGCTCCCATAACTTCGGTTTTATAGCCGAATTTTTTGTAATAGTTGTAGATTTTGGTAACTGACAAAACCCCTGGATCTTCGGCTGCTGGATAGCTATCGCGTCCGGTATCTTTTTTGTACCAATCAAGAATCCGACCGACGAAGGGAGAAATTAGGGTAACACCGGCTTCGGCACAGGCGATCGCTTGGTGCAAACCAAACAACAAGGTAAGGTTACAATGAATACCTTCTTTTTCGAGAATTTCCGCAGCGCGAATGCCTTCCCAGGTGGTGGCAATTTTAATTAACACGCGATCGCGGTCAACTCCAGCAGCTTTATACTGAGCAATTAATTCCCGTGCTTTAGCGATCGTAGCTTCAGTATCATAGGACAAACGAGCATCCACTTCCGTAGACACGCGACCAGGAATAATTTGTAAAATCTTCAACCCAAAAGCCACCGCCAAACGGTCAAATGCCAAAGAAACTATCTGTGCTTGGGTAGCTCCGGCTCCGGCATCTTTTTTTGCCTGAAGTAGAGTCTGATCGACAATTTCCTGATATTCTGGCATTTGCGCCGCAGCAGTAATCAGGGAGGGATTTGTGGTAGCGTCCTGGGGTTTAAACTTTTCAATTGCTTGGATATCCCCTGTATCTGCAACCACAACAGTCATTTCTCGCAATTGTTCTAGTAAACTTTTAGACATAAAATACTCCGTGATGTTTGTTTAGGATTTAATTCCAGAGGGAGTGGGGAGTGGGGAGTCGGGAGTTAGGAGTTAGGAGTTAGGAGTTAGGAGTAAAATTTTTTCCTATCTCCCTCATCTCCCTCATCCCCCTCATCCCCCTCATCCCCCTCATCCCCCTACTCCCCACCCCCCCCTCTCCCCACTCCCCACTCCCCTCCACAGTCACAGCCCTATTTTAGATGGCTTATGCAGAAATTGGCTGTCCAATGGAATGCACTTTGATTAAGCTAGTTGTTCCTGATTTACCAATTGGGACACCAGAGGTAATCACTACCTGATCTCCCTTCTTGGCAAGACCTCTTTCTAAGACTCTGTTCACCACATTTGTAAACATTTCTTCAGCATGGTGGACTGGTGGAATTAATAAAGGTTCGACTCCCCAGGAAAGTGCTAGCTGACGGTAGGCAGTGGCGTCGGAGGTTAAGGCAATAATTGGAGAAGTTGGGCGATATTTTGATACCATTCTCGCCGTACTCCCTGAGGTTGTATTACAGAGAATTGCCCGCGAGCCAGTTTCATAGGCGATGCGACACACCGCTTCTGCCACCGATTCGGTGACGCTGAGACTACCTGGTTCGTGACACCAAGAACGTCTGCTACCCTCATCTAAAGCTTGTTCTGTTCGCACGGCAATGTTGTGCATCATCTGGACGGCGGCGATGGGATATTCTCCCACAGCGGTTTCACCAGAAAGCATTACCGCATCTGTACCATCCAAGATGGAGTTTGCCACATCTGTTGCCTCGGCGCGGGTGGGGTCGGGGGCGCTAATCATCGACTCCAGCATTTGTGTGGCTGTAATCACGGGCTTGCCAGCATGATTGCAACGGCGGGTGATATCTTTTTGAATCAGGGGGACTTCATGAATCGGCACTTCCACACCCAAATCGCCACGGGCAATCATAATACCGTCGGCAACTTTCAGGATGGAGTCAAATTGCTCTACTGCTTCTGCTCTTTCAATTTTGGCAATTAAGCGGATTGAAGCGCCAGCGGCTTCAATCATCCTTTTGGCGGGTTCTAAATCTTGGGGCGATCGCACAAAAGATACTGCCACCCAGTCTACACCCAACTGAATGCCAAAACGCAAATCCAGCAAGTCTTTTTCGGTGATTGAACTCACTGGTAAAGGAGTTTGTGGCAGGTTGACTCCTTTGTGGGTGGAAATTAACCCGCCAATTTTTACCTCTGCCCGAATGCGATCGGCGTCGCGATCTGTAACAATCAACTTGACGCGACCATCATTAATTAAAATCGGTTCGCCTGGTCGTACCATTGCAAACAAAGTCGGCAATGGTAAAGGCAATTCGTCAATACTCTCACCCTTCTCTTGCAAAACAAAGGTAACTTCACTCCCAGCTTCCACATTTAACCCTTCTGGTGGTAAGATACCCAAGCGGATCTTTGGACCACACAAATCTTGCATAATGGCGATCGGCTTTTGCTGCTCAGCACTAATCTGCCTAAGATATTGAGCCGTTTGGGCGTGGAATTCATAAGCCCCGTGGGAAAAATTCAAACGTGCCACATTCATTCCAGCTTCTACTAAGGCTTGCAGCTTTTCAGGTGCAGATGTAGCAGGCCCAACAGTACAAATGATTTTGGTTCGACGCATAGGGATTAAGGGTTGAGGAATAACCTGCGACATGGATGCCTGATAACAATTCAAAATTCAAAATTCAAAATTCAAAATTAAGAAACTTCAACAGAATCTAGGTTTTGGGTTTTGAATCTGTTGCTTGATTTGGAGAATTGGTATTAGGCGATGGCCAAGCTAACTTGTCCTAGACATCGCATGGGGCATCCAAATTCACACGTGCTTCATATCACTGGTTTGCTAAGTAAAGATACTAGATTGCGTTTTATTTTCAGGTATTTACCATTTAACCCAAATCCCGAATTGGGGGGTGGGGAGGTGGGGAGATGAGGGAGATGAGGGAGATGAGGGAGATGAGGGAGATGAGGGAGATGGGGAGATGAGGGAGATGAGGGAGATGAGGGAGATGAGGGAGATGGGGAGGCGGGGAAAAAATTTTACTCCCAACTCCTAACTCCTAACTCCTAACTCCTAACTCCCAACTCCTAACTCCTAACTCCTAACTCGTAACTCGTAACTCGTAACTCCCAACTCCTAACTCCCAACTCCGCAGTGCCCATGCCCCAATCCAAATCAAACCACAGCAGCCGTTGGTGCGAGTTGTTCTTTTTGTGACATAGATAACATCAAGTCAACCACCCGATTCGAGTAGCCCCACTCGTTGTCATACCAGGCAACAACTTTGAAGAAGTTCGAGTTCAACTCAATTCCAGCACCTGCGTCGAAGATGCTGGAATGGGTATCACCTTGAAAGTCTGTGGAAACTACTTCTTCATCTGTGTAACCCAGGATACCCGCCAAAGAGCCTGCGGCAGCTTCTTTCATGGCAGCACAGATTTCCTTGTAACTGGTGGCTTTGGCAGTTTTGAAAGTTAAATCAACTACAGAGACATCAGGAGTCGGAACTCGGAACGCCATACCAGTCAACTTACCCTTCAATTCTGGTAAAACCAGTGCTACAGCTTTAGCCGCACCTGTGGAGGAGGGAATAATATTTTGGGCTGCACCTCGACCACCCCGCCAATCTTTTTTGCTGGGGCCGTCTACGGTTGGCTGGGTGGCAGTCATAGCATGAACTGTGGTCATCAAGCCTTCGGTCAACCCAAAGTTATCATTGATGACTTTAGCAATGGGAGCTAGACAGTTTGTAGTACAGCTAGCATTGGAGACAATTAGATCCTTGCTGGCGTCAAATAAGTGATGATTAACACCCATTAGTAAGGTAGGAACTGTGTCTGGATCTTTGGTGGGAGCAGAAATAATGACTCGCTTTGCACCTGCTTTGAGGTGGTTTGCTGCCCCTTCATAGCCAGTGAAGAGTCCCGTAGATTCCACTACATAATCTACACCTAGTTGTGCCCAAGGCAACTCTGCGGGATTTCTAACGGATACGCAAGGAATGAAGTGGCCATCAATGACGATACCATCGTCTTTGGCTTCAATCTTGTTCGTCAGTCTACCGTGGGTTGAGTCGTACTTTAATAGATAAGCGAGGTTATCTGATGGTACTAGGTCGTTAATGCCGACAAACTCAATGTTGGGGTTATCAATACCAGCGCGAAGCACAAGTCGCCCGATTCGACCGAAGCCATTGATACCAACTTTCAATTTACTCAAGATTAAACCTCCCGTTGTGGAAAGTTGAACAAAAGGAGAAAGTTAAAAGTCAAAATAGATTGCCTTTTACTCTTTACTTTATGATCGTGACAGTTTGAGTCAGCTAAGGCATATTTACTTGGCATCTTTTAAGGATTGGGGCATTGGGCATGGGGGATGAGGGATGAGGGGGATGAGGGGGATGAGGGGGATGAGGGAGTGTGGGGAGTGGGGGGGGGAAAGATTTCTTCCCCATCCTCCCACGCTTCCTGCTTGCCCCATGCCCAATGCCCTATGCCCTTTGATAAAGAGTATCCCGTTGTTGGTAAGGTCGTCCTAAAGAAGCGATCGCACTTTGTAATGTTTCGACTTCCATGCACGTACCGCCTAAGGCTCCTGCCATTGTGGTAATGTGTTCTTCCATTAAGGTGCCGCCGATATCGTTACAACCCCAAACTAAGGCTTCTGTTGCACCTGCAAGTCCCAGTTTTACCCAACTCTGCTGATGGTTGGGAATCCAATTACCTAAGTAAATCCGGGCTACAGCCCCTAGTAGGAGGGCATCTTGCAAAATTGGTTGGTCGCGTCCGACACGCCTACGTAGGGGTTTGGGTGCTTCTTGCCCAACGAATGGTAATAAAATAAACTCTGTAATCCGTGCTGGATATCCGTGATTAATGGCAGTTTTTTGTAGCGATCGCAGTTTTTCTAAATGCCCAATTTGCTGTTCGTGGCTTTCTATATGCCCAGATAGCATGGTGCTGGTGGTATGCAAGCCCAATTTGTGAGCGATACTGATAATTTCTAACCAAGTCGCTGTATCAATCTTTTCTGGACACAATATCCGCCTGACTGTATCATCTAACACTTCTGCTGCTGTTCCTGGCATTGAACCAACACCAGCATCTCGCAAAGCAGCAATCACATCAGCATATTCAAGTCCGTCGAGTCTGGCGATAAATTGCACTTCCTGGGGAGAGAAAGCGTGTAAATGTATCTGGGGAAATTCTTGTTTAATGGTTTCTACTAGTTTGAGGTAGTAGGGCAAAGATTTGCCGTTGATTTGTGCTTGTGGATTTAATCCCCCCTGCATACAAATTTCTGTCGCACCCCGTTGTACTCCATCTGTAGCCTTTTCCAAAATTTGCGCCCAATCTAACCAATATGCGCCCGCGTCGCCATCATCTCGACGGAAAGCACAAAAACTACAGTGTTGTTCACAAATATTAGTAAAGTTAATATTACGATTGATTACGTAGGTAACTGTATCACCTGCTTGTGCGTGGCGTAGTGTATCTGATGTAGTGCGTATTGCAGCGATCGCCTCTGCATCTGTTTGTTGTAATAATACCACCCCCTCTTCGGGAGATAAATCGTACCCCATCAAGGCACGCTCAAGAATTTTTTCAACAGTAATTTTTGTCAGCATTATTTTCTTAATCTTCTCTTGAAAATTTTAAATTTATGATCTTGCAAATAATAAAATTCTACTTAATAAACACACTAATTTCTCGAAGCTTATTCCCCGATACATTTTTGGAGTTTAGTAACGGAACAGATGCAATATTCTTTGCCGGTAGCGTTCTAAAACTGGTTCTTCTTCCGCTGTTCCCTGAGCAAATAGCATCTCATATATCAGTGGTACTCCTAGCTGCAAATCTTCGAGAATTTCGCGTTGGGTAAACACATCTTGGGGTTTTCCTTCCATCATGAGTTGTCCCCCATCCATAACAAAGATCCAATCTGCCCAACGATAAACTAAATCAAGGTCATGAGTTGCCATGACTATAGTTGTACCATCTGCATGAATTTTTTTCAGGGTTGCCATTAAGTTACGAGTATGCAACCTATCAAGATATGCCGTAGGTTCGTCTAACAATAACAGTTCTGGTTTTAGCACCATGACATCAGCGATGGAAACTCGCTTTTTTTGCCCTAAGCTGAGATGATGAACGGGTTTTTGTGCTAGTTCAGCAAGTTCAAATTCCACTAAGGCTTGTTCAACTCGCTGTTGAATTTCTCGTGTTGGTAGTCCTAAATTACACAAGCCATAAGAAATATCTTCTTCAACGGTGGAAGCTACTATTTGTTGCTCTGGATCTTGAAAAACTAAACCTACTTTTTGACGTAATTTGATGAGTGAATTCCGGTCGTATTGTAGAGGTTTTCCTTGCCAATATACATTACCTTTTTGGGGTTTATATAATCCGTTAGCTAATAAAAATAATGTAGTTTTGCCACAACCATTTTGACCTATTAAGGCACATTTTTTATGAACTGGAATTCTCAAGCTTAAATTATTCAAAGCTGATTGCTGTGCGTTTGGATAAGTATAATGTAATCGCTCAAATTCCAGCAAAAAATTTTGCATGATTGTACCAATCCAATGTTATTAAAAACGCACATCCGATAATTGCTTCGATGGCATATCGTTTGGATAAATAATACCGGTGAGGATGCCAAACTTTGAATTCTCCATTAAAGC
The DNA here is from genome assembly GCA_034531095.2 of Nostoc sp. CreGUA01. Taxonomy (GTDB): domain Bacteria; phylum Cyanobacteriota; class Cyanobacteriia; order Cyanobacteriales; family Nostocaceae; genus Nostoc. The sequence goes on along the minus strand of JAVRBV020000106.1, from coordinate 75,649 downwards.
CTCGTGATTCCAAACTCAAGGATACCTGACGATAGTTTTCTAGGGTTCGCTTGAGTAATTGTCCAATTAATAGAGCTAAACTTTTCATCCCAATGCTAAAGCTGCAATAGCCACCACGAGCTTGTTGAGCAGTCCATAATTCTGTTGCTGTGTTTAATAGAACAAAAATGAAGCGGTACATTAGTAGTAATAAATCAGTCAACAACACAGGACAACCCACCCGACGCAGAACTTGTAAAATCTCGGTGAAGGGGATGGTTAACATGATGAAATATAAGCAGGAAAGAGAAGCGATCGCTCGTGTTAAAATCGTCAATCCTTGGTCAACACCGTGAATACTAATGTACACATAATAAGAGCCTAAATATAATCCCGTTACTGAATCAGTTTGCACTAAATGTAAATCATCAATATTTACGCCATTGATAACTAAAGCTGGTAAACTTGTTAACCAAAACAAAGTCGCAACATACACTAATTTAAAATAAATTTTGCTAGGTATCCTTGCATATACAATTGTCCAAATACTCATCCAAACTGCAATCAAAATTTGAACTAGGGGATGGGTAAAGGCAGCAACGATCAACAGAGCGATCGCAAACAATAATTTCTGCTCTGGTGCTAGCCATCGCAACCGATTAGTATAAGCAAGGGTATCTATTTGCAAACTCATTCTTTATTCCTTTGATGTTGCGATCGCCCTTTATATAATCCAATTACATAACCAATTGCTCCGGCTCCCGCAGCAGCTTGCACGGAAAACAATAAACTTTCAATTTCTCCGCTGGGCAACTCAATTAATGGATTAAACCAAGGTTTATAATCTGGCTGAATTTCTTTGATTGCATCTTCAGCTTGACCATCTGCACCGCTAAATTCTGCTCCTTTAATTAGTACTAGTGGCGCCACTGCTAATACAACTACTCCTAATAACAATAGCCAGTTACTCAATCCATTCTTAGACTGTTTCATTTTGTTGGGGTTCCCCTTTAATTAATTTCAGAAATTCTAATTCTTGAGGCGTATAAGATTCTAGCCAATTCCAGACTAATACAGTGAGTAAACCTTCACTAATTGCTAGAGGAACTTGAGTAATGGCAAAAATTCCGGCAAACTTGGTAAATGAAGCGATAAACCCACCTACGGGCGCGGGAAAAGCTAGAGCGAGTTGCACTGAAGTAATAATGTAGGTAAGTAAATCTCCCAAGGCGGCTGCTAAAAAGATAGCTATTTTTTGCTTATTAGTTAGCCGCATTGTCAAATGATATATCCAGTAAGCAGCAAATGGACCGGCGATCGCCATTGAAAAAGCATTTGCTCCCAGCGTCGTCAAACCACCATGAGCTAGTAGTAATGCTTGAAACAATAAAACTAGACCCCCCAGCACCGACATCGCTAAAGGGCCAAATAGCACAGCACCTAACCCTGTACCTGTGGGATGGGAACAACTACCTGTAACTGAAGGAAGTTTCAAGGCTGACAACACAAACGTAAAGGCTCCCGCCAAGGCCAAGAGTAATTTTAGCTGTGGGTTGGTTTGGGTAATGCGAGTTAGCGATCGCAATCCTAAAACAAAAAATGGTAACGCTACAACCCACCAAAAAATTGCCCAATTTCCTGGTAAATAGCCTTCCATAATGTGCATAGCATAAGCTGGTCTAGATGCTCCAACAACTAGATAAAAGCTCAAAACCCCTATTAAAATTAGCGATACGCTTTTTGACTTGAGAAAAATCCTTGGCACGCTTCATACCTCGCAAATATATTTTAAAGACCCAGTTTAAATCGGCGGACGCTCTAAATAAAGGATTTAAAATTAAAAATTAAAAATATCAAGTATCATTCTGAATTTTGAATTCTCTTTTAATATTCTTGATACACAAAAATCAGAACAAACACTGAAATTTCTTGTCATATTTAGCTGGAATTTTCACAGATTGATTCTAATTGAAGTTGAAGAACTTTTAGAAATCCTAAAAATTATTGACAATAATTATTAATTCCATTAATATCTAAAAGCAATTGAAAATCTTTTGCAATTTTATTGGCGCAAACCGTAATAAAATGTCATGCCCAACAACTTTGCTCTAGGTAATCCAAAACCTTGGAGCCGCCGTCAATTATTGAAACTGGGCTTAGCAGGTGCTGGAGTAACTGGTACAGCTGCACTTTGGCAAATGCTAAATTTACAAAGTCAGTCAATTGTCAAAGTCCCACCACTGGAGATGGAAGCATCAGGCAACGTTGCTAATCCGATGAAGATGCTGAGGGATTTTGACTATGGGACGCTCAAGCAAGAAAATGGGCGGACTATCAGGGAATTTCAGTTAACAGCGGGTACCTCCATCATTCAGCTCAATAGTGCTGTATCTTACAACATTTGGGATTTAAACGGTCGCATACCAGGGCCAACGCTACGGGCAAAACAAGGCGATCGCGTGCGAGTACTTTTTCTCAATAAGGCTGGACATTCTCACTCTTTGCATTTTCATGGCGTTCATCCGGCAGAAATGGATGGTATTCGTCCAGTCAGCAACGGCAAAGCCACAATTTATGAATTTGATGCCGAACCATATGGTGTTCACTTATACCACTGTCACATAGAACCAGTCACCCGTCACATTGCCAAGGGACTGTACGGCATGTTCATCATCGATCCTCCTACTCCCCGTCCCCCGGCTGATGAAATTGTGCTAGTGATGGCTGGGTATGACGTGAATGATGATAGCCATAATGATTATTACGCCTTTAACGGCCTGCCTCATCACTACATGCATCATCCCATTCCTATTTATCAAAATCAATTGATTCGCCTGTATGTCCTCAACATCATTGAATACGATCCGGCGGTCACCTTTCACCTCCACGCCAATTTTTTTGATGTTTATCGCTATGGGATGAGCATGACTGCTAGCGAGAAAACTGATGTAATTACGATGGGTGTGGCAGAAAGGCACATTTTAGAATTTGCTTTTCGCTATCCAGGCAAGTATATGTTTCATCCCCATCAAGATGCGATCGCCGAAAACGGCTGCATGGGTCAATTTGAAGTAGTTACTGATAGTAAATCTCAAAATAATGTTAACAATTCGTGACAACAAAAAAATTAGTAATTTGTAATCAATAGCTAAAAAATTTAAATCAATTAGTTGATAAAAAATATCATTTATATGCGAAAGTAAATTCTATGACAATTCGTCAAACACATTTTTAGTAATGGTTTGAAGTTTTTGAATAAATACCTTTTAAATTCTGTGAGGAGCAAAGATGATAAAATTTCGCTATATCTGTTTAACTGTTGCCACTGCGGCAATCATTACCTTGAGTTCCTGTAGCAGTACGCCAACGGCAGAAAATCCCTCAGCACCGGCTGCTAGTCCTCCAGCTACAGAGGCAGTCAGCAATAACAGCCATAGCGGTCACGGTGGCAAAGAGAAAATTAACATTAATACTGCTATATTGTCAGAATTAGATAAATTTGAAGCAAAACTAGGCGTTCCGGCTTTATCTAACAAAATTCAGGCGAATCGCCCCTACGGTAATCCAGAAGATTTAGTTACCAAAAAAGTAATTACTCAAGAGCAGTTCGACAAAATTAAAGACCAGGTTGGTGTTCAAGAAGTTGTACTTACAGGTGAAGCCAAAGATGTTGACTATATGTCTAAATTAGGCTTGATGAAAGGGCATCTTTTAGTAGCAAAAGAACTGCTAGATCAAAATCAGCCGAAACAGGCAGAACCTCATATTGGGCATCCAGTTGAAGAGATTTATGTTGATGTAGAAGATCAGCTTAATGAACGCAAAGTTAAAGAATTTAAGACAAGTTTGGTAAGTTTGCAAGATTTAGTGAAATCGAGTCCCAAAGATAGTAAAGTTCAAACTAATTTTACATCTTCAGTGGCAGCAGTTGATGGAGCGATCGCAGCTTTACCGGCAGCCGAACGTGCAAAACCAGGATTTGTATTACAGGTAATCAACGAATTACTGGATGCAGCTAATTCCGAATATGGCGCGGCGATCGCCAATGGTAAAATATCCGCAGCAATTGAGTATCAAGACTCACGTGGATTTGTCGTTTACGCTAATGAATTATACAAAGGAATTTCCAGCCAAGTAGCTCAACAGGATGCCGAAGCAGATAAAGCAATTAATACTAGCTTCGCTGAACTCATAACAGTTTGGCCTACCGCCATTCCACCAGCTAAACCCGTCAAAACTCCAGAAGATGTTACCAAACTGGTGAAAACCATTGAGGAAAACTCTCAAAAAGTGATTGATAAATCCAGTTAGCAAATATAATAACACTTTGATTTAATGGGAAGCGTAGGGTAAGGAGTTTAAAATTAGGAGAGAGTTAAGAGTTAGGAGTTAAGAGTTAGGAGTGAAAAGTTAGGAGTTAGGAGTGAGGAGTTAGGAATTAGAAGTGAAAAGTTAAGAACTTAGGAATTATAAACTGTCAACTCGTTACTCCCAAATCCCAACTCCCAACTCCTCACTCCTAACTCCTAACTCCTAACTCCTAACTAATTACACTCTATTCGTCACTTCAATTAATAACTGATGCAAGAACTTGACCAGAAAAAAACCATTGACCTGCTAAACGCCATCATGGAATTTGAACTAGCAGGAGTAGTACGCTATACACATTATTCGTTGATGGTGACAGGGCCTAACCGCATTCCCATTGTTGCTTTCTTTAAAGCACAGGCAAGTGAATCTTTACTTCATGCCCAACAAGTGGGAGAAATTCTCACTGGTTTAGATGGGCATCCCTCCTTAAAAATTGCCTCAATGGAAGAAACCTATAAGCATACAGTCAAAGATATTTTGGCAGAAAGCTTATCCCATGAAAAGAAGGCATTAGACCTGTATAAAAATCTCTTGGAAACTGTCACCAATGCCAGCATTTATCTAGAAGAATTTGCTCGCGGGATGATTGGACAAGAAGAGATGCATAATCTCGAGCTGAAAAAGATGTTACGCGATTTTAGTTAATAGTCATTAGTCATTAGTCATTAGTCATTTGCAAAGGACAAATGACAACTGACTAATGACAAAAGATAAAGGACAAAAGATGAATTTCAGTACTGCTCTACCTACTTTTGTAATTACACTCCGAGAAGGAGTAGAAGCTGCCCTTGTTGTGGGAATTGTGCTAGCTTTGCTGAAAAAAGCTAAAAAATCCCGACTGAATTCTTGGGTATATGCTGGCGTCGGCGCTGGGATTGCGATTAGTGCCTTGATAGGCGTGCTATTCAGTTGGATAATTCAAGTAGTCGGAGCTGCGAATCCTCAATACACTTCGGTAGTTGAGCCACTGCTGGAAGGTATATTTAGTCTGTTAGCGATCGCAATGCTCAGTTGGATGCTAATCTGGATGACTCAACAAGCCAAATTTATGAAGGCGCAAGTTGAGGGAGCAGTTACACAAGCACTGACAAAAAACTCAAATGCCGGTTGGGGTGTTTTTAGTCTAGTTTTTATTGCCGTTGTTCGTGAAGGCTTTGAAACTGTTCTATTCATCGCTGCTAACTTTCAACAAGGATTAGTACCAAGCATTGGCGCACTTGCAGGCTTAGGAGTGGCGATCGCCATAGGTGTGCTTTTATTTAAATGGGGCATCAAAATTAACATCCGCCAATTTTTCCAGGTAATGGGCGTTTTATTAGTATTGATTGTCGCTGGGTTAGTAGTTTCAGCCTTGAAAAATTTTGACGAAGCTGTAGGTAACTTTGCCCTTAGCAGTCGTGCCACACAAAGCATTTGCTTCTATTACGAACGCTTTACTAAAATCCACTCTTGTATTTTGGGACCAATGGTTTCAAATACTTCCACAATTTTACCTGATGAACAGTTTCCTGGCATTATTCTCAAATCTTTATTTGGCTACAGCGACAAAATTTATCTAGTCCAAGCCGTAGCATATGCCGGATTTTTGCTCACCATTGGAGGGCTATATTTCCGCAGTCTTGGAGGAAGCTTTTTTGAAGGTAAAAAGAATATCCCATCTCGCTAAAAACCAATTAATTCTGCAAAAGATTAAAAATAAATTTGTGAACATTCAATATTTCTCTTAACTTTCTCTCTGCGTCTCTGCGTGATATCAATCCAGATTACTATAATTTATTGGTCTAACTACCCTCTGACACAAACAAATCTTGCTTCAGTTGCTGACAAGCCTTTTCGATAGCATCTATACTACCTGGATTCACTAAACCGTAATAATCAAACACATAAATTCGGTTCTTTTGAGTAGCTTGCAATTGCTTCCAAAAAGCCTCCTTTTTCAAAGAATCTAAAAGCCCTGCTTCCGAATTACCTTGTGGAGGATTAACCAAAATTATCACATCTGGATTTGCCTCTAAAACTTTCTCAGCCGAAAGCGTCACATAACCACCAACTGGACTTTTACCTTGTAATTCTGCTGCCAAATTTTTCACCTGAAATTTTGTTAGTATATCTCCCGCCCAACTATTTTTATTGGGTGCTAAAATTGGTTGGCGACTAACCAAAATCAAAGCCGTAAGACTCTGAGTCGGCTGATTTGGTAAAAAACTTTTGTAACGATTCAACAAAGGCTGAGGATCTGCATCAATCAACTTAGCCAATGTTTTAGTCAACTCTTCAAGAGATTCCCAGTTATTGGCCTTAGTAAGCAAAGTTGGAATTCCTAATTGCTTAATTTTTTCAATTGGAATAGTAGAAAAACCTTCCGCACCAATAACTAAATCTGGTTTGAGTGCCACTACTTTTTCTAAATTAGGAGAATTTTGACCTTCACTAACACGAGGAATATTTTTAAATCGAGGGTCATCATTAAATAATTTACTACCAGTAATTCCCACAATTTTTGTTTGGTCAAGTTGAGCGATAATATCAGCTGAGAGAGAAGAAAGAGCAACAACTCTTTTTGCTGATGTTTTCGGTAGTTGCTGAGAATTTATACTGTTATTTTCAGTAGTATTTGTTACTTTTGTTGGTAGCTGTTGAGTAGTAGCAGTGCTACAAGCAACTAAGGTTATAGACAAAAAAAATGCTAAAGTAGATAAAAGCCAACGACGGTACATCATAAATTCCTTGTGGTGTTCGTTCCTCATATAGTTAGTTTGGCGCATCTTCGTAGACAATTGGTATTGTCGTCTGAGAACCCAATATTAAACGTTAATTGTTGGGTTAGCCTGTGCGAAGCAAGCTAAGTTCCTAAATTCAGCCAAAATTACTGCGAATATAAAAAAAGGCGGGTAGAAACACAGACTAAAATTTCCCAGAAATTTTGTGACTATGCTACCCGCCAGGATCTATACAAGGTTTATTTAGAAAACTTTTTTTGAATATGGATTTATACTTGTGTCAGTGATTATTCGCTCAATAACAAATATTTTTAACTATTTGGATCATTATATTAGTATATTTAACTACAAAAAGCAAGACTTAACCAAACCTTTAACTGCAACTCTGTATAATTGGATTAAGTGGCTTTACTAGAGGTTAGGACTTACGCAAACTCTATGAACTCTTGGCGTTCTTGGCGTCTTGGCGGTAGCCTACGGCAAGCCGCAAAGCGTCTACGATAAATTAGGCTTTTTGGTTATTTTTGCGTAAGTCCTGGAGGTAATAAAGCGGAATTCAGAATTCAGGAGTCAGAATTACAATAGCCTCCGGGTCTAGCTACCACTTCTTGAAATCTTCTGTAGTTAAAAGGTATGGGGATTAGGGACTGACATGATTGGGCTAGAAGCTACAAAATTACTGCCAAATTTGGCGTTGCTGAATCAAGATATGAATTTACAATTTACGGGTATGTAGAGACGTAGCAATGCTACGTCTTTACAAGGATTTGGCATTAAACGACAAAATGTGGACAAACATAATTCATGACCAAATTCAGCAACGCCTCAAATTTTGGAACACTTACCCAGTCTTCAGTCCCTTATCTTACTTAGTTTCCATCCAATTTTCACCCGCACGCGCATCCACCAACAAAGGTACACTTAACTGTACTGCATTTTCCATCACCGACTTAATTTGCGGTTGTAATTCTTCCCACTCATCAGGAGGAATTTCAAATACTAATTCATCGTGAACTTGTAACAACAAACGCGCCTGATATTTTTGCAAAACTTGATGGAGTCGCACCATCGCAATTTTGATAATATCAGCGTTGGAACCTTGGATTGGTGCATTAGCAGCAGAGCGTAGCAAACCAGCATCATAAGCACCCAAATTCTTTAATTTACTCAATTCAATATCTTCTGGGTTACTGCCTTTTAATCTGAGTAAACTCTCGTTGGTAAAATCAAAATAACGACGACGACCGAGAATAGTTTGTACATAACCTTGAGCGATCGCTTCTTTTTTCACTCGCTCTAAATATGCAAAAACTTGAGGATATCTTTCATTAAACCGCTTAATGAACTCGTTGGCAACACTCTTATCTATCCCAGTTGAACGCGAAAACCTTAGAGAACCCATTCCATAAATTACACCAAAATTAATAGTTTTTGCTACTGCTCGTTCTTCTGATGTGATATTTTCTTTTTCAAACACTAATCGCGCTGTTACAGTGTGAACATCTTCATTTTGCTGATATGCTTGCACCAATATCGGCTCTTGACTCAAATGAGCCAATATTCGCAATTCAATTTGTGAATAATCAGCAGCCACCATTAACCAACCAGATTCTGGTAAAAATGCCTTGCGAATTTGACGACTAAAAGCTGTACGAATCGGGATATTTTGCAAATTCGGATTAGAAGAAGATAACCTACCGGTTGATGTTGCTGCTTGATTAAAATCAGTATGTACCCGTTGAGTATCTGGACGCACCAACGCAGGTAAGGCATCTACATAAGTAGACTTTAATTTAGATAAAGTGCGGTACTCAGTTATTGTCTCAACAAATCCAGTTTGATCGATTTCTTGAAGTTTTTCTAGCGTTGCTGCATCTGTAGAATAACCAGTTTGAATTTTCCGAGAATATTTCGTGCTTAATCCCAATTTTTCAAACAAGATTTGGCTCAATTGTTTCGGAGAACCCAGATTAAAGTTTTCTCCAGCAATTTCTATTGCTTTCTCTTTTAATTTGGCTAATTCTATTTCTAAGTGCTGCGAAAGTTCTTGTAAATAAGCAGAATTAATGCGAACACCTATATATTCCATTTTTGCTAAAACTGCTTCTAGCGGCTGTTCAACTTCCACTAATAGCTTTGACAAAGCCGGAATTTTTTCCAATTCTGCACGCAGTTTCGCTACCAAACCAAAGGTAGAATAAACATCCATACCACAATAATCTGCTACTGCGGCAATATCTATATCAGCTATGGTTTTACCTTTGGGGACTAAATCTAAATAACTTTTCGCCGTTAATCCCAAATATCGCTGTGCCAAATCCATCAAATTATGCTTTCCATCTGGATTTAGCAGGTAACTGGCCAACATCGGATCGAATACTACTCCATTCAAGTTAATGCCTTGACACTTGAAAACTAAGCGGTCAAATTTTGCATTCTGTAGAGTTTTCGGATAATCAGCACTTTCAAGAATTGGTCGTAGTGCTTCTAATGCTACATCCAGATTTAAATTTTCTCCAGTTTTGTGACCAAGAGGAATATACGCAATTTCATCTAATTTCGTTCCCCAGCAACAACCGATTCCTACTAACTCAGCATCTCTTGGTTCTAAATCTGTGGTTTCAGTGTCCCAAGCAACGGGTATTTCTGAAGTAGTGAATTTTCGCAAAATTTCCACTAATTCAGTTAATTTTGCTTCGGTGTTAATAATGCGTGGTTGAATTGATGAGGCGGGTTTTTGTTGTACAGCTTGTGTTTCCGCAAAACTAAAAAATGAAAGATCCTTGTCTTCAAATTCTAGTTCCGTATTTACTGTTTCTGTTTTTGGCGCTTCTGCGACTTGGCCACCAAAACGTTGTTGTAGGTCGTTTATTTTAGCTAAAAACAATTTAAATTCTAGCTTTTCTAAAATTGGAGATAATACGCTGGTATCAAATCCTTTCAATTTACAAGCTTCTAAATCAATTTCTAGAGGAACATCCAAAACAATAGTTGCCAAATATTGAGATTTATAGGCATCTTCTTTACCCGTTGCCAATTTTTTCTGATTCGCGCCTGAAATTTCATCTAAAGCGGCATAAATATTCTCAAGAGATCCATAGGTATTAAGCAACTGTACTGCTGTCTTTTCTCCAATTCCCCTAACCCCAGGAATATTATCTGATTTATCACCACAAAGCGCTTTGAAATCAACAATTTGTGAAGGTAAAACACCCAGCTTTTGTTTAACTTGTTCTGCCTCAAATTCAGTGATGCTATTTGTAGAACGCTTTAAGGCATCTGGACTAAAATTAAGAACAGTAATTTCTTTATCAGCATCTATCAATTGAAATAAATCGCGATCGCCAGTCAGAATCTTCACTCTATACCCAGCAGCCGTTACTCGTTGTGCTAAGGTTCCCAAAACATCATCTGCCTCGTAACCAGGAGCAGTGTAAATTGGTAAATTCAAACCATTGAGTAACTCGTGCAGATTTTCCAAGTCGGGAATAAAGTCTTCTGGTGTTTCTTTGCGATCGGCTTTATATGTATCATCAGTTTCATGCCGGAAGGTTGGCAAACCCAAATCAAAGGCTACAGCCATTGCCTGGGGCTGTTGTGTTGCCATGACCTCCAATAGACACTTAATAAAACCGAAACATACACTCGTAGGAATACCCGTCTTTGTACGTAGCCCTCCATCTCGCCCTTTAGCAAAAGCAAAGTATGAACGATAAGCCAGGGAGTGTCCATCTACGAGGATGAACGTCGGACGTGTTTGGGTTGCAGTAGCAGTAGTTTGAGACATAGCCTTATTTTAGCCAGAAGCTTCGTTATTTACATACTGGGTCAGTTGGTTTATTGAAATTCCTGTGGGTTGGGAGAGCTTTCTTAATAAAACTTCATATATTTACTAAAAATGTATGTTTGCTAAAGGAAATTGAACATAAAAAATTTACATAAATTTACGTGTATTTATCAAGCCTAGATACAAAAGTTACGAGTTAGAAATAGTTTAGTAATCCCGTAATGATTCGTTTCAAAAAAGCATCTTCCATCATGACAACAAAACTATTCAAGACTCTAGGCGCTGCCACAACTTTAGCAGGAATTGTTGCAACTTCTGGAGTAGCAAATGCAGCTTCTCTCTCGTACACTAGTTCCAGTAATTACGAGTTTACAGATATCATTGATTCAACTTTGAGTGTCCAAAAATTTGACTCATCTTTAGGCACACTTCAGGGTGTAAAAATAGAATTTACTGGCGACATACTTGGAGATGCAGGTTTTGAAAATAGGAGTCCAACCCCAACTCCGGTGACAGTAAAACTTGCTAGTCAATTCAGCTTACAACTAAACAATCAGTCTTTGTTTGCACTCAATCCCGAATATACTTCCAGTTACCAAGTTGCCAAATACGATGGCGTCACTGATTATAGTGGCACATCTGGAAAAACCCTCTCTAACTTAACTGCCACACAATCTGGTACCCAGTCTTTTACCGATACCACATTCTTGCAATCTTTCATTGGTACTGGTGACATAGACTTTTTGTTCTCAGCGATCGCCAACTCACTAGTTACAGGATCGGGTAACATGAGATCCTATATTGATACATATGCTAAAGCTGGTATCAAAGTAACTTATGACTACGAAGAATTGAAATCTGTACCCGAATCATCAACCACCCTTGGAATTAGTCTAATTGCTGGGCTTTTTCTATTATCACAACGCAAAAAAAGCTCAATCAAGGTGTTAAATTCATAGATTTTAGTTGAATAGGTAGATTTTATTTATTCTATCTATTCAGTCAAGTTATCTAACTTAAATGTAAATCCCCGATTCTTTCGAGAATCGGTTTTTTTGTTGGCAGATTCAGAGCGCTATTCCCAATTCCAAATCTAAAATCCAAAATCTAGAATCCAAAATGGTATAACCTCTAACTGTGACTTTCAATCCAGGGAATTTATGCACAAAGCATCTGCCACACATTGGGAATTGACTGGTAATCAAGCTGCTGCCAAAGATATTAAACTACTAGTTGTAGATATAGATGGCACGATCGCCGGACACTCTAATACCATCAGCGAACCTGTCAAGCAAGCGCTAATTGCAACACAAGCACGAGGCATTCAAGTAGCGATCGCTACAGGTCGGATGTATTGTTCAGCCTTGCGCTTTCACCAAGAAATCGGCTCTACTTTGCCATTAATGGCTTATCAAGGAGCCTGGATTCAAAACCCCACTACCCAAAAAATTCATCGCCATTTAGTACTTTCCAGGGAAATTGCCCACCAGCTAATCGATTATTTTGAACAACCTCAATTACGGTCGCTTTTATCTGTCCACTTCTACATCAATGACCAACTTTATGTCCGAGAAATAACCGAAGAAACCGAAGTTTATGCACAACGTTCTGGTATTGTCCCGATTCCCGTGGGTGATTTGCGCCGAGTCTTAACGAACGAGCCGACAAAAATTCTCGCTTTGTGCGATGACACAAATTTCATCAGCGAAGTATTGGGCAATTTGCGCCGCCAATATACACCCGCTGAACTTTATCTCACAACATCTGTTGCCACCTTCTTGGAAGCAACTAACGCCTCTGTGAATAAGGGAACTGCTGTACGTTACCTAGCCGAAGAGTTGCTGGGATTAGAAATAGCCAATGTTATGGCTATTGGGGATAACTTCAACGATCTGGAAATGCTAGAGTATGTTGGTTTTGGTATAGCTATGGGAAACGCACCAGAACCAGTGCAAGCGATCGCTCAGTGGGTAGCTCCCAGTGTAGATGAAGACGGAGTAGCAGTGGCGATCGAAAAGTTTTTGCTCCAGTGAGCGAATTTTAGATTTTTTCAACCTAACCCATACAAATCAGAAAGGACACCGACGACTGGCCGTGTTTCGTCTCGGTGCCCCTGCTGGTTCGCTCCTCACACAAGAGCTAATGTAGCCGAGGTGATGCATTGAGTCAATAGCTGTGATGAAAGTTTTTATAACTCCAATGGGGCAAAAATTTTCAGCTTTTCTTCCAGCACAAATTTTAATACTGACCCAGTAGCCATAAGCAATCCCAGCCTAGCTTGGGCTAACTCTGGTGAGACGATTTTCACTTCACCCCAAATGCGGCAATTACACCAGAAGTTTTCCAAAGCTTGGCTCAAATTCAATGCTGCCTTTTCCCATTTCACGCAACCCTTAACATCAGCAAACTCTATGTTGTCCACCATCTCCACTAACTCACTAATTAGACGACATTCATCTGGGTGATTTAGCTGCAATTTTCCATCGCAGTTGAGCCAAGGTATGGGGTTGGGCGAGATAACACTCCAAAAACTTGGACTACTACTTGTCAGTGGTTCTCTAAGTTGAATCAATCCCTCTCGATGAGCCAGCAGCACCAGCGAACAGCAACGCGCGTGGGCATATTGAACAGGAAATAGGGCATTGGGCATTGGGCATGGGGCATTGGGCACAAGGGGCAGAGGGGCAGAGGGGAAAAACTCATCTCCCCTGCTCCCCTGCTCCCCTGCTCCCCTGCTCCCCTGCTCCCTCATCTCCCTCATCCCCCTCATCTCCCTCATCTCCCCACCTCCCCATCTCCCCACTCCCCACTCCCCACTCCCTAACAAACTTTGCAACCAACTTGCTAAAGCTGAATCAATCAATTCAAAATGTATCCAACCAGGGGGAACGATTTGTATGTTAAAAACGTCGCCACAGGTTGCAGATAGATGAAGGGCGATCGCACTGGCAACCCCCATCGCTTTTCGATTCTGAGAGTTTGACACTTGCAACGCCACACCTGAGGTATACAAAATTTTGTGATTGTTTCTATCTTTGTGTAGAGAGATTTTTTTAGATTTTATGTATTCGTTTTTGATGCTTTCAGTACTAATACTTAAATATTTACTTAAATATTCATACAGTAGCTGTTTAAATGACGTATATTTGAATGTTTGTGTTTTATCGTACAAATGATTTTACGTAGGCGGGTTTGTAAACTATATTTGTTAATTTGGTGTCACCTATCTCCGGATATAGGTTTAATCTAGATGAAGAAAAATGAGAGTAGGATAAAATTTGATGAATAATCGATGAATAGTGAGTAAACTTTACTACCATCATTGTACAGTAGGAAGTATAACAAAAGAATAGAGAGTAATTCTTTGCTTTCTATTCTTTGGATGGCTGGCGCTGTTAGGCGTTAAGCCTGCATCAGCCAACACAAAGACACTCCTTGCACCTTTTGATCACGTCTTTGTCTTCAGCCGAACGCTCTTTGTTACCTATGCAATCTCCATCTTCTTTTTCTGAGGCATCACGGCCTTTTTTAACTTGGCAACGGATTCTTGACTGGGCTCAAGAACACTACCGCTGCCGCACCTTCAGCAAAGATGAACGCATTCCAGCCCGACCTGGATTGCTATATTTGGTGCAAAGGGGTGCTATCCGTATGGTAGGAACCGCCCAGGTTAGCGCCACTGCCAGCCAGCTAACGTCTCGACGAATCAACAGAACTCCAGAGGAAGCGTTTTTGGGTTTTGTTGGAGCAGGACAGCCGTTTGAAATTGTTGCTCAGTCACCATTTACACTCCAGGCTTACGCTCATGTTGACCAAACTGCGGTGCTGTGGATGTACTGGCACGACTTAGACAACTGGCCTCACTTCCGCCGGGAAGTTATGGATGCTTTTAGATATCAGCACCAGCGTAAGTTGCTGTGGCTGAGTGCTTTGGGACAACGCCGCACAATTGACCGACTCTTAGGATTCCTCACATTGTTGATTGAGGAATATGGCGAGCCGGCAATGAGCGACACCGATCCCGATGTAATTCGCGGCTATTGTCTGCCTTTCCCCCTTACCCATGCCCAAATTGGTAGCGCGATTGGTTCGACTCGTGTCACCGTCACCCGCTTAATGGGCAAGCTGCGTCAACGTGGCTTAATCCTTACTCAAGGCGATAATCTTATTTGCTTACCAGCAGAGTCGATTAATAGAGCCAGCTAAAGCACAGTTCAGAGGGGCGATTTCCGCCACTCTGTCTGAGTGCAATCGCAGTGTCAGCGAATTTTGACAAACCCAGCTTGGGTAATCAGTTCCTGCCCCTGCTCAGTCAGCAGTAAGTTGGCGTAAGCGACACCTGCTTGCTGCTCAGTCTGACCATTCTGTTTGACCACCACAAACAGATTGCGGGTAATCGGGTACTTTCCTGATTGAAAAGCCTCAATGTTCAACTTGTTCCGTTTACCAGGACATTCAGACGGGAGGACAAATGGTTCTTGGTAGGGAGCAACATATTGCCCTTGTGTACGCCCCAACGGCAAGGCTCTAATTGAACATTGAGGAATCACCTCTGGGGCAGAAGCGTAGTAAATGCCACCGGGACTACCAGCCAATTTTTGCAAGGCTTGGGTGGTTGTGGAGATAAATTCCACATTGGAGCTGAAAGCTTGACCACCCAAGATGTCTTGGACAAAAAGTTCTACCGTACCGCCATCAACAATCCGGCGGGAATAAGGCTTGATTGGGATATTGGAACCGCCCAACTGGCTCCAATTATTGATTTTGCCAGTGTAAATTGACTTTAGCTGGTCTACTGTCAGTCCTGGAATATTGAGGTTTGGATTGACTGCAACTGCTAAACCATCAATTGCTACAGGAATTTGTTTCAAAGTGAACCCACGCTGCTGGGCGCGGCTAAACTCTTGGTCTAAAATTGGTCGAGAAGATTGGGCAAAAGCTAGTTGACCATCTATCAGCGACTGGATACCAGTACCAGTACCTGGAGATGCATTGCTCGGTTCTACATAACGCAGCCTAAATTCTCCTCGCGCCCCTTGAATTGCCGGGTCAACTATTAATCGAATTGGTGCCCAAGACGTACTCCCTCCGTAATTGAATAATCCAGTGGGAACATCCTGGACTGAGGCGAAAGTATTGCCACTAGTTTGTCCTGATGGGGGTTGGGGTGTGTTGGTGCTACGAGAATTAATTTGATTTAGGTCAACACCAGATTTTCTGCTGAACCACCAAAAACCGCCAGCTATTAACCCAACGGTGATTAGGATAGATAAAACAAGAATAGGTATTTCATTTTTTTGGGACATAACAATTACCCGTGTGTCCTTTTAATATTAGGAACTGGGGACTGGGTATTGGGCATGGGGTACAAGAGGTACAGGTATAGGGCGCGTTTTAAAACTCGCTGTATCCTAAAAAATGGGCATCTTTGTGTAGTCACGATCAACCCAGGGCAACAGTTATATAACACTGGGAGAGATTAAAACCGCTACTAACACAAGAACAAACGCTGACAATGACTATCCCACGTTTGTAAATGGTATTTCTAACGCCCTAATCCTATCTTGTTTTGAGTACCCATCTGGATACTGCATAAAGCTGGACTTGTAGTCAAGTTACAAGTGTAGGTTGCTAAGGATTCTTTTTGATAATTAAATACCCGGACGT
This sequence comes from Nostoc sp. CreGUA01, assembly GCA_034531095.2. Classification (GTDB taxonomy): domain Bacteria; phylum Cyanobacteriota; class Cyanobacteriia; order Cyanobacteriales; family Nostocaceae; genus Nostoc. The sequence continues at coordinate 59,125 of JAVRBV020000106.1, read as the reverse complement.
TGTAACCAAAGTTTCGTGCAGTGCTACCTAAACGATTCACAAAATCATAACGTTCTACATAGTCTAATAAGCTCCAAAGTTGTTGATTGACTATCAAATCAACTCGCGCAGGTTCTTTTTCAAAAGCTGGATATGCTATCCAATTATCCAACAGCTTTTTCTCAGAATTTTGTTGTGCCCACCATAAACTGGGAACAGTTAATCGTGCTGGGTTAATGGTGTTAGCTGTGATTATATAGTCCGTTGGCTTAGTCAATAAATCTAGTTCTAAAGGCGCACTAGAAGGCGGTGGTATTGGGGATGTTTGTGCTAGTGAAGGCGGAACTATTAAACCAGCGAGGCTAATAGTTATTAGTAATGAAAATGATGTCTGACCAAACAATTTAGGTATATGCATAACTGATACTATAGGACTCATATTTGATTTTTGAACAAAACTCAGTACACCTTTATTCCCAGTCCCCATTGCCCCTAATCCCCACTCCCTATGGTCGTGGGTGCCCCGAGTTCCCCAGTCCCCAGTCTCTTACCTCTACGAGTGATTCTCCGAATCAAATCGGATTGCTATAATTCGTAATTAAGGCAAAAGTCAAAATTCGCACAATTTAAATTTTAATTGCAACGATGCGAATTCTTCGATAATCTGCTATCTGAGTTCCTTGTTGATATAGTATTCGCTTAAGATATTCCTCCACGACGCGAATTACTTGTGTTTGTTGCTCATCAGCAAGTCTTGTTAAAAAACTGCTAGCGAACATCCAAATCCAGTTTGCCATACCTGCTTCTCCTTCTGCTAAAAGAGTTGGACGAGTAAACAAGGTCTTATAGATAACATCAAAGCCTTGCTCTTCTAATAGGGTGGCGTATTCACCAATACTAGGGAAATATCAAGGATTTAGGGCTTTTGTGGAGATATTAATTGCTTTTAAGGCATTGGATAAAGCTGTGGCGATCGCCAAAACGTTCACCTTACCACCAAATTCTGCCACAAAACGCCCTCCAGATTTTAGGGCTTGATGTATGGAGGCGATGCCTGCGGCGGTAAACATAACGTAGGATTTTATGGTGTGTAGAGACGTTGCAATGCAACGTCTCTACATTAAATTACAGCGATCGCTGGTTTACTGGGAGCATCCTATTTTTGTATCCGTCATTGCGAACGCGAGTGCGTCTCGTAAAGAGGAGGAACGACAAGCAATCGCAAAGGCTGGGATTGTTTTGTCGAACGCCAAGAGTTCGTAGAGTTTGCGTAAGTCCTACTAGAATTAAATTTGACCGCCGAACAGATTTTTCAAGCTGGACGTTCCGAAAATCAATTATGACCGCAATGCAGATACTCCCATAGGGCCACGAGTTACACCCAGCTGATTTTGCAGCTTCAACTCTCGCCAAAGTTGCGAACCTGTAATCTTTCCTTGCAATAATTGGCTGTAGCAATGTATTGTTTTACTCACTTGCTCTGGGGTTTCATTGACAAATTCGATGCGGAAATGACGTAATCCCAATTCTATGAGACGCTGTACGTACTCGGCTCCTGTTTGAGCAGTGCCGTTAAATACAGTATTGCGGCAACCGACATCTGCTTTGAGGACGTGTTCGCTACCAACGCGGTCTTTTAATTTCACTTCATGCTTCTCGCAAGGTCGTCCACAGTTGGTGTAATCTGTTCCCTGAGAGAGGAAAGCACAAAATACACAGTGTTCCATGTGGAACATTGGCATATGTTGATGAATTGTCACTTCAAACCACTCTGGCGGACAACTTGTAAGCAGGTCTTCCAGCTGATTAATATTCAAATCGTAGGATGCGGTTAATCTTTCCAAACCAAAATCCTGCCGAAAGTAATCTGCTGTTAAAGGGTTAGCAACGTTGAGTGAAAAATCTCCAATACAACGGTCTTGGGCAAAAAATTGCAGTTGGTCATAGTTCCGCACTAGATAACCATCTGCTTTGCAGGCGCGTACTTGCTGCAAAATCCAATTTTCTCCAGGTTTGGTAATTCGGGGTGGCGCAACCCAGATGGTGGGGAGTGGGGAGTTAGGAGTTGAGAGTGGGGAGTTGTCTGTTTTGTTTTTTTGCTGTTGTTGGCGTACTAGGTGTACGGCTTCTCGGTAGGCGCGGGGGTCTTCAAATTCGCAGTATAGTGTTTTGATACCAGTTTGCAGTGCGGCTTGGAGTTGCTTGAGGTTTCGTACCAAAACGATGAGTGAAGGAGATAAAGAAGGCACAAATAGGGAAAATTTCACCGTTTCCGTATATTCTCGCGCCCCTGTGTCCTCTTTCTCCGTGTCCCCGCGTCCCCTTGTCCCCGTGTCCTCTTTTTTAGGGAGTAAGTCTTGGAAGGAGACATTAGAACGTAATTGCCAACGTTTGGGTTGACTTCGTAATTCCTCCAACTGTGTTACGATGTCACGCCGCATCCGGTTTAATTCACTTACGGGTAGCATGATGGCATCGCTGAGGTGGTTGGTTAGGGTTCCCAAACAAAAGGGAGTGTTACCAAGACGACCGAATTGTTCTTGTAAACGGGCTGTATCGAGAGGTTTAGTGTGCGCTTCTACTAGTGAAATTGCAGACTCTACTTGGACAATATTACCAAGCCGATCGCGGGCGATCGCCACTAATTTCTGACCAACTTCTCCATAAATCTCCAAGTCAATGGGACGCTGAAATTGTGGGTTCTCGCCAGCAAAACTTTGACGCAGTTGCTTATCAAGTTCCGGGTCGCTGGTTTTCCAAACTTTATCGCCTACATGCACCCGACCTAAGTTCAAATCATTTCTACCAAAGGTCAACAAAGCTTCCTTACCTTTGGACACCACCCCATACACACGTCCGCCTTGTTCCTTCGCCTCTGGGTGACCGCAGTCAAACACAATTCCATCTCCTGGTTTAACAGGCGCTTCCAGTTTGATTGCTATCTGTTCGTTGTGGATGCGAGTAACTTCACCTAAATAAACCCCACGTTTTTTACCAAAACGCGCATGAACTAATTCCTGATTATTAATCCCGCTAAACCAGCCCGTGTAAAGTCCGCGAGAAAATGCCATCTCTAAGTTGTAGTGTTCCTGAGAAGCAGAAATTTGCCTTGATACATTCTCCGCGTCCCCGCGTCTTTGCGTCCCCGCGTCCAATTCCTCCATCACCCGATCCAAAGCTTGCCGATAAACACGGGTAACATTAGCAACGTACTCTGGAGCTTTGAGGCGACCTTCGATTTTGAGAGAAGTTACCCCTGATTTCACCAAATCTGGCAAAACATCTAATCCTGCAAGGTCTTGAGGACTGAGTAAATATTTGCGTTCGCGTAGCGTGTGCGAAGCACTCTCGCCTAAATCCACAGATTGCCCATCAGCCATTAAATCATAAGGCATCCGGCAAGCTTGGGCGCATTCACCACGGTTTGCAGAACGTCCGCCTAAAGCTTCACTCGTCAAACACTGACCGGAATACGCCACACACAAAGCACCGTGAACAAAAACTTCCAAGGGTAGCGATGTCTGCTGTTGGGCAATTTGCTGCTGAATTTTATTGATTTCCTTGAGAGAACATTCACGCGCTAGCACAACTAATTGACAGCCAAGAGATTTGGCAAATTCCACCCCAGCTGCACTAGTAATAGTCATTTGCGTGGAAGCATGGATGGGAAAATCAGGTGAAAGGTGACGAATGAGACGACAGATACCAATATCTTGAACAATCACCGCATCTACACCAGCTGCAATAATCGTGCGGAGATATTGTTGTGCTTCTGCTAGTTCTTTGGGAAAAATTAGTGTATTTACGGTGACATAACCCTTTACACCCCGAAGATGCAGAAAATTCATCAAACTGGGTAAGTCTGCTTCAGTGAAATTTTGCGCCCGCATTCTGGCGTTAAAGCGATCCAAACCGAAGTAAATCGCATCTGCCCCATTTTCTACAGCAGCTTTAGCACATTCCCAATTACCTGCTGGCGCAAGTAGTTCGGGGCGTTGAAGAGAAGAGGAGGAAGGGGAGCGATCGCTTTTCATTAGACTTGGGGTTAACTAGCACCATAGCGATCTTACCGAAGTTGATGGGGGATGGTGGGGGCGATCGTTATTTTCTCTGTGGCAATTTCATTGTTCTTGAGAAAGGGCAAAAACAGGATCTAATGCTCAAAATAAATATTTTGTATACATTGCCCAGTAAGAAAAATTACACTTTTGATTAGAGACTAAATTTAAATATCAAATTAACTATGCCAAAACAATCTGAAAGTTTAGTGCTATCTGATATTGACAGAGATTTATTTATATTTGTAATGCAAAATCCGCCAGAACTGAAAGGAAAGCTCAAATCTGCTATTCAAAAATATAGGCATAAGTATGAGAAACGATGGAAGCTTTAGAAGTGTAAGTTAGGCGATCGCAAATATTTACAACGAGTGATACATCAAGATTATTGCTGGGAATACTGAAATTAAGTCTATTTTGACAACCAATTATGGATAATTTTTTCACTCAGAAACCCGAACCATATCCGTTTAAGGGAGGAGAGGCTTCGGAATACGAGGTGTTTATAGGTAAAGCAGGTACTTGGTGTACCCGGCATCGTGTTAGTGGAGAGACAATTCAATCCGTTCAACCAGCTAATGATATGTTTAATATTGCTAATCTCGGAATAAATATACTCAATCTTGGTATAGGCATTTATAATGCTGCTCAACTTCACAAGGATCAAAAGAAATTAGACCGAAATCATGAGCAGATTCAATCATCTGTTGACAAGTTAGACCGAAATCATAAACAAGTTCAAGTATTATCAGAAAAATTAGACCGAAATCATGAGGGAATTCAGTCATGTTTTAACAGTATTCAAAATGCCCTTGCTGTTCAACACCGAACTCTTGAATTATTAGCTTGTAATCAGTGCAACTTAACACAGCAAATGAATATTCTCCGTGAGGAGATGCGTACAGGTTTTCAAAATGTTGTAGAAGAAGTGAAAGACTTAGAAGCACGTAGACGTAGAGAAGAGTTTGAGACTAGAACCTTTAAACTACTCAAAGCTTATGAACGATTTAGCTATATACTGCCTGAATTACTTGAAGCAGATCAGCTTATTGAAAGAGCCGAAGATTTAGAAGCTTGGCTAAGAACTCAACTAAATCGCATTGATATAGGCAAACCTGAAAGATTACCACTAATGGTAGCTCTTGCCTTTAGTGTCAGAGCAAAAGCTGATGCCTTTGAAGCTAAAGGAGGAGATTACAAAACTTTTGCTACTAAAGATATTAGCCTACTAATAAATCAACTGTGTGATGAGGCTCGTGCATTCTGCGAGGGACAGAGTTTATATACTCTTGGAGTAGAAATGCCAGAAATACTTTACCAGTATGCTCTATTGAATCGTAGTCTACGTAAGGGACGTAATTTACAGAGACAAGTAGACTATGAAGTGATTTTTTCGGCAGAGGAGGTAGCTTGGGATGATGGAATGCAAGAATTAAGAGAAATATTTAAACCTAACATTGAACATACTGAATTTATAGGTGGCAATCAAGATATTAAGCTAAATACTATGGCAGACTACGATTGGTATATACGTTTTGCAAATCAAGATAGATCAACTTTTAACATTCGCTCTCGTTCTTCAATAAAACTTTCTGATATTCTACGAAATATAGGTCATCCAGAACCTCAGACTGGAGGAATTGGAAAAACTACACTCAATACTCTTATGTCTTTTGCTCTACCTAAAAGAGTCAATAAGATTTCACATATTATACAAGCAGAGTTTAAGCTAGAGACTTCCCCTAAACTTCTTGTGGCGTCAAACTGATTTTTAATCTTAGGGGTAATAAATTTTTTTACCCCAATCCCTCAACATCAGCACTTTCCCCTTCGGCTTCAACAAGCTCAAAGTTTACCTTGTTATATAAATCCTGCAATGAAATCTCAAAGGGTACAGTTGTAAGTGCGATCGCTTCGTCTTCTTCATCATATTCCTGAAGCGTCCATTGCTTTTTTCCAGTTTTAGAAAATTGCTCTACACGAATTCGATTTTGGTCAATTAATAGATATTCTTGGAAGGTAGAAATAGTTCGATAAGCTTCAAATTTATCTTGGCGATCGTACCCTTTAGTAGATTTAGATAAAACCTCTATAATCACTTGAGCATTTGTAATAATATCTGTACGTTTGTTAAAAAACTGTGGTTCACCTGCTATTACTGTCACATCTGGATATGTATAAATACGCTTTTCAGGTATCCATAAGCGCATATCGCTATTAAAGGCTTCGTAATCTTGTTGTCTCAAACCAAAGTTCAGCGCAGCGTAGAAGTTACCTGCGATTCGATTGTGATTTATCGTTCCACCCGCCATAGGAATTATTTGTCCGTCAATGTATTCACTTTTGTACTCAGCAGCCTCTTCTAGCTCTAAATATTCCTCTGGGGTATAGTATCGCTGTTGTGTTATTTGCATAGTTTTATCGGGTAGCCTCCGCGTTTCATGGATTTCACCCATGTATATTAAACAGTTTAACGTGGTTTAATAGAGATAGTAACAAATACGATTTGTTATGGTTTTTTGATGAAAATTATAGAGCGCAAAGACATAATAAATCGCTGTCTCCACGAAAGATTAATTATTGTAGAGACGGCGATTTATCGCGTCTCCTCTTTGATTATAAATTTTCAATTATTACTTATCCCCACAATCTCCTACCTGCTTTGCCATTTAACCTTTCATGAGCATCTTCCAATAAAGTTGGAATATCTAACTTTTCCGGACATTTTGGCAAACAATCACCGCATTCTGTACATCGGTTGGCTTTCATTCCAGGAAACCAATGACCGGCATTTTCAAACATTCCATAACGATATTGGCCATAGTCTTTCATATCATAAGCCACTGCAAGATTTCGTAATCGCAATACCTCTGGAATATTGATATTTTCCGGACAAGGCAAACAAGCATAACATTGGCTACATTTATCAATTTCCAAAGCAGTTTTTTGGTGGTTTTCTAATCGCTGAAATGCAGAAATTTCTTCTGGCGTAAGTTCATTATCTCGGTCAGCAACTTGCAGAGGTTCGATTAATTCATCTGGGTTGGCTGGCCCTACACTCAAAGTAGTAATACGGTTGTCTGCAAGTAAAAATCGATAGTTTAATTCTAAGGGTGAATACGGCTGACACAAATCTTTAAGGGTTTGGGGTGGTGTGTAGAGGCGTCCTCCCTTGTCAGCAGGGGAAATAATAAAAATCCCCATATCCTTTTCGGCAGCTAGTTGAATCGCTGGGGCGTGGCGTTGGAAAAAATAGTAATAATGCAGATTGACAAATTCAAACAAATCTGTATTAATTGCTGCCTGAATTAACTCTAAAGAGCCGTGGGTCGAAAAACCAACGTGTCGCACTCGTCCATCGGCAACAGCTTCTTCCACAGCTTGCATACAGCCATTTTTGGCTTGTACCCATTCCAAATGTTGCCAAGTGTTTAAGCCATGAATGCCTAAGCAATCTAGATAATCTGTTTCTAATTGTTCTAGGGATTCGTCGATGCACCGACGCATGGTGTCAGCATCTGGTGTAGGCGGCATTTTGGTAGTTAGGTGCAGCCTTGTTCGGGGTACTGATAAACCAGCTTTTAGCGCCTTACCAAGATATTCCTGACTTTTGCCGTAACCTTTGGCAGTTTCTAGATGATTAATTCCTAAGGTTAAGGCTTGTTCAATGGTTTGCTGGGCATTTTCAAAATCAGCCAGGTAGCGCATTGTTCCTAAGGAAAAAACCGAGAGGCGCAAATTTGTTTTCCCAAAGCGTCGGTATTGCATCGTTAAGAAAATTAGGAGTGAGGAGTTAGGAGTGAGGAATGAGCAGTTGAATAATGTAATTCATAACTCTTAACTCCTAACTCTTAACTCTTAACTCTTAACTTTTCTAACTGTCGCCATTACCAAAGCGCTTGATCAAATCCTCAGGACGGAGATTGGAAACAAATTCACGGAAGGCTTGCTGTTCGGCTTCATCTGCATCGCGGTCAACTGGGATAGAAGCATCAGCGATGACTTCTTCCATTACCCAAATCGGAGTATTTGTGCGGAGGGCAATGGCGATCGCATCGCTAGGACGGGCGTCAATTTCTTTTTTGACTTCACCTTGTTGGACAATTAAGGCTGCATAAAATGTATCTTTTTGCAAGGAATGGATAATAACCTTCTCTAGAGTCATGTTCCAGGTCTCTAGAAGATTCACCATCAAATCGTGAGTCAAGGGTCTGGGAGGCTTCTGATTTTCCAGTGCGCCCATAATTGCCCTAGCTTGTTCCTGACCGATGTAAATTGGCAAAGCCCGCCGATCTGAAGAATCTTTCAAAAGTACAATCGGGCTGCGGGTTATGGCATCTAAAGCTATGCCAGCGACTTTCATTTCAATCATTGGCTAAGCCTCTACAATTTTTTGAGAGCCTTGGATGGTGTGTAACAAATAGTACTCTTGTCCAGGCGGTTTGGCGACAGTAATAAACATAAGCATTCGTTCTCTATAATTGCTTCTATTAAACTCCGAACTTGGGGTGAACACCAGAGTAATTCAAATGGGTCTGCTTAAACAATAAGCTTCTTACCCAAGTATGCCTTGTGAAGGATGATAATGTGTTAATATTCCTCATAGAAAAAAAAGTCAGAAAATATACTCAGATATTCGGAATTTATGTGACAATTACTCATTAATTTTCGCCAAAATTAGGCAATAAATAGAGTTAGTTTGGCAAAAAAGCGGTGTTTACAGGATTAATCCAAGCATTAGGAACGATGGAACCCTTAGGGGGCGATTCTTGGCAAATTACTTGTGTTGGCCAGTCGGGTGAAGTAATTATGCAAGATTTGGCTTATGGTGACAGTGTTGCGGTAGATGGCGTTTGTTTGACGGTGGAAAAAGTTTTAAAAGATGGATTTATCGCCACTGCTTCACCGGAAACGCTACGCCGCACAAGTTTGGGAGGTGAGCAAACCCAGCAGCGATATGTCAATTTAGAAGCGTCGCTGAGGGTTGGCAGCAAAGTCGGCGGTCATTTCGTCATGGGTCATGTAGATGGCATTGGGCGCTTGTTAGTGGCAGAACAAACGGCGACTTCTTGGGAAATGAGCTTTAGTGCATCAGAAGCGATCGCACGTTACATTGTCCCCAAAGGTAGCATCGCCGTCAATGGCATCAGTCTCACAGTAGCCGCATATGAGCCAGAATTTTCTCAATTCAAAGTGGCGGTAATTCCCCTCACTTATGCCGAAACAAATCTTCGCTATTTAACCCCTGGCAGTTTGGTGAATCTAGAAGGAGATATTCTCGGCAAATATGTGGAAAAATTCCTTTATTCTGGCAAACCACACACCACAGACCCTGATAACAATAGTATAAATGACATTACACCCGCATTCCTAGCAGAACACGGGTATTTGTAATTTAAAAGTTAGGAGTTAGGAGTTGGGAGTTGGGAGTTGGGAGTTGGGAGTTAGGAGTTGGGAGTTGGGAGTTATGAGTTCTAAATTAAAAACTCATAACTCTTCACTCCTCACTCCTAACTTTTCTAACTCCCTGGTTGCTGGCTTACCTGGGCAGTTCGCAAGGATTGAAGTAACTGGGCTAAGCCGCCTTGTAATTGCACACCTGGGTCAGCAGCAACCCACCCGTTCGGTGTGAGGTGGCGGACTTCAAAGTGCAGGTGAGGTCCTGTAGAGTTACCTGTACTACCGACTCGCCCAATGACAGTTCCAGGTTCTACCCATTGACCGGGTTGAACAAAGATTTCTGACATGTGACCGTAGAGTGTTTGTTGGGCAGATTTGTGGTTGAGAATAACGGTTAAACCATAACCACCTAACCAGTTAGCAGTTTCCACGCTTCCGCCAGCAGCAGCCAAAACCGGGGTTCCCATAGGCGCACCCAAGTCTGTACCAGTATGAAAGCGTTGGTTACCTGTGATGGGATGAATTCGCCAGCCAAACACAGAAGTAATGGAAGCGGGAATTGATAGGGGGTACATCATTCCCGTACCACCATAGGCGATTCTAGGACTGTAAGGGATTTGTGGCAATACCGATGCCAGTGAGAAGTCGTAACTTACAGTGCCGGGGCGGGGTGCGATGTTGCCATCTGCCATCGGTGGTGGTAAAGTACCACCACTTGGCGCAATGGGAGTTGCACTCACTCTGGTGGTGTTGAAATCGTTGGGACTAGGAATAAATCGATTTGGGCGGAATCCAGTTTTTGTATTACTACTAGCAACACTTTGAACAGCACGCGCGCTTGCAACCTGTCGTGCTGCTGGAACTACTGGCAATCGGCCGTTTTGACTTCTTTTGAGCCAATTAGGTGCTGATTTACCACTAGAATCGGCTACACGCCCAGTTTGGGGTGCTTTGGCGCAAACTCCGCCTGACACGCCTTGTCCTGAAGGCAAAATGGCTCGGCAACCACTAGAACGTTCTGTGAGAATTACGGAATTTGGTGCTTGATAAGTGCCCGTTGCGCTGGTATCATAACTGCTGGGGTCAATATAGGCGTTATTGTAGTCTTTAATTTTCTCTGTTGTTGCTCTGACAGGGTTGTTTGAGTTATTTGCTGGTTGAGCAACTTCTGGGAGTTTTGCAGGTAAGGAGCGAACAGGAGTATTAGGTTTTTCGTTTCTCACCCTTGCAGGAGAAACCTGGGTGGTTTCTTGCTTGGGCTTTGACTGCCTGATAATCACAACAGGTTTAACAGCTTCGATTTTGGGCTGAGGTTGCCTAGTTGGCTGTTTTGATTGAGCAACTTCTGGCTTGCCCAGTCTCTGTCTGAGTCTGGCTCGCCGTTGAGCAAAGTCTGGTTGTGTTTGAGCTGCTTCGGGGGCAACAGTCTGTTTTTTAACTGGGTTTGTAATCACTGCTGGCTGGGAAGTTTCAACAGTGGGAACAATATTGTCTATTTGCGTTTCCATCTGGGCAGACACGAAGCCGCCGCTTAGGAGACTAACGCTACTGAGCCAACAGAGACTCTGTGCTGGTAGCGTTGAGGCCAAACGTTTTTTTGTCACACTTTGCTGCCATAAGTAGTGCAAACGATGATGGGCAGAATTTTTGCGCTGCGTCATTTGTTCTCTCAGTTGTGTGTAATTAGCCTAAAGAGATGATGCTAGTGGTTTGTGGTGCCCAAAGAGCGAAATTTTGAACAAACCTCAAATTTAAACCGAAGATTTATGGTATCCCAAACCGATTGTACCGGGTTCAATATAAATTTCCGGTGTAATTAGTTCTTTTATGCCATAACTTTCTAAATTAACTCGCAAATTTCCTTGAGGGGTGACGCCGACTACAGTACCTGAAAGATTATTGACGCACACCTTATCGCCCATATTTGTGAGCAAGTCTAAATAGCGAGATAAGAGTATACTTATTCCTTCTTGGAAGAGGCACTGCATACCGGATTCTATTCCTAGTAAAACCGTTGAGGTGAGTATTTCCAGAGAGGAAATTCGTCTGGAATTGTGGGAAGCTTGCCACGATTCTAGATTAATTCCTGTTTCTGGTACTGGGTTAGCCCAGTTAATACCAACACCAATTATTGCTTGGGTAATTTGTCCTTTGTTGACTTTGGTTTCTGTTAAAATGCCGCCTAGCTTGCGACTATTTAAAACTAAATCGTTCGGCCATTTTATCTCAACATCCACGTTGTGCTGGCGCATTTGAGACGCAATTCCCCAAGCACTAGCGAAAGTTAGCTGATAGCTATCGGTGGCTTCTATTTTCTGGTCAAGAGAAATCGCCAGCGAAAGATACAATCCCCCAATAGGAGAAATCCATTGGCGTCCCCATTGTCCGCGCCCCGCAGTTTGTGAAGTTGCAATTACTACTGTTCCTGAATTAGCCCCTTGGTTGACCATCTCCCATAGGGTTTGGTTTGTGGAGGAGACACTTTCAAAAAAGTGTAGATCGAATGGTAAATATGGATACTTGCGCCCTGCTTTCAAGGCTGTTTCTAAATTTTGCAGATTAAATCCCACAGCAGTAACCGAAATGGCGTTGTTCAAGTTAGCATGAATTGGCTGATGAGTGATTTTCTGTTTAGGTTTGGTTGATGATGCACACTTGGCACTGGCACAATTGGGAAGGATTGCCTTATTTGACTTGCAGTATTTTGGAACATTGGCATCACGGTTTCTTTACTGGGCAGTTTTGGCCGCGATCGCCACAAGATCTCACACTCATACTCGAACCAAAGGCATCAGTCTATCGCTTAAAGCAGGTACATGGCAATACTGTTCTCACCCCCCAAGAAATTGCTACCAGCACTCTTGAAGATGGTTTAGCTTCGGCAGATGGTTTAATTAGCGAACAGCCTCTACAAGCTGTCTGGGTCGCTAGTGCAGATTGTACACCCGTGCTAATTGGGGATGTGAAAACAGGACTTGTGTCAGCCATACATGCCGGCTGGCGGGGTACTGCTAAGAAGATTGTCCCCCAAGCGATCGCCCGCTTACAATCCCAAGGCAGTAAACTTGATGATTTGCGTATTGCAATGGGGCCGGCCATCGCAGGTGAAGTTTACCAAGTTTCTCTTGGGGTAGCTGCTGAAGTCGGAGCCAGCATTATACCACATAATGACGAACAAAAAATTGTCCAAGCATTACAAAATCTGCCGAATTCACCTTTACTAGCAGACCCCAATCCTGGAAAGGTAAAACTTGATGTGCGGCGAGTAAATATTTTACAACTGGAAAGCTTGGGAATTAGTGCAGAACAAATTGCGATCGCTCCTTATTGTACTTTCCAAACTCCAGAACATTTCTTTTCTTACCGCCGCGAACAAGAGAAAAAGGTGCAGTGGTCAGGAATTGTCAGCGGTAAAATGAGTCAGTAGCCTATATTTTCATCACACGGCAGTATTAATACCATCTACCATTTCAAGGGTTAATATTCCTTTCTGTTTATTAACCACTAGCTGCATAGTGTCGAGCCACAATGAGCCTATTATGGTATCTGGAATTTCATCTCCAACATGAACAGGAATTATAACTTCAGTTCCATCGATAATTAGTTTGCCTTCATAAATATCGAATCGTGCTTCCCCTCTTGCTGTTCGCATTTCAATTTGTGCTGTCATCAATGGCCACCCTAATACTTCCAAGTCTTGAGTATTAATAGCTAACCACCCATCTGTAAACCCGGTATCGAGTAAAGCTTCAACAGAAAATTCTTCATCATTAGCAGCAACAAGCTGAATTTCAAATAATAGTTCGCCATTATCACCAAATGAACCTGCAATCATAACCTGCCACAGGTTCCCGTGTCATTGAGTCGGAATATGGTAAGTTTTACTTGGTTCATGTTGCCATAAGCTTCGTGGATTTTTTGCATTATCCCCAAGAAAGTTGGGTCAATTAGGTACTGTTCTGTTTCAGGGTCAATGGCAATATGCCAGTTGTAATGTGTTTCAATCAGAGTTGGACGTAAGCGGTCGAAAATTCTACGGCACTGCAAAGCAAGAGCATCACGTTGTTCTTGACGGTAACGCACTTTTTCAGGTGCTAATGATGCTTGTAAAATGCGGGTGCGTCGTGGCTGGGATATTTGTGTCATATCAATAAAATATATGCCTTCGTGTGGACTTATATCGCAAATCTCAAATCTTAAATTGGTTGGTTCTCAATCAATTTAATGCTTCATACAAAACTTCACGGTGCATTAATGCTCTATCCACTAAAGATTGTATTTGCTCAGGTGACAGTGGATCGCCATTAGCATAATGTTCCATCCAAGTTTTACCAATCAAATTGGTGTCATCTGGTAAAGTTGCTAAATCCCAGCCAGGTATCGCTAATTCTTCCATCAGGCGATTTACCTTAGGATCGTAACTCAGAGCAAAACAGCGACAGCCTTCAGCAGCCGCCATAATTAAACTGTGTAGACGCATTCCAATTGCCATTTCCACACCGCGAAACACGCCTTTTAAAAGTTGCGGATCTTCCAGACACAAAATCTTGCTGACATCTTTAAGATGCGGTTGAATAGCTTCGGCAATACTTAAATCTTCACTTTTTTGGAATGGCAGCAGTAAGATAAACGCTTGGGTGGCCTTTTGAAAATCGACTAAAGCACGAGTCAAGTTAGCCAAACGTGCATCTGTAAGTAGGGGATGCGATCGCAACGTTACCGCAACTCTCGGCGCCGGTAAATCCCAAAGTCCTGGTACTGGTTTAGATGACAATGCCCAAACCGGGTCAGGAGCTATGATACAAGGAATTTGCCACTCAGATAATAAAGCAGCACTGGCGCGATCGCGGACACTGACTTTGGTACAATTTCTAAAAGTTTGCCTTGCTAAGAAGCGAGTTTGGGGACGCACCAAAGGGCCAATACCCTGCGCCCAAGCTACTGTTTTCAAACCGAAATTCTGTGCCAATGACATCAGTCCGCCATAATAAAATGGGCTAATAATACTGGTAACGTCTTGAATTAGACTCCCACCGCCCCAAATTAAGGCATCGCAAGAGCGTAAAGCTTGGATAACAGGTAAAACAGCCATACGATTGTGAGTTTCTACATTGTAGCGATCGCGCGTTTCCTCTGGATTGCCCGAAAGCACCACAGGCGTCACATCAGGTGGTAACATTTGCAAAAGCGTTGCCAACAAAGCTTCGTCACCACCATTACCTTTACCGTAATATCCAGACAATAACGCCCGCATCTTTGCCATTTTAGATTTTGGATTTTGGATTTTATATCAACTTTATTGAGAATTCAGAACTCCTAACTCCTCACTCCTAACTCCCCACTTCTATACTTCTATGCACGTTCTTTCAATTCCCACCTGGATTATTCATATTTCTAGCGTTATTGAGTGGATTATTGCCATTTGGTTAATTTGGACTTACGGCGAACTCACTCGTAACCGTAATTGGTGGGTATTGTCCCTTGCCATGTTACCAGCTTTGGTTAGTGCCATGTGTGCTTGTACCTGGCATTATTTCGACAACGCCGAATCTCTGGAATGGCTGGTAACGCTTCAAGCTACCATGACCTTAGTTGGTAACATTACACTTTGGGCGGCGGCGTTTTTGATTTGGCGTTCCACAAAGTCTACTAACACTGTTGCACCCCAACCTATTAAATCAAAGCAATGATGTCAAAAGAAACCCTGTTCGCGCTTTCATTGTTTCCCTACTTGGGTTTCTTGTGGTTTATCAGCCGCAGTCCACAAATGCCACGTTTAGCGCTATATGGATTTTACGGTACTCTTGTATTCGTTGGCGCCACCATTCCCGCAGGAATTTACGCCCAACTGCATTATGGCAAGTCTCTAGCCAACGTAGATTGGTTACACGGTGGTGCAGAAGTATTTTTGACGCTAACGAACATCTTGATTGTGTTAGGTTTTCGCCAAGCAGTCAAGGAATTGAAAAATAGGGAGTAGGGAGTGGGGAGATGGGGAGATGGGGAGATGGGGGGATGAGGGGGATGAGGGAGTGGGGGGAGTGTGGGGGGAAAGATTTCTTTCCCATCTTCTCACACCTCCCACACCTCTCACACCTCCTGTTTGCCCAATGCCCAATGCCCAATGCCCCATGCCCCATTATCTACATCTACTACATTGAGTTTGAGGAAACCTAAATGGATGTAATTCCAGCAATAGATTTACTTGAAGGTCGTTGTGTGCGACTGTATCAGGGAGACTACGATCGCTCGCAAGTTTTTAGCGAAAATCCGGCTGATGTTGCTAAACAGTGGGTGGAACAGGGCGCTACAAGATTGCACGTAGTTGATTTAGATGGTGCAAAAGCAGGTAAAGTAGTAAATCTTGGGGCAATTGAAGCGATCGCTAAAGTGGTATCGGTGCCCATTGAAATTGGTGGAGGATTGCGCGATCGCACCAGCGTCGAACAAGTGTTTAATCTGGGCGTACAGTGGGCAATTCTCGGCACCATCGCCGTAGAAGAACCCCAGCTAGTGCAAGAACTGTGTGCAGAATTTCCCGAACAAATTATTATCGGTATTGACGCCCGCAATGGTCGTGTGGCTACTCGCGGTTGGTTAGAAACCTCGGAAGTTTTAGCAACCCAACTAGCTGTCACAATGCAAGAATTGGGCGCAGCAGCTATTATTTATACGGATATACATCGTGATGGTACTCTTGCAGGCCCAAATTTAGAAGCTTTACGGGAACTTGCTGGTGCAATTTCCATACCAGTAATTGCTTCTGGTGGAGTTAGTTCTGTGACTGATTTGTTGAGTTTGCTGGCGTTAGAACCACAAGGTGTGACTGGTGTAATTGTCGGACGTGCTTTGTATACTGGGGATATTTTACTCAAAGAAGCATTACAAGCGATCGGTTCTGGGCGAATTCAGGATATACCGCCTAATTTCGGTTTTTCTAGTTTTGCTTGATATTTTTTGCTTGTAGGTTGGACAAATATTTGTCCAACCTACACACTTTTTTGATACTAGTGCTTGAATTGCCGCTTAATTTGGAAAGTAATTCCTGCTGCACCTAAAACCAGAATACCCAATATGGGACTAGATTCAGGAACAGACTTTGTTTCTAGATATGAGAAAACCTCACCAGCACTAAAAGGTAAATTATTAAAACTAGGATTCAGAGAAACTAGAACATTGGGAGGCAAATTAGGAATAGCACGAGTTTGTCCTTGAGTAGTTCCAGGGTCTGAGAGTGTATCGACTTCAAGATATAAAGGAGTTTCCTCTGAAAAGTCTTCTTCACTAAGATTAATGGCAGCAACTAAATCCCAAGCTGGGTTGGGATCGTTGTTGCTTTGAATAACTGTTAAAGCAAAATCCAAAAACTCGGCAGCTATCTTACTTTCAGGGGTTCCAGTCGCTAACCATGCTTGTTGATCGGCACGAGAAAAGTCAATTTGGTTTGTTGCATCTAAAGGAGTCAATTGAATTTTTAGTCCTTTTGATCCTGCGGCAAATACTTCTTGAGCCGCTAAAGGATCGACCCAGATATTAAACTCTCCCACAGTGTTGGTTGAAAATGGAGGATCGGGAAGAACGGGGAGATTTCCTGGTACGAAAACTGCGCCTCCCATGATTTGGACAACGGAAATGTTGCTGATAATGGAGGGGTCAAGTCTTAGGGCTTCGGCAATATTAGTTAAAGTGCCAGTCGCTAAGATTGCTACAGGTTCAGGTGACTGTTTTATTTTCTCCACAATCAGTTCTGCTGCCGATCGCTTTTCAACGGGTGGTGCTGTATCTGGTAGCTGCACAAAGGGAGACCAAAAAGTGTCTGCACCATCACGAATGAATTCCGGAAAAGCGTTGTTTCCAGCCAAAGGATCGGCTCTACCAATACCAACAGGAATACCAGATACTTCTAGTCTTCCTAACATTCGTTCTAGATTATTCACAAAACTCGCTGGACGAGCAATACCTTGGGCGATCGTAATTGCCTGAATATCAAATTTGGGATTAGCTAACATATAGGCTAAAGCTGTCATCCCGTCTTGGCTACCATCATCATCAAAAATTAAAGGAGTTCGTTTGAAATCAGCACCAAATACAGGTTGACTAAGGAAAGCTACTGATGTCAATAAAGATAGTGCAGCAGCGGAGAATACCTGATACACAAGACGCATATTCATAATCAAACCAAGGTTTCCAGATTTTCACTAAAAGGTTAAGTGGAAGTTATGAAATCTAAGGGCATGAATAATGCCACAGCCTTAGAGAAATTACTGTCACCAGGATAAAGTTTATCATTACTAGGATTTACGCAAAAACTTTGTTTTTCTAGGGTTGAGAACGTAATGGATGATATAGCGATCGCCTTAATTGCCGCATCGGACAAAGATCCTAGTTTTGACTAGGATCTTTGTTTTATATAACTGTTACTTATACTTATTAAGAGTGTTAAAATTTTGCTGGCATGTCACCAAAATCATTTTTCTTACGGGTGACGAGTGATAGAGAGTTTTGCTGGGTTCTTATCTATGCAAGAAAGCGATCGCACAAGTAGTGTCAAGTGCGATCGCACATCTAAAATGTGTTAATTTTTCCTAGCTCATGATGCGACTAACTTTTTACGGCTGGGACGCTTATGGTCTGATTTTTTCTTCAGTTCTACAGCTTGGGCTTGATCGCTATCCGAACCATATTGTCCGCGCACAACTTCTTTCATCGCTAATACCGCATTGTGAAATTCCCATTCTGCTAATCGCGCAGCATCAGCAGCAGCACGGTATAAAGTTAGTTTCTCAGTTTCGGCTTGTTGCTGGGCTAACATAGCCTGATAAGTTTGCTGTAAGTTAGTAGCAGAGGCATCAGCACGGGTTGTTTCATAAGTAGCGATCATTTGTAAGCCGTGCCATGAAGTCACATCTTCACTAATTACTTGAGGGCGCAAACGACGTGTTTTATCTTGGATAGGCATATCAGCATACTGTTGTAATCTACATATTTAATGTGCCCATTGCAACCCTAAAGCTAACAGTAAGATGAGATTTTTAGATAAAACAAGGTTAAACAAAGGGTAAGCTCGTTCTTGCAGGGCGATGCATCAAAGGTGCAGGGCGATGCATCAAAGGTGCAGGGCGATGCATCAAAGGTGCAAGGCGATGCATCAAAGGTGCAAGGCGATGCATCAAAGGTGCAGGGCGATGCATCAAAGGTGCAGGGCGATGCATCAAAGGTGCAGGGCGATGCATCAAAGGTGCAGGGCGATGCAACTAACCAATTTGTAGAGTGGGCAAACATTTGCCCACCCAATACAGTTAAACAGAGATGAAATTGCTTTGGGTCAGCGTAGTGGTATCAAACGCAGTCAGCACCGCTAGAGTTTGATTGCCTAAACTAATCTGATTACCAGAGAAAGACAACTGATTGAAACTCAAGCCAGACAAGCCGATTTTATCGTACATTTGAGGGTTTAAGACCCCTACCTCTACAGGTAGACCCAATTTCAGTCGGGGTAACAGTCCCCTTCTGAAATTGTCTTTAATTTTGAATTTTGAATTTTGAATTTTGAATTTTGAACGCCCTGACCTAAACTAAAAGCGGTTAAGCCAGTTCCGTCATCGGTAGTAGAAGTTACATTAAAAGTTGCCATTTGATTTTTTTCCTTTTGTGTTGTTTGAGTGAGTGAAACTTTTGTCCCTTAAAAAAGGAAACTAGATTTAACCGTTGTCTCTATGGGCTGGGGAGCGATCAAATTCGCCAAACCATTGCTAGGATTTGTCCAAAAAGACAACTGATTAAACTGGGTAAATAAATCTGGTGGTAAAATCGTTTGGCGCGATCGCAACTAGGCATAGAATAATTCCTGTTGTTTTCAGCGCGTTTGATTAAATAGGCTTTATGGGCGAAAATGCGATCGCCTTTGAGATTAAAAGAAAAAGCGATCGCATCACTAATCCATCACTAATTGCAACTCTAAGAGACGCTCCGCGAACGTTCCGCTACGCTCCACTCGCAATTACAATGTATATTTAATTTTGCACAACTACTTATCTCCATAAGACACCCGACAAATTCAGATGTTTTGAAGGTTTGTAATAAAGACTTTAGTCCTTACTACAAACTTGCTTACGGATAAATTTAAACTTGACAGACTACTAAGGTTTCAGTACGTTATCAGGAAATTGCCCTTGCACATTCCCAGCAGGAGCATACTGGCAGACCACATAGAAGGCGTTATATTTAGTACCTTGGATTGTTTCAGTCCCTTGTGCTGCACCACAGCCTAATTGCGTACTGCCTTTCCAGACTACTTGAGTAAAATGCCCGGTATCACTAGAAAACCCTGGACTCTCGTACTTGTAATCTTTAATTTCGTCGTACCACTCCTTAACTGCTGTGTTGCCAAGGGTGGTTGGGTCTACGGTGCTTTCTGTACTGTAAGAAGCGTATATGTTCTCTCCCACATTGTTGCGATTGGTACTGTGGTCAAAGTTTCCACTACTGGCAATGGTTTCAGCCCAAGCTTGAGCGCTGGTATTCAGGGAATCACTGATGGTGAGGTTAGGGCTTTTATGTGTAGCTCGATAAGCGTTGTGTTTAGACACAGCGGCGCTACGTAACTTTGCTAAGTCAATAGATGTCTGTCCTAAAACGGAGTCACTGCTCATAGCTCCTCCTGTTAGCGCAACAGTTAAAGCTGTAGCTGTTGTTAAGGTTAAAGTTGAAAAGAATTTCTTCATGGTTTTGTGTTGCTTGGGTTATGTTTTGCAGGTCAGTACAGCAAAGTTGCAGGTCAATGTAACTTTGCTGTAGATGAATGCAATAAAGGTGCCGGTTGATGCAACAAAGGTGCAGGTCAGTACAACAAAGGTGCAGGTTGATGCAACAAAGTTGCAGGTGAATGCAACAAAGGTGCAGGTCAATACATCAAGGCTTCGGTGCGGGTGTAAACTGTGGAGCGTTCGCCAGCATTATTAAACATCCGCGACACATCAAAAGCGTTTTTTCTAATCAGCCGTTCGATGCTATCCATAATCCAAGCGACATTCCGCACGCAGCAAATCACCTTTGAGCCAGGAAATAGCTCTTGAATTAAGGACAATTTGCTACACCACAAGCGGTTAGTATCGAAGATGACTTCTTTTTGAGCTTGCGGCTGGTAGAATGTTGAAAATATAGTTAAGGTTAACGCCCGTTTTTGCTCTGGGGTGATAAAGACTGAATATTCATTCTCTTCGCTCATCGCTTCTAGCATCCGGTTCACCAGACTACCAACGGGGCTAGTCATGCTGGCATGAAACCGGGGGTTTTGCCGCAGTAACGCTCCGAGTAAGGTGGAACCAGAACGAGGTAAGCCGGAGATAAAGTGGATTTTTGGAGTCATTACGGTTAATTGGCTTTGATTCGTTGCCTTGATATAAAAGCTTTTGCACCTGTGTGTTTTGCTTGCACAGGCTAGGCGGTTATTAACATTTTGCTTTGGTGAAATGGATTATATAGCGATCGCTCCAACGACCGCATCGGACAAAGATCCAAGTTTTGACTAGGATCTTTGTCCTATATAATGAATACTTATGTTGAATGATCAGAGTGGCAATACCTACGAAAAGCTCGCCAACGCTTCTACCCCATGAAGACTGAGCATGGCTGATGTTTGCAACGCTCATGCAACAAAGGTGCAAGTCGATGCATTAAAGCTGCAAGTCAATGCATCAACATTGCATCAATGGGGATGATTAAAGCGTGACGAAATTAGCAGCAGTCAACGTTGTAGTATTAACACCAGTCAGCGTTGCCAAAATTTCATTCGTGGAAGTCACTAGGATATTACTACCAGAGAAACTCAGTTGTCCAAAGCTTAAACCACCATACAGTCCAATTAAATCTTCACCCTTTTTGAAGTCAGTAATCGTATCAGTGCCTTCAAGAGCAGCAAAGGCAAATGTATCATTATCGTTGTTACCAGTCAAAATATCGTTACCCAGACCACCCCGGAGAAAATCACTGCCGTTACCTCCTAATAAAGTGTCATTACCAACGCCACCATAAAGGAAATCATTGCCGTTATTGCCAGTGAGGGTATCGTTACCAGTACCGCCGTCGAGGGAATCGTTACCATTACCGCCGATGATGTTATCTGCACCCGCGCCACCATAGATGTTATCATTACCATTGCCCGCGTTGAGGGTATCGTTGCCAGTACCACCGATGATGTTGTCTGCACCATTACCTCCAGGCACGGTGGTGACTGCATTGACTGGGACAAAGCGAATGAAGTCCAAGCGGGCGGCTTCGCTCTGATTTTCCAAGCCCGTGATTGTAAAACTATCGCCAGTGGTCACGGTTAGCTCACCACCCAACAGCCGTTGTACCTTGGTGGTGGCACTAGGAAGATTACCGTTGAGGTCTTGGTTGAGCAGGATAGAGCCAACGAGATTGCCTTGTTGAGTCAAGTTAAATCTTGATTGACCATCGTTTTCATCAAAGCTGCCGATAATTAGGTGATAGACACCGGATGGCCCGTTAAAGGTAAAGGTAGCAGTGCCAACTTCGGTAGTACTTCCCCCCACCAGACTGAGCATTGAGCCACCTTCAGCCACCGAGTTATTCTCAATCCGATAGCCGGTGACATTGGTCAGGGTTTCCGCGTTAATCGTGGTGAGTACGGGTACATCTGTGACACCATTGATAGTAATGTTAACCGTGGCTGTACTTGTGCCACCTTTGCCATCAGAGATGGTGTAGCTAAAGCTATCGGTGGCTGTTTGCCCATTATTGAGAGACTCAAATTTGTTGTTGGGGTTGTAGACAAAAGCGCCATTGCTGTTGAGGGTGAGTAAAGCACCGTTTGTTAAAGTGATCTGATTGCCGACACTTGCAGCAGTGCCATTTACCTGTGTCACCGTTAAAGTGTCGTTATTTGGGTCACTGTCGGGCGTGGTAGGATTGGCAATTAGCACATTACCGTTGAGAATTGTGTCTTCATTTGTGCTGAGGGCATCATTGACTGCGATCGGTGCTTGGTTAAAGGCTAAGGTGGTAGTCGCTACCGCACTGGTGTTACTGAAAGCTTGCCCGTCATCCACTACGAACTCAATTGTCCGGTTAGTGGTGTTGGCAGATGCGGCTGTATTGTTGTAGGTGAGGCTGGCAATAACTTGTCGGTAATTGGCAATGGTATCTGTGCCGCTGAGGGTGAGAGTGCCTGTAGTAGCGTTATAACTAGTGGTGATGTTACCTAATGCTGTAGCGGCGAGAGTTTCGGCTGTGCCATCTAAGGGATTAGTAATGGTGATGGTAGCACCCGCCAAAGTCGTGTTGTTGTCTGTGAGGGTGAAGTCGCTATCGACGATGGAGATGGGAGTAGCAGTAAAGGTGGTGTTAAAACCAATGCCCGATTCGTTAGTACCGTTGAGGTCGAGGATAGCAGCGCGATTACCAAACACCACGTAGCTCTGCCCTGAAATAGAGCCGTTGGGGTCGGCATCGTTTGCCCCGATAATCAGGTCGTCTATGCCGTCACCGTTGACATCCCCGGCACTGCTGACAGATGTGCCTGATAAGTCACCTGAGGCAATGCCGTTAAGAATAAAACCGTTAGTGCCGTTGAGGGTGG
This sequence comes from Nostoc sp. CreGUA01, assembly GCA_034531095.2. Taxonomy (GTDB): domain Bacteria; phylum Cyanobacteriota; class Cyanobacteriia; order Cyanobacteriales; family Nostocaceae; genus Nostoc. The sequence continues at coordinate 36,088 of JAVRBV020000106.1, read as the reverse complement.
AGAGGTTGAGGGTGGGGCTAAAGCCTGTGCTTTTGCCAAACACCACGTAGCTCTGTCCAGAAGTTGAGCCGTTGGGGTCGGCAAGTCTTGCCCCAATAATCAGGTCGTCGAAGCCGTCATCGTTGACATCCCCGGCACTGCTAACAGATACGCCTGAGGAGTCAAAGGCGTTGATGCCGTTAATGGCAAAGCCGTTGCTGCCGTTGAGACTGGAGAGGTTGAAACTAGCGCTGAAGGGACTGCTACTGCCAAACACCACATAGCTCTGCCCTGAATAGGAGCCGTTGGGGGAGGCATTCCTTCCCCCAATAATCAGGTCATCAATGCCGTCGCCGTTGATGTCCCCGGCGCTGCTGACTGAGTTGCCTGAATTGTCATTCGCGTTGATGCCGTTAATGGCGAAGCCGTTGCTGCCGTTGAGGGCAGAGAGGTTGAGACTAGCGCTGAAGGGACTGCTACTGCCAAACACCACATAGCTCTGCCCTGAATAGGAGCCGTTGGGGTCGGCATCCCTTCCCCCAATAATCAGGTCATCAATGCCGTCACCGTTGACATCTCCGGCGCTGCTGACAGAATAGCCTGAATTGTCATTCGCGTTGATGCCGTTAATGGCGAAGCCGTTGCTGCCGTTGAGAGCAGAGAGGTTGAGGCTAGCGCTGAAGGGACTGCTACTGCCAAACACCACATAGCTCTGCCCGGAACTGCTGCCGTTGGGGTCGGCACGATATGCCCCAATAATCAGGTCATCAATGCCGTCACCGTTGACATCCCCGGCAGTGCTGACAGAATAGCCTGATTGGTCACCTATGGCGATGCCGTTGATGGCAAAACCGTTGCTGCCGTTGAGGGCAGAGAGGTTGAGACTAGCGCTGAAGGGACTGCTGCTACCAAACACTACGTAGCTCTGCCCTGAATAGGAGCCGTTGGGGTCGGCACGATTTGCCCCAATAATCAGGTCATCAATGCCGTCGCCGTTGATGTCACCAGCACTGCTGACAGAACCGCCTGATGAGTCCTCTGCGGCGATGCCGTTAATTACAAAGCCGTTGCTGCCGTTGAGGGCAGAGAGGTTGAAGCTAGCGCTGAAGGGATTACTACTGCCAAACACCACATAGCTCTGTCCAGATAGAGAGCCGTTGGGGTCGGCACCCGGTGCGCCGATAATCAAGTCATCAATGCCGTCACCGTTAACATCCCCGGCACTGCTGACAGATTCGCCTGATTGGTCACCTATGGCGATGCCGTTAATCGCAAAGCCGTTAGTGCCGTTGAGATCAGATAAATTGAAAAATGAATTAGCCATGAGTTTTTCCTTGAATTTGAGCTTTTATACCAATTCGTAATTGCGAAAGTCAGACAGCATCTTGTTTTGTGGGTTTGAATCACTGATAAAGAATTAAGAATTTGTACCCACCGTAATCAACCGCCGAATTTCATCGCTTTTAAAACCAATTGCCATCGGTCGCCGCACCCCTGGTAATGCCACTACGTCGTACAATTCCAACACCACCCCTTCTAAACGCAGAGAATGCACCACATCCCCACTTCTGAGGTCAATTACCAGCAGTCCGCAATGGGCTTGTGCTTGCTTGGCTTGCAACTTCTCATCTAGGGGCAGCCCGCTAAAGGTTTTGTTATGTCTGGGTTGGGAAATCCCCACCACAGCAAAGTCGCCGTGAAAGGCAAACCCTCTGAGATACCCAGGACAAAATGCCACGGGTTCAAATACTCCCCGTTCTAAGTCGGCGTAACCAAATTCCCCTGTACCGGAATTGAGCAACCACAGTTTGTCTCGATACCAGCGTGGTGAGTGGGGCATGGATAGTCCCGTCAACACAATTTCCTTGCTTTCGACATCAATGACGCAACCGCCATTAGCGCGTTTATCCCGCCATCCTTCGGCTACATCCGATTGACTAACGGCTGTGACATACTTGGGTTTGCCTTCTTTCATCGCCAAGCCGTTGAGATGACACCTGTCTTCTGCCGCTAATTTGCTAATAAATGGCGGTTGCCACAGGGGGACGAAACTGTGAGTGTCGCTGACTGTGGCTAAACAGCTAAATAAGGTATTGACAAATATGAGTTTTCGTGAATTATTTAATTCGGGAGCATGAGCTAGGGCAATGTCATGGATGTCTAAGTCTCCGGTGATGTAACTCATTTGCGGCAAATACAGGGCATCGTAACCGTTGTGGATTTGTCCAGGTTCAAGAGTATTTTCAAATCGCCACAGTTGGTATAAGCAACTCATATATAAGCTGCTTCCCTGGCTATATAAACCCATGCAGCGATCGAATGTTCGCTCGAACACAGAGAGCCGTTTGTCGGGTTGCAAGCCAATGAAAAATACTTTGCCGGCTTGGTAGGTGGTGAATGCCAAGCTGAGATTTTGCTCGTATAGCCAAGGGACGAATTGCCTAGAAGCGTTGATTTCTAGTCCTGTGGCGGGAGAAACAGGTGTTTGCATCATTGGTAGTGCTGGTTTCAATAACCGTATTTCTGTAGTGAAGTGGATTGTATAGCGATCGCCCCAACAACCACATCGGACAAAGATCCAAGTTTTGACTAAGACCTTTGTCCTATATAATTGATACTTATGTGAATCATGAGAGGAGCGTAGGCGTAAGCCTTGTCGTAGACATCGCCATTACTTAAAAACTAAGTAAGGCTGATTTGTGCAACTTGAATGCAACAAAGGTGCAACTAAATGTAACTAAGTTGCTCTCGAATACAACAAAAGTACAAGTCGATGCAACTTGATGGCGAGTTAATGCAACAAAGGTACAAGTTGATACATCAAAGGTGCAAGCCGATGCAACAAAGCAAGTTGCAGAGTGGGCAAACATTTGCCCACCCAACACTCTTAAACAGAGATAAAATTGCTTTGTGTCAGCGTAGTGGTATCAAACGCAGTCAGCACCGCTAGAGTTTGATTGCCTAAACTAATCTGATTACCAGAGAAAGACAACTGATTGAAGCTCAAGCCAGACAAGCCGATTTTATCGCCCTCACCTAAACTAAAGTCGGTGATTGTATCCCGACCTGCGGCTTTCTCCAACACAAAGATATCGCTACCACTACCGCCAGTCAAGTTATCATCTCCCTTGCCACCGTCGAGGAAATCGTTACCCGCACCGCCAACAAGTAAATCTTGACCGTTACCTCCAATTAGACTATCGTTCCCGTCACCGCCATAGAGTTTGTCATCACCATTATCACCTTCAAGACGGTCATTACCAGCATCACCAGAGAGTGTGTCTTGACCATTACCACCATAGAGTTTATCGTTGCCAGTGCCGCCATAGAGTTTGTCGTCACCATTGTCACCAACAAGGCAGTCATCGCCAGCATTGCCAGAAATGGTATCTTGAGCGTTGAGTCCATTAATGATGTCATTACCGGATGTGCCATTGAGGTTATCGTTATTATTAGTGCCGTTGAGGTTGACCCCCACTGCCACCGTTACCATTGCGACATCTGTGCCACCATTGCCATCGCTGAGGGTATAGTTAAAGCTGCCATTGCCACTAAAACCTGCGGTGGGAGTAAAGACGACATTGCCACTATTGTTGAGACTCACAGTACCGTTAACAGCATTACTCACAGCAGTGATGCTTAAAGTAGCACTGTCTACATCGGTATCGTTAGCTAACAAGTCAGTAGCTAGCAGGGTCAATGCAGTATTTTGATTGGCGCTAGCAGAGTCATCACCAGCTACAGGTGCATCGTTGACGGGAGTTACCGTTAGGTTAAAGGTATCGTCAACGCTGGCATTGCTGGTGTCAGTGGCGGTGACTTTGATGCTAATTGTGCCGTTATCTGGGTCATTGGGGGTGCCGCTAAAGGTGCGAGTATTGGCATCGAAGCTTAACCAGGTGGGTAGGGCATTGCCGTTAGCGAGGCTGGCAGTGTAAGTTAAGCTATCACCTGCATCAACATCGGCAAAGGTATTGTCTGGAACGGTAAAGCTGAAGAAACCATCTTCTAGGGTTGTTTGGTTGGCAATGATATTTGCTACAGTTGGCGCATCGTTGACACCGTTGATGGTGAGGTTCACTGTGGCTGTGCTGGTACCACCATTACCATCGGAGATGGTGTAATTAAAACTGTCGCTCTCCGTAGCACCCGCAGCTAAGGATTCAAATTGACTGTTGGGGTTGTAGTCAAAAGTGCCATTGGCATTGAGCGTTAATAGCGCACCAGAAGCTAAGGTAATTTGATTGCCTACATCAGCAGCATTGCCATTGACTGCACTGACGGTGAGGATATCACCTGTATCGGGGTCAGTATCGTTGGTGAGGACATTACCGTTAACAGCATTATCTTCATTTGTGGTTACGCTGTCGTTTGTAGCTGTTGGGTTGTTATTTTGTACTTCGTAAGCTCCAATATCGACTGTGCCGCCGCTAATGCGGTTAAAACCTGTTCCGCGTTGGTCAGTGGTGACACCGGAGGGAATCAAAGCGTTATTGCCGGCGTTGATAGCGGCTGAACCTGTAACTAAGGCGTGGGTTTGGGTAGTACCACCGTTATTGGCAAGGGCAGCGAGGACTTGGTTGATATTGGTAATGCCAGCCGAGGCAAAGGTGATGTCGCTACCGGTGCCGATTGTGCCGGATGCACCAGTTAGGCTACCGATGAGGTTGTTGGCATTCCCTGTGACTGCGCCGGAAATATCGGGGGCTTCATTCCCCGAATCGAAGTTGCCGGCGATGATGGTGTTTCGGGCGGTGACGGTGCCTGCTGCACTGAATATACCACCGCCATTGCCACTGCCATCGTTGTTGGAGTCAGCAGTGTTATTGGTAATGGTACTGTTGTTCAGGTTTACTGTATTAGAACTGAAGATACCGGCACCGTTTACTCCCGATGTATTGCCAGAAACAGTGCTATTAGTCAGGTTTAATACAGCACCGCCGCCTATCCCGCCGCCGAGTCCCACCGCTGTATTGCCAGAGACAGTGCTGTTGATCAGGGTTACTGAACCACTATTACTCCCTATGCCGCCAGCGTTTCCTCCCGACGTATTGCCAGAGACAGTGCTGTTGATGAGGCTGACGGAGGCATCAGCGGCAAAGTTGGCGATGCCGCCAGCGTTAGCCGCAGTATTATCAGAGACAGTGCTTCCCGTTAGGCTGAGGGTGCCATTGTTGAGGATGCCGCCGAAGAACCCAGTATTGTTAGAGATGGTGCTGTTGGATAGCGTCAGGTTTTCTTCGTTAGAGATGCCACCAACTCCATTATTATTCGTTCCAGCCGTAATTGTCAGTTCGTTAATTGCGACGGCAATTTGATTGCTACTATTACCATCATTGATATTGAAGACAGTGGAGGCATTGTTGCCACTGATGCTCAGGTTGCTTGCCCCTAGTCCATTGATAGTTAGGGCATCAGTAATGTTTAATTGCCCAGAAGTCAGGGTAATGGTATCGGGGGTAACATCGGCAAAGACGGAACCTGCGGAAGTATCAAACGTAATTGTATTTGCCCCGGCAATGGCATTAGCGTTGAGAATCGCTTGCCGCAAGGAACCTTCACCAGAATCATTGGTGTTGGTGACGACGGTATCGTTGTCAGCAATGGTGACAGTAGCTGTATTATTAGTGCTGTCGATAGTGTAACCAGTACCACTGTCCAAGTTAAGTTTCAAGGTTTCGTTTGCTTCGGTTGCGATGTCGTCAATAGCTGCTAGGTTAAGGTCAACAAAACTTTGGCCATCGGCAATGGTGACGGTTAAGGTATTGCCGGAAACGCTGACGCTACCACCACTGAGAGTATAGTCGCCAGACGCGGCGGTGCTGCTGCCATCCAGGGTGAGGTTGATGGTTAAATTGCCTGCGGTGTCGCTACGGCTGATGCGATAAACACCGTTGCTACCGCCTTCGTTAGCTGTGGCTGTTTGGGCGATGATGCTGACAGTGGGGGAAGGTATTGCCGTTTGATTCTCGAAGAACACGGTATTCCCGTCAAAGTTACCCACAAAAGCATCCAAGTCACCATCGCCATCGATATCGGCAAAGGTGGGCGCAGCATACCCCCCCACATCCGTCAGCCCGAAGGGGTTGTAAGCCTCCAAGGTGAAGGAAGGAGCAACCGCACTTCCTGTGTTGCGGTAGAACACGGTATTGCCGTTAAATTCACCCACAAAAGCATCCAAGTCACCATCGCCATCGATATCAGCGAAGGTAGGTTGAGCAACCGACCCCACACCCGTCAGCCCGAAGGGGTTGGTAGTTTCCAAGGTGAAGGAGGGAGCCGTCGTAGTTCCGGTGTTGCGGTAGAACAGGGTATTGCCGTCCCGATTACCCACAAAAGCATCCAAGTCGCCATCGCCATCGATATCAGCGAAGGTAGGTTGAGCAACCGACCCCACATCCGTCAGTCCGAAGGGGTTGGTAGTTTCCAAGGTGAAGGAGGGAGCCGTCGTAGTTCCGGTGTTGCGGTAGAACAAGGTATTGCCGTCCCGATTACCCACAAAAGCATCCAAGTCGCCATCGCCATCGATATCGGCTAAGGTGGGTGTAGCAATTGACCCCACATCCGTCAGTCCGAAGGGGTTGGTAGCCTCCAAGGTGAAGGAGGGAGCAGTGGCAGTTCCATTGTTGCGGTAGAACAGGGTATTGCCGTAGTAGTTACCCACAAAAGCATCCAAGTCGCCATCGCCATCGATATCGGCGAAGGTGGGTGAAGCAAAATACGCCACCTTTGTCAGTCCGAAGGGGTTGGTAATTGGGGAGTTAAAAATTGGGTCTGCCATGTTAGTTTTCTCTTGTTTCAAATATACGGTTAATCAACTTACTTATTTGCCGCACTTCCCCGACCCCCGTTAAATAGGGCATCAGGTGTCGTTCGACAAATTGCCACAGGCGCGGATATCGAAAAGAAACCGAACCTGTGAGGTAGGGAACGTTACTGTTAACCTGGCGACGGATTGCTTCAGCTAACAGCGAAACCCCTCGCCCCCGCTTCTGGAAGGGTTCAGCAATTTCCAGACTCGTGTAGCGAATCGTGTCAGGGGCAACCCGATGGGTTAACACCCTGCCAATTACCTCGCCCCGATAGCGCAATCCCAGGCTATTGAGGGGTTCTAAGCGCTGCTCGTCGGTGGTTGGCGGCTGGGGTAAACCTGCTTTTGCTTCCAACCAAGGAACCACTTCAAACGCTTTTGGTAGGGGATACTTGTTTAACCAGGGGGCTTGGGCAATTTTTTCTGTGGTGGTTTTGCCCAGCACTAGGGTGGTTTGGGGGGTTTGCCAATTCAGCTTTTTCAGTAGCGGTTCTAAGGCTGTATTGGTCAGTACACTGGTGTGATAGCTGAGGATTAATTCTTGATATCCCTGTTGGGCTAATTCTCGTTCTAAATAAGCAACTAGCCGAGTACCAATTCCTTGACGGCGGTACTCTCTTAAGACAAATAAAGAGATAATCTCCGCTTGTGTGGGGTTGATCAGTTCGGCAATGGCAAATCCGACAATTGCCCCAGCTACCGAAGCTGAAAGCCCGATTAATTCCCCATGTGGTGGTTGAGTTTGCCAGCGTTTTTCTAGATTCGGATAGGTGAGATCGTTGTAAGTGTGGGCGTTGCTGCTATTGAGGTGATACACCCGTTGGTAACGCACGGGAATTTCTGGGGTTTGACCTAACCCCCCCAGCCCCCCTTCCCTACTAGGGAAGGGGGGAGAAATGATACTCCCCTCTCCTTGTAGGAGAGGGGTTGGGGGAGAGGTCGGTAAACCAGCCACGGGGGCGGGTGTACCCAAACTGGGGCGTTTAGCGGTGGGTTTGGTGGTGACAATGCCGCCACTGTTAGGAAATGTGACTAGGCGCTGAATTTCATCCCCCTGCAATCCGATCGCTTGCGGTTGGGACACTCCCGGCAAAACTACGACATCGAATAATTCTTCGATTACGTTCTGAAAATACAGCCAGTGCAGGATTTTTCCTGTCTGCAAATCAATCACCATTAAGCCACATTGGGCTTGATTTCCGTTAGCAAGCAAGCGCTGTTCTAGGGCTAATCCGGTAAAATTTCGGGAACGCAATTGAGATAACCCGACAAACGCGAAATTTTGCCAAAAGGCTAACCCGCGCACAAATCCAGGGCAGAAGGTGATGGGAGAAAATTGATTGTCCTGGATGTAGCCTAATTCTCCTGTGCCGGAGTTGAGTAACCATAATTTCCCCTGATACCAACGGGGAGAATGGGGCATTGATAAGCCTGTGACGATAATTTCGTTGTGGTTAATGTCGATGACGACTCCGCCATCGAGGCGATGATTCCGCCAGCCGGCAGCTGTATCTGTGGTGCTACAGGCGGTGACATAGCCTGGTTTGCCCTCTACCATTGCCAATCCATTGAGATGACAACGATCTTCGGCTACGAGTTTGGAGATAAAGGGCGGTTGCCAGATGGGAACAAAACTATAATCTGGGCTGAGGGTGGCTAAACAACTAAAATCTGTATTGACAAAAATTACTTTTCCTGCATCGTCCAGAACGATTTCATGGGCGTTGACATCGCCTGTGGTGTAAGCAGTGCGGGGGAGATAGAGGCGATCGCATTCTCCGTGGTTTTCGCCATTAGCCAAAAGATTATCGAAATACCATACTTGGTAGCGGGTGGTCATGTAGAGGCCACTCTCCGCAGCATATAGTCCCATCGGTTTGTCGAATAGTCTTTCTTTGATCTTCAGATTTCCGTTGGCTTGGCTGCTGACGAAAAAAAGCCGGTTGGTTTGGTAGGTGGTGCAAGCAAGACTCAGATTTTGCTGTGCCAGCCAGGAGTTAAACTCTGGGGAAGCGACGATTTGTAAAGACGGGGTGGTATTTGCTGATGTTGTTTGCATTTAGCAAAGATATTGATACTTTTGTGAGTCATGAGAGTGGCGATACCTACGGTGGGCGGGAGCCAACGCCACCACTCTCTGAAGACTTTTTTTAGTTAGGCAATTGCCCAAATTTTGCTGTAGCGAAATGGATTATACAGCGATCGCCTCAATGTCCACATCGGACAAAGATCCAAGTATGGACTTGGATCTTTGTCCTATATAATTGATACTTATGTTGAATCATGAAAGTAGCGTAGGCGTAAGCCTTGTCGTAGACATCGCCTCTACTCTCGTGATTTGTTAATTAGGTTTGATTTTTTGCCCAGAGAAGTTGAATGTTCCTAAAGGCGGGACATTGTTTAACAACGGATTAGCATTGAGGTTGAAAAGGCGCAATGTGATAGTCCCTTGTACTGTCTGCGTTTGGGGATTAAAGGTGGCTTGGTAGTCGGCGCGGCCAATGCTACCGGCTCCTGCACTTCCAGGAAAAGCAAAAGTGATAGACCTAGCACTCACCTTAGTTTTGCCATTACACTTCCAAGCACCTTGTCCGCTAGTAAAGGGATTGAAAACGTTGGCGACACCACCTTGATTGGAGTCAGTGACAAAAAAGTTACCATCTGCGGTTAGTGTAATAACTCCACGAGAGGAGACGCTTTTATCTGGGTTGAAGATTGTTGTTAGATAAGCACCAGTGACATTAAGGCGACAAGGTGCTGTATTTGCTAGAGTTTCGGGTACGGTGAAGTCGTTACTCTTAGCAACCTTAGGACTAGCAAGTAAGGTACTTGCTAAAACTGAACTAAACAATAAAGTATTGCTAAACCAGATTTTATTCATTGTCAGGTTAGGTAATTACGTAAATTTTGCTGTGGCAAGACGGATTATATAGCGATCGCTCCAACGACCGCATCGGACAAAGATCCAAGTTTTGACTAGGATCTTCGTCCTATATAACTGTTACTTATACTTATTGGCAGTGTTAAAATTTTGCTGGCGATGACAAGTGATAAAGAGTTTTGCAGGGTTTTATATCTATGCAAGAAAGCGATCGCACAAGTAATGTCAAGTGCGATCGCTCACTTAAAATGTCTTAATTTTACTTAGCTCATGATGCGACTGACTTTTTGCGACTAGGACGCTTATAGTCCGATTTTTTCTTCAGTCCTACTGCTTGAGCTTGATCGCTATCTAATCCATATTGTCCGCGCACAACTTGTTTCATTGCTAATACGGCATTGTGAAATTCCCATTCTGCTAATCTTGCTGCATCAGCCGCAGCACGGTATAAAGTTTGTTTTTCGGTTTCCGCTTGTTGCTGGTCTAACATAGCTTGATAAGCTTGCTGTAATTTGGCAGCAGAGGCATCACCACGGTTAGTTTCATAAGTACTGATAGTTTGTAAACCGTGCCATGAACTCACATCTTCACTAATTAATTGAGGGCGCAAACGGCGTGTTGTATTTTGGGTAGTCATATTACCATACTGTTGTCAGTTATGTATTTAATGTACCCATTGCCACTCTAAAGCTATCAGTAAGGTGAAAGATTTAAGTTTGGTAGTTTGGTAGGGTGCGTTATGGACGGCAGTCCTAACGCACCGTAAATCCTTGGGGGTGTGTTATCGCGCCAGCGTAACACACCCTACAAGACCACTAGAAGAGTTGAAACCCTTGCGGTCTCTACTTGTGTGTACACCGTAGCCTTGAAGGAGAGGGGCAGGGGGTGAGGTCAAAATCCTATACATCGAATTCACGTTAATACAACAAAAGTGCAGGTCAGTGCAACTTTGTTGCAACTCGATGCAACAAAGGTGTAAATCAAAGCATTTAGTATATGTAGGGTGCGTTATGGCGTAGCCTAAGACACCGAAACCTTCATGTGGTGCCGTACCCTCAGCACTAACCCACTCTACTAGACTATTGAAGTGATATTACTTATTTGTTGCTAGATATAAATTTTTCAGAGAATAAGTAATGACTTTGGTTCTAACTGTTCTAAATATAATCGCTGGAATTATTATATACATTGGTTTTTTACACTTGTTAATTGCCTCTGGGCGATTAAAACCTCTACTAAACTTCTGCTTTGGGTTAAGCTGCTTGATAGGTTTTGGTTATGTTTTGGCTCTTATAGCTCAATATAAAGCCATGAATGTAGACGATTATATAAATGCCAGAAAATTGCTAAGTTCTTTGGGCTATATTTACGGCATTACTATAGCTTGGTTTGTGTCTGTGTATACCAATATTAGACCAGTGCGTGTAATTTTAGGAATTAATAGCCTGTACTTTATTAGCGTGTTAATCAACCAAATTTCCCCCACAGGGATTCTCTACTCTCATATCAGCAACCTATCAAGTATTTCTTTGCCTTGGGGCGAATCGATTCCTCACCCAGAAGGTACACTCAATCCTCTATTCAGTTTCCAATTATTAGCTTTGCTCAGTAATATTGTTTTTCTTTTTTTTGCTTGTTACCTTCAATATCGGCGCGGTGAGAAGCAAGCAGCACTCACTCTAGGTTTGAGTTTAGCGATTCTGATAGCAACTGTTCAACACGATCGCCTAGTAGATTTGGGGAAGATTCAATTTGTATACCTGGCTGAGCTTGGATTTATGTCCTTCGTGGTAATTATGAGTCTACGCTTATCCAAAGATTTAATACAAGCGGTAAAACTACGCGAACAATTGCTAGAAAGCGAACGGCTACGCAAAATTGCTGTGGAAGTCGAGCGAAATCGCCTCGCCCGCGACTTACACGATTCAGTATCGCAGACATTGTTTACTGTGGCGACAATTGCCGAAGCTTTGCCTAGAGTTTGGCAACGCAACCCAGAGGCAGCCCAACAGGGATTAGAGGAACTTGCCCAAATGACACAGGGAGCATTAGCAGAAATGCGGAATTTATTAGTCGAGTTGCGTCCTAGTGGTTTGACAGATAAACCATTAGGTGAATTGCTACAGCAGTTAATCAAGGGAATTCTAGGACGGACAAGTTTAGAGGTAATAACGACGGTAGAAGGCGATCGGCCTCTGTCTGATGAGGTAAAGCTTGTTTTTTGCCGCATTACTCAAGAGGCACTAAATAATATTATTAAACATGCCCAAGCAACGCTTGTATCAGTCAGTCTCCACGGTGATTCACAGGGAATGGTCTTGCGTATTAGCGATAATGGCTGTGGTTTTGACTCCAACAAAATACCATCTGGTCATTTGGGGATAGCAATTATGAAAGAACGGGCTGAGTCGATTGGTGCTACTTTGCATCTTGAAAGCTACCCAGGAGAGGGGACTGAGATTGTGCTGAATTGGTCAACCGCTGTTTTAAAAATAGGGAGTGGGGAGTAGGGAATTGGGAATTGGGCATAAATAAAGTTAATTACTAAGATCGTCATTTTGTCTTTTTGATTGTTCATTTATAAGAGTTTTAGGCGTATTTATTTTTTGTAATATAGTTATGTTTATTTGCATCCACTTACTTAGAAAAGACAGATTTTCATTTTATGTTGTCGGATTTTCCTGTGATTGATTGGCGAGAAATAAGAATTAAAGATTAAGAATCTCGCGTATAAATACCGAAAATGGAACAATCATGTAATGCAAATGTATTAAAAATAGTTTTAATATCCCGGATTTATATATGGAAAAAGATAAATCATTGAAACCGATTCGGGTGATTAGTGTTGACGATCATGAAATCCTGCGGGGAGGTATTAAATTTCTCTTGCTGGCGTTTGATGACATTGAATTAGTGGGTGAAGCGCGTAATGGAGATGAAGCAGTACATTTGTGCGGACAGTTGCAGCCAGATGTGGTGCTGATGGATTTGATGATGGTGGGGATGAATGGGGCAGAAGCAACAAGAGCTATCCGCAAAAAATACCCAGAAATTCAAGTTTTAATTTTGACGAGTTTTCTAGAGAATGACTTGGTACAACAAGCAATGCAAGCCGGAGCTATTGGCTACCTACTCAAGGGTATCTCGATTGATGAGTTGGCGGATGCCATACGAGCCGCTGCGATCGGTCGGTCTATGTTAGCAACAGAGGTGATTCAGGCGTTGCTGCAACCAAGCAAACCATCATCGCCACCTGTCTATGAACTGAGCAGGCGACAAGCAGAGGTGTTAACATTCCTGGCTTTAGGATTGAGTAATGAAGCGATCGCTCAACGGATGAAACTGAGTCCTTCTACTATTAGACATCATGTCAGCCAGGTATTGAATAAGTTAGGGGTAACTAACCGCACTGAAGCTGCAACTACAGCAGTGCGAGCTGGATGTGTTTAATAGCGGTGATTCAACCAAGTTACTTCATAATCGACCACGGGGCGATCGCTGATTCATATATTAAGATTTGTATTTATCCTTAAATTTCCTGTGATATATTTCTGTAATCGACAATACCCGTAATGTAGATAAGATTGTAGTAGACTTCAAAATTTAATATTATGACTAGTCAAGATAAAAATACCCATCAAGCATTTAATCAAACGCAGGCTAATGGAACAAAGAAGAAGAAACTACAACCTCCTCCAGATATCAAAAAACCAAAGAAAACAGAATAAAAGCTGTTAGACTTTATTGTAGAGACTTAAATTTAATTAAGCCTCTACACATAAATTATGTAAGGATAAAAGTGTTAGTTGCCAGAATCCAGAATGACTAGAAAATTCAGAGTACCATAGCTTCTTAAATTTACTCAAATTATTCTGAATTCTGAATTCTCACTTATTTATTTTTAACTTGACTCTTTGCCTGTTCTAAAGCTATTTCTTTCATTGCCTGATAAGAATTCACATTAGAAGTACCTTCAATAGCTTTAACTGCCAAATCTTGAACTTGTTTCAGGGCAGATTCGAGTTGTTTAGAAAGATTTTGAATGCGTGTCTCTTGATTAGTAATAGTCTGTTCTAGAGATTGCAATCTTTGTTCATAAAAACGCTTTTGCCCCTCCACTTCCTTAGAGTATAAATCTGATTTGACTTTAGCTTGGTAGTGAGCGATGCCTTTGCCTTCTTCTGTAGCTTTTTTAATGGCTGCTTCTTTTTCTTTTGGAAAAGCCTCTACTTTAGCTTTCAAGTCTTCAAATTGTTTTTCTCGTTCAGAAATCGCTTTCTCCCGTTCAGCCCACTGTTTTTCTGTTTCTTGGAGTAATTCCTCTAGCTGTTTATATAGCGCCTTCTGTCCTTGTTGGTATTCATCATTATTTAGCTGCCGTTGAAGTTCTAAATTATACTTATACTCAGATGCATCGCGTTGGCGAGTTTTATTCAGGTTTTCATTCCGTTCTTTTATCGCCAGTTGATGTTCTTCTTGTTCTTTTCCCCAAATATTTCTTTGATCTAGTATTTCTTGCAATAAAATTTCGGACTGCTGGCTATATTCTTCCTGATAAGCTTTAGAATTATCTTCATACCCTTGGATAAGAGTATCCAAGATATCATCAGAAATTTCTAAATTATGCAGCTGTTTTAGTTGTTGAATTTCTTCTTCTAAAGTCCGCCTAATTTCTTCTAATTTAGAAGCTTTAGTTGTTAATTGTTCGGATAATTCATTAGCAGAGCTACCAAAACCTAATTGAATTTTTGCTAAGCTTTCAATTGTATTGTTCATTTTTTGTTGGACACTAGAAAGCTGACTCATAGGTGTTTTTTGTTCTGTTTTGGGCTGTTCTTTAGTTACAGACTTGTTTTCTTTAGCAACTTGTTCGAGTTGCAACTTCAGTGCTGCTTGTTCTTTAGCTAACTCCTCATACGCCTGAAGAATTTCTACTTTAGTATTCTTCTCAGTCGGTTTTTTCACCACCACACAAACCTCCTCTTCAGGAATTTAAAATTCAAAATAATTAAGACGCTACAAACTAATAGCTATTTAATACTAGAACTACCAAAAGCCCTCATAGCTAAGTCTTGTGCTTGCTTTAATGCGGTTTGCAATTGAGCAGAAATACTTTCTATCTGCTCAGTTTGTTTCTTAATTGTTTCTTCCAGGGATTGAATTTTTAATTCATAACTCTGCTTGTTAGATTCCCATTCTTTCTCAAACAAATCAGCCTCAATTTTAGCTTTTTGATTTGTTTCTTTAATTGCTTCTTCTCTAGCTTTTTTAACGGCTTCATCGAGTTCGTTAGGAAATGTAGCTACCTTTTGTTGATAATCTGCAAATAGCGGCTGATGTTGAGTAAGTATTTTTTCTCGTTCCGTCCAGTCTTTATCTTTCTTTTGAGAATTTTCTAGTATTTCCCTTTCTTGTTGACGTTTGATTGCTTCGTAGCTGTCTGTATTCAGTTTACGAGTTGTTTCGAGTTTATATTGATATTCTTCTTCCTCTTGCTGGCGGTCTTTGGCTAATAAATCATTATATGCTTGGAGTTTTTCTTCATACTCTGCTTGCTCTTTTTGCCATTCTTTCCGCCTGACTGTAACTTCTTTCTCTAGAGCTTCCTTTTTGCTAATACTATCTTGTTCTAGAGTTTTGAGTTTTTCTTGGTGTTCTTGACTTAAAATATCTAGAGTATCGGCAACAACTCTAATTTGCTGAAGCTCTTGTAAACGTTGAGTTTCAATTTCTATTGCTTGGTTGAGTTCATCTAACTTGGAGTTTTCCTGAGCTAGCTTTTCTGATAATGCATTGAGAATAGTGCCAAACTCTAATTGTAAATCGGCTAAACCTTTGACAATACTATCAACTGTATATGTCGAAGCTGCTTGCAGAATTTCTTGACTTTTTGCCTTTTCTGCTTCCTCTTGTTTAGTTGCTATTTTAAATTCCAGCTTTTTTCTCTGGATAAGAATTTGTTGAAATGCTTGCATTAGTTGTTGTTTGCTGTCCTTGACTCCAACTGTAGTCATATTCCAACTCCGTTCAATAGGCAATAATTTATCGGGTAGCAAGCCATACTAATGACTACCCTATGCAGACATCAGAGTAGCCTTTGCATCGTATTTTTAGCGCAGTGGAAACACTGAAATAATCAATATCGGACACTGAGATACACTACGAGTTATCCACAGTCATCTTTTTTTGTTTTTTAAGTATATTTTTCTCTCTGGGCTTGTATAGTATTTTTGTACTAATAAATATACCCAACCCAATTTGCCCTTGTCAAGAAAAAATTGAAGTGATTTGACTAAAAAGACATTAGCAGCTTCCAGCCACAGCGTTTTATAATCATTAATAGGGCGCTGTGGCAAATATAACTTTTTGTAAAGGAAATCTAAAAGAATTAACCCTAGTAGAAGCGCGATCGCACTTACGCTAGATAATAGATTTGATCATCCTAATTGATACAAGCACAGTCATAGACTTTTGTGATATCAATGTATACCAGTGAATCGACCAAATATTCTGCCAGAACGGACATTGGACAAACCAGCCGGATTCTAGTAGTAGAAGATGAAGAATTAATCCAGGAAATGCTAGCTGTAGCCCTGGAAGAGGAGGGTTACGGGGTGATAACTGCCCCCGATGGGCGGTCTGCTGTAGAGTATCTCAAAAGTTTTGAAACCAACTCAGGGGAACTTCCCTTTGACTTGATCATCCTTGATTTGATGCTGCCTCAAATCAATGGTTTAGATATTTGCCGTTTGCTACGTCACCAAGGAAACCCAGTACCGATTTTAATGCTCAGTGCTAAGGGTAGCGAAACTGACCGGGTTTTGGGTTTGGAAGTAGGAGCAGATGACTACCTCACTAAACCGTTTAGTATGCGGGAATTAGTGGCTCGTTGTCGGGCTTTACTGCGGCGTCAACGCTTAAGTACTTTGCCACAGCTGCCAGTTTTAAAATTCAAGGATGTGACCTTAAATCCTCAAGAATGCCGCGTGCTGGTTCGTGGTCAAGAGGTGAGTCTTTCTCCGAAAGAGTTTCGCCTGCTGGAACTGTTTATGAGTTACGCCCGTAGGGTGTGGTCGCGGGAACAATTACTAGACCAGGTTTGGGGGCCAGATTTCGTGGGGGATAGTAAAACCGTAGACGTTCACATCCGTTGGTTGCGCGAAAAATTAGAGCAAGACCCCAGCCATCCCGAATATATTGTGACTGTACGAGGTTTTGGCTATAGGTTTGGATAATTAGTTTCGATAGTTGTTAGTTTTGAGTAATCACCAAAAAACTAACGACTCAAATGCTCTTATTGGGATTTTTTCTGGGTTTAGCGGTAGGCATTGGGTTTTGGGTTTGGCAACAGGTTCAACTTAACCGCTACCTGAAGCACGTACTCCAACCGTTAACCCCGCATTCTTACAAAGTGGGACTACTGCTGACTCCTGGGTTACGGCAGGAAATTATGCTCTTGAAGCAGCAGCGACAAGATTTGCAACAGTCGCTGCAAACTTACCAAGACTTGTTGGAATTTGCACCAGTGGGATATTTGCAGGTTGATGAAGAAAATCAACTGTTGTGGTGCAATCAGCAGGCGCAGGAAATTTTATATCTGCAAAGATGGCAACCAGGACAGATACGGTTGTTGCTGGAGTTGGTAAGGTCTTACGAACTCGATCATTTAATTGAAAAAACTCGTGATTGGCAAAGACCACAGACGAAAGAGTGGGTATTTCACCCGTCTTGTGATAATGCCGAAGAAATGCCGACGATAAAATCTTTGACTTTGCGGGCGTCAAGCTTGCCTTTACCTGATGGAGAAGTAGGAGTATTTTTAGAAAATCGTCAACCCCTATTGGATATAAATCAAGCACGCGATCGCTCTTTTTCTGATTTAGCACACGAACTCAGAACGCCTTTGACTTCGATTCGTTTGGTTGTGGAAACTTTACAAAATCGCTTGGAACCACCTTTAAATCGCTGGGTTAACCGCCTGATGCAAGAAGTTGACCGCCTGATTAATTTGGTGCAAAGCTGGTTAGAACTCACCCAAATGGAAACCAACCCCAACATGCAATTGCAAACCGAAGTTGTAGAATTGCGATCGCTAATTGCATCCGTTTGGGAAACCCTAGAACCTCTAGCACAGCGACAACATCTGTCTTTTATTTATTCTGGCCCAGAAAATCTGTGGATTAAGGCAGATCCAGCCCGCATGTACCAAGTTTTTCTCAACTTGTTGGACAACAGCATTAAATATAGTCTTCCTTCTACTTCCATTCGTGTCCAGGCGAAAATTCTATCAACGAATCATGATGGAGGCAATGCCGATTCTTCATCCCTGGAAATAAATCTTATTGATTCGGGAGTAGGCTTTTCCCAAGCAGATTTACCCCATGTTTTTGAGCGATTTTATCGGGGAGATAAAGCAAGAACCCACTCCTCACAGGATAATAATTCCATAGGGGCAATTGTTGGCAATGGTTTGGGTTTAGCGATCGTTCAACAAATTCTTCTAGCTCACGGTGGTTCTATCAAAGCCATGAACCATCCAGAAACTGGTGGAGCGTGGATGCAAATTCTATTCCCGGAAGTGATGGCAAACTCCCTAAGCCAAGACTATAGTTAAAAATATCTTCACGTTTGAGATTACAAGTGTGAAAGCTGTCCGTTACAGTCCCAACTCTCAGAGACCCCAACTCGCACGCGGTATTAGGCGTTTAGAACGGGATGTATTACGCATGGGAGCTTTGGTGGAACAATCATTTCGCCTCAGCCACCAAGCGTTATTTGCTCGTAACCTAGCAGCAGCTGAGGAACTTCCCCGATTAGATAAAAAAATCGATCGCTTTTATAGACAAATCGAATCAGATTGTACAGCGATTATGACGCTACAATCACCTACGGCACAAGATTTGCGCTGCTTGAGTGCTTTTATGCAGCTCGTCCGAGATTTAGAGCGCATTGGCGATTATGCAAAGGATTTAGCTGAGATTGCCATTAAAATCTTTCCCTATGCGCCTCACACCTCTTTACCAGATATTGAAATCATGTCCCGTCACGCTCAAGCAATGCTAGCAACCAGCTTAGTAGCTTTAGCAGAGTTTGATGAAGCCGGTGGGCGGGGTTTAAAACACTTAGATGATACCGTAGACGATGCCTACGATCGCGTTTACCAGACTTTAGCCCAACAACGTGATGTACCAGGCGTCGTTGAACCAATTGTACTGTTGGCACTGGCGATTCGTTGTCTAGAACGTATGGCAGATCACGCCACTAATATCGGTCAAAGGGTAGCATATATCGTCACTGGTCAACGCTCCTAATTCACCTGAGTCTGCAACAAAGAGCCAAGGGTGCATCCCAGTTTTTATTTTGCAACCAGAGAATAAGTGTAACAAAATAAGCAATTTTCAATTGCTAGAACCCTTGATTTTTAAAGCTCTTTGGGGAATGAAACAGCCCTGCCCATCTCCCCGCGTCCTCTTAATCCCCCTGCGGATGCTCATCCCACAAGGTTGTCAGTTCCCGTAAACTCTGATGATTGCCATTGCCCAAAATCAGATGATCTAGTACCGGAATGCCCAAAAGCTGCGCCCCTGCTAACAACTGACGCGTCAATTCTATATCTTCTTGGCTGGGTTCAAGGTTCCCAGAAGGATGGTTGTGGGCAACTATTACCCGCGTTGCACCTTGACGAATAACTTCTCGAAAAATATCACGGGGAGAGGCTAAGGTTTCCGTTGCTGTGCCAATGGTAATTACTTGCGTACCCAATAAGCGATTCTTAACATCTAATAGCACCACCGCAAAACGTTCTTGTATCTGCCACATCAAATCTTGACTCAGGGTAGCAGCCGCGGCAAGTGGGCTATCAATTAATGTGCCGTCATTGGGACGAGATTGAAAGGCGCGTTTACCCAATTCAATTGCTGCTAAAATACTTGTCGCCTTCGCCGGGCCAACACCAGAAATTTGCATCAACTCAGCAGGGCTAACTTCTCGCAGAACTGCCAAAGGATCGCGTTGGTGTTTGGCTAATTCGCTCAAAATATATTGTCCCAAACCCACAGCAGAGAGTTTTCCCGGCCCTTGACCGGTGCCTAGAAGAATTGCGATTAACTCTGCTGTGGCTAAAATTTTGGCACCATGCGTCATTAATCGTTCACGCGGACGCTCATTTGTAGGTAAGTCAGCAATTCTGAGGCAATAGGTCATATTAAACTAAGAAAATAGCACCACACATAGAACTATCCTTAGTTATCCCTCGTTTGCTCTCAAAATCATCTTTATTTGAGAAAATCTTTAATTTTGGTAAGTTTCTATGGGTAATCTCATTTGCAACCTTCAAAGGGAACACTAAAAATAAGATGATTTAAGGCGATGCCTACGGCGGTAAACTACGCCATGTTCGATGATTTATTCAACAATCTCAAAGGTTTTATTGACTCTAAAGCTCAGGAAGCCTTTAAGGAACTAGAAAAACTCGTTGCTGTTCCCGAACCCGCAGAGCCATTTGTGTTGATTCGTCGATTCACACCTGCCGATTCCACTGTGACAAAGGGATGCATTGCAATTGTTGGAGAAAGCTGGCAAATTGAAGCTTATGACGATAATAATCAGAGCTTTCTAACTAATAGTACAGATCCTTTGCGAAATGTCATCTTATTTGAAGTTGCAGAACCCGATGTGCAAGAGTGTGTTTTTGCTTGTCAATTTAACGCCAAAGCGCTAAACACAGAAAAACCAATTAAAGTTAGTTTAGGTTGGCAAAGAACGGGACAATGGGGCGGAAGAGTCACAAATTCATGGTCTACAGAAGTTTTACTAACGGAAGATTTGCAGCCTTATGAAGCGCGTGCCCATTTTAAAAAAGAAGCTGATGCTGCCACAGTTCAAATCAGTGTGCAATTTGAGAGTAGTGGCATTCTTCAGATTAGAGATATTGAATTGTTGCAAGCGCCTGTAAAGTAGCAATCTTGAGCAATACCTGAAATTTGAGTAATTAGTAAAGTACGCTATGTTTGACGAGCTATTCAACAATCTAACAAATTTTATTCTCTCTAAAGCCCAGGAAACCCTTAAGGAGCTAGAAAAACCCCTTGCTATTCCCGAACCCGCAGAGCCATTTGTATTGATTCGTCGATTCACACCTGCCGATTCCACAGTGACAAAGGGAGGCATTGCAATTGTCGGAGAAAGTTGGCAAATAGAAGCTTATGACGATAATACTCAGCGCTTTTTTACGAATAGTACAGATCCTTTGCGAAAAGTCATCTTGTTTGAAGTTGCAGAACCCGATGTCCAAGAGTGTGTTCTTGCTTGTCACTTTAATGCGAAAGCGCTGAACACTGAAGAATCAATTGCAGTAAGTTTGGGTGTAGGTAGACCAAGAGAATCGGGGGAAATGAGAACAACTTCATGGGGTAGAGGAGTTTCACAAACGGAAAATTTTCAGCCTTACAAAGTGCGTGCCTATTTCAAAAAAGAAGTTGATGCTGCCAAGATTCAAATCAGCGTGCAATTTGAGAGTCGTGGCATTCTTGAGATTAGAGACATTGAACTGTTACAAGCTCCCGTCAAATCACAATCTTGAGCAATATCCAAACATCCTACTCCAAGGTTAAACTAGGATGTTATTGGTGCTAGCTATAAAAGAATTTTATATGGGAGCAGTACACTATGTCATCCGCAGCGATCGCTACAGTAGTCAAGATGATGGAATCTTTGTTTATTGAGGCACAGTATAAAGTTGCAGAGCATCTTCGAGAATATATTAATGACTTGCAAGATGAAATTCAGTGGAACAAATCCTTCCAGAAAACACAACAAAAACTTGTAGCTGCTGCACAACGCGCTAAACAAGAAATTGCTGAGGGAAAGGCTAATCCACTGGATTGATGACTATGAAAAGTTCTTTTCATAACTTGTAAGTAGTCCAACATTATGATGTGACGCTATTACCCCAAAAGTTATCTTTAACCCCTTGTATTTTATAAATACATTTGCGTTGCCTTGAGCATATGGTAGGTAATTATTAATTGGGTAAGCGCCAGGGGATAACTTTGAAGTGTTTCGCCAGTTGTACCCGCTATTTTGCCAAGTTCTGGGTTGCTTTCGCGATCGCAAATACTTCTTAAATGCGGCATATCAGAACAGATAATATGCTCTAACTTATTCACCTGTTCTAAGGTGGCATGACCATCAACTTCTAAAACATCTACAGGTTTACCCATATCCCTGTCTAGTCCCAGGCGGATGGCTGAATCGGAATTACCGCCAGAGTTAGTAATTGTAGTGAAATCTGGATGAGGAATTGTCGGACGCAGTACCAAGCGCACATTTAGGTGTCCGTTGGTTTCATCTTCTTCCTCGCTGGGTGGGTAGAAACTAATAACTATGTCAGACCATCCCCGCTGGGGACGGATAAATTCTGCTGAATCTGGTTCGCGCTTTTCTAGTTCTGCCAAGACTTGTTCGGGAGTGTACCCCCGCTTTTGGGTGTCTCGTTTGACTTTCCAGTTAGCGCGTAGCGTTTCAGGGGGTGCAAGGTAAACTTTAACGTCATAAGAATCGCGGGCGGCGCGGGTAGAATAACCGAGTAATCCCTCAATAATCACGAATTTATTGGGTTTGATATACTGCGGTGGCTCGAATGTGCCTGTTTTATGGCTGTAAACTGGCTTGAGAATCGGCTGTCCTGTGCGTAGTAGCGACAGGTGTTGCTGCATAATATCTAAGTAGTTGCAGTCTGGGTGGAGGGCGGTGATGCCAATTTCTGCACGTTGCTGGCGATCGTAACGGTGGTAATCATCTGTGCAGATCAGCGTAACATTTTCTGGCCCGAGTACCTGAGCGATTCCCCGCGTTAGTGTTGTTTTTCCAGCAGCGCTGTCACCTACAATACCAAGAATTATTGGACGGCTCATCCCTTCCTCCCACAATAAAAACTAGTTTAGTAATAAAATTTTTCCACAATAGTTTTAATTCTAGAAGGGTTTAAGCGAGTAACTCAAACAATGGCTTGGTATGCAATATCTCTACACATAGGAGAATTCAGAATTCAGAATTGGGAATTCACGCATTATGTGGATTAAACGCTAAAACCCTTGATTTATCCTTGTAGAGACGTTGCAGTGCAACGTCTCTACAGGGCGCTTGGATTTTCTGCTTTGTCCCGTGCCAGCTAGACGTTACTACGCTGCGTCCAAGGACGGGGTTTTAAACCCAAATTTTCGATAAAAAAATAATGTATATGAAAAAATATAACTTTTTCGTAGGGTGTGTTATGCCGTAGGCTAACGCACGTTGAATTTAGTAGGGTGTGTTACCGCTACTCGACAACACACCGTACTGAATTCTGACTCCTGACTTCTGACTTCAGTCCACTAATTACTACTTAAGCTCTCTAATTCTTGCCAACACCTTTTGGTAATCATCGGCTTTACCTTGTTGCTTGTAAAGGTCTGCGGCTTTTTCAAAGTCTTGACGCGCTCCTTGATTATTTTGGATTTGAATACGAGCCAGACCTCGATGGTAATAAACATCAGCGAATTTGCTATCAATAGCAATTGGTGTTCTGGTCAGAATAATGTTTAAATTATTTTGACTAGAACGATTAATTTGCAGGCTGACTTTAGTACCTGTTTGACCGCGAATCAGTTTAATGACTTGTTCTAAATTCAGATTTGCTGTTGATTTTCCATCAATTGCTAAGATTTGGTCGCCGATTTTTAGTCCTCCTTTTTGAGCAGGAGAATTTTCAAATACTTTGGAAATTGTTGCTAATTTAGTTTGGGAATTGATTTCTGCTTGAACGCCAATACCAGAGAATTCCTGAGGAAGTAATATTTTGTCGTAATCGGCGATCGCTTTTTGATAATCTTTGAGTTGAGCCTGAGCTTGTCCCCGATTGTAATGAGCGTCAACATCGTCGGGCTTGAGTCGAATTGCTTCGCTAAAATCGGCGATCGCTCCTTTGTAGTCTTGTTGTCGCAAGTAAGCTTCACCACGGGCTTTGAGAATATCAATATCGTTCGGGTTAAGACGAAGTACTTCGCTAAAATCGGCGATCGCTTCTTTGTAGTTTTGCTGTAAAAAACTAATTCCTCCACGAATTTTTATCGCTTCCACATCTCCTGGTTTAGACTGTTGCAAGCGAGTTGCACCCATGAGAATGTTTTTCGCTTGAGCATCATCAGGTTTCAGACGAAGTGCTTCATTTAAATCGGCGATCGCTCCTTTGTAGTCTTGCTGTAAAAAACGTAGTGACCCACGAGCTTTGATGGCTTCAAAATTTTGAGGTTTGAGTCGAATTGCTTCGTTAAAATCGGCTATTGCTCCTTGATAATCTTTTTGTTGAAAGCGAATTTCTCCACGATTTTTGAAATTGTTGGCATCTTCAGGATCGAGACGCACGGCTTCATTTAAATCGGCGATCGCTGCTTTTAAATCTCCTTGTTGAGCGCGGATTGAACCCCGAACGGAGTAGGCTGTGTCTTCTATATATTCTGGATTTAAGCGAATTGCTTCATTTAAATCAGCCAGCGCTCCTTTTAAATCTTGGACGCCAAAACGTGCTGCACCACGAGTGAAGTAAGCCCAAGAACTAGGATTCTTTTTAACAACTTGATTTGATAGTTCTAGTGCGTCTTTAAACTGCCCTGTTCCAAATAATATCAAACTCCGAAATATTTGAACGCTAGTATCATCTGGGTCTAATTTAGCTACTTGGTCAAAGGATTGTAATGCTTGTGGAAATCGTTCTAAACCCAGAAGTGTCAGTCCATGAAAGCGCCAAGCGGAAGTAAATTTTGGTTCTATTTGTTTGGCGCGATCGAAGGATTTGAGGGCTTCTTCATATTCTTTACTAATCATCAGCACAAAGCCGCGTAAATACCAAGCTTGGTAAAAGTTTGGCTGAAGTTCAATTGCTTTTTCAATACCTTTAATTGCTTCTTTTCTTTCTTCTTGCCCGATTGTTCCTTCTTGAGAATTTCGCGCCATTTGCCAACCATAATTGAGCCAATCAATGGCGTCTGCATTATTTTTGGGTTTTTCGATTTTCAGTAAAGCTTCAAGAATTGAATTTGTTTCTTGTGTAGTTAGTGGTGGTGGTAAAGTATTCTCGACTCGCAACATGGGAGTCATACCAACTGATTCGGCCCAACGCACAAAGCTACGAATGGGAACTCCCCAACTAAAACCCAATGTAATTAAACGAGGCTGCCCATTTTTGTCAGTAATTTTTTCTAGTTCTGCTGTTCCGTGAATGCCAATGACTCGTCCACGAGTATCTAATACTGGACCGCCACTCATTCCTTGTTCAGTCACGTTTGTATAAACTAATTCATATCCATAACTCAGAGATAAAGAGTTTTTGGCGACAATAGACGCAAATATTTTGGATGCTACGTTTCCGGTTGTCAATTGGCGTTGTGTTTGACTGTTTCCGGGTTTTTTTCCTTGCCATCCAGAAACAAATATGAAGTTTTTATCTTTAACTATGCCGTAGTTTGCTAGGGTGGCGACGCGGTAATTTTGGTCGCTATTAAATTGCAATATTGCTAAGTCTGTATCCGGCACAGTTTTGAGAGTACCCTCATTTACCCTGACTTGATATTGTTTGCCATCAGGGGTGATTATTTCTAAAACGGTGCGATCGCATTTTTCAGATTCCCGCACAACGTGTTCTGCTGTCAAGACGCTGTAAGTATTTCCCTGTTTGCCAACAATCACTCCCGAACCGCTACATTCCCGTAAAGTCGGCACATCTATTCGCACCGTAATTTCTTGGGCGATGTTGTTAACTTCGTTGGCGATGGGAGGAAGACTTGGGGTAGAAGGTGCGTTAGTTGAAGGTAAGGTTTCTTTGGAAGTGTACCCAGGAGCCAAGCGAGCCAATGTTTGGATGGGAATTCCCCAACTATAACGGCTCATTAAATCTCGTAAAGCTTCGGTTGGTTGGGAACCATCTTCATAAACGTAAGGGTTACCCCAAAGTGGATAGGCATGGATACCATTGATACCAATTACTTGCCCTCGACGATTCAGTATCGGGCCGCCACTCATGCCCTTTTCGATTTCGTTGTTGTAGCCTAGCTGATATCCTTCTTTAAAAGCTCGTTCTGATACCAGCAAAATTTGCCCTGGTTTGAAGATAAATCCCTGAGATTGAGATGGATTCGCCTCAAAGGGAAATCCGGCTGCATATATTGGTTCGTTAACTGCGATCGTTGATAAATTTCCCAGGGGGGCTAAGGTATAGTTGGCGTTAGCAGTGAACTCCAACAAAGCCAAATCCTTGCCTTGAAAGTTGACTCCCTTAACCAAATTGCCTGAGTGTATTTTCCCGTCTTCTGTTTGAATTTTAACGCGTTTGCCTGCTTCTAAAACATGTTGATTAGTAATAATCGTATAAATATTACCATTTTTTCTCAGTAATATTCCTGAGCCTCGGTTTTCACCAGATAAAATCTTGACGGTTATCGATCGCGCCAGTTGTTTGATTTGTTCTGGCGATCGCTCCGCATTAGACTGTTGAGCATAAACTCTTGGCGAAAAAATGCTCGTTTGTATAGGCAACGTCAACAGTATGCCCATCGAGGCGATCGTAGCCAGTGAGCGATGATACATTAATTTTTGTCTCATGTTGCTTTTACCGCTTGCAAATTTCTCTACAAATAAGCTTAACGAGCATTTAGCTACTTAACTAAACCGAGTGTTAGTTTTGCCCTTCTGGTGCTTTTTCGGTCAGTAACATACTCATGTCAATGTATACTTGAGAAGAAGCATCTTCAGATTGCAAAATTGGTCCACGAGCGCGATAACCAATTTCCACAAGGCTTTGCAGCACCGAACTCGCGTCTTTATGAGATTTCAGTGTGAAAAGTAATTGTCTACAAGGACCGCCATATTGACTAGCCGAGCAGATCACAGCTTGACCGCCAGAAATACCAGAGGTTAGGTAGTTTAAAATACCTTTTTCATAGGCGTTCTGAAATCTGGAAGATACCTCTTGACAGCGTACTCTTGGAGTGTAGTTGCCTAAAGTTTTAACCCAGCGAATCACCGGAATCTTCTTATTGTTGTAGTTTTTAGCATATGTAGTCCATACACCATCATCACTTTTTTCACAAAAGTAAGTTTTCGCTTGAGCCAAACTGGGTGGACTGATGCTAGCAACACTACCTAGAACAATTGTACCTGCTGTCAGTACTTGCAAAAATAACTGGGGTTTCATCGTTGGTAGTTCTCACTAAGATTATGAGGAAAGCATAGATACTATGTATTTACCACAAAATGACAACCATATTACATTGTAAAATAATGTAAATCTTTCTTTACGTATCAAGACTTAGTACCGCAAGACACAAAGTAAAGTGTTGCGATGGAAATTTGTAGTAGTCTGTCCCATAAGTTCTGAGGGGTAAATAAGTTTGTAGTAAGGACTTTAGTCCTTGATTTTTAAGCACGCTTTGTGCTTCCTACAAACCCAGCAAAATTAATGGGACAGAGTAGTACTGGCGTGACAAGACTAAAATGTTGCAAAAAATTTTCTTGTGGTGTGGACATCTTGTCCGCACCGGACGGGCGAGACGCCCATCCCACAAGAGTTTGTTGATGGACTATTTTAGTGCATTAGTAGGTTGGGTTGAGCCTTCGCGTTACCCAACGTGGATCTCGGTGTTGGGTTTCACTTCTTCAACCCAACCTACAATTTTATTGCAACATTTTAGTATTGTCACGCCACTACAACTAATTAACTTCTAAGGAATTAATCATAGTTTGTGCTGTTGGCAGATATTCTGAATATTTAGCAACATCGGCTGTATAAGTCATAATATAGGCTTTATTATTTTTGACCATCCAAACTTGCAAGCGTTGAATTTTTACTCCCTCTTCCTCAAGAGTAGAAATTACTTGATAAGCAGGTTGGTTTCTGAGTTGAGTTTGACCTTGTTCCAAAATTTTCGTATTTGCATCTGACTGTTGGATTTCATCCACATAAAAGTTAGTAAATTGCTCTAATTCTGTGCGATTTTCTGGTAAATCTTGAATAATTAAATTCACATTTTCTAAATAAGAATCTGTCTCAGTTTCTTTTGGGGAAGTAAATTTCACTACGTTGCCTGTAATGCGGTCTGGAGTTCCAGTTTTTTCCCAGTTTGCAGGATATTTAATACTGATGCCATAAACAGTATCATTATAATCTTCTAGAGTATTATTTCGAGGAATAAAGATAAAGAAAAAGGCAATTAAAGTAGCTGCTATGGCTATTCCCAAACCAATAAAACTCTTCCGCAGAATTGATTTTTGAGGATGATTAGCTATTGTTAATTGTTCCAGGGCTTGTAATACTTCCGTTGCCGATTGATATCTTTGTCGAAAGTCATATTTGACCATTTTATCGATAATTTGCGCGAACTGATAGCTAACTTTTGCTTGGTCGCTCCAGATGATTTCACCCGTTAGATGATCTCTAGTTAATTGCATCGGATTTAAATTAGTCAAAGCTTCGATCGCAATGATTCCAACTGCATAAACATCACTGCATAATCTGGGCTGACCTTGACTTTGTTCGCTGGGTATATAACCAGGGGTGCCAACTACAACTGTTGCTGTCATTTGTCCTTGGGTATTGACTCCTTGAGAGCTAATTTGTTTAACTGCTCCAAAATCAATCAAAACAATTTTCCCATCTTGTTGACGCCGCATTAAATTTGAAGGTTTAATATCTCGATGGATGACATGATGCTGATGGAGAAACTCTAACGCTTCTAAGATATCCCGCAACAAGACAATTACCTTTTCTTCACTCCATTGTTTGTTTTGATTGATTTCCCGACTCAAATCATAGCCATCAACAAATTCTTGAACTAAATAAAACTTTTGGTCTTCTTCAAAATGCGCCAACAAACGTGGAACTCGGTCATGATTACCCAAGCGGTTGAGTACTTTAGCTTCAGTCTCAAATAGCCGTCGCGCATGGGATAAAGTATTTGTATCCGTTGCTTTTGGCGAAAAGTGCTTCACCACACACTGGTCTCTATCAGGCAATTTCCTATCAATAGCTAGGTAAGTAGCACCAAAACCACCTTCTCCCAGTTTGCTGATAATTTCGTAGCGCCCATCCAGGATTTTGCCTATCATCGGATTTATCAGTATGTTCGATTCATTTGAAATTTTGACATGGAATATTATTTCTCCATAGTACAAATAATTGTAACTATTTATATATTTAATATACAGGAAGTCAATTTTTTACATAGTTGGTAGTGCCAAATTTTACTCAATTCTAACCATTGACAGAGAAAATCCGGGAAATCAAAGTAAGTTGAACCGAAAGTAGAAATTCAAAATTCATTGACAAAATCTCTGGAAATATTCTTTAATCTCAGCCGACAAAGCTCGTTAAACGCCTATGCTAACGATTGGGTTAGGCCACTGGACTATATGCGTAAGTAAAACAGTCGAACAAAGGACAAGGTAAAAATGAGTAACATTCTAGATACTGCCATTGAAGCGATCGCATCTCGTGAAATTCTTGATTCACGCGGTAGACCGACAATTGAAGCCGAAGTGCATGTAGCTAACGGTGCCGTGGGACTGGCGCAAGTCCCCAGTGGTGCCTCCACTGGCACTTTTGAAGCCCACGAACTGCGTGATGGCGATAAAAGCCGTTATGGCGGCAAAGGAGTCCTCAAGGCGGTACAAAACGTCAGAGAAGTATTAGCCCCAAAATTGTTAAACTTGGATGTCCTCAATCAAGAACTATTAGATCGGACAATGATTGCGATCGATGGTTCAGCTAACAAATCCAACTTGGGGGCAAACGCCATTTTGGCTATTTCCCTCGCAGCAGCCAAAGCCGGCGCCGAATCTCTAGCAATTCCCCTGTATCGCTACTTGGGCGGGCCACTAGCAAATTTACTGCCAGTACCGTTGATGAACGTCATTAACGGCGGCGCACACGCAGCCAACAACGTCGATTTTCAAGAATTTATGATTGTGCCAATTGGGGCGACTTCCTTCCGGGAAGCCTTGCGTTGGGGTGCCGAAGTGTTTGCTACCCTCAGCAAAGTGTTAGATGAGAAGGGTTTGCTAACTGGTGTCGGCGATGAAGGCGGCTTTGCGCCTAACTTAGAATCCAATCAAGTAGCTTTGGAATTGCTGGTTGCTGCCATTGAACAAGCTGGATATAAGCCAGGTGAGCAAGTCGCTTTAGCGTTAGATGTAGCAGCTAGCGAGTTTTACAAAAACGGTCAGTATGTTTACGATGGTAAACCTCATGCCCCCACTGAGTTTATTGATTATCTCGGACAACTAGTTGACCAGTATCCCATCGTCTCAATTGAAGATGGTTTACACGAGGAAGATTGGCAAAGTTGGCAATTGCTGACTCAGAAGTTAGGTTCGCGGGTGCAATTGGTAGGAGATGACTTATTTGTGACCAATGCCACTCGCTTGCAAAGAGGCATCGAAGAAAAAGCCGGTAACGCCATTTTGATAAAACTCAACCAAATTGGTTCCCTGACTGAAACCTTAGAAACAATTGACTTAGCAACTCGCAACGGTTTCCGTTCAGTAATCAGCCATCGTTCCGGCGAAACCGAAGACACAACCATCGCCGACTTAGCCGTAGCCACCCGCGCCGGTCAAATTAAAACAGGTTCCCTCTGTCGCAGCGAACGCGTAGCAAAATATAATCGCTTACTGCGAATCGAAGATGAACTAGGCGATCGCGCCGTGTATGCTGGTGCTGTGGGTCTAGGGCCGAAGTAGGGAGTAGGGAGTAGGGAGTAGGGTATTTTCCCTCTCCCCATTCCCCATTCCCCATTCCCCACTCCCTACTCCCCATTCTTCACGGATAAAACCCCAACTTCGGCAACCCCAAGGTTTCATCCCAGTCCATCATCAGGTTTAAACACTGAATCGCTTGACCTGCTTGGCCTTTAATCAGGTTGTCAATTGCTGAAATGACAATCACGCGACCTGTGCGCGGGTCAACTTCTACGCCGATGTAACAAAGATTACTGCCGTTAGCCCATTTTGTTTGGGGGTAAATGCCGCTACCGCAGACTTTTATCCAAGGAGAGTTGCGGTAGAAAGCAGAAAAAATTGTAATCAAATCATCTCGCACAAGACCGGGATCGCGCATTGTGGCGTATACAGTTGCCAAAATGCCGCGCACCATTGGGATGAGGTGCGGTGTAAATTGAATCGTCAATTCGTGACCAGCTAAGTCACTGCATATTTGCTCAATTTCTGGGGTATCACGATGACGGCCAATGTTGTAAGCTGCAATGGAGTTGTCTACTTCAGCTAGTAATAAATTAGTTTTGGCTTGTCGTCCGCTGCTGGATGTGCCGGACTTGGCATCGATAATTGCTGTTTCCGGCACGATTAAACCTTGCTTTAACAGTGGTGAAAGTGCAAGCAGACTCGCGGTAGGATAGCAACCAGGACAGCCAATAAGTTGAGCTTCGGCAATGCGATCGCGGTAAAGTTCTGGTAATCCATAAACAGCTGTTACAGCAGTAGAGCGATCGCTTCTTTCAATACCATACCAACTTGTGTAAGTTGCCAAATCACTGAACCGATAGTCTGCACTCAAATCCAGTACTTTACATCCTTTTTCCAACAGTGTGGGCGCGATTTGGCAAGCCAGACCATCCGGTAAAGACAGGAAAACTACTTCACAGCGGTGAGCAATTATTTCTGGTTCTACCGCCTCTATTGGCAGATTAGCTGCATGAGCCAAGTGCGGGTAAAGATCCCCCAAGGATCTGCCGATACTATTCTCACCACCTAAATAAACCAGTTCGACTTCTGGATGATCCATCAACAGCCGTACTAACTGTACTCCGCCATAGCCCGACGCGCCAACAATCCCAACGGGTACGCGTCTAAAATTGCCCATGATCCCAAATCCTTATCCCATGAATGGTTAATTCGTTCCCAGCTATCAACATATCAGCCACTAGAAGAGAGAGAGGGGGGAGATGAGGGAGTAGGGGGAGAAAATACTTCCTCATCCCCCTCATCCCCCTCATCCCCCTCATCTCCCTCATCTCCCTCATCCCCCTCATAGTGGCAGAAATTTTTGCCATGTTATCAAATCATTGCTAGTCTACTTCTCTGGCTTATAAAGGAGCTACAATCTAAAAGAAGAAATTGTTAAAAAAATTTACGTTGGTAGCTGGAAATTTTTCTGTGTCACAGCCTAAGACTACCCAAGTTTTTCAATTTGATACAATTGATGCCGCCTTGGCAGACCTCAAAGCTGGTCGTGTCATTGTGGTGGTAGATGATGAAAATAGAGAAAATGAAGGCGATTTGATTTGTGCTGCTCAATTTGCCACACCCGACATGATTAATTTTATGGCGGTGGAAGCTAGAGGGCTAATTTGTTTGGCAATGACTGGCGATCGCTTGGACGAATTAGACTTACCCTTGATGGTGAGCAATATTACAGATACTAACCAGACTGCCTTCACTGTCAGTATCGACGCAGGACCCCATTTGGGTGTCAGTACAGGCATCTCAGCCGAAGACCGCGCCCGCACTATCCAGGTTACTCTCAATCCAGCTACAACACCTACCGATTTACGTCGCCCTGGACATATTTTTCCGATTCGCGCTAAGGCTGGAGGCGTACTCAAACGTGCAGGACACACAGAAGCGGCTGTGGACTTAGCTCGGTTAGCAGGGTTATACCCAGCTGGGGTAATTTGTGAAATCCAAAACCCTGATGGCTCAATGGCGCGGTTGCAGCAGTTAATTGAATATGCTAAACATCACAATTTAAAAATTATCAGTATTGCAGATTTAATTAGTTATCGCCTCAAACACGATCGCCTAGTGTATCGTGAAGTCGTTACTAAATTACCCAGTCAGTTCGGTCAGTTTGAAATTTACGCTTATCGCCACACCTTAGACAATACAGAACACGTGGCAATTGTCAAGGGAAATCCCGCTAATTTCCAAGATGAGCCGGTGATGGTGCGGATGCACTCAGAATGTCTAACTGGCGATGCTTTGGGTTCTTTGCGTTGTGACTGTCGGATGCAACTGGTAGCAGCACTGAAAATGATTGAAAATGCTGGTCAGGGTGTCGTTGTATACCTGCGCCAAGAAGGGCGGGGAATCGGCTTGATTAATAAACTCAAAGCCTATTCGTTGCAGGATATGGGACTGGATACAGTAGAAGCCAACGAGCGTTTAGGATTTCCCGCCGACTTGCGAGACTACGGTATGGGAGCGCAAATGCTCATGGATTTGGGTGTAAAAAAGATTCGTTTAATTACCAATAATCCTCGTAAAATTGCTGGAGTCAAGGGTTATGGGTTGGAAGTAGTCGATCGCGTGCCATTATTAATTGAGGCCAATGACTACAATTCGTATTACCTGGCAACAAAAGCTAAAAAGCTGGGTCACATGCTGTTACAAACTTATCTGGTAACAGTAGCAATTCACTGGCAAGATGACCCGCAGTTGGTGACAAAACGCTATGAACGCTTAGAAAAACTGCGACATTTAGCGAGAAGCCACGATTTATTATTGCAGGAAGAAGCGCGTCCATTGGCGATCGCTCTGTTTGACGAGCCATCTTTAACAATACACTTAGGCTTCGATCAGCCAAAAGTTGCTAGCTGTGATTGGTATCGCCAAAGCGGTCATCCTTACCTGCAAGCAATCTTCCAGATTCTAGATGAAATTGCAAATGTACCGTACATCCAGAAACTAGAATTTCTGATTTCTCCTGGTAGCGATCCTTTGAGTAATTTACAAGTTCAACTAGATCGGCAGGTGTTCTCTGATGGTACACTGCCTTCATCGATTAGCGATCGCTTGGAGACACAGCAAATCTACAGCTTTAGCAAATAAAGATTAAACTATGCTCCAATGTTCGCAGTATTAGTCTAAATTCGTTATCTAGCTCTAGCTAAAGTGCTAGAGCTATTTGTTTATTATGTCTGTATGCTTAAATTAATAATCCAAAAATCTAGAGACAACATTTTAATTATAGTTGAAGGACAAGAGACAGAATATACCTATTTTAATGCTTTAAAACAAGAATTAAAGTTATCTACGACAGACAGACATTAAAATAGTTTCTGCTTCCGGTGGTGACCCTCTCAAAATTATAGATAAAACCTGGAGTTTAGTCCAAGAAAATAATCTGAATTTATCTATAAATTGGTCTGACCTGACGGTAAATATTTAATAACTCCAGAAACTTATTACCATCAAAATTAATTGGATCGACTTTTTTACTTGAACGGTCTACTAATTTGTGGGTAGTTATGCGATCTTCTGGAACTTGACTTTGAGCAACTAACCAAGCCAGAGAATTATATTGATCTTCCGTATAGCCGCTATGAGTTTCTTGGCTACCACTGTCATAACTATCTGGCGGTGTTTCTAAAGAAACGTGATAAGCAAAATTATTCACAGACGGAGGCAAATTTGGATTAGTCTTTACAGTTTCCAAACCTTCGGAACCCTCAAATACTGAGTTAGCTGCACCAAAAGCTCGTTTGTCCGGCGATACTAGATAAACTACCGTCCCATCTAACTTGATTAAAGCGTGGTAACTTGCTTGCACGTTTTCATCAGTATGAGATACTTGAAAAAAATTAATTGCGCTGGAAGCAGAATAACCAGTTTCATGGAGGACGATGATTGGTTGGTTGTTGAGAGGTGTACCACTCACATCTGTGGTGTAACGTTCTCCATAGTTACTTGGGTCAACTGAAACAATTTGATAATTGGGTCTGTACTGTGCAAAAGCTTGAGTGGTTGCGTACCTGGCTACAGGTTGATTCGTCTTGACTGGAGACTTGAGAACGTCTTGAGATTTCTGCTTTGGTTCTTTGGCTGATTGGAATTGCGCCTGGGGATATGGACTCCAGGCTGTAACCTCTGGTTTTGATGTATTAGATGTAATTGTATTATTTTCTACTTGTGCCCCTCTTCCAATGAGCAGCACTATAATTAGAGCAGCGAACATCAGTGAAATGAACATTACTCTAGTCGCCCAGTCTGTAAACTTCATTTTTCTTATACTCGTACAATGATAGATATTACTGATAGCTAAACTGAATTTTTCACCAAATCTGAAAAACTTCTCTCGAAACCTTTCCACTACAAGAGCTATCCAGTAGTTACATCTTTCTGAACAATCTGGAAATTCTTATAAGGTGCGTGAAAATTAGACAGGCAAATTCACTTGTCTTTGTAGGGCATTACAGCTAGCCGTACTACCCTACCCCTATGGTATCCAAAGAAGAATCGCTATGTACCTTAATTTTAGTGAAAAATACGTTACTAGTATATGTGGGAATCCTAAGTAATTATTGTAGATGCTTCTTGTGTCTATAGAACTATTTAAATACGATCGCAATCGTGGTGCTGTTATTTTTGCTATTTTTCTGGGAATCCTGTAGTTGTATACCCACTGGATTTGTCACTCCATCAGTTTAGGTCAGCATTATCTATGCAACTCATCACCTCCTT
Organism: Nostoc sp. CreGUA01; assembly: GCA_034531095.2. GTDB lineage: Bacteria > Cyanobacteriota > Cyanobacteriia > Cyanobacteriales > Nostocaceae > Nostoc. The sequence continues at coordinate 911 of JAVRBV020000106.1, read as the reverse complement.
AGATATTAGAAATTCTGAATATTTATCAAAAAATCGGCTTATCAGTTACCATCATCAGTTGCGTTTAATTTTTTCCCTGGGTAATCAGGTAAAGAATGTTTTGGAAATTGGGATTTTTAATTCACTGTTAACAGATCTCTTAAAAAACAATGGATACAACGTCGCCACTGCTGATGTTGATCCTAATCTCAAGCCAGATATGATTTTGGATTTGACCACAGATTTTTCGTTGCCAAAAGATAAATTTGATGCCATTGTCTTGTTTCAAGTGCTGGAACATTTCCCTTATGAACAGTCAGAACAAGCCTTGAAAAAACTTGCACAAGCAACAAACAAATTTTTAGTGATTTCAATTCCTTATTGCACTCAATACCTGTCATTGCAAATCAAAACTTCCTTCTCAGGTAGACCAAGGCATTTATTACTGAATCTGCCGAAATTCTGGAGTACAACGCCAGTGTGCGACGAACATTACTGGGAAATGGGTCTAAAAGGATATCCCAAGCAGCGGATTTTAAACTCTGTTGCTAATGCTGGGTTAACTGTCAAACAAGAATATATTGATCCTACCTATCCATACCATTATTTTTTGGTGTTAGAAAAAGATTCTTACTGTAGTTAGGGGGGGGGGGGTGGGGAGTGTGGGGGGTGTGGGGAGTGTGGGGAGTGTGGGGAGAGGGGGAGATGGGGAGATGGGCGAAAGAGAATTAATGCTTCCCCATCCTCCCACACCACCCACACCTCCCACACCTCCCACACCTCCCACACCCCCCACACCTCCCACACTTCCTGCTTGCCCCATGCCCCATGCCCCATTCCCAAATCTTTCGGTTTGTGTGTTGATTCGATTTGGAAATTGAACCCTGAACATTGGCGTGGGGCGATAGTAATTTTGGATGAAGTCGAACAAT
>JAVRBV020000105.1:0-8417 GCA_034531095.2 Nostoc sp. CreGUA01 | reverse complement strand
CGACACAACTCAATTGCGAGGCAACACAACTCAATTGCGAGGCGACACAACTCTTGGCGTTCTTGGCGTCTTGGCGGTAGCCTACGGCAAGCCGCAAAGCTTCTACGATAAATTAAGCAAAGTTAGCTATAGCGATTCTCGTTTGGATGCAATACGCTGTAGGGGCGCACAGCTGTGCGCCCCTACGAACAGCCGTATTTTACCCAATTGAGAAGCGCTATATTTTTGCGTAAGTCCTGAAAAAATTAAAATTTTTAATTTGTAGTCAGCGGCTCTAGCCCTGATTTTGAGGACTAAAGTCCTCACTACGAACTAAAAATAATATGCCAGTTGCCTAAGTCCTATCAATAATGCGTTCGCGTAGCGTTTCGCAGAGATGGTATATTTTTTGAGTTGGAACTTCTTAACATTACAATAAAGCGATCGCCTAAAATAAAAACAAGAGTAGAGGTGAGAGCGATGGTTTCCCAAATCGAATCTTCTGCACCTGCGGAGATTATCTATCCAGAATCTGACGGTCAGCCAATGGCAAATAATACAGAACACTTTGAAATTATTGTGCTGATTAAAGGTAATTTAGATATTCTCTTTGCAGGCGAACCAAATGTTTTCATCGCCGGCGATTTATTTTGGTATCCCATTGAAGGCAATAATAAGATTAAATATGCACCCGATGTCATGGTTGCCATTGGTCGCCCAAAAGGTCATCGTTCCTCTTACAAACAGTGGGAAGAAGGAAATCAACCGCCCCAAGTAGTGTTTGAAATCCTCTCGCCAGTCAACACACCAGTAGAAATGGCTCGGAAGTTGCTGTTCTACAATCAATACGGTGTAGAAGAATATTATGTGTACAACCCGGCAAATAATGAACTACAAGTTTGGTTACGGGGTGAATACGGTTTAGACTCAGTAGATTTCGATCAAAAATGGATTAGTCCACGACTGCAAATTAGTTTTGATATCTCTGGCGAAAACTGGCAACTTTCCCACCCAAATGGTAAGCCCTTTACAACATTTGGAGAATTAATGGCACAGTCTCAAGTTGCACAACAAGAAGCCCAAGTTGCACAACAAAAACTCCAACAAGCAGTACCTCGGCTACTGAGTATGGGATTAAATCGAGAACAAGTAGCTGATGCGTTGGCGTTGACCGTAGAAGACGTAGAAGCGATCGCTTACAATCAAAGTGTGTGAAAAATTTTGGATAATTAATCTTCAATGAAGCATCTTGATATTCAAGAAGCCGATAGTAGTCTAGTTGCACTACTTGATGAAGTGACAACAACTCAAACTGAAATTGTTATTGTCCGCGATGGCATTCCAGTCGCTCGAATTATACCCTGTGAACTTCACTATTCCTCTAAACAGAACTATCCACTCCGGGGAATGCCAATTACAATTGCTGCCGATTTTGATGAACCTATGCCAGAACTGTGGGAAGCATTAGGTGAATGATTCTATTGGATACTCACGTTTGGCTTTGGCTACTACACGATCCGAGTCAATTGTCTAATACGGCACAAACCTTAATTAACTTAGAGGAACCACAAAACGGTTTGCTGGTTTCGACAATTTCTGTATGGGAGATTGCTGTAAAATCTAGTACAGGGAAATTAACCTTGCCATTGCCAGTTCAAAGATGGTATGAGTTAGCGCGAACTCAATCAAGTATCGTAATTGAGCCTTTAGATCCGTTAGACGCAATTGCTAGTACGCAGCTACCAGACAAATTTCACAAAGATCCAGCAGACAGGATTCTGGTAGCGATCGCCCGACGATATGGTATTCCTCTAGTAACTTGCGATGCCAACATTTTAAACTATCCTCATGTGCAAACGATCTGGTAACCGTGAAGCGTTACCCAACTTTACAACCAATTACCAACAAGAACATAGGCCGCCCAATATGCTGGACGAGCATAGTTTGGATACTTTTGCAATAGCGTCAATTGAGCGCGGCGCAGGGCTTGTGCTTTTGTAACTTTAGCAGAAACTAACTGATGATAAAACTCACCAACTAAGATTGCAGTAGAGCGATCGCCTACATTCCATAGACTTGCTATTGTACTCCTTGCGCCTGCACGCACAGCAACCCCAGCTAAACCCAATGTTGCCCGATTATCTCCTTGTGCTGTCTGACAAGCACTCAAAACGAGAAGTTCTAAGGCTTGTGATTGTGTTTCATCCCGACGCCGTAACAGTAAATCTAAGTCAGTGACATTAATTGGCCCATCTGTTGCTAAAATGAATGTGTCTTCAGAACGAGAACTAAATTGTCCGTGAGTTGCTAAGTGAACAACATTAAACGGAGTAGCATTCATCTTTCTTTCTAATGCTTTACTCGTGAAATCTCGATCTAAAAGTTTTGTAGTTGCTATCCCGGCTTTGGCAATCAAATCAAACTCAGATTTAATTTCTGGTAAAGGTGGAAATTGGCGAAATTGTGATGGCGGTTGTGCCAATCCCACTGCTAGAACTTGCAATTTTTCTTGTGCTAAAGCCTTGGGTTTTTGTAATTGCAATCCTAAATTTAAAGCCACAGCATATTTTTCAATTAAATACTTTTGACCATCATACAATGCAGCCATCGGCAGATTTTGTAATGCACCACCTAAAACAAATACTAAAGTATCGATATTGCCACGTTTGAATTCAGATTCCATTGGTGCAATTAGCCATTTGTATACTTGTGTTGAAAGGTTTTTTACTTCCTGAATTCTGTCTGGTTCGGTCAAATATTCCCGCAGTTTACCCAAAGTTTTTTCTACTTCCGATTGAGATTTCTTTACAGCATAATGTCGCAGAGGTTGTTGGGGAATTTTGACAATAATTTGTAATTGTTCTGGCAAAATAATCGGATAAATAACGGCGGTTGTCGGATTATCTTGGTCTACAACTTCATCTAACACAACTTTTGCAACATTTAAGCAAGCTTCCCGAAAAAAGTTATCCAAAGTTGCTAATTGCAATGCTTCAATTTGCTGGCGTGCTTTATCTAATGTTTGTTCGCTGAGTTGATTTCCTTGGGATAAAAGCAATGCTACTGATTCACGATAAACAGGTTCTATGCTTTCTTGAAATGAAAATTGGACATCTCGATTAACTGCAACAAGGTCATTTCTCAGAGTTTGTAATTGATTAACAGCAATCTCATAAGCTGCAATTGCTCCTTTTGTATCTCCCTGCTGTTTGAGTAAGCGTCCTAATTGCCAATACCAGTTGTAGGCGATATCTGGTGCATTTACAGATTCAGCTAAAGTCAGTGCTTGCTGTGTTAGCTTTTGGGCATTTAACCATTGTCCATCGCCCTCATACAATTTGCCTAGAGTCCCGATGGCATAAGATTCTGCTCGTTTATCACCGAGTGTTTTTGCTAATTCAACTGCTGTGGCAAGTATTTTAGCAACAGATTCTTTGTCAATTAGTTGATTAGTTGATAGTTCGATGAAGTTTTCCGCAAAATGGATTCTAGCATAAACGGCTACTTGAGAAAGTGGTAATTTATCTAATTCTACGGAAATTTCTGGAAGCAAAGATTGTGCAATTGCCCACTGTTGTGTATTTAATAGAACAGTCAGAAGATTGATTTGGGCTTGGACTTTGGTGAGTGGTGAAGGAGTTTTAGCGATCGCTTGTTGATAAAAGGCGATGGCACCTTGATAATCCTGTACAATTCTAGAAGTATTGCCCAAGCTGAGCAATGTTGCACTGATTTCTGTGGGAGATGCCAATTTTTCGGCAGTTTGTAAGCTTTGTTGTAAGACTTGACGCGATTGTGCAAAATCCCCAGTTAATTGCAGTGCATCACCGAGCGATCGTAATTCTACAGCTTTAGTTAAAGAATCCGGCTGGGATTGTAAATTTTGATTGACTTCAGTCAATATCATCAAAGCCCGACGGTAAAATCCCAATATCTGCAAAGCCTGAGCTTGATTAATCCGACTGCGATTAATGCCGCTAAAATCGTTCATCTGTGCATATCTAGTCTCAGTTTGTTGCCAAGTTTCTAATGCTTCTTGAGACTGTCCTCGATGCAATTGCACACTTGCGAGAATTTCCAGGGTTTGAGCGATAACATGTAAGTGTTGTTTTGAGTTACCATTACTGAGTAATTGTAGACTGCGATTAATTGCTGTAGTTGCTTCAGTAAACATGCCAAGCTCTTGGTAAACCAAAGCAAGATTACTCAGGGTTACTGCCTGCCGAAGTTTGTCCCCTTGTAGTTGATATTGTTGAGATACTTTTTGCAATATTTCTTGCGCTTCTATTAATCGTCCTGCTTCATAAAGAATTTTTCCCTGTTGAACTAAATCTTTTAAATTTGCTTCCGATTTAGACAACTGCTGAACTGGCAAATCAATTGCATGAGATGGTGTCAAAACAGGTAAAACAATAGCAACAACAAATACTGTTAGCAGGAATAATATCGAGTAACTTATTCGATGTTTTACTTGTTTACAGCTATTTTTAATCAAATAGACCGCGCGGTAGGAGCACAGCAATGCTCTACCCTGACAACAGATCTGGTTCAAATACGTGAAAACTGCTAACACCCCAAAATATCGGCTCATTATGGCATAATATCGTCAAGTGTAAGTTGTAAATTAGGAAATAGAGAAGAAACAATAAAATCACCCAATCTATATTGTTGTTGCTGATATACACCATTAATTAGTTGATAAATTGTAAAGGTAGGTTGTTTAGGATTACCGATAAATTGCAATCCACCCAAACCACGAAAATCTACAATCCAATATTCTAGTATTTCCAGAAAAGCATACTCTTCAACTTTTCTTGCATAATCATCTTGCCAATTAGTACTCACAACCTCAGCAACTAACTGAATAGTATTGCCATTACAAATAACAGGTTCTTTTTGCCAAAGTGGTTCTTGGCTAAGCTTTGCTTTATCTAAAACAATAACGTCGGGACGGAGTGCTGTGGCTTCAGCAGCAGGTGGCTTAATCAAGCACGTTTTTGGAATCAGCCAATTTAAATTAGAACGAAGAATTTCAGCATAAATTCTCCCAGCAATATTTCCGGCAACTTCTTCGTGAGGTCCAGTTGGTTCCATATCGCGTAGTTGTCCGTCAATGAGTTCATAACGAGAATTATCCCCATACTCAACTAAAAATTGCTCAAAAGTGAGGAGTTTGGGCGGACTGTAAGTCATAAATTCATGATGTAACAGCAGGTGTTTTTATTTTAACGAAGCTTTCAAATAACTCTTCTGGGTCGGTTGAAGAAGAACAGGACTTACGCAATATGTGACTGAAAACCTTATTCAAGCGTAGCGGTAATTCATGAATTACCGCTACTTTCGTTATCTTTTGCGTAAGTCCTATCAGAATCAAGACGCGACTCGAAAATACTCGCTACCGCTGCGCTATCGCGGACTCGCTAACGCTACGCTATCAGTGGGGGATTCAGACCCGCCACTGATAGCGTTCGCTTTTAGCGTCTCGCAGAGAAGCGTTAGCGAGTCGGACTCCAATTCATTCTGAATTCTGACTTCTGACTCCTGACTCCTGACTTCTGAATTGTGTTCGATGAATGTACAAATTAATCATGGTGAAAATACCTGAAACACCCTGTAAAATTCCATCTGTCGTATGTCTAAAGATACAAGCTTTTAGCAGTAGTTTATGTGAATCTCAATTGATGAAAGTAGTTATTTTTTAATCAGGGATTATGCCGCAATACTTTGGACAGCTGCACACAACCGAGCCAGCTTGGTCAATTTTGGGAGCAGTACAAGCAATGCAACAAGACGATCGCCATTTCCTCTTCAAATGCGGCAATCCCTGTCTGAAAATTAGTATCCTAGCACCGAACTTAATTCGGGTACGCATGACCCCCACTGGCGAATTTTTACCCAGGCGATCGTGGGCGGTGGCACAGGCAGATGAAGAATGGCCTCAAGTAACCTTTAAAGTACGAGAAACAGCAGAGACTATAGAAATTACAACCGAGCAAATATCTATTGTTATTTCCCGCGATCCTTGTCGTATCCAGTGCTTCGACTCAGCAGGACAGCCCTTTGCCCAGGACGCAGACATGGGGATGGGGTGGCGGACTGGTGCTGTTGCTGGGTGGAAACGGATAGAAAGCGACGAACATTTCTATGGTTTTGGTGAACCCACTGGCTTGCTAGATCAGCGATCGAAAATCAAAACTAATTGGACAACTGATGCCCTTGATTACGGGATTTTGACAGACAGTATGTATCAGGCGATTCCCTTTTTTATCGCCTTGCGTCCGGGTTTGGGCTACGGGCTTTTTTTCAATACTACTTTTTGGAGTCAATTCGATCTGGGTGTCCAGCAGCCTGGAGTCTGGCGGATGGAAACTCAGGGAAGTGAATTAGATTATTACATCATTTATGGCACTGAACCTGCAAAAATTATCCAGACATACACCCAGCTAACCGGACGAATGCCTTTACCACCCCGCTGGGCATTAGGTTACCACCAGTGTCGCTGGAGTTATGAATCACAAGATATAGTACAAAAACTAGGGCAGGAATTTCGTCAACGGCAAATTCCCTGCGATGTTATTCATTTAGATATTGACTATATGAATGGCTACCGGATTTTTACTTGGAGTCCCAAGCGATTCGCTAACCCGAAAGAATTTATCCAAAATCTCAAGTCAAATGGCTTTAAACTAGCGACAATTGTGGAACCGGGAGTTAAGTACGAGCCAGAAGCAGATTATAAAGTCTTCGATGAAGGATTAAAGAACGATTATTTTATCCGTAAAAGCAATGGCCAGCTATTTCACGGTTATGTTTGGCCTGACAAAGCTGTGTTTCCTGATTATCTGCAAAAAGAAGTTCGAGATTGGTGGGGAGATTTACTCAACAGCCTCACCGATGTTGGTGTTGCCGGGATCTGGAATGATATGAATGAACCCACACTAGACGATCGCCCATTTGGTGACCCTGGTAAGAAAATTGACTTTCCCCATGATGCGGCACAGGGACCGACTGAAGAGAAAACTAACCACGCTGAAACCCATAACGTATATGGGCTAATGATGGCACAGGCATCTTATCAGGCACTTGTAAAATCCCGTCCCACAGAACGCTCATTTTTCTTGACACGCGCCGGATTTGCTGGCATTCAGCGTTGGTCAGCAGTCTGGACAGGAGACAATCAATCTCTGTGGGAACACTTAGAAATGTCCATACCAATGCTTTGTAACTTGGGGTTGTCGGGCATTGCCTTTGTGGGTGCTGATATTGGAGGATTTGCGGGAAATGCCACAGCGGAACTATTTGCGCGTTGGATGCAGCTAGGAATGCTCTACCCCTTGATGCGGGGACACTCAGCACTAACTACAGCACAGCATGAACCTTGGACATTTGGCGATCGCGTGGAAAAAATTTGCCGCCAATACATTCAACTCCGTTATCAACTACTACCCTACATCTACACCCTTTTCTGGGAAGCTGCAACCACAGGCGCACCAGTTCTGCGTCCCCTGCTTTATCATTTTCCCAACGATCCCCAGACTTTCAACCTCGCAGACCAAGTAATGCTGGGTTCATCATTACTAGCAGCACCAATTTATCGCCCTGGTGTTGAACATCGTGCTGTATATTTACCTGGAGGTCAATGGTATGACTGGTGGAGTGGTGAGGTTTTCACAGGGCCAACCCACATCTTGGCACACGCACCACTTGAGCAAATGCCATTATACGTCCGTGCTGGTTCCATTATTCCCATGATCCCAGTCATGCAATATGTAGATGAACGTCCCATAGACCAGATGAGGCTACGGATTTGGCAGGGCACAGGTGAGTTTACCCTTTATGAAGATGACGGTCACACATTTGAGTACAAAACAGGAGCCTTTTGCACAACAACTTACCGCGTTAATTCACAAAGACAACAAACCACTGTGGAAATTGCAGCCAGAAAAGGAGAATTTTCACCTGCAACACGTGAAATCATTGTGGAATTAGTCGGCGTTGGCGAACAAAACTTTATTGATAATGGCACCGCACAGCAGTTAGAGTTCTCTACTTAGTTTGAGATGAGGGGGATGAGGGGGATGAGGGGGATGAGGGGGATGGGGAGGTAGGGAGATGGGGAGGTGGGGAGATGGGGAGGTAGGGAGTTGGCCAAATGAGGGAGAAAGTAATTCTTCTTTCCCCCCCCCCCCCCCCCCCCCCCCCCCCCCCCCCCCCCTCCCCTCCCCCCCCCCCCCGCTCTCCTCCCACCTCGCGGTTAAGTAAAAAATTTAATAGGGGGGGAAAAGTTGTATCCGTCCTTGGGAGGGTTTGGTTAGTGTAGTCAACATCCGAATTCTGGTAGATTTTCCCGCACCGATGGGGCCGAGTAGAGCAAAAATTTCCCCCGCTTCAATTTGGAATGACAGGTCATTGACTACAGGTACTTTGTTGTAAAACTT
>JAVRBV020000104.1:0-3331 GCA_034531095.2 Nostoc sp. CreGUA01 | reverse complement strand
GGGGAGGTGGGGAAAAAGCAATTCTTCTTTCCCCCTATCCCCCCATCCTCTTCTCATGCCCCATGCCCAATGCCCTATTTAACCAACTTTTCTCCAACGTTTAAAGCCGTTGCTGATGCCGAAGAAAGCTGGTGCTAGTTCGGGATGGTGACGGCGGAGGATTGTTAGGAAGGTGTTGTCGTCTATCCAATCCAATCCAAATTGGGTGTAAACTTCAGCTGTGTAGTCTTTGGTAAAAAAGCGATCGCTTTTCAGTCTTCGAGATGCCATTAAGATAAATACACGAAAAGCTGTATCACTAAAACCAAAACCCTCTGGAAGATCTTCTGCAAATAAACCCACCATCAAATCTACGCTGTCAATGTCGTTGTTATAAACTTCGCGTAGTTCTTTAGCCCATTGTTTATCACTGGTAATTTCTTCAAAAGATTTGACTTTACCCCTACCCAATAATTCACGAAAACGGTTATAGCGAGGAACGCCTCTTTCCCGATCCCGCAAAATATCAACAGCAGCTAAGTCAAATGCTGGTGTGTCGTCTCCTAACAATTCTCCTGACAACTGTCGTAAAAAGCGGGGATAATTATGCAATCTGACGGCGCCAGGGTAAGAAGTTCCAAAGGAGTAAAACAAATCTGGCATGGAAATTTCTTTTAAAACCCCACGAGTATTTTTGCCAGCTACTTCTGGAAAGTCTTTTTTCTCTAATAATTTGCCGTTACTAACTGCGTGAAACTCTAATTCATCTGGAATCAGAGGATGCATCCGATATACAGATACGAATTCTTGAGTCAGGTAATAAGGAGCTGCATGGTGGTCGGTTGGTGAACCGACAATTCCACTCAACAATTCACTCTCACCAATGCGACCCCAACGCTTTTTGAAATCCTCTCCGAGTAATCCCCACCAGTTGGAATTCAAGGCAATGTCGGTGGCAGGATGTGGCAGGATGGCAGGAGTCCATTCGACTGTGTGAATTTTTGCTGTCAAAGCTGCGATAATCAGGCGGGCGTGGTCGAAGAGTTCATCATCCGTCCACTCAGGATATATTTTCTTTAAGTGGTCACAGACCGTATTATGTTCTTTAACAAATAAGGTGTGCAACATGCTTAAGCCCACCCACCAAGCACCGGCAAAGCCTACCTTGTCAATGCCATTTTCTGGGTGAAATGGTAATAAACCGTCTTCACCAATTAGCATTTTTCCATCAACATGAGAGCGCAGTGAGTCAATGGTTTCTTGATTACTGCCATAAATTTGTGAAGCATCCCACCAGTGAGTAACTTCATTAATAAAACTGGGAGGGTTCTTCGTATCCCCGGTACGACTTTTGTCTTCTAGGGTTTTGTTGATTGTCAGAGATCCGTGTTCCGTTGACCAGGGGTCATCCTGCTCTACAGGAATTTCAAATTTTTTATCGCGCTGGTTCCCGCCATGACTGAACCAATCATGGGTTTGAAATTGAATCCATGAAGCTGCGAGTAGATTCAAGATTGTCGCAGGTTGGAATTCACCTCGTGCTAATAACACTCGGCTGACAGTGCGCGGATTTGGAGTGAGTAGATTTTTTTCATCCAATTTGGCATCTTGCAGCGGCACATTGCGCCCAAACCGAGTTCCAGCCATACCCATTTCTGGATGCTCAAGGTCATTGTAGCTGCCATCTGCACTGCGAACCTTCAATTGGCGACTATCTGCGATCGCAGCAGGCTGAGGCAGATTCTCGCTACTTGGTAGTTGCGAAGTATCGTGGAGGTTCTCTTCTCGTAGCTTTCCACGGAATTGCACTAATTTTAACAGTCCAAGGGGAGTCGGCAATTTATGCCACGGAATTCCAAACATGATTTTCATCTCCTGGCAAATTATTTCAAATCTCATTAACCCTAGATATCAAGGCTATTTATTGATGTTAAAAATTTCCTTGAATCTGCCTACAACAAAATAACAAAATTACTGACATTGACCCATATTTTCAAGAGTTAATTTATAAAGAAAATCTTAAACTTTTATGTGCATAAAAGTACTTTGATGCACAGCCATTCATGGTGTGTTACGGCGTAAAAATTTGTAAATTAATTGATAAATTACATTGGAAATTGCGCCTAACACAACGGCAGTGATTAGCAGCAGAACCCAGCATTCATACTGCTTTTCATAATAAAAATTTAATATTTACTTTACAAATGACCTCTAAAATAGATGGTCATATAATAAATTCAGTACAAAATTACAAGCAGCAATAAAAACTTGCAGCAAGTAAGGCAGTAATTCTAATCTTCAGTCAATCCTGCTCTCGATTTAGATCGTCAACATAGACGATCGCCACTAATGTGGTTAATTGAATGATGCAATATAATTTTTATTTTATCAACCGAATTCTAGTAACTTAACATCTAAAGTTAAGAGATATTTAGTAAACGTTTATGAAGTCAAAAAAATGTTATTTTTTTGATCAATTTAAATCTTAAGAATAATGGGGATTGGGGATTGGGGAGTTAGGAGTTAGGAGTGAGGAGTTAGGAGTGAGGAATTCTCACCTCTGCTCACTGCCCCCTGCCTGTTCATCTCCCCCATCTCCCCATCCTTTCAAGGGTAGGTGTTTAAAAATTAGGCACGCTTAGACGGTGATTTGAGAAACATTGAGTTATGGAATGACTGACTTGCCATAAAATGGCGATCGCTAACGCCAACCAATGTCGTTCAGCTCGTTGGGGATGAATCATCTTAGTTTGATGCCATGCCAAATCCAAGACAGTAGCGGACTAAAACAAGCACTCACATCTAAACTCGCACGTCCATCTCCTTTTTTACCTTTTCCATCTCGATACCATTCTCTGAGTTGCTGAGGTACTGTGTTCTCTTTTTTGCCCAATAATTTCGCTAAAAATACAGAAACCGTCGTTAAACCACATGATTAGGCGATCGCAACGCCAAAACTCCACATTGCTAATACAACTGCTTGTGATTTGGTCAGATGCGGCATTTTTTTGATCGCTGTTCTAGTCCACTCATTTAATGGCTCATTCTTGACCACTTGCATCCAAAGAAAACCTAACAGTAAAGTTAACGATCGCTCCCTGAAGAGAGTGGTTTCTACCCACGAGCCTCAGTTCGCTATCATACTTTCATTTGGCGACTTTCTTAAACACCTACCCTTGAAAGCCCCCAACCCCTCCCCTTGATAAGGGGCTACGGTGTACACACAAGTCTTGAAATCCCACCATGAAACTTAGTTTCGTTGCCCTAGTTCTAAAATTAGGGGGAGAAATGGAATTTCAAGTCGCCCAAAATTTGGGTATTTATGGGGAATCAAAGGGTTGAAACCCTTGCG
>JAVRBV020000103.1:0-33281 GCA_034531095.2 Nostoc sp. CreGUA01 | reverse complement strand
GTTTGTCGTTAACGATCGCACTTTACCTTAGTACATCTTTTGTCTCTAAAGTCAATCACTCTGCTGTTGTTTAATTCTGTCATCCCTTCACAGTCTGCCTTACAACAATGTTAAGAAAGATCCGGGTAATGGATAGCCTTGGTAAGGGGAGGGGAGGTTTTGGCTTTAGACAAAACCGGGGTGGGGTGACACGTTAAGTGATGGTAGTCAAAGAACTGAAATTTATTTACCTGAAATTGCTGTAAATAACTGCAAACATTCATTTCTTAAAACGCCTTTGGTGACTTTGATATTTCTAAATGACTTAGCAATCACTTCTTCGCAAGATATATTAATTTGTGATTGATTGACTAAAATTAAATCTTCAATTGCAGCACCATATACAATTTCTGATAAGCCACTCCAAACACAAGCAGTTGCACACATGGGACAAGGTTCGCCAGTTGTATATATGCTATAACCTTCTAAAGAGGGGTTTTTCAGTTTAGCTGTTAAACTACGAATGGCGTTGATTTCTGCATGGGCTGAGGGGTCATTGTCTCTAGCAACAGTATTATGAGCTGCGGCAACGACTTCGTTATCTTTAACAATCACTGCACCATAAGGCGCATCGCCTTTTTTGGCTTCTGCTAATGCTAAACGCATAAAATATTCTGAATTCATATAATAGAGATAACATCAAGACAATGACTAATCATATCGCGTTTCCAATGCTATAACTAGGAATTAATATTGGTCAATGGTCGAATATGTTACTGAGTAGAGAAACCACAGATTTTTACTTAAAAGACTTGGAAACACCTTTAGGTCAAGCCATTAATGTAACACTTGCGGTCTTGGTGCTAATTTCATCAGGAATTTTTGTAGCAGAAACTTATAATATTCCTGATTATGTCCGGTTTCAACTGAGTGTAGCCGATACTGCGATCGCCATCATCTTCCTGATAGAATATTTACTCCGTCTCTGGAGTGCAGACAAGAAAATTAAATATATTTTTAGCTTTTATTCAATTATCGACTTAATGGCAATTCTACCATTGTTTTTAGGAATAGTGGATATCAGATTTATCCGCCTACTACGATGGTTTCGGATTTTACGATTAATTAGATTTATCGATAGAAAATATTTATTCGCCAGTATCAGCACCGAAGATGGCATGATTTTTGCGCGAATATTATTTACATTATTTGCGATTGTTTTTGTTTACTCCGGCTTAATTTATCAAGTCGAGCATCCGGTTAATCCCGAAAAATACGCTACGTTTTTGGATGCATTTTATTTTTCTGTTGTCACTATGACAACTGTCGGATTTGGTGATGTGATTCCCATTTCTGAATTAGGGCGATCCCTAACAGTATTGATGATTTTTACAGGAATTGCTTTGATTCCTTGGCAAGTGGGAGATTTGATTAAGCAAGTGGTGAAAACAGCTAATCAGGTAGAAACAGTATGTTCAAATTGTGGTTTGGCTTTCCACGATGTCGATGCTGGTTTTTGTAAAAGCTGCGGGACTAAGTTACCTAGTCGAAGGGTTAATTGACTGATTCGGTTAATTTTAATACAAACATCCATCAAATTGACGATCATTTTATGTCTTTAGAAGTAAGACTAGAGTGATATTAGCTTGATTTAATGGACTAGTTGAATTTTCAGAAATTAAATAATAAATATCGCATGTCATCAATTAGAGATTTTGAAGATTATTTAAAGTCTTTTATGCTTACTTTTACAAAAAAATAAATTTAAATAATCACGATCGCGTTTAATATTTAGATCGAAATTCAGCACGAACCATGAAGTAGTGCATTGCCAATTCATAGGTACTTGCTGCTTATATTTTACAAATTGTAACTTATCTAAATACTATTGTTGTCTTTATACATAATTTTTTGATTATTTCTATAATTCGACTTTTCAAGTCTAAAAAGTTTAGCTAACTCTAGAAAACTTAGTGATGATTAAAAATATAAAATATGAGTAGCAATAGTAATCATTTAGAGCAGATAAGAAACAATCAAGTTAGCCAAATACTTGCTCCCAATCAACTCTGTATTCATCAGATGTTTGAAATTCAGGTAGAGCGATCGCCCCAAGCAACTGCTGTAGTATTTGAAAATAGCCAAATTTCTTATCAACAGTTAAACCAACGAGCAAATCAACTGGCGTATCACCTACGTACCTTGGGCGTTAAACCTGAGGTACTTGTTGGCATTTATCTGGAACGGTCTTTAGAAATGGTGGTAGGACTGTTAGGAATTCTCAAGGCTGGAGGTGCATACCTACCTTTAGATCCCGGATATCCATCAGAACACTTAGCCTATATCTTGAAGGATAGCCAGATATCAACTATCCTCACCACACAGCAATTAGTAAGTAGTTTACCTCATCATATAAACCATATTGTTTGTCTAGATTCCGATTGGCAAATTATTAACGATAACAACTCAGAAAATCTCGTTTCTAATACGACGCTTGATAATCTGATATACACGATTTACACTTCCGGTTCTACAGGACTCAGCAAAGGTGTGATGATTACTCATCGTGGAATTTGCAACCAAATCACATGGAGACAAACAACTTTTAGATTGACTCAAACAGATAAAGTTTTACAAAACATTTCTCTGAGCTTTGACCCTTCAGTGTGGCAGATTTTCTGGCCATTGTGTTGGGGAGCGCAATTGATTATGGCTCGTCCTGGTGGAAATTTGGATACTAGATATATTGTTGAGTTAATTCTCCAACAGCAAATCACTATTATGGGCTTAGTACCTTCCATGCTACGGGTCTTACTAGATGAAAAGCAAATTGAGAATTGTCAATCTCTCAGACACATTACTTGTGGTGGCGAAGTTTTACCTGTGGAACTTGTAGAGCGTTTCTTTAGCAAATTGAACTTAGACAATGTTCTATATAATTGTTATGGTCCCACAGAAGCTTCCATTGATGCTACTTTTTGGAAATGCGATCGCAATAGTAATTATCTCATTGCTCCCATTGGTGGTGCGATCGCCAATACACAGACTTATATCCTGAATGAGAATTTACAACCCTTAGCTACTGGTCAGTCTGGTGAACTACATATTGGCGGCGCTGGAGTTGCTCGTGGCTACCTCAACCGTCCCGACTTAACCAGTGAAAAATTTATTCCCAACCCTTTGAGCCAAGAGCCAGAAGCACGATTATATAAGACCGGTGACTTGGCCCGCTACCTTGATAATGGCAACATTGAGTTTCTCGGTCGCCTTGATAATCAAGTCAAGGTGCGGGGTTTCCGCATCGAACTTGCAGCAATTGAAGCAATTCTCGCACAACACGCTGGTATACAACAGAGTGTAGTCATAGCAACAGAAGATAACCCAGGTGACCAGCGGCTAGTAGCCTACATTGTTCCCAACCGACAACAGACACCTACGTTTGCTGAACTACGTCACTTTCTCAAACAAAAACTACCTAATTACATGCTGCCAAACTCTTTGGTAGTCTTAGATGCTCTACCTTTAACTCCCAATGGAAAAGTAGACCGTTGCGCCTTGAAGGCATCTAACCAAACAATAGAACAGTCAAAAGACATCTTTATCGCTGCCCAAGATGAATTAGAACTCGATTTAACAAAGATTTGGGAACAAGTTTTAGGCATCCAACCCATCAGTATCAAAAACAATTTCTTTGACATGGGAGGACATTCCCTACTTGCGGTACGCTTGTTCGCAGAAATTGAAAAGACTTTGGGGAAAAATCTACCTTTAGCTACCCTCCTAGAAGCCCCTACGATTGAGGAACTAGCTAACATTTTACGCCAACCAGGATGGGTCAAGCCTTGGTGTTCCCTGGTGCCAATTCAGTCCAATGGTTCCAAACCTCCCTTTTTTCTTGTCCATGCAGTAGGTGGTAACATCCTCTCCTATTGCGATTTAGCACGCCATTTGGGTTTAAATCAACCAGTTTATGGGCTACAAGCTCAAGGTTTGGATGGAAAAACTGCACCACATACCAAAATTGAAGATATGGCAGGTCAATACATCAAAGAAATACGTACTGTCCAACCCAATGGGCCTTATTTTCTGGGAGGAGCTTCTTTTGGTGGCATAGTAGTTTTTGAGATGGCTCAGCAACTCTATGCCCAAGGTGAAAAAGTGGCTTTGCTATCGTTGTTGGATAGTACTGGATTGAATAATTTGCCCACCACATTCTTTGATTTGGTTTCTGGCCATTTAAATAACTTGGCACAACTCAAACCTCAAGAAAAAGTTATCTACATCTGGGAAAGGTTGGAGTGGCACATTAGCAAAAGAATCCCCAAGCCTATTCACCAACTTTTCTTTCACTTACGCGATCTGGATAATTCACCTCAAACTCTCTACCATCTCAATGTCTTAGAAGCTAATCTCCACGCCAGCAAAAATTATATACCGCAAGTTTATCCCGGCCATATTACTTTGTTTCGAGCCAAATTAAGATCTTCAAAACGTTATTCCGATGCTCAAGGGGGCTGGGGCGAACTGGCAAAGGGGGTAGAGGTTCATGAAATCCCCGGAGACCACACCAGTATACTCAGAGAACCCCATGTACAGGTGTTGGCAGAAAAATTAAAAGCTTGCTTGCATCGAGTTCAACACCAGTGACATAGCACACTATTGAACATAAAGCAATAGTTTTACGGGCTACAAGGATGCATCTTTTTTTCTGTTGGAGTGTGCGATCGCTTCTGTAATTGTAATTAATCTTGATTATTTTTAATATTAATTAATGTTTGGTGAAGGCAACTAGTGTTAATTTACTTAAGAGGAAAAATATGAAATATTCCTTAAGTATTTACACCGTAAACAATTGCTAATTTCAGCAGATGCCAATGTCAGTGCGAATATCTTAAAAGTAGCCACGAAGTTAGGCTTAGACCTTTCTAGAGTGGGTGCGGAAATTTTGACGGCTCTTGTGCGGCGATCGCATGAGTCCCACACACATATGTGTGTACGTCAAGATAACCAACCTCTTTGTTTCAATTTGACTGCTGAGGGCGATCGCTTGTTTTTGCCTAGCTGCAAGTCAGAGACCACACCATACTAAAAGGAGTCACAACACTACACTTTACGATCTTAGTTGTTGATATATCTTCTGGTTGCATAGTGCGTGGTGAAAAGTTTTTCTCAAATTTGGGAGGTATCAAAGCCCAAAACACATTTTTACGAGTCACAACCCACTCATGGGGTGGGAAGGATAGGCGAGCCGCCGTTAACTGTTAACCGTCAATGTGAAATCTTATTCTCTTTTAGGGAGGGTATGAGCTTAACAATCATTCTTGATATGTTGAGAGCAAGTTGATTTATTCATTCACAAATTATTGATTGCCTGAACATGTCAAGAATGATTGACAATCTCGAATTTCCAGTCCCCGGTGGTGAACTGTAATTACTGAAGAAAAAGTGGTTGTTGAAATCTGCGACTTTTTCAAAAAGTCAAGGATTTCAACCTAGTTGAAGTCAGTGATGTTTGTCGCTAGTACTTCATCACATTTGAGTGATGATTGATGATTGTTAACCGCCAACAGTCAGCAAACAAGGAATGTCGATGTACTTCAAATGCACATCAACTGACTTTTTTGTGTTGAAGCATATGACTAAAAGTTTGACAATATAAAGTAAGGAATTTCTGACAAATGGATGGGTTGATGATTATGATTAATCTTGACTTGCTCGATCTATAAATTATGGTTAACTATCGGGATGAGAAATTTATTTTATTTTCGTGAGAGAATAAAAAAGAAATATAGAATAAATATGCAACTTAATTAGTAATTCATCAAAATGTTGGACTGTAATTAAATAACTTTGATATTTTGATTTAGGAGTTGGGCTTCGATGATTTTTTATATCTCAGTCCCTCCAAATGAACCTTATTAATGGTGTGTCTACCAACGAGTGAGGTCTAATTGCAGGATAAGTGTAACCAAAATCGGAAACGTTCCAAACGACGGGCGATCTACTGTCCAATTCATGGATGCTATTTGGATAGTGTGAGCCAAAAGTATAAATTGTATGCCGATCGCGCCGCACAACTCCAAGAAAGGGGGATAGGACGGCAGAATGCGCTAATTTTAGTAGCGAGTAGAACAGCTATTCCCCTAGAAGGAGAATGGTTAGAAGAATTTTGGTGCAATGGTTGTCAGCAAACAAAGTGGTATCACATCAAGAAATGCGATCGCATCTATGAAGTGGCGATCGCACCACCAGAACTGTGGCAACAAGCAAGTGGCGTCATTCATCCCGAAGGCAACCCTTCCGTAGGAGAGTTTACTAAAAGACAAGCTAGAACAGTCGGTTCTAGCTGCACCCAGGATTTTCGCCCAAGAATTTAAATTAAATTAATTGCAGTCCTGCTTAAATAAACTAATACAATCAATATCTTGGCTATTATGGAAACTAAACCAAACTTAGAAGAAATAGATTTTCAAAAATATCTACTCGTTTTACAAAGACGCTGGCTTGCCACAGTCGGAATTGTTGCAATAGTTACTGCCGGTGCAACCTTGTTTGCCTTCTCATTAAAACCATCATATAAAGCAGATGGAAGTTTGTTAGTTAGGACGAATGAAACCTCCTCACTAACAGGTCTAGGAGAAGCTATCGGCAGACTAGAGTCATTAACGACTACAAATAATCCTTTAGAAACCCAGGCAAAGATCGTGACATCTGTGCCAGTTCTTCAGGAAACTATTAGAACGCTTGACCTGAAAGATAAACAAGGCGAACCTTTGAAAATTCAGGACTTTCTGAAAAAACTGAAAATAGAAAATGCCAAAGGAACTGAGATTTTACAAATTTCCTATACAGATAAAGATCCAGTTTTAGCTGCCAAAGTTGTCAATCAACTGATGGAAGTTTATATCAGAAATAACATAGAAGCTAATCGGGCTGAAGCAGCTTCAGCCAGGAAATTTATCGGTCAAGAAATACCTGCTACCGAAGCAGCCGTTAGAGAAGCAGAATCTAACCTGCGTAAATTTAAAGAAGAAAATAAAATAATTTCTTTAGAAACAGAAGCATCCATAGCAGTCCAAACTATTTCCAGCTTAGAACAACAAATTTCTCAAGCCCAAGCTCAATTTATGAATGTGAATGCTCGGGTACAAAAATTGCAAAATCAGGCAACCATTGATTCACAGCAAGCTGTGAGTTTTGCTTCCTTAAGTCAAATACCAGGGATTCAACAAGTCTTGACTCAACTTCAAGAAGCACAAAACCAGTTAACAGTTGAGCAGACTCGTTTACAGCCAACCCACCCTACTATCATCAATTTGCAAGAAAAAATTACTGGTCTCAACAACTTACTACAAAGTCGCATCAACCGCAGCATAGGTATTAATCCGCAAATTTCTGCAAAAAATTTACAGATTGGAGAACTACGGCAAACTCTGATTGAAGATTTTGCTCGCACGGAGACAGAACGGGCTGGTTTAGCCCAACAAATTACTACACTTTCTAATAAGTGGTACGCATACAAAGAACGAGCAAACGTTTTACCCAAGCTGGAACAGAACCAGCGCCAACTTGAGCGCAAACTGAAAGCAGCTCAAACAACCTACGAAACACTATTGACAAAACTCCAAGAAGTCCAGGTAGCAGAAAACCAAAATATTGGGAATGCTCGCATCATCTCCTCAGCCTTAGTACCAGACGATCCCACCGGTCCTCGCAAAGCCCTGTTGATATTGGGGGGTGGAGTTATTGGTGTGATGCTTGGCATTATTGCTGCCTTCACTTTAGATCTAATTGATAGCTCGGTGAAAACAGTCAAAGAAGCTAGGCAATTGTTCCAATACACTTTACTAGGTGTGATTCCTTCAGTAGGTAGGAATCTGAAAAAGAGTTCTGTAGAGCAACAGATCCCCAGAATTATTGGTAGGGAGATTCCCCAACATCCAGTTGGTGATGCATACCAAATGCTGCAAGCCAACTTACAGTTTCTCAATTCTGACAAAAAATTAAAAGCGATCGTAGTTACCAGTTCTGTGTCCAAAGAAGGTAAGTCTGAGGTAGCTGCAAACTTAGCTGTGACAATGGCTCAGTCAGGACAACGAGTACTACTGGTGGATGCCAACATGCGCCATCCAATGCAGCATCATATTTGGGAAATGACCAATGCAGTCGGGCTATCGAATGTCATGATTGACCAAGTTCGTCTCAATGTAGCCATACAACAAGTAATGCCAAACCTCTATGTTCTACCTTCTGGAGTTATACCTCCCAACCCAGCAGTATTATTAGATTCCCAAAGGATGGCTACACTAGTCGCTTATTTGACGAAAGAGTATGATTTCCTAATTTTCGATACCCCTCCCCTAGCGGGAATGTTAGATGCTGCGGTTTTGAGTAAGCTAGTTGACGGTATCTTGTTAGTGGTTCGCCCCGGAGTGATTAACTATGACACCGCCAATGCGGCTAAAGAGTTTCTCAGACAGTCAGGGCAACAAGTTTTAGGGATGGTGATTAACGGCGTGAATATCAAACGAGAACCTGACAGCTACTTCTACTACTCCAGAGAATCAGTTGAGTCAGGTTCTATATCAAGAAAGTCTGTATCTGCAAGACAAGCTTCTTGATGAGTTTCCTACAAGTACGATTACTCTTGAAGTAATGACTTTTTCTATCAGAAATCACCATACTGACTAGCACAATTTTTAGAAAACTCAAACAGATACACATGTTAAAATATTCTTCAAAAATTTTGTACTTACTTGGAGAAAGTAAGAAAAGTCTTATTCTTCTAATGCTCTCATTCCTAGTAACATCAATTTTAGAAGCATTTAGTATTGGACTAGTAGGACCATTTATAAAAATAGCTTCTGAACCAGAATTTATTTATAAAAATACCTTTTTGAATCAAACTTATGCTGCATTAAAAATGAACTCCACTGGACAATTTATTACCTTATTAGGATTGTTTATAATTGTTTTTTTCTTAATAAAGTCATGTTTGTATTTTTTGGGACAGAAATATATTTATCAATTTAGCTACTCTGAAAGAGGTAAACTATGCAGTAAGCTTCTACATTCTTATATAACTGCACCATATACTTTTCATTTAAGTAAGAATACTGCTGAACTCATTCAAAAGATTATTGACGAGACTCAACGCTTTTCTAATGGTTGTTTAATTCCATTATTAAATTTATTTGCTAATTCAATCGTAATATTTGTATTAATCATGCTACTTGTAAACACAAATGCACTATTAGTATTAAATATTGTGTTAATTTTAGGAGTCATATTTTTAATATATTACCAGTTTAAAGGAAAGATTGTCCAATGGGGAAAGGAAACATCTGAAGCTAATACAGAAATAATTTGTATTATTAAGCATAGTCTTGGTAGTCTCAAAGAGACCCGTATAATTGGATGTGAAGAATTTTTTGAAAATCAGATGAATGTGCAAACTCAAAAATTTGCATCTGCATTTAGTTCATTCCAAATCTCTCAATCTATTCCACGTATTGTTGTGGAAGTAATTATTATTATTTTTTTAGTAGGATTCACCTCTATATCTTTAACATTTTTTGAGGATAAAGCACAAAATTTTATTTCAGTATTGAGTATTTTTTCAGTAGCTTGTATTCGTCTTGTACCATCTATTAGTCAGTTATTGAACTCAATGAGTCAATTACAACATAACAGCTATATACTCGATCAGCTTTATTTACAATTGAAAGAAATAACGGAAGCAAAGATTAATTCATATAAATCTCTAACTTCATCAAATACTCAGGGTAAGAATGAGGCAGATTTTTCCAGTACTGATAATAGTCAACTGATAAGGTTTAATAATCATATCTTTATCAATCAAATAACTTATAGGTATCCTAACTCTTCAGAAATGGCTTTAAACGAAATTCAGTTAAGTATTAAAAAAGGTCAGTCTATAGCTCTTATAGGTAAATCAGGCTCAGGTAAAACAACACTAGCAGATATTATTTTAGGTCTCTTGTTACCACAAAATGGAGATATTATAGTTGATGGTGTATCCATATATAAAAATCTGCGTGCTTGGCAAAATTTGGTTGGTTATATTCCCCAATCTATATTTTTAATGGATGAAACTCTTGAAAGAAATATTGCTTTTGGTGTTCCAGATAATTTAATTGATTTAGATAAATTAAGTAAAGCTATTCAATATGCTCAATTAACAGAATTGATTGAACAATTACCTAATGGTATTAAAACCAAAGTGGGCGAAAACGGCATCCGTTTATCCGGTGGTCAACGCCAGCGCATAGGCATTGCTCGAACACTTTACCACGAAAGAGAAGTTTTAGTTTTAGATGAGGCCACTTCCGCTCTAGATACTGAAACTGAAACTCTTGTTACTGAGGCAATTAAATCTTTAGCTGGTAAAAAAACCTTAATTATTATTGCTCACCGTCTCTCTACAATTGAACATTGTAATTTGGTTTATTTTCTAGAGAAAGGTCATATAACTAAGTCAGGCACTTATCAAGAAATTGTACTAAATACTTAATGTATAGGCTGCAACTAAAAATTAAGATAAGGGATAGGGATAATGCAAAATAATCAATTAACAACTACAATTTTTTGTAGCGCTAAAACACAATACGAAAACTTAGGAGATTTAATAATAAATAAAACCTTATTAAGTCTTATGAGGAACTATGGTTCTTTATTAATAGATGATTACGAAGTTCCGGAATGGTTTTGTCAGGAATTAGAGATTAAAGATAATGAAAGAGCTAGTAAGCATTACGGTAAACTTACTAGAAAATTAATATTTATTTTTACTTTAAAAAGATTATTTCAACCAAATAATAGAATCTACCTTTTACTGACACCAGGGCACACTTATCATTCAGAAAAGTCATATTCTGTAACTGGAGTTATTAAAAATTTAATTTCCTTTTTAGTATTAAGACTGATTGGAGTTCGTATATGTAGGTTTGGAGCTTCTATTGGTCCGTTTGCCACGATAAGTAGGATATCGGAAAGATGGCAAGCAAAGTTTATGTACTTTTACTCTGTTAGAGATAATATTTCCAAAGAATATGCACACAAGATAGGTATAGACAAAGTCCAGATATTTCCCGATTTGGCTTGGATTATGGAAAAGCCATCTCATCAGGATACAAATTTTAATATTGATGGTGAGTATGTATTATTTAGTTTTAGAAAGTCCTCTCATGAACTTGATGACCCAATTAATTACCAAAGTAGTTTATATACAACTTTAGATGAAATAGTCAAATTGGTATGTACAGACTGGCAAAAAAAACTAGTTATTTCTTATCAAGTAAGTCGGGATTACGAAGTTTGTAAAAATATTATGGATAGGTATAAGGGATTTTATGAAATTATTTTTATTGAAGAACAAATTGATAGACGGTCGGTATTTAGTTTGTATTCACATGCGTCAATGATTTTCAGCAATCGCTTACACGTACTCATGTTTGCGATGATTTGTGGCTCGATTCCTGTTGCTGTTGTGGATGCGTCCAAACATGATAAGATCACTGGAATATTTTCAGATGCAGGGCTAATGCGGCTAGTTATAGATATACGTAACGGTGTAGATCAACTTAAAGTATTAAGTAATATTGCCATTAATACCAAGACTATAAAAGAGCAGATTGCTACTTGTATAAAACAAAGAAAAAATACTGCTGAGTATATACTTCAAAGTGTTATGTGTGATGCAGATAAGTTTGAAAATAGTCATAAAAGTTAAATATATCTTAAGTATTTACTTGAAAATTAATAGATGTTAAATATGAGATATATTTTTCAGGCATTCACGTTTTATTTTTCGACCCTTTTTAAGGGATTAGTACTGAATCAAAAGATGATTGAGATAAGCCTGAAACAACTACTTTCGTTATGCACAAAACAATAAATTTGTTTTGTATAGTGCGTAAGTTCTAGTTCAATCTATTAATTTAACGCTTCTTAATATTATTGTTGTTTTATATGTTTCATTGTGAATCTAAATTGAAAACCCCAGTTGTACTGATTATTTTCAAGAGACCAAATACTACAGTAAAAGTATTTGAAGCAATTCGCCAAGCTAAACCAGAGAAACTTTTTGTCATCGCTGATGGTCCACGTGCTGACCGTCCCGATGAGGCAGAAAAGTGCAAAACTACCCGTGCAATTATTGAGCAAGTTGACTGGGATTGTGAGGTTTTAAATAACTACTCTGATGTTAATTTAGGTTGCGCTAAACGTGTTTCTAGCGGATTGGACTGGGTTTTTGAGAAAGTTGAAGAGGCAATTATTTTAGAGGATGATTGCGTACCTAATCCTACATTTTTTCCATTTTGTGAAGAATTGCTGGATAAGTATAGATATGATAACCGAGTGGGATCGATCTCCGGACAAAATGTTCAGTTTGGGCGTAAAAGGACTAATTACAGCTACTATTTTTCACGATATAACCATTGTTGGGGGTGGGCAACTTGGAGACGTGCTTGGCAGCATTTTGATATTCAGATGAAACTTTGGACAGAAATTCAAGAAGGAGGTTTCCTCAATGATATCCTAAGCGATCGCCAGGCGGTGGATTATTGGACTAGCAGGTTTGAGTCGGTCTTTGCTAATCCAGCATCTACAATTTGGAGTTATCAATGGACATTTGCTTGTTGGGTTCAGAGTAGTCTAGGTATTATCTCCAATGTCAATTTAATTTCTAATATTGGTTTTGGTTTAGACTCGACTAATGTCACAGCCAATCAAAAACAACGATACGGGAGTCTGCCGACAGAGGCAATAGACTTTCCTATGAAACATCCACCCTTTATAATTCGTGATTTTCAAGCAGATAGCTTTACACAGGAAACTTTATTTAGACAAAGTAAACTTCAATTATTGAAGCAGCGACTCAATAAGTTACTCAAATATTAGAAAGATTTTGGCAAAAATTTTATTTTAATAATATTTAAATGAGTGTTTCATCAATAGATAAATTTACAGTCAATAGAAGACTTAACTTACTATGCAATAAATTAGAAATTGTTGGGATTTTCTTATTATTTATAGGCTTCTTTGACGCTAACCTTTTTGAATGGCGCGATCGCTTCAACACTGCAAGCTATGGTATTCTACTCTTTCTCTTAATTTTGCGATGGAAACGATGCATTTATGTTGGTACTAGAGATATATCTCTACTGCTATTAATTGGTGTCCTAGTGCTATCGTATTTATGGTCTGCGGCACCGGAATTTACTTTAGACGAGTCTAAAAGTGTTGTCCGTGCGATTTTATTCGGAATTTATCTAGCTGCCCAATATAAGCCAAAAGAACTGATGCGACTGTTGCTCAGAATGTTTGGCATAGCGATGATTCTCAACTGGATATTTACTGGCTTTGCAGTTGCTACGGGTCAACCATACATGGCTATTTCTCAGGCAAACAATGAACCTTCATGGCAAGGCTTGTTGACACACAAGCAATATCTGGGTCGGATGATGATGCACGCAGCTATATTATTTTTGCTGAGTTCTTTTACGCAAAAAAGATTTCGTTGGTTGACATGGATTGGATTTAGCTTATCAATAATCCTACTTTTCCTCTCCAAAAGTAAAACATCATGGATAGGTTTTATAGTTGCATTAACTTTATTGCCCATTCTCAAATTCACAAAATGGCACTACAAAGTTCGGACAGTCGTTTATGTCGTTGTAGTATTATTAGCTGGAAGTATTGCTGTATTGATATTTGGTAACTTAGAAATGATAGTAGTTGATATTCTACGCAAGCCTCCAGATTTTAATGGGCGTTTTGATATTTGGCAGTTAGCTATTGAAGCTGGTTTAAAACGACCTTGGCTAGGTTATGGATTTGCTGGATTTTGGACTTCCAACGAAGGTCTATCGATTGTTCAACACACTTGGGGAGCATCTACTGTGGGTACTACTACTCGTTTTCACTCCCATAATGGTTTTATAGATACTTTCTTACAATTAGGTATTATTGGATTTTCAATATTTTTATTTAATTTCTTGGCAGCAGTTAAGAGAGTAGTTAATCTAATACATTTAACTAAAACAATAGAAAGTTTTTGGATGCTGGAATTTCTCATACTTTCTTTTTTATTACAAGTAAGTGAAACATTAACTCTGATATCATTTCATCCAATATGTTCAATATACGTATCAATAACATTATCAACTATAATTTGGCAAAATAGAATTAAAGCTAATGTGATAAAATATGCATAATCAATATCAATACAGTAAGTAAACAAATGAATACAAATATCAAAATTAAATATTCAATAAAATCTTTTATTGAATATTGTTATAGGGTATCTGAGGCTGAATAAGCCAGGCAATGCAAATGAAAGTTTTACTGATCAACCACTCTGATATTAGTGGCGGTGCTTCGCGTGCTGCTTATCGTTTGCACCAAGGATTACAGGGTATTGGTGCAATTTCACAATTATTAACACAAGAAAAATATAGTGATGATAAAACAGTCTTTGCACCAGAATTAAGACTTTCTCAAGGTATAGCACGCGCAAAACAAACCTTTGATAGCTTGCCATTAAAGTTTTATGGTCAGCGTAGTAAAACTACACTTTCTCTACAGTGGTTACCAGATACAATTGTTTCTAAATTTACTCAGATTAATCCAGATATCATCAATCTCCACTGGATTAATTCTGCATTTATGCAGATAGAAACTCTTGCCAAGTTGAAACGCCCTATAGTTTGGACTATCCATGATATGTGGGCGTTTACTGGAGGGTGTCATTACAGTGGGGAATGCGATCGCTACACAGCATCCTGTGGCACTTGTCCCCAACTTGGCAGTACTCGCAACTGGGATTTATCCCATTGGGTATGGCAACGCAAAACTAAAGCTTGGAGAGATTTGAATTTGACAATTATTTCGCCTAGTGTTTGGTTAGCTAAGTGTGCTAAATCCAGTTCCTTATTTAAAGATTTGCGGATAGAGGTCGTTCCTAATGGATTGGATACTCAAGTCTACAAACCCATTGAAAAATCTATAGGTAGACAATTACTTAAATTGCCTCAAGATAAACAACTAATTCTGTTTGGATCGCTACAAGCAACTAGCGATCGCCGAAAAGGCTTTCATCTACTGCAAGCAGCCCTGCAAGAGTTAAGTAAATCTGGCTGGAAAGATAAATTAGAAGTTGTTATTTTTGGAGCATCTCAGCCAGAAAAACCCCCAAATTTTGGTTTAAAAAGTCATTACTTAGGTACATATAACGATGATCTATCACTAGCTTTAGTTTATTCAATAGCAAATGTCTTTGTTCTACCTTCCATTCAAGAGAACTTGGCAAATACTGTGATGGAGGCGATCGCCTGTGGAACACCGACAGTCGCCTTTAATATTGGTGGTATGCCAGATATGATTGAGCATCAAAAGAATGGTTATTTAGCTCAACCATTCAAAGTGGAAGATTTGGCTAAAGCAATAGCTTGGGTGTTGGAAGACGAAGAGAGGAATCATAAACTCTCTTACTATGCTCGCCAAAAAGCAGAACAAGAATTCACTATAGCAACTCAAGCGCATCACTACCTTTCGCTTTTTGAAGAAATTAAATGTTAGTTAAATCAAAGACAAAATTATATAAATAAACATTTAGAAAATTTATAAAATCATGAAAATATCAATCATTACACCTGTATACAATGCTGTAAATACTTTTGAAAAAACTATACTGAGTGTCATCAATCAAGATATTGAAGCTGAATTAGAATACATTGTTATTGATGGTGGGTCAAATGATGGAACTTTAGAAATAATTAATCGCTATTCAGATAACATAGATATTTTCGTATCAGAATCCGATCAAGGTATTTATGACGCTATGAATAAAGGTATAAATCTCGCCACAGGAGATATTATCGGGATTATCAATTCTGATGATTGGTATAATGCTGATGCTTTACAAGTTGTTGAAAAAATATTTAAGCAAGAATCAAAAATTTCAATTCTTTATTCCTCTATAGACAACTATTTGGAAGGTAAATACATAAATACTTTTATTCCGGGAGAATTAAAAAACTTGGTATTCAAATTTACGCTTAATCATCCTAGCTGTTTTGTGAAAAAATCGGTATATGACAAAATAGGCTTGTTTGATTTAAGCTATGACATAGCATCTGATTACGATTTTATTTTTCGAGCTTATAGAGCAGGATTTTGCTTTCAATACGTTGCAATTCCTCTTGTTTCTTACTCCCTCAATGGCATGAGTGGAAAACCATTGAACAAATTTAAGCAAATTTCCGAAAGTTGGAAAATCACCTCTGAATTTGCTCAGCAAGAATCAAATACTTTAAATATTAAACATCGAAAGTTTTATGTAACTTGGCTATTGAAGGAATTAATAACTTTTCCATTAAAGTTAATTATCAAGCCGCAAATATCGATAAAAATCAAAAATTTCATCAGAGATAAAATTGGTAGTCTACCAGCCGATCGCTATGGAGCATGGTAATTGAATCTTAAGAGCAAATTCTTCTTTTTGAAAGAATTTATGGTTCCAACATAATCATCAAAAATATTACTATTTATGAACATTTTATTTTTAACAACTATTATCTTCAGTAAAAATTGCAATGGTGGCGAAGTAGCTTCGCAATGTTTTATTGATACTCTCAGGAATCTTGGACATCAAGTTACAGTGATTGGATATCTACGCAAAGGTGATAAATTTGAACACGAGCATCAAAACACACTAATAGTTGATGAACGATATACGGAAACAAGTAAAACAAAGCTTTGGTTGATTTTTTGGCTAATAATAGCTTTTGTGAGGCATATGCCATATTCTTCAGCAAAATACTATTCTCAGAATTACATTGCACTGGTAAAAAAGCTTTTAACAAAGGAAAATTATGATGCGATCGTCATCGATCATGCTCAGTTAGGATGGATAGAGCGTTTAATATCAACAGAAAAGAAATTAATTACTATTGCTCACAACGTAGAGTACCAGATGTATGAAGAGATTTTTCAGAAAACAAACAATTGTATATCAAAATTTATTTATAAACGTGAAGCTAATTTAATTAAAGTGCAAGAAGAACATTTATTAAATGCGTCTCAACAAGTCTGGACACTGACCGAACGCGATCATAATTACTTTTCTAATGTTGGAGGTTTAGGTAAAGCTAGAATATTTGGAATAACACCTAGTTTTACAAGTTTACAAGAACGAGCAGTAACTAAATGCTTCGATATTGGTCTTCTAGGTAGTTGGATATGGAAAGCAAATAGAGAAGCACTCCAATGGTTTATTGAAGACATTTATCCTTATTTGCCCACGAATTTATTAATTCATATAGCTGGCAAAGGTGCCGATTGGCTAACTAATAAGTATCCCAATATTTACTATTGTGGTGTTGTACCTGATGCTCAAGAATTTATGGCTCAAGCAAGGGTAATTGCTATTCCTACTCTGAGTGGCGGAGGTATACAGATAAAAACTTTAGATGCTATTGCTTCGGGGTCTTCTATTGTAGCAACTCCAGTAGCATTACGAGGAATTTCTTATCTACCTTCAACAGTTCAAGTAGCTGAAAAGCCAGAGGATTTTGCTAATTTTCTAATTTCGGCAGTCTCCTTGCCATTCAGAAAAAAATGTTTTGAGGAAGCAAAAGATTGGTATAATATTCGACAAGATAAATTCATTCATGACATAGCTTCTGCAATCAACGATTTATGATGACTTAGACTGTAAATACATTATAAAAACAGAAATTATCACTGTTGTAAAAGGCGTCTTTTATCCTATCCTTAGAAGAGATGGAATGAAAAACGCCTTTTTAGATCGTTAATCCTTAACTATTGAGTCTTGACAATTATTAGTCAACAATTAACCTCAAATCTTATCCCCTTTTAGGAGTAAGATAGTTAGTTATTAATTTGCCATAATTCAGAAGTAAATTCTGAATTATGGCAAATTACCCTTGAATTCTTCTTTTTGAAATTGCTGATTGTTACCGCAAAAAGTAATCAGCACTTTTTTGATGGCCTCTTAACTCCAACACCACGAATTTATGAACTATTCAACAAGAGTAAATATTTGCGATATCGAGATAGATAAGTACTCATTCGATCGCGTAGTTGAGGCGATCGCACATCAGGCAATTTCAAGAAGTACTCCTAAATATGTGGTGACACCCAATGCACAGCATATTGTGGCACTCCAACATGATGCTCGTTTTCGTCTGATATATCACCAGGCTTTTCTGGTGGTACCAGATGGTGTTCCTCTTTTATGGGCAGCTAAGCTTTTTAACACACCACTGTCTGGTCGAGTAAATGGAACAGACTTGTTTGAGCATCTATGCAAAATCAGTGCTGACAAAGGACTGAAAGTGTTTCTGCTAGGTGGTCGCACTGGAGCTGCAAAGAAGGCTAAACAGGTTCTAGAAGCAAGACATCCCAACCTCGATATTGTTGGTACTTATTGTCCTTACTACGGGTTTGAGTCAGACTCAGAGGAGTTAAAAAGAATTAACTTAGCGATTCAAGCAGCAGCACCAGATATTCTATTTGTTGGGTTAGGTGCCCCAAAGCAGGAATATTGGATATACAACAACTACCAAAAACTAGGCGTTCCAGTATCCATTGGTATTGGGGTCAGCTTTGAATTAGTTGCCGGGATGGTAAAAAGAGCGCCAAAATTCATGCAAAAAGCTGGTTTAGAGTGGTTGTTCCGGTTGATTATGGAACCTAAACGTTTATGGCAACGTTATTTCATCGGAAACATCATCTTTATTCTGCTAGTACTGAAGCAAAAATTCAAGTTGTTGTTATCTTCATCTATACCTATGCCCAAAAAAGACGTTATATGAACGATCGCTAAGAAGTCTATAAACATCTGAGGATCGTAGAGAATGATGCCAAAAAAAGCGAGCGTTAATAACTGGTATTATCGGTCAAGATAATTCATCTTTAAGCAAGCATTTGCTAGAAATTGGTTATAACGCAATACAGTTCAGTTAAGCATTTCTTTCTTCTCTTGGCGTCCTTGGCGGTAGCCTGCGGCAAGCCGCTGCGCGTCTACGTTAAAAAAATTGACTTTTACAAAGAGTTTTGACCTTAACCCAAGCGTATTGGGTTATAACGTTGCAGCAAAAGCACCAAATAGGTGTTATCCAAAAAACTGAATCTGTCGTAGCGGTTTAACATTGACCGTCTCATCAAATGTGCGTCGTTGTGACCCAAACAGACATTTAATTCTCGATTGGACAGTCGCTTTGTTTGTATTGTGTTGATTGATAAATTCAGATCAAAACCCTTTTTCTTAGCATAAAATAATTTTGCAATAGGTCTAAAGTATAAATACTCTACATAAGTAGTCTTAAAGAATACATAAAATTATCACCTTATTACTATGTTTGCATACACAGTTGTTTAGTGTAATCACAGTTGGCACACTTATTCCTTCAAAGTAACTTTGAATGGCAGTGTTCAGAAAAGTGTGTTCCTATGTTAGTGAAAAGTCTTGTTTCAAAGTTATCTATCGTATTACCCTGCGTATTAATTGGTTTTGGTAATGTACAAAAAGTAGCTTCAACGACAAATATTTTGGCTACATCTAACTATGAAGAAAAGACTGGTAATAAGGCAAACTCAATCAGTACTAGTACAGGTAGCTTTAACTCGGTTAAAGGTATTCATAATTCTAGAATTGATGTTGGCAAATTAGCGCAAGCCACTACCAGCAAGACGTACTACGTCTCTGCTACTGGAAACGATAGTAATAATGGCTTGACAACAACTACCGCGTTTCGGACGTTGCAACGAGCAGCAAATAGTGTCTCAGCACCAGGGGATACAGTTTATGTGATGAACGGTACTTATACGCGTACAGATTCCCCCAAAGAAATCCTTGTGATTTGGCATAAACATGGCACACCTACTGCTCCAATTACTTTCAAAGCTTATCCTGGACACAAACCCGTCATAAAATCACAAAACTCTTTCGCCATTAACATTGCTGGCTCGTCTTACGTGATTATCGAAGGTCTTGAGCTAATAGGAAACAACGACAAGATCACTTTACAGTATGCATTACAGCAAAAAAATAATCTGAACAATCCCCTGACGAGTGGCATAGGGATTGCGGTTAATCCATCCTTCTTAGGAGGGGTAATCAAAAACCATTCCCACCACATAGTAATTCGCAACAACAAAATCTCTAAGTTTGGTGGTACAGCAATTGGTAGCTTTAAAGCTGATTACATCACAATTGAAAATAATGTCCTCTTTCAAAATTGCTTATATAGTCCTTGGGGAACAAGTGCTATTAGCATGTTGTTTAACTGGAATTCTGACAACAATACCACTGACTATAAGATGATTGTTCGAGGTAACGTCTCTCACAATAATCAAAACTTTATTCCCTATTATTATGCAGGAAAAATTACAGAAGGTCACGGGATTATGATTGATGATGCTCTGAATAAAGGCACGAATTCAACTCATCAAGCTTATTGGGGAAAAACCTTAGTTGCAAATAATATCGTCTACAAAAATGGCGCTTCTGGTATTCACGTATTTAGAAGTGCCAATATTGATGTAATAAACAACACTACTTATCAAAACGCACAAAATCCTAACACTCAACACTTAGGTGAAATTGCAACCGTTACGGCTGAGAGGGTTAAGGTATTCAATAACATCATGTATGCCAAGAAAGATGGAATAGTCAACACTTTATATCAATCTCAGAATACCGTAACCTACGATCGCAATCTTGTCTACAATTCCTCTAAATACACTAGTTCAGGGTTGAGTAACATTCTTGGAAAAGACCCGCAATTTGTAGATCCAGCCAAAAGTAATTTCTCTCTCAAATATGGTAGCTTGGCGATCGATGCTGGACTGAGTAACTATAATGGCGCGAAAGCACCAAACATCGATCAGCGTGGTGTCAATCGTCCACAAGATGGAGATGGCAATGGTATTGCGATAGTGGATATAGGTGCGCTTGAACGCACACCTTAGCACTCGTCTCTACGAGTAGTTAAAAAATCAAATCTGATTCCTATGAGGACTTCAAGGGAACATCATATTATTTGGAAATACAACAGGATACCACTGTATTTGTACTCAACTGAGCTAAATCACCTTGTTTGAGTAGTTCGATCCAAGTTGATGCAATTCTTGGATCTTTATTTTTAGTATTTTGTAAATTTTCTCCTAAACTTGTTAAAGCATCATACCAAACACCATGTTCAGCAAAAAAACTAGCTTTTTCCAATGGTGTTTTAGCTGCTGCAAGTTGTTTTTGTGATGATGGGTTGATAGCTACTTGTGTCATTGAACCTTGGACATAAACAGCAGCAGATGGTTTGTCAGGATCGCAATAAATCGAAAAAGTCCAACGATAAGATTTACCAGCTACTAACGGTGTTGTAGGTTGTACGGGTAGGCTAAAAATTCCCGATCGCGTTTCTGGTGGATTAAATTTTGTATGATAAATGTAATTATCTGCTTCGTCTTGAATTACAAACTCAACAGGGACTTTAGGTGTTAACTTATCAGGTACAAAAAACCAAAATGTTGGGGTTTGAGATGCCGATTGTCCCCAAACTAAATCTTTATTTCCTATCTTTTTTATAGGTACTAAAGCAGTCAACTTTTCATACTGCTTACAGGAACCACGACTACCTCCACCCCTACGCCTTCCTGTAGGTTCTCCCGGCTTTTCCTGTACTTTTGGCGCAATATATGTAATTTTATTTGTAGGTGTTACAGTTTGAGCCTGTACATGCCAATTTTCAGGC
The DNA here is from genome assembly GCA_034531095.2 of Nostoc sp. CreGUA01. Classification (GTDB taxonomy): domain Bacteria; phylum Cyanobacteriota; class Cyanobacteriia; order Cyanobacteriales; family Nostocaceae; genus Nostoc. Next base: position 11,499 of record JAVRBV020000103.1, on the reverse strand, counting down.
GAATTAAAAATACTCAAGGTCAGGGCAGATATAAGAGTGGTAGTATGAAACCAAAGTACCTTTTTCATAATAGAAATTAATTAGCGATCGCAATCAAGAATTCAGAATTGAGAATTCAAAATTGAGAATTTTTATAGTTAATTTATTACTACACTTCCGTTCGCTATGATTTCTGTAATTTTTTGCTGATAAAGATGAATATAGTACTACTAAGTAGCAAACAAATCATCGGTGGTACTAAGGGTATCCAGCCACCTTGAGTGAACAAGATTAAGCAAAGCCCAAACAACGTGGCTGATGCTGCGGTTACGGCAATACTGACGTAAGCTATTTTGCGAAGATACCAAGCCATTAGACCACCTGTGAAAGACCATGCCCAAATCCAGCAAATATCAGCCCATTGACTCCAAACCCATAACAAAGGTCTTTGGTCTAAAGCAGCACTGAGGATTTCACTGACCATCTGTGCCTGAATAATTACGCCGGGGATAATTTCTGAAGGGTTTTTCCCATCTGGTGTGTACCAGTAATCGCTACTACTGTTACTGGTGACGCCAATGAGAATAATCCGGTTTTTCAGGGCATTGGGGTTAATTTGTCCATTCAAGACTTGGCTGAGGGTGACTTGGGGTGCGATCGCTTGCACTGTCGGCGAAAAACGGTAATTTAGTAAAATCTGACTACCTTGGACATCTATGGACTGATAACCGCTAGTGCGATTTTGTAAGCGTGGGAAAGTTTGATTTCCCAACTTTAAATCCCAATTTGGGGTAAATTTGGCTGGAATTCCCTGTTTTTTCAAATAAATAAATGCTAGCTGCACGCTAAAAGCAGAAGACGGAGTGCAACTTGAGGAAATCGGGTTGGGAGTCATAGCCAACAAATGACGGCGGAGTACACCATCGTTGTCTTCCACAAAATCGCTAAAACCCAGCCGTGTTTCTGGTATTTCTGGCGGTGGTGAAATGCCTGTGGGGTCGTATTTGGGGTCAGCGCGTTTACAAATTGCAATCAAGCGATCGCTTTTTTGCATCCGCTTGGCTAGTTCTGGTTGAGTGGTACTTACGGGAAAATCCCGGTATATATCTAGACCAATAGCCGCTGGTTGATATTCTTCTAGTTTGGTTAGTAATAGATTAAGATACTTATCAGATAAAGAACCTTGGCGCGGTTCCTTTCCTTGGGCTTGAATATCTTCATCGGTAACAGTTATTACCAAAAGCCGCGAGTCTGGCTGTTCTTTAGGTCGCAATCGCATTAACTGGTCGAATGCTTCTAACTCTAGCGGTTGCAGTCCACCGAATAGCCGTATTAATACGATAATTAAAGTCACGCTGAAGGTATTTAAAAAAACTAATGGCAATTGCTTCAAATTCGGACGCGGCAAATATAAACCCAACCTCCGGCCGCAGAGATCCTGCCAGGTGGGGGAAATTTCTGCTGGATTTTGGCAAATGATTGGTAACCAAGTAGCGCAGGGAAAATCATTTTCCAGAGATTGTAATCTTTCTCTGGCCTCCCTCACGGCTGCATATAAAGTTTTGCCCCGCGAAAAAAGTGCCAAAAAGTGCTTCAAAAATTCTTGCGCTACCCTATCTGGTACGGGTTCGCGCATGACAATTACCTGGGGTAAATGTAAATCGGCTAAATCTTGGGCTAATCCCAAACCATCACAAGAGTTAAAAATTGCTAATTGTAAACCTTGAGCGATCGCCTTTTGTAAACCATACTTTAATTGGTCAATACTTAAACTTTCCCCGGAATTCAACAGCATTCGCCCCTTACCTTGGCTGGAACTATGCCCCGCAAAAAACAGAATATCCCAACCTGACTCCCATAATTGTTCTGTGATTTGGGAACGGTTGGGTTCAACTAAAAACTTGAGTTCGGCATTAGGTAATTGCCGCAATATATTTTGGTCTTTTTCGAGATCAATACCGTGGCGATCGCCTAAAATTGCTAATATTCTGACTTTACCTTTACTCTTTTGAGGATTTGTCTTCACAGAACGCCCATATTCTGGCGGACTCAGGGCAATTTCAGCTTGTGGATAATCACTAAAAAAATGCCACAAACACCAAGGAAGCTTTAAAACCTGCTCAGATTGGGCAGTAATTATGCAACGAATTTCTTCTTTTGGTGAGAGTTGGGTACGTAGTTTCCGGTCAATATTGAGAAACAGTGAACTATTTAGCCATGCATTTAGACTTTGTTGTAATTCTTGGCAGAGATTATCAAACTCGCCCTGGGAAATATGAGTAACATCTTCTTCATCAATTTCAAAGTCTGCAATGTTGCGACTGCGCCAACCCAAACTAGCATACAAAGCTGTATACATTTGTTGCCAACGTTGGTAAAGATGCTCCAATTGTGGTGCAGCAGGTAATCCACCTGTAAATTGCATGGGAGTAGGAGTATCCGTTTGCCAAAGTTGAGCAGCGACTGTGGGGAAGCCTTGGTTTAAATCTCCTTTTCCTAAGTTGAGGACGATGAGTTTGCTCATGGCTGGGGAGTGGCGGGTGAGGGAGACAAATCAATTCAAAATTCAAAATTCAAAATTCAAAATTAAAGAACTTTTGAATGCGTGATTTTTTAATGCCCCATGCCCAATTATTAACTTTCAAACTCCTCGATAAAATTGAAATCATCTAAAATAACCTGAAGACTAAATCGTGTGTTTTGGGGACATTTAAATCGTTTGAGTTGAATTGAGTTATCTGTTTCCCTTGCTTGCACTGATTGGACAATTTCTCCGAAAGCCGAAATCAATGTCAAACTAATATTTGTCGGTAGATAAAAATTGCGCTCTTTAGGATATATTTGGGCACGTATTCCTACTCTACCATCTATTTCTGCTGTCAATGTCAACATTAACACTACGGGTTGATTGTTATGGGGTAATTCAATTTCCTTAACTCGCTGGATTGATTGCTCCCTTGCATCATTAACCTGGCGAAAGCTAAAGGCAAAATCTGGCTGTGTACCCAGGAAGGTTTCTATTGTTTGCCAGTTATCTGCAACTATATTTTGGAACCACTGACGCAAGTTAACAAGTGGTGGCTTCTGTGTATATCTTTGTGGCCAGTCTTCGCTATTTAATAAGGCTCCCCAAATTTCAAAGGGTAATTCCAAGCGAGGATTAGTCATTGTTGGACTTGTTAATCTTTGCCAGAGATTTTGTATTTGAGTGGCTGATAAAATAGGTAAAGGAGCGATCGCTGTTTGTGTTTGTTCTTCAGGATATAGTTGACGTACTACCCAAAGTACATTCAAATCCTCAATCATTTGAGTGGCATCTAAAGAGTAAGTCCGTTCTTGGGAATCGTAGTTACCTTGGTTTTTTAATTGTTCATGGGTAGTATAACCCCAAATTCTCATCCATTGACCATCGGGATTAACTTGTACTGCTAAGTAATAATCTCCTGCCCATTGAGGAATATCTATCCATTCTTGGGGTACAGAAAATTCTCTAGTTTCTAGGTTTTTATCTGGAATTAAAATCAAGCGTTTTGTATCAAGATTTATGGCAGTGCCGTTGACTAGTTCCCAACTGATTGGCAATGTATCAATAGTAGCTTCTGGTACATATTCTGCTTGCAACCAAGGCAAAAAAGTACTAAGGCATACTTGATTTAAAAAAACATTCCAACGACTACGGGGACTAACACTAGATTGGCTTTGCCGCCAAGATTGATTTTGAATTTCACTAGACGCCTCTAACCACAGTTGAGTCGGCGGAACACAAAATGATGACATAACTATTGCTCCTTGGAGGAGTGAGGTTCTAAATTACTGAAATAATTCTGTAACCATTCCTCTAATACTGGACTAATATGTTTAACCACGTTGGAAGTTGGAGAAATATGCATTGTTTCTTGACTCCATTTAGCGATCGCTAGTAATAAAGATTCTCTAGTCTTGGCTAATTGCCGCGATACTTGATATTGCTGGATTTGCTGTTGTTTGGCAATTTGTTGTTGAGTAAGTTCTTGTTGATAGTATAATTGCAGTAATTCTTGTGATTGCGGTGTAAGTTTTGCCAGGGTAGTAATTAATAAGTTGTAGATTTCTTGCTGTTGATTTTTTTGAGTTTCGGCTTCTTCTTTGGCGATTAAATCTGCTAATAAAGATTCATTATTTGTAGTATCTGGTAAATCATCTTGTAATTCACTATCTGCTTGACCTGTTTTCGGCGCATTGAGTGAAGAAACCACAGGATATAAATAAGAACGTGCGTGTTTTGCAGATAACAGCAGCCATTTTTCTAGAGTTTGGGCGTTGGATTCTGTGCCTGGTGGGTTAAGTTGTGTTAAGCGATCGCGGTTATAAAGTTGAGCAATTGCTTCCCAAGTATCTTGTTCGGGTCTTTGCAACTTCCGTGCTTGTGGCGATTTACCCAGAATGTAACCATCGACAAAACATTTCCAAGTTAACAAGTAACAGGCAATAGTTTCATCTGTTAGCCCAGCATTTTGTAAAGATTCCTGTAGTCGCTTGCGGCTCAACTTTAGCAGCAACGCCCAATCGTTACAAAAATCGATTTCTTGTTTTTGGCGCAAAGCATCCCGAATCACATTGCCAAAAGCCACATTGCTGTAGCTTTTCAGGGTAGCTTTTTGGTTAGGATCGCAAGCCTTGAGGATTTTTGGGACTTCGGCGATCGCTATTTGAAAACAGTCAGACAAAGTACACTGGACACTAGTAATCTGAGGAATCGTCCTTTGGGCTGACCAATAACAAGTTTCTTGCAAATAAGCCGATAAATGCGCTTCAGCTAGAGAATTAGGCTGATTTTGCCAAAGTTTATGCCAATAAATTGCCCAAAAATTTTCTGAGTGTTCGTTTTTTGGTATCTCTACCAAGCAACTTTGGATACTGCGCCGTAGTTTAGCATCATATACCCAAGACTTAAAGCGATCGGCTTCAAATTGGATGAAAGTCGAAAATATTTCCGAGATATTCTGGCGAGGACGCATGAAATTAAAAGGATGAACCTTCAAAAATAAGCCGTATTAATCCAGATGTAGAGACGTTGCAATGCAACGTCTCTACAAAAATTGTCATACCATAAATTGTCCATAATATGACAATTGTTTTCATACATGAAATCAGCAACGCCCAGATTTATCCGTAAGCAACGCCTTATACCATTTCACTTCAATAATGATACAAATACGTGGCTAGGGGTTTAGGGCGTGTCTTCAAAGTAACAAATATTACTAAAAAAGGCGGACACGGGGACTAGGAGACGCGGTGACACGGCGAAAATTCATTCAAAAACATCTCCGCGTCTTTGCGTCTCCCCCTCTCCAATTTTGAGTTTGAAAACACGCCCTAGCACTGCTAAACCCCTACGAAAAATCTATATGTATCAAAATTTTCGTGAAATGGTATTAGGGACTTCCAATAAAAAAAACGTCCCATCGTAGGGGCGCACAGCTGTGCGCCCCTACAAATGTACAAATAATTTGGAACAATTTATTTTTTGGAAGTCCCTTACACCTTCCGCATATTGTGACTAACAGGGTCAAAACCTTTAGAAAAACGGGTGCTTTCATCATAATAAGCACCAGTTAAATTCGCTCCATACAACTTGGCAGAATTGAGCTTAGCTCCCCGGAGATTCGCTTCACTGAGTTTGACACCACTCAAATTCGCTCTCGTCAAATTCGCTCTAGCTAAGTTAGTTCTGCTCAAATCTGCTCCCCAGAGTTTGGCTTTAGCTAAATTAGCTCCACTCAAGTCAGATCCCCATAAATTAATTCCTGGTAAGTAGGCTCCAATCAGTTTATCTCTACTCAAGTTGACGGCTGGAAAATATCTCTCCCCTGAGGCATAACGCCTTTTTAATTCCTCAGCATCCATGCATCACATTCACCTTTTTCAGCAATATAGAAGTTATTTGTTCCCATTCTTGGCTTAGCCCTCCTGCAAACTCTAGCTGTCCACTACGTTGATACCAGTAACGCGCATTATTCAAATCGCCCTCTTTGCGGTGCAGGTAAGCATGAACCCAAGCACTATCGGCGTCGCTGGCATCTTGAACTATTTCATGAGCCTTGCTCCAATCATCTTTCTTTTCGTACCACATTGCTTGCAGCGCTTTTGGCAATGTCTGAGGACATGGGCGCTGTTTTTCCATCAATCGCAAGAATTCCTCTGTATTCACGATCGCCACCCAACAAAAATCAAACTTCTATCTTTAAGATACTCTTTAGAGGGGCAGAGGGATGAGGGGGATGAGGGGGATGAGGGAGATGAGGGAGATGAGGGGGATGGGGAGATGAGTTTTTCCCCTCTGCCCCTCTCTCTGCCCCTCTGCTCCTCCGCCTCTTGTGCCCAATGCCCTTTCATATCCGCTTGACTGGAATCACTTCAAACTCGAAAGTGTTAATTAAACGGTCGTCAACGTAAACCTCTATTTTATATTTGCCAAGTGGATCGCCGGGTGCGATCGTCCAAAAATTCTCAATCACGCCGTCGGGGGCGGACTGTGTGCGCCGCGTTATGGATGTAGTGCCGTCTGCTGAAATTGAGAAGTTTTCACCGTTATCTGTACCCCAAGTTTCTGGAGGTTTTGGTAAACGTAAGACTTCGCGCCATTTGACTTCACCTTTGTATTCTTTGAGTTTAATTCGCCAACCGTAGGCGTTTCCTTCTTGGAGTGGTATTGTTTTTGTCTCCAAAATGGTAACGTTACCTTTGGCGTCAACTCTCTTCAACCCAAACTCAGTGTTAGTAACAGTAATCTTTTTCAGGCTGCTTGGTGTAGGAAATGGCTTGACATTTTGTGACACAACAGAATTAGCGTTGATTGGTTTAGAAGCTATGACTCCAAATATTAGCCAAGAAGAAGCTAGCACAGCACTAGTAGCCCAAATTCTCATTTTTTTTGGTTTTCCTGTCAGATGTTTGGTACTTATTCCAGTAATCTGACATATTTTCCGGGTCAAAGATACTGATGGTTGGACAAGATACTTTTCTTAACTACTAGCATTGGCAACGATATAAACCTATATTCAGAACTATATTGTCAACTCAAAATCTCAAAGAAGAATATCGACAGAAAATGCTGGAATTATCGTTTTAGCAGAGTCTAATTATCATAAATAATTAGTGGACTCCAAAATAAAAAATATTGTGAGCCAGGATTATACTTAATTATAAGTTGCTAAAAATTAAAAGCGAAAACTGGCATTAGCTAACTTAATGAAAACTAGTTCGGTTTATACAATTCATCAATGGATAATGGATTTTTGGTTGGAATTGATAATATTTGATGGCTCACAACCTTTTTCAAGGGCGTGATAACTTCTGCGCCATTTTTCCAGATGGTTAATAGATATCGATTTAGATACGACATTCACACCATTTCCTCGCCAAGCTACTTCTGGATCTGTTGTAAAAACCCCGCATTCTAATTGGTCTAATCTAATATTCCAATATTCACTAAATCGACCTTTTAAAGTAATAACTTGCTCAAATACCTTATTTCTATGTTTATTTCTTCTTTTTCTTTCTGTTGCTCCTGTTGCTTCTGTATCAATAAACTTAGTTTCAACTAAAAACAAAGTCCCTTTAAATGTCTGGTAAACAAAATCGCATTTGCCTAAATCTGTATAATCCGATATTGGTGATTTTTCAAATAACAACAATTCAGCGCACGAGGGAAACAAGTCTTTGATATTCAAAAATAAATAAGCCTGCAATAGCAGTTCCTTGTCATAAGGAAACAATAACACCCCTTCAAAAAATTTTTGAATATCCTCCTGAGTTTGGGGTTGAATTCTTTTACAATATGAAACAAATTTATGTAGCTCGTTAACGATCATCAAGTTATAACTCCTTCCCCCGGTCGCAGCGTCAAGGCTCATGGCATAAAAAGATACCATTTTATTACGAGAAATTTCATCCGCACAAGTAACTAAAAAAACTCTTAAAATCCTAAATACTTAAGGTAATTTACTGTTGACAGTTAAGTAAAACTGCTATTTGGATTTACTTTCAGTACTAGTGGACTTTTTACTTTTAATATCAGTTACTAGTTAGCGATTTTATATGAGCAGAAAATCTAGCGTTTTGTAAAGCTTGGACAGTTATCCTTGAATCTTGTACGCAAAATTGCCAACCCAAGCGAACCAGTTTACGCGAATTTTCAGTTTGTATAACTCCAATTACTGGCATTTTCGCTTTTTCTTTGTCTGGTGAATGCTCTTGCAAAATTATTTTTAAGCGATGTAGTTCTTCAATATTAACTGCTTGTTGGGGATTTAATTCCACCATTACCATTTGAACTGTTTCCACTGGTTCTGCATCTTCAAGGATAAATTGAGTTTGCTCGTCGCGTCGATCTACTTTTCCCCAAATAATCAATCTTGTATCAACTTGCAGTAGGGAACTAATGCGTTCATAGGTTTTAGGAAAGACTACAGCTTCTATTTGTGTAGTTAAGTCTTCTATTTGCAAAATTGCCATCTGATCGCCTTTTTTGGTAACAACCTTTTTGACATTATTCAACATGACAACTGCACAAAGCCTTGTATCTTCCCTTTGTTCTCCAAGTTGTGAAAGATTAATCGGAGTCAAAAGTGGTGCTATTTGGCGTAAAGATTTGAGTGGATGATCTGAGACATAAAAACCTAATAATTCTTTTTCCATTTGTAACTTTTTCTGTGGAGGAAAATCCCCTACAGGTTTAGCTTTAGGAGCAGTTTCAAAGGCATTGTTTATTCTTTTATTTTGAGTCTGAGAAAAACCGTCGCCTAATAAATCAAAGAGATTCCCTTGACCGCTGGCTCTATCTTTAGCGCGAGATTGTGCCCAATCATATACTAATTCTAGGTCATTAATTAACTGTTGACGGTTAGGTTCAATTTTATCAAAAGCTCCACAGTAAATGAGTGACTCCAAAGTACGGCGGTTAACTGCACGTAAATCCACGCGATCGCAAAAATCAGCTAGGGATTTAAACTCTCCCGTTTCATTTCTAGCTGACAAAATACAGGCGATCGCATTTTGTCCCACATTACGCACCGCTGAAAATCCAAACAAAATCTTTCCTGCTGTCGGCGTAAAATCAACACCAGAACGATTAATATCTGGTGGATCTATGGGAATACCCATATTTGTACAGTTAGTAATATATTTCTGCACCTTATCTGTATCACCACTGTTAGCCGTCAACAGTGCCGCCATATATTCCAATGGATAATTAGCTTTTAAATATGCTGTTTGATAAGTTACATAACCATAGGCAGTTGAATGGGATTTATTGAAGCAATTAGAAGCTATTAAACCGCTTCTAATCGCAAAATTATGGTCGCGTTCAACCCCAATATCATAGACATTTTGCCTGCCTAAATATTTGCGTGTTACTATTTTTACCATCCTAGTCCCTCTCAAAACAAATTTTGCAAACAAAATTAATTAATTGATAAAATGATGAAAATTGTATATTTAGTAGTATTAATAATACAACTCTTTGACACTAGAAAACATTGCTATACTCTTACACAAAAGTAATCACACTATATCAAAAGTTTAATAAACGCAGAAATAGACAGTTAATAAGCAGATAACTAGTGTTTTCAAAGCTTATTAAACACATTTCAATACATACTAATCCGCTTGTATTTGGGCATAGGGCATAGGAAGAGGATGGGGAGTAAGGAGCAGAGTGCCTCCATGCCCCCTGACACATGCCCTATGACCCATCCCCAATGCCCCATCCCCCATCCCCAATGCCCCACTCCCCAATCCATCCAATATGTACTAAAATCAAGGACTTGAGTTACAAAGAGAGCAATCATGGCATCCATCCGCGAGTTGCACGAACAGCTGGTAAAAAAAGAACGTTCTGCTGTTGAAATTACCCAAGAAGCTTTAGAACGCATTCAAGCGTTAGAGCCGAAATTACACAGCTTTTTATGTGTGACGGCAGAACGGGCATTAGAGCAGGCGGGTACTGTGGATGCCAAAATCGCTGCCGGAGAAGAAATTGGACTGCTCGCAGGCATTCCAGTGGGGATTAAGGACAATATGTGTACTAAGGGGATTCCTACCACCTGCGGTTCCCGGATTTTGGAAAATTTTGTGCCGCCTTATGAATCAACGGTGACACAAAAACTGGCAGATGCTGGGGCAGTGATGGTGGGTAAAACCAACTTAGATGAGTTTGCGATGGGTAGTTCCACAGAAAACTCTGCTTACCACGTTACGGCTAACCCTTGGGATTTGTCACGAGTTCCGGGTGGTTCTTCGGGGGGTTCGGCAGCAGCAGTAGCAGCCGAAGAATGTGTAGTTGCTCTCGGTTCTGATACTGGCGGTTCGATTCGCCAACCTGCCTCTTTCTGCGGTGTTGTAGGGATGAAACCAACTTATGGTTTGGTTTCGCGTTATGGTTTGGTGGCTTATGCTTCGTCTTTAGATCAAATTGGGCCATTTGGAAACACAGTAGAAGATGCTGCGATATTATTGAATGCGATCGCAGGTCACGATCCCAAAGATTCAACTAGCCTCAAAGTTCCCATTCCCAACTACGCTGCTAGCTTCAAACCAGACTTTAAACCTAGAGGCCAACTGAGAATTGGTGTTATTAAAGAAACCTTTGGCGAAGGTCTAGATTCTGTAGTCGAACAAGCTGTTACTAAAGCACTCGACCACCTACAAGGTTTGGGAGCAGAAATTCATATAGTTTCCTGTCCCCGCTTTCGCTATGGCTTACCTACTTACTACATTATTGCCCCATCGGAAGCCTCAGCTAACCTAGCTCGTTACGATGGCGTTAAATATGGTTACCGAGCTGCTGATGCTGATAATCTGCTATCGATGTACACTCGTACCCGTGCCACTGGCTTTGGTACAGAAGTCAAACGCCGGATTATGATCGGCACTTACGCACTTTCGGCTGGCTATTACGACGCCTATTACTTGAAAGCTCAAAAAGTCCGCACACTGATTAAGCAAGACTTTGAAAAAGCTTTTGGTAAAGTTGATGTGTTAGTCTGTCCTACATCTCCTACCACAGCATTTAAAGCAGGGGAAAAAACTACTGACCCCTTAAGCATGTATTTAAATGACTTAATGACTATTCCAGTAAATCTTGCTGGTTTACCTAGCTTAAGTTTGCCATGTGGTTTTGACGATCTAGGATTACCCATAGGATTACAGCTAATTGGTAATGTGCTACGAGAAGACCAACTTTTTCAGGTAGCTCATGCTTATGAGCAATCCACTACTTGGCATCTGCGTAAACCGCAAATATCTTAGTATGGGGCATGGGGCATGGGGAGATGAGGGAGATGAGGGGGATGAGGGGGATGAGGGAGATGGAGAGATGGGGAGGTGGGGAGGTGGGGAGGTGGCCAAATGAGGGAGAAAGTAATTCTTCTTTCCCCCCATCTCCCCATCCCCTTATCCCCCCATCCTCTTTCCATGCCCAATGCCCCATGCCCAATGCCCAATGCCCATCTCCCTCACTGATTACTAACTATCGACTGC
>JAVRBV020000102.1:0-14253 GCA_034531095.2 Nostoc sp. CreGUA01 | reverse complement strand
GAGCAGTCAATATTGTTTACAACTTAGAGACGGGAGGCTTGAACTACATCTCTGACAATCCTTTGTCACTGAGGTTCACTCGAATTGCCACCATTCAAGGCAACCCTCCACTGAATGCAAGCGATTTTCAGATTGTCGCCTGAGTAAGAGGTAAGGGGCAGGGAGGAAGGAGGAGGGGGAGCAAGATCAAAATAACTAATGCCCAATGCCCCATCTGGTAGTTTTTGAATTAGTAACTAACCAAAACCGAATGACACAACCGAAATTACACTTCATTTCTGGATTACCCCGTTCGGGTTCCACCTTACTCGGAGCATTACTGCGGCAAAATCCCCGATTTCACGCCAACATGAGCAGTCCTGTTGGGGGTCTGGTTAACAGTATGCTGGAAGCCATGAGTGAGAATAATGAGTTTTCAGTCTTTATTACACCTGAACAAAAACAAGCTTTAACTTTAACGATTTTTTCAACTTTCTATCAGCCGCAAGCCGACAAAGCAGTTATCTTCGATACCAATCGCCTATGGTGTAGCAAATTGCCTTTAATCCACCAGCTATTTCCCGACGCGAAAGTGATTTGCTGCGTGCGAAATGTAGCTTGGATAATGGATAGTGTGGAACGACTAATCAGGAAAAATGCATTTGATGTGTCGCGTTTATTCAATAATCCTGGTGAACGTTCTACCGTTTACACACGCACCGAAGCTTTAAGTCAGTCGGGAAGATTAGTCGGGTTTGCTTATAACGCTCTCAAAGAAGCTTTCTATAGCGAATATAGTGAATCTTTACTCTTGGTTGACTACGACATATTAAGCCAAGCCCCCGATAAAACCTTATCGCTGATTTATCAATTTCTGGGAGAGGAACCTTTTGAGCATGATTTTAGCAATGTGGAGTACGAAGCGAACGAATTCGATCGCCGCCTGAATACAAATGGACTGCATCACATCCGCTCAAAAGTCGAGTTTCAACCTCGTGCAACTGTTTTACCCCCTGATTTATTCGCTCAATATGAGGGTTTATCTTTCTGGGAAACTCCGACTAGCAGTAGCCTAGCCAATGTGATTGTCGCCCAGCAGCCAAAGATTCCCCTAGCGCCTCCGCTGGAGAATGGAAGTATGGCAAACGGGTCTAGTGTTTTTTCCAACTTGAAATGATTCTAAACCAGAGGCGGCGTTGCTGATTGAGAATATGAATTTACCTCACGCACAGGAGCCACTGCGCCCTTGTGGGTTAAGAGACTTGAAGCAAGTGGCGTCGCGCACCAGTCGCTCCAGAGTAAGAGTTGAGAAGAGTTGATTTTTGAATTTCATATTCAAATTCAGCCTAATACCGTTTCACTTTAATAGACCTCTTGCATAAATAATTTTTTGTCTCACGCAAAGGCGCAAAGAAGAAGAGGAAAAGAAGGACTTTTGCAAGAGGTCTAATGATGATACAAATACGTTGGTAGGGGCACGGCAATGCCCATTGGTGTCAACTTAACGTGAAACCCCCCGTCCGCCAGGAATTGAAATTCCTGGCTAATAGCGAAAGTCCTCTTTAGAGGACTGAAAATTACAGTCCATTGAAATGGACTTCAACTATGAGACCGCCGTTTTAACGGTGGGCGGACGCGCAACACCCAACGAGTACGCTATTTTTAGCTTAAGTTGACACCTATGGGCAATGCCGTGCCCCTACGCGAAATCTATATGTATCAGGGTTTTAGTGAAATAGTATAAGAGGCGATCGCTATTAAATAAGTCGGAAGTCTGAAGTACAGTCAAGCATCGTACAAAATACGTACAAAAAATAATGGAGTACAAACCTAAAAAGTTTGATACTCCATTTTGAAAGGAAAGAGCAGGACATAAGCCGGGTTCTGTTCTCTTGCGAGGGCAGTTATCTATCTGGGACGCCTGTTACCAGACGCCTCAAGCGGCTCTTGTGAAGCGGAACTGGTAAAAAACCAACCGTAGTTCCTTTGGCCTTGCTCCCAACCGGGGTTTACCGAGCCAACACCTCTCGATGCTGCTGGTGCGCTCTTACCGCACCTTTGCACCCTTACCAAAAAAGGCAAAAGGCAAAAGGCAAAAGTGAAAAGAAAAAATCTTTCTTTTACCTTTTTAGTTTTTACTTTTGACTTGTTTTGGCGGTATCTTTCTGTGGCACTATCCTCACGATCGCTCGCACTGGACGTTATCCAGCAAGTTTGGTCTTTCGGGAGTCCGGACTTTCCTCAAACCAGTGACTATGACTGATCTGCAACCGCCTGCGCCTACTCTCTCCCTACATCCAGTGTAATCTTCGATGACGTAGTGTGTTAACTAAACATTTCCTTTGATGCCTGCGGCATCCCGCAGGGTACAGAACTTTGTAAGAGAGTGGCGGATCTACATCCCTCAGTAATTGATTCTGAATTCTGAATTCTGAATTCTGAATTGGCATTACTTCTTTTTATTCCAAGGTAGGGCGTAAGTCCAAGGTAGTTTTCTGACTGTGAAGGGACAATTGATAATGCTAATGGGAGGGAAATTAACCCCAGGAGCTATACCTCCACGTACTTCAGATATTCTTAACACTAACTGTAGGGAAAAGTCTAACTCCTTTCTTCTGTTTATAAAGTCGTTATACAATTTTTTTTGCCCTTTTTGTAGCCCATTAATATCAATTAGTGGTTTTTTAGCTGAGTAGGTTCCAGTTGCTTGATCGCGTTGGAAAACATCTTCTGCTGTTACTGTCTCAGAAAGTGTTTTCTTGGGGGCAATGAGGCTAGGACTTTGGGGTACAGCTAAGTCACGGGTTAAGTCTGGTGATTTGCGAATTACTCGGCGCGATTGTTTGCTATGTTCAACTACTAAAGAGCTATTGTCCCAATCAACGTATACGGCGATATTTTCAGATTTATTTTCAATACTCATCGATAAATCTTTCAAGTCATCAATTGGGTATGAGGATTTGAATTTAAAGGAAATGCCAATTTTGTCGTCAAGATTTTGTTCTTTTAGCTGATCGTCAACAGTTCCTTTTTTAAATTCAAATTTAATTTGGTCGTCGATGGATTCAACCATCCGGTTAAAAACATAGGAGACAACAATAATATAAATCGTCAAAATTATTAAATTCTGGTCGCTACTCCTCATAATTCTCAAATATTAACTCCCGGTACTAATAAATGTATATTCCACTGGGCGATCGCCTGCAATCTTTAATCACGTTTAACTGTGACAGAATTTTGCAGCCAGCCTCGTTGCCAAAAAAACAATAGCAGACAAAGTGCGATCGCCACCATCACTGCCAAACACATTGGGTAACCCCAATACCAATTTAATTCCGGCATATTATACGGTGATTTATCGGTATTGAAATTCATACCATATATTCCGGCAACAAAAGTCAATGGAATAAAAATTGACGAAACCACTGTTAATACTTTCATGATTTCATTCATTTTGTTGCTCACCGCTGAAAGATATACATCCATTAATCCAGATGCTAATTCTCGGTAAGTTTCCACCATATCCATTACTTGCACGGTATGGTCATAACAATCTCGCAGGTAGATTCGCACATCTTCACTAATTAAATCACTGCCATCACGAATTAAGGAATTAATTGCATCTCGTTGCGGCCAAATAGCACGACGTAATTGCAGCAATTCTCGCCTAATTTGATAAATACTTTGTAGTGTTTGTGGTGTCGGTCTAACTATTACTTCCTCTTCTAATTCTTCGATTCGCTCGCCATAAAGTTCCAGCACTGGAAAATAACCATCAATAATGGCATCTAACAGAGCATAAGCTAAATAATCTACTTTTTGACAGCGGATGATACCTTTGCCTTTTTCAATGCGCGATCGCACTGGTTCAAAACAATCATGCTCTGGTTCTTCTTGGACTGTGAGCAAATAATTTTTCGCCAAAATTAAACTTACTTGTTCGCTGTAAAAACCACATGTTTTTTCCTTTGGTACTACCATGCGAGCAATGAAGAGTAATTGGTCTTCATAATCCTCTGTTTTCGGACGCTCCGGTACATTGACCACATCTTCTAAAACCAGAGGATGTAAATCAAAAACTCGACCCAATCTTTGTAATATATCTTGAGAGCCTAAACCTTG
Organism: Nostoc sp. CreGUA01; assembly: GCA_034531095.2. Taxonomy (GTDB): domain Bacteria; phylum Cyanobacteriota; class Cyanobacteriia; order Cyanobacteriales; family Nostocaceae; genus Nostoc. The sequence continues at coordinate 10,152 of JAVRBV020000102.1, read as the reverse complement.
TACGTCCACCCAAGAAATCGTTTCCATCTCTAAATATGGAATACATTCCTCTGGAGTTGCTATTTGTTCGCGGATAAAATTTGTCTGGCTATAGTCAATCAAGAAAATTATCGGCGGTGGAGCGTCTGCATCAATAATAATGGTTCCTGGCAGAGTTCCCGGTTGATGATAGAACTCATCTTCAAATGCCTTAGTTACTACTTTCAGAGCGCGGCGCAGTTTTCGTGGCATCAGATATTACCTATATTGGGCATTGGGCATTAGTGAATGACAGACGGCAAATGACATACAAGTTATTTTACAAAAATTAATAAAAAGGTGGTAATTTCTAAATTCTGCAATTATTTGCGTAGCTCATTTGAGCATCAGCATTTTGTTAGTAGTCAGCCGTATTTACGACTAATTACTGCCAATTTCAAATCAAAATCCCACAGATCTATGGGTAGGGGCGTACAGCTGTACGCCCTTACAGCCGATTTATGTGTTGCCAATATTTTTGAAAATGCAATGATATAAATACGTGGGTAAGGGTTTAGCACTGCTAAACCCCTACGAAAAATCTATATGTGTCAAGATTTTCGTGAAATGGTATAAGTCCTAGTTCAGTGAGTTACCAGCAATAGAGATAACATATTGCTTCTGAATCAGCAATGATATAAAAAACAGTTTGTCTTGCCAAGACAAACTGCTTCAAAAATATTTATCTTCTGAATTCTGAATTCTGAATTCTAGGCGATCGCACTTTAGAACATGCCGCCCATGCCGCCCATGCCGCCCATACCGCCCATACCGCCCATGCCACCCATGTCAGGGGCACCAGCAGCGGGTTTCTTTTCAGGCTTTTCAACAACGATCGCTTCGGTGGTTAAGACTAAACCAGCAATGGAACCAGCGTTTTGTAAAGCTGAGCGCACGACTTTCGCGGGGTCGATAATCCCAGCAGCGATCAAATCTTCAAATTCGCCAGTAGCGGCGTTGTAGCCAATGTTAAATTCGCTATCTCGCACTCTAGAGACAACCACAGAACCTTCTGCACCGGCGTTGTCTGCTATTTGACGCAAGGGAGCTTCCAATGCTCGCTGGACAATCTCAGCCCCAATTTTTTCTTCGCCTTCCAGGGTGTTTTTAATTGCTTCTACTGCCTTGGATAAGTGAATGAGGGTGGTTCCACCACCAGGAACGATACCTTCTTCCACAGCAGCTTTTGTGGCGTTGAGGGCGTCTTCAATGCGTAGTTTGCGGTCTTTGAGTTCGGTTTCTGTGGCTGCACCCACTTTAATCACTGCCACGCCACCAGCTAGCTTAGCGATGCGTTCTTGGAGCTTTTCTCGATCGTAGTCAGAATCAGTTTCTTCCAACTGCCTGCGAATTTGACCAATGCGCTTTTGCACTTCTGGCTTGGTGGAACTACCAGCGACAATTGTGGTGTTTTCTTTATCGATGGTGATTTTGCGAGCAGTTCCCAACGTTTCTAAAGAAGCAGTATCTAGACTCAAGCCGATTTCTTCAGAAATCATTTGTCCATCGGTGAGAATGGCAATATCTTGGAGTAAAGCTTTGCGGCGATCGCCAAACCCAGGCGCTTTGATGGCAGCTACAGTGAGTACACCCCGTGCTTTGTTCACTACCAAAGTCGCTAAGGCGTCTCCTTCCACATCTTCAGCAATAATTAGCAAAGGCTGACCCGAACGGGCGACTTTTTCCAACACCGGCACTAAATCCTGGATGGTGCTGATTTTTTTATCAGTAACCAAGATGCGGGCGTTTTCAAATTCGACGATTTGGCGTTCGTTGTTGGTGACGAAGTAGGGAGAAATATAACCCCTGTCAATCTGCATCCCTTCAACTACTTCTAGTTCAGTCGTCAGGGATTTAGATTCTTCAACGGTAATTACACCATCTTTGGTGACTTTTTCCATTGCTTGGGCTAGCATATCACCAACTTCTTCGTCATTACCGGCGGAGACAGTGGCAACTTGAGCGATCGCACTTCCTTCTACAGGTTTAGCTATCTTGGCAATTTCTTCTACCAGCGCTTCGATAGTTTTATCGATCCCGCGCTTTAAACTGACTGGATTAGTACCAGCCGCAACGTTCTTAAGACCTTCCCGAATCAAAGCCTGTGCCAGAACTGTAGCAGTTGTAGTGCCATCTCCAGCGACATCTTTAGTTTTTGATGCTACTTCTTGGATGAGTCTTGCACCTGTATTTTCCAAAGGATCTTCTAATTCAATTTCCTTGGCAACAGTGATACCATCGTTGACAATTTGAGGTGCGCCAAATTTTTTTTCTAAAAGGACGTTGCGACCTTTGGGACCTAAGGTGATTTTTACGGCATCGGCAAGGGCGTTAACACCCCTTTCTAGAGCTCGCCGCGATTCCTCGTCAAATGCAATAATTTTCGCCATGTTTTATTTCTCAAGCGCTTCCATTAGACAATTTAGCACTCACAGGTCAAGAGTGCTAATGTCTCCAGCAAGTCAAGTTACAAATGGAAATGAAAAATTGATTAATATACAGGTGATGCTCAAATTAGATACTGGCAGTAATGCTTGAATTGGGAGATGAACCTAGACAACTCCCTTAAATCCCTTGGTATTGCCGAACCTAGCGGCACCGGCTGGTTGGCAGTGGTATTCACGTTCCTCTTAGCTTGGCTTGTAACCTGGCGCTTAATTCCGACTGTACGCAAATTCGCCTTGCGAGTAGGTTGGGCAGACCAACCCAACGCACGGCGGCTCAACCGAGAACCTTTGCCCAATGCAGGGGGGCTAGCTATCTACGCGGGTGTAATTGCCGCGCTGGTATTAGCTAGTCTTTTACGACCGATAGAACTCCAAAACGTATTGGCTCAAGTACTAACTATTCTGTTAGGGGGTTCAATATTAGTCCTTGTGGGCTTTATTGACGACCAATTCGGTTTACCGCCCTCTGTTCGTTTGTGGGCACAAATTGTCACAGCACTGTTACTGGTAGCTAATGGCATCAGTGTCAAAGTCATGTTTGGCACCCCCATCGACTCGCTGCTGTCCATGTGCCTAACGGTAGTATGGGTAGTAGGAATTACCAACGCCATCAATTTGATGGATGGTATGGATGGTTTGGCGGGAGGAATCAGCTTTATCACCGCCATGAGTTTGTTAGGAGTTGCAGCCCAATTTAACAACCGTGCAGCAGCAATATTGGTATTGGCAGCCTTGGGGGGTGCAGCACTGGGCTTTTTGCGCCATAACTTCCATCCCTCACGGATTATTATGGGTGATGCCGGAGCATACTTTTTCGGCTACGTCCTAGCAGCAACTAGTATTTTAGGTAAACTGCAACAAAACACACTCTACGCCCTCGTACCCACGGTTTTATTTTTGTTGTTGCCAGTGCTAGATACTACTCAAGTATTTGTACGGCGGCTATTAGCAGGAAATAATCCTCTGAGTACTCCTGGCAAAGACCACCTGCACCACCGCTTGCTGGCTTGGGGACTCTCCCAACGTCATGCTGCGTTCACGTTGTGGGGAATTACTCTAGTTTGCAACTTGCTAGCGATGAGAATACAAGGTATGACTTTGGCTGTAATGTTGGCTACCGCCAGTAGTATTATTATTCTTTTGGGCTTTACTGTGTGGCAAAGAATACGACAACAACATTAGTACACTTCTACGGTTATAAGGAATTTTAAAAAATAAATCCTCAGTGATTAGGAATAATAATCATTGTAGAGTGTGGGAAGTCAGGGTTAGCATCGGCAACCCTGACTTCTGTTTTTCTGGTTAAGGCAACAGACGCGATAAATTGGAAGACTTTGATTCCGGTTCGCCCAGCTCCCCGACTTCTTCAAGGATACTGCTGGCGAATGATGGGTCTTACCCCCCATATCAAGATTTTTCCTTATTCCACGGTATTGTAGGGGCGTACAGCTGTACGCCCCTACCCGATATTTTGGTACAATGAGGGGTCTTACCCTTAATCGCCAGCTGTATCCTTGAAGAAGTCGGGGATCTAAATCCTGGTTAAGTAAGAGTAGCGTGACAAGGCTAAAATAGTGCATTAACTTGACTCTTGTGGGATGGGTGTCCTCACCCGTCTGGGCGGGCAAGATGCCCACCCCACAAGAGTTTGCTAATGCACTATTTTAGCTGTGTCAGTCCACTACTGGTTTGTCCCATTAGTTCTGAGGGGTAAATAAGTTTGTAGTTAGGACTTTAGTCCTTGATTTTTAAGCACTGAAGTGCTTACTACAAACTGATCAAAATTAATGCGATAGACCACTACCAAACTCAAATGTGTTTTGGTAATGGTTTTTTCGACTTGTGTACACCGTAGCTTTTTAAGGCTAAGGGCAATCTAAAAGTGCCTAAAGTCACAGCAAAACACTTTTCAAACATTCTCTTACAGGGTGCGTAAATCCTGAAAATATTGATGATTGTAGAGACGCGATAAATCGCGTCTTTTGATTTATTATTTCAGCCTATATTATCTTATTTTGTTCAGACATAAAATAGTAGTTAAATATATTTTGTCCTAGCTATTTTAACTGCATTTTACGCAATATTTGGATATTAGCTATAGTCCAACAATAAATTCATAAAAAGATGAATTAACACCAATAAATAGATGAGAATTTTCTCATGATTGATGACGCAATATCATGCTAATTTAATATGCGAATAAATTGCGTTTTTGTAGTTTCTTTGTTGCAGTAAAAATGAACAAAATCTCTATAAATTTTATCTTGACATCCAGCTTAAGTATTGTCATAGCCTGTATTAATACAGCAATTTTAGCTCTAGAAAATCAACAACAGCCTGCTGTACTAGACACATCACAATTAACATCTGTTTCTCAACTATCTGACGTAGAGATTACAGATTGGGCTTTTCAGGCTTTGCGATCGCTCATTGAAAGATATGGTTGTCTTGCTGGATATCCCAACGAAGATTATCAGGGAAAACGTGCAATGACACGTTATGAATTTGCTGCTAGTTTAAATACTTGTTTAACAAAATTACAAGAATTAATAGCCACAAATAACAACAGTTTTACAACTAAAGAAGATTTAGGTTTAATCCAAAAACTGCAAGCAGAATTTTCTTCAGAATTAACAACAATAAGTAACCGAGTGGATACTTTAGAAAATAGAACGGCTGAGTTAGAAGCCAATCAATTTTCTCCCACAACCAAACTGGAAGCTGAAGCAATTTTGACTGCTGCTGGTATTTTTGGTGAAACCACTGCCGATAACAATTCAAAATTGGATAATAATCTCATATTTGCCCAGCGTGTACGTTTAAATTTTGTGACAAGCTTTACCGGAAAAGATGAATTAAACCTCCGCCTAGAATCAGGGAATATTCCAGAATTTGATGAGAGCATTACTGGAACACTAATGACTCGTTTAGGTTTTGATGAAGATACTGGGAATGATATTGGGTTAGACGAAGTTTATTATTCATTTCCTATTGGTGAAAAGCTCAAAACAACAATTGCGATCGCCGAAATGGAATTGAATGATTTTGCTAAACCAATAAATCCTTTATCCAGTAGTGGTAGAGGTGCGGTTTCTCGTTTTGGTAGGTATAATCCGATTTTACGAAGTATGGACGGAACCGGGTTAGGGCTTAACTACCAACTAAATCAAAATACTCAACTTGCTGTTGCTTATATGGCTAATGATGCCGCACTTCCCACAGAAAATAATGGCTTATTTAATGGTAACTTTGCTGCACTTGGTCACTTGTATTTTCAACCAACTGATCATTTTGGTATCACTTTTACTTATCTTCATGGTTACTATGCAGGAATTGGTGAAAGTGAAATTAATTTAACAGGAAGTACAGGTAGTTTAACCGCCCGTAGTCCTTTTGGAAATGTTGCAACTAGAGCAAATTCATTTGGCTTAGAGACTAGCTGGCGAATCAATCCTAAATTTGCGATCTCTGGTTGGGTTGGTTATACAAAAGCCGAGTCAGCAGTCACAAATGATGATGCAGAAATTTTGAATTATGCTGTTAGTTTAGCGTTTCCTGACTTGGGAAATAAGGGTAATTTAGCTGGTTTAGTTGTGGGAATGCCACCAAAAGTTACCAGTAGTACTTTAATTGCTGATAGAGATACCTCTTTACATCTAGAAGGTTTTTATCGGTTTCAGGTGACAGATAATATCTCCATTACCCCTGGATTATTTGTGATTACTAACCCCGAACATAACGCCAATAACGACAGTATTTTCGTTGGGACTATCCGGACAACTTTGAAATTTTAATTCTGAGTCATCCCACCAGATGTAGAGACGTAGCATTGCTACGTCTCTACAAACCAATTTGTAGGTAAACGAGGTGTCTGACCCCCTATTTGCCAGCTGCATCCTATTAGGAGAGGGAGGCTGGGTGGGTGAGGTCTGTCGAATTCACCTTAAATCAACGTCTGTAGCTTGCTTCCTTAGAAGACAAACTATTTTGAGTTTTGAATCTTGTCGCTTGCTTCTTGTATGGTGTGTGGTTCTGAGACTTAAAGCTTCTAATTTGTCTACCCACCAACAACAACCGCGCTACCTGTTCAGCAGCATTTGTTAACAAAGTTGAGGTTTGAGAAATCGCCTCACTTAGTTGACAAGGATGAGTCAAAATACTATTAAAGTAATCGATACCGTGCTGGAAATTGATTTCCGCACCTTTACCAATGGTGCCGACAAGTGCAATCACTGGTAAGTTATAACGCTTGGCACGCTTCGCTACTTCAGCCGGAATTTTACCGCGTGGGGTTTGGAAATCCATGCAGCCTTCCGCTGTAATTATTAAATCAGCTTTGGGAATCAGATTATCTAATTCCAAATACTGCATCACGATATCGTAGCGCGAGTATAATTTAGCTCCAATCAAAGCGTGTAAACCTGTACCCAAACCCCCAGAAGCACCGCCACCAGGCATTTGTCGCACGTCGATATTTAAATCTGTCTTAATGACTGCGGCGTAGTGTTCTAGTGCTGAAGCCATTGCTTCCACCGTTGCTGGAGACGCACCTTTTTGAGGACCGAAAACCCTAGCCACACCCTTATCACCACACAGGACATTATGCCAGTTACAAGCAACATCAATTTGGACTTGATTTAAACGGGAATCTCGCCCAGAGAAATCAATGCGTTTGAGTTTGATTAATTCGCCACAACCCAAACTTAACTCATTGCCATTCTCATCCAACAACTTCACACCCAAAGCTTGCGCCATTCCAGCACCGCCATCATTAGTCCCAGAATCACCGCAGCCTACTAAAATGCGTTCTGCACCAGCATCCAAGGCAGCTTTAATTAATTCCCCAACACCGTAAGTTGTTGTAATCATGGGATTTCGCATATCGGAGGGTACGAGACGCAACCCAGCCGCTGCCGCCATTTCTAACACAGCAGTTTTTTTCGTAGTTCCACCAAGGAAGCCAAAATGAGATTGTACTTTTTTTCCCACAGGGCCGGTTACTTCCAAGTGATGTAAAGTCCCGCCTGTGGCTGCTACCAGAGTTTTAGTAAAGCCTTCACCGCCATCTACTAAAGGTGCTTTACAGATATTTACATCTGGGAAAACTCTAGTGATACCAGTAGCTATGCAATCAGCTACTTGTTCGGCATCAAGACTTTCTTTAAATCCAGAAGGAGCGATTAAAATGTTTAGTGTCATTATTAATTTCCTGCGGCTATCCAGCCGCTTTTTTTGTCATTAAATATTGGGAGTGGGGAGTGGGGAGATGAGGGAGATGAGGGAGATGAGGGGGATGAGGTGGATGAGGGGGATGAGGGAGATGGGGAGATGGGGGGATGGGGAGATGGGGGGATGAGGAAGAATAATAATCGTTTGCTTGCTTCCTTTACTCCCCTACCTCCCTACCTCCCTACCTCCCTACCTCCCCATCCTCCCACACCTCCCACACCTCCCACACTCCTAACTCCTAATTCCTCACTCCTAACTCAGCACTCCCAATGCCCTGTTTGCCCACTCTCTAACTGACGACTGCTAATTTTCTTTCTAGGTCGAATAAAAAGCCGTGAATATACTCTTCAGTCCATTCAGCGCCATAGAAGCGTTTAAACATGCCTCGTGCTGGGTCTTTTTCGGCGCGATATCGGAGGTAACGCAGTTGGGCTTGCTCGATCGCTGCTAAATGTTGCGAATCTGTTACAATCTCTGCTTGCTCGACGAAATCCAGATAAGCTTTCAAATAGTCCTGGAAAGCGGCAAACACTTGAGTTTCTACTACAGCAGTTTCTTCGGGACGAGTCCACAAAAAAGCGGGAGAGAAAAAAGGTCGTGCTTCTTCGGGAAAATCTCCTCCCCAGGCCAGATGTTGTTGATGAGCGTGAAAAATCGGCAAGATTGGTTCGGTATACTTTGCCTGATATGCTGGGTCATCTCGAAATAGAGGTTGCATATCTAAGGCGATGAGGTGTCCTCCTGGCAAAGTCACTAAATCTGCCCCAAAAAAGGGCAAATCATAGTTAAGGTGAGGGAAAATCACAAAATTCAGGACTTGCAGCGAATTGCCACCTTGTACGTGAGCTGCACGAATTTGCCGCAATTTTGCAGTTTGAAAAGCATAACTGGTGGTGACAACTTCTTCCTGATTCTTTCCCTTGCCCACAATAGCGCTTTTGGACTCAAACCCAGCGGGGATAGGATAGGGTTGCAAATCCAAACGCGATCGCATGTAGGCGATCGCATAGTCAATAAATGGCTGATATAGTGTCATTTGATGTATATAGATTGGGCATTGGGCATGGGGCATTGGGCATTAATAGTTAGGAGTTAGGAGTTAGGAGTTAGGAGTTAGGAGTTGGGAGTTAGGAGTTAGGAGTTGGGAGTTAGGAGTAAAATTTTCTCCCCATCTCCCCATCTCCCCACACTCCCTCATCTCCCTCATCCCCCCATTCCCCATTCCCCATGCCCCATTTATCATCTTTTGCTGACTGCTAAAGGCACAGCATCTTCAAATAAGAATTCATGCAGAAAGCGTTCTGCCCATTCATGACCAAAATAACTGCTAAATAGACCAGATGCTGGGTCGCGGTCTGCACTATATTGGTCATAGTCTTTTTGAGCTTTGATAATCCGTTGGATATCTTCTGGATCTTGTAGAGGTTGGGCATTTGCTAACATTTGCCAATACAAGTTTAAGTAATCCTGAAATGCTGCAAATACTCGTGTTGCTACTGTTTGAGGATCTGTTTTGGCAAATAATAGGTATTTAGAAAAATACTGGTTAGCGTCGTAAAACTTCATTTCCAAGTTTTGTGACAGATCCGGATATTTATCATGCAGAGATTTCAGCGGAAATATATATTTTTTCTGGTAATCTTCATCCTGAAATAAAGGCTGAAAGTCGAGAACAATCAGATTTTTAATTTTACCAAAGGATAAAAAATCAATCCCTAGTAAAGGTAAATCATAGTGATGGTTGGGATAAATCACGCTGTTAAAAATTTGGGCGCTTTCCCCGGCATCAATATAGGTGTAGCGAATTTTCCGCAATTCTTGACATTGGTGACACCAACTGCGGATGGTTGCTGGGTTTCTGCCGCGATCGCTAACTTTGAATTCCAAACCAGGGGGAATGTCCCTACTTTGTAAATCAAACCGTTCAAATAGCTCTTTTTCTAAAAATTCCAGGAAAGGCTTATACATACAGCATGACTCATTAACCCTTGCATGAAAATAAAGGATGTGAATCATGCACGTCTCATTTCTTAGAAACAAAGCAACATTCCTTAATGGGGCATTGGGTATTGGGCATTGGGCATGGGGCATTGGGCATTGGGCATTGGGCATGGGGCATTGGGCATTGGGCATTAGGAAGGGGGAAAGGTTAAATTTATCCCTTTATCCTTTCCCCTTTACCCTTTCCCCCTTAACCTTTTCCCTTGCCTCCCCTCCTCCCTCATCTCCCTCATCTCCCTCATCCCCCTCACCCCCCTCATCTCCCCATGCCCCATCACCTATGCCCTAGCATGATTTTGAGCGATCATTTGCTCTTGCACTTGCTGGGAAACACAACGACGCTCAGAACAATAAGTCATCAAGTTGACTCCGTTCATCATTCGTACAGTACTAACCCTGACACGAAAATCATCTGTCACAAACCAACAACGTTCTTGTCCTTGGTTATTGTCGTAAT
>JAVRBV020000101.1:0-21552 GCA_034531095.2 Nostoc sp. CreGUA01 | reverse complement strand
GAACTCGCTAGCCAATATGGAATTGTAGACGAAAATGGCGATCGTCCCGCATCTTTACGCTCTCTGCGCTTTGTGCTGCCGGCTGCATTGCCAGTACTGAGAAATTATTCAAAACTCATACCCGATATCAAAGTGCCGTGGCCACTGTTGCTACTGAATGCCCTGAGTTCGCCTAAAGTTTAAAGGGCATTGGGCATTGGGGAATGGGGAGTGGGGAGTGGGGAGTGGGGAGATGGGGAGCCGGGGAATGGGTATTGGAAAAGCAAACTGGATTCACGAGGAGTAAAGACTCATTCACGAATATCAAAGACACATTCACGAGTATCAAAGACTCATTCACGAATATCAAAGACTCATTCACGAATATCAAAGACTCATTCACGAATATCAAAGACTCATTCACGAATATCAAAGACTCGTCGCCGAATATCAAAGACTCGTTCACGAGTATAAAGACTCATTCACCATTCTCCATGCTCAATCCCCAATCTCCAATCCCCAATCCCCAGTCCCCAATCCCCAAATTTCCAAATCGTGTCCGCACTTCTACACTTTTGCAAATGGAAATGGTGGAATGTGGCGCGGCTGCTTTGGGAATAATTCTTAGCTATTATGGTCGGATTGTACCACTGGCTAAATTGCGTGAAGAATGCGGTGTTTCACGAGATGGAAGCAAAGCTTTTAATATTCTCAAAGCTGCTAAAAACTATGGACTCAATGCCAAAGGTTTAAAACTGTCTCTGGAACAGGTGACAACTACCCGTCTTCCCTACATTGCTTTTTGGAATTTTAACCATTTTCTGGTGGTAGAAGGATATACCAAAAAACGTGTCTACCTCAACGATCCTGCGAGTGGTCGGAGAACGGTTAGTTGGGAAGAGTTCGATCGCTCGTATACTGGTGTTGTTCTGGTCATGGAACCCGGCGCGGATTTCCAGAAAGGTGGCAAAAAAAATCACATTGTCTCTGCTTTAAGTAGCCGCTTACAAAACTCATGGGGAACCATCGTATTTTGCTTGCTGGCAGGGTTACTGTTAACATTGCCTCGGTTAGCGGTACCAGCATTTTCCCAGGTGTTTATCGATGAGATTTTAGTCCAAGACCGACAGGAATGGCTACGACCTTTGCTCTTAGGCATGGGTATAACTACTATATTGCGGGCGTTGCTTGCCAGATTGCGACTGACTTACTTGCGGCGATTGATGGTGAAGTTGTCAGTCAGCACTTCAGGGCAGTTTCTCTGGCATATTTTACGATTGCCTATGGGGTTTTATGACCAGCGCTTTGCTGGAGAAATCAGCAGCCGGATGCAACTTAACGATCGGGTAGCACAAAGACTCTCAGGGCCTTTGGCAACTACAATCATTGATGCAGTGATGATGGTTTTTTACTTACTGATTATGATTCAGTATGACCGGTTGTTAAGTGCGATCGCTCTTTGTTTTGCTGCAATTAATATCTTTGCCCTGCTATTTTTATCACAAACTCGTGTGGATGCCAATATGCGGCTAGCTCAGGAATATGGCAAAGTCGGTGGTGTAACAGTTAGCGGCATCCAAACCATAGAAACCATCAAAGCTTCTGGCTTAGAATCAGATTTATTTGCTCGGTTTGCTGGTTATTACGCTAAAGCACTCAACGCCCAACAGGAATTAAACTTACAAACTCAAATTCTCACCACATTACCCACGATTTTGACAGCCTTAACCACAGCTTCCATTCTGCTAGTTGGTGGGTTACGGGTAATGAACGGCAATCTCAGTATTGGGATGCTCGTTGCCTACCAAAGTTTAACACTCAGTTTCCTAGAGCCAGTTAATAGCCTCGTCAATTTCGGCAGCACACTCCAAGATTTAGAAGCCGACTTAAATCGCCTGGATGACGTGTTGCAAAATCCCGTTGATTTAGAAGTGGAGGAGAAGGAAGAGGACGCGGGGACACGGGGACGCGGGGACGCGGGGACACGGGGACGCGGGGACGCGGGGACACGGGGACGCGGGGACGCGGGGACACGGGGACGAGGGGGTATGGAAAAAGAATTCTCCGCGTCCCCGCGTCTCCCCCTCTCCGCGTCTTCTTCATCCCCCTGGCAATTACACGGTCACATCGAGTTACGGAATGTCACCTTCGGATACAGTCGCGTAGAACGTCCTTTAATTGAGAATTTCAGTTTAGTTGTCAAGCCTGGGGAACGGATAGCGCTTGTGGGGGGGAGTGGTTCTGGTAAATCTACAATTGCGAAATTAATTTGCGGGCTTTATCAGCCTTGGGAGGGGGAAATCTGCTTTGATGGTGTAGAGCGATCGCATATTCAGCGTTTTGTTTTGGCTAACTCCCTGGCAATGGTTGAACAGGATATCTTTTTATTTGCGGGGAGTGTGCGGGAAAATATCACGCTTTGGGATGCTACTGTGTCAGAAGCTGATTTGGTGCAGGCTTGCCAAGATGCAGCTATTCATGATGCCATCGTGTCATTGCCTGGTAAATATGATTTTGAGTTAATTGAGGGCGGTATGAATATTAGTGGTGGACAACGCCAGCGTTTAGAAATCGCCCGCGCTTTGGTGAGAAATCCTCAAGTTTTAGTATTGGATGAAGCAACCAGCGCTTTGGATGCCGAAACTGAGTTGATTATTAACCGCAACTTGCAAGAGCGTGGTTGCTCGTGTATTGTAGTAGCTCACCGCCTCAGCACAATTCGTGATTGTCATGAAATTATTGTGCTGGAGCAAGGTAAAATCGTCCAGCGTGGCACCCACGAAGAATTATGGCACCAGGGCGGAAGTTATTTTCGCCTACTCCACGCAGCAGAAGCATAGTTAATTATCAAAAAAATTCTCCGCGTCCCCGCCTCCCCGCGTCTCCGCGTCCCCGCCTCCCCGCGTCCCCGCGTCCCCGCGTCTTCGCCTCCCCGCGTCCCCGCCTCCCCGCGTCCCCGCCTCCCCGCCTCCCCGCGTCAGTCTAAATGAATTCAACCGGACATGATATGAATCGTTCTCCTAAACTGTATTCTTTGCCCGCAAATGAACCAGTACTGTTGAATGACCCAAAAACAGTCTGGGTAGTACACTCTGGGACATTGGCGGTGTTTGCGGCTAGAGTTAAAAACAGTAATGTTGAGGATGGTCGTCGCTATCTGTTCCATGTCAGTGTAGGTGAAGTATTATTACCTGAAGGAGCAGCAAGGGAATGGGGTTTTGTTGCGATCGCAATTGAACCGACTCAATTATGCCAGATATCAATGGCTGATTTGGTTGAGAAAATCGGCGCGGCTGATTCTCAAGCCATAGAACTTTTTCAAGGTTGGGTAAATCATTTAGGACAATCTCTGGGTGCCCAGCAGACGGTTTTGACGACGCCCTTAAACCTGACCACGACAAGCGTTGAGCATGATTTTTCTTTATCGCCCGGTGAAACGCTACAGCAAAGGCAATCAACACTTTTATGGGTGAAGTTGCAACAAGGAAGCACTCGCTGGATGGGAGTTGAGGAACTAAAACTTGATTGTGCTTCGCCTGGGTTTCCACTTGGGAGTGCTATGTGGTTGGAAGCAGAAAATCCGGTTATCGGACAGATGCTGCTAACCGCAGATATGAAAAATTCCGCAGAAATAATCTCAGGTTTAGTATGTTTGCATAATTATTTTTTTCATTACTTCAGTTTGTTAGCAAATCAAGAAGCTAGATTTCGCCAGTTTCAGAAACGAGAACAATTTAATCAGCAAGTCATCAAGAATGCACTCTCAGATTTAGCAACAGTATTGCAACCCCAGCAAGAAGTTGTGTTTTTTGCACAAGGGCCACCTCTATTGGTTGCACTGGGAGCAGTCGGGCGAGCATTGGGGATAGAGATTCGCCCACCCGTAGAGGATTTGAGTGCTATTAAAGACCCTGTTGCAGCGATCGCCCGTGCATCCCAAATTCGGATTCGGCGGGTGACTTTGGCAAACCGTTGGTGGCGTCAAGACCAAGGAGCGATGTTAGCTTATACCCAAGAAGGCGACCCCGTGGCGTTGTTGCTGACAGCTAATCGAGATTATGTCATCTTTGACCCGGTGGCGCAAACTCGCACACCTGTAAATGAGTCACTAGCAAAAACACTGGCAGCCACAGCATATATTTTGTATCGACCATTACCCCAATTACCACTCAACGCCATCGACCTGTTGCGGTTTGGAATCAAGGGTTATGAAAAAGACATCGTTAATATTTTTGTCGTCGGCATACTAGGGACGATATTGGGAATGGTTGCGCCACAAGCAACGGCTATTTTAATCAATCATGCCATTCCCGCAGGCGATCGCCCTTTGTTGTGGGAAATTGGATTAGTAATGTTTGCAGTCGCCTTTGCACAGTTCGCTTTTCAAATTGCCCAAAGTATTATTACCCTCCGCATTGAAAGTGCCACTGATAGTGTATTACAGCCAGCTATTTGGGATCGGCTATTGAGATTAAGTCCAGGATTTTTTCGTCAGTATACTTCTGGAGACTTGCTCAACCGGGTGATGGCGGTGAGGGAAATTCATCAAACACTGAGTGGTGCTACCCAAAGAACATTATTGAGTGGAATTTTTGCCTTATTCAACTTAGTGTTGATGTTTTTTTACAGTTGGCAATTAGCGTTTGTGGGAGTTGGTTTAACAATCTGTGCGGCTGTATTCACGGTTATTTCTAGCTTTTTATTGGTGAAGAAATCGCAAAAACAGCTAGAACTCGATGGCGCAATTCAAGGACTGAACATACAACTAATCAATGGTGTCGCCAAACTGCGGGTAGCGATGGCAGAAGAACGGGCATTTGCGGCTTGGGCAAAAAAGTACACCCAGGAGATGAGGCTAAAAGCAAGTTTGCAGCAAATTAAAGATAGTGTTTCAATCTTTAATGAAGCACTGCCTTTAGTAAATTCCATATTGCTTTTTGGGTTTGCCATGCTGGGTATGGAGAAACGCCTCACCCTTGGTACATTTGTTGCTTTTAACTATGCTGCGACAATTTTTCTCAAAGGGGTAATTAACCTGAGTAATACTGCATCTGAGATTTGGAGTATTGTACCAATATGGGAACGCGCCAAACCAATATGGCGATCGCAGCCTGAATATGATTCAACTAAGGTTAACCCCGGTCAATTAAACGGCCAAATTACCCTCGAACGTGTTAGCTTTCGCTATTCGGAGAATGGCAGCTTAATTCTCAATGATGTCAGCATCCATGCCGAACCAGGAGAATTTATCGCCATTGTTGGTTCTTCTGGAAGTGGTAAATCAACGATATTACGCTTGCTGTTGGGTTTTGAAACTCCATTAACAGGTAGCGTCTACTATGATGGCAAAGACTTAGCACAGATGGAACTCCAAGCTGTGCGGCGACAGTTGGGAGTGGTATTGCAAAATGGCAAAATCGGCACAGGTTCAGTTTTTGAGAACATCACCGCCGGCGCTTTAGTTTCCCTAGAAGAAGCTTGGACAGCAGCCCAGATGGCAGGCTTAGCTGATGATATCAAGCAAATGCCAATGGGAATGCATACTATAATTGCTGAGGGTGGTAATAATCTTTCAGGTGGACAACGGCAAAGATTATTGATTGCGCGATCGCTAGTCTCTAAGCCTAAAATTATTTTAATGGATGAGGCAACCAGCGCTCTCGATAACCGTACCCAGGCGATCGTCACTGAAAGTTTAGCTAAGTTAAATGCTACTAGAATAGTGATTGCCCATCGCCTCAGCACGATTCGTCATGCAGACCGGATTTATGTGATTGACGCAGGTCATGTGGTGCAAGTCGGTAACTTCTCAGAGTTAATTGCCCAAGAAGGTCTATTTGCCCGACTTGTAGCTCAACAACTAGAGAGCAATGTTTAACAATTAGTAGATTACAGCAGTTTTCATGTATTTAAACTGGGAATGATAGTTTAATTGCGATCGCTTTATAGGACTTACGCAAACTCTACTAACCCTTGGCGTTCTTGGCGTCTTCTCTTCGAGACGCTACGCGAAGGCGGTTCGATAAATTAAGCGAAGTTAGCTATTTTTGCGTAAGTCCTGGCTTTATTGGGAAATCCGCTGAGGATTCAAGACAACGATAATTTCTGATAGCTTAATTCCCAAAGGTTTCCAGTGCGGATTGCTGGAGGAAAAAGTACTATCTCCAGACACTGCTTGGTAATTATTGGGAAACTTTTCATAAGCATTGGGAGCAGCATCTACTCGTAAAATCAGTTTGCCTTCATAGCGGGATAATTTACTACTATCTAACAAAATCGTACCACCGTAATCCCAGCCTAATCCATAGATTTTAAAGTTACCTAATTTCTTGCGTAACTCACTCAAGGGAGTTCCAACGCCGATACCTTCACGGGTTTTCCAAGCTGAACCCAAGTTACGTACATCTAAAGGTTTGGTACGGGTATTATCACTCCAGACTATCAAAAGCGATCGCCCCTGACTTAACTTTAATTGAGTAGCGGCAAAACTACCAATTCCTTCAGCACCGGAAATGGTTTTATCAACTAGACGAGATGCACCAAACAACTTGACTAAATCTTGTTTGGTAGTTGTGCGTGTTATCGGTCCGACTCTTTGGCCAGGAATAATCAAGGTGTCTGTTAATGGTTGCGATTTAGCGATAGTAACTGAACCATCAATTTTCTGGGGTAGTGCAATTGCTTCTTTTGCTGAGTAAGTTAGCAGCAAAGCTAGCGCAGCTGTAGCGATACTTTTAATATGTGAGTTCACGGTATACCTCGAAAGAATGCGATTGGGAATACTTGCTTCAATTATTACTTTTCAGTTTTAACTTCTACAATTTCCCAATTACGGATTCCTGATTTACTCAAAATTTTATTTCATGACTCTAGTGGCGTTGAAAATTGCTAGCATTGCTACTCCAACATCTGCAAACACAGCTTCCCACATTGTTGCTATGCCAAAGATACCCAATCCAATAAATACGCCTTTAATTGCTAAAGCAAACCCAATATTTTGCCAAACTATTTTGCGGGTTTTTCTGGCAATTTGGATTGCTTCTGCCACTTTTGACGGTGCATCTGTCATGATGACAATATCCGCAGTTTCTATGGCTGCATCTGAGCCTAAGCCGCCCATTGCCATGCCTACATCTGCTCTGGCAATTACTGGCGCATCATTAATACCATCGCCAACGAAGGCTACTTTAGCATGTTTGTCGGTGGTGCTGATTAATTTTTCAATAGCATTTACTTTTTCTTCTGGTAATAACTCTGCTTCGTAGATATCTATGCCAATTTGTTCAGCAATTTGAAAAGCGATCGCTTGATTATCTCCTGTTAACATTACTGTTTTTTCTATACCCATTTTTTTGAGTGTTTGAATTGCTTGTTTGGCATCTTCTTTCACTTCATCAGCAATTACTATATATCCAGCGTAAATATTATCTACTGCTAGATGAATCACTGTTCCTTCTATTAGGCAATTATCATGAGCAATGTGTTCTTTATGTAATAGGCGATCGCTTCCTGCGATCGCTAGCTTATCTTCAACCTTGGCTCTAATCCCATAACCTGCTATTTCTTCATAATCTTTCACATCAGATGCATCAATTTTTTCACCGTAAGCATTGCGAATAGATTGAGCAATGGGATGATTTGAATGGAATTCCACCTTGGCAGCTAGTTCCAGTAATTCTTGTTCACTCCAGCCATTTTCTGGTACTATTTTTGCTACTTGAAAGACTCCTTTTGTTAAAGTGCCAGTTTTATCAAAAACAACTATTTTGACTGCATTTAGACTATCTAAAAAAGTAGATCCTTTCACCAAAATACCGCGTTTAGCTGCACCTCCTACGCCTCCAAAGTAGCCTAAGGGAATACTGATAACTAGTCCACATGGACAGGAAATAACTAATAAAATTAGGGCACGATAAATCCATTCCGAAGCACTTGCGCCAGAAATGAATAGAGGAGGTAACAAAGCAACTCCTAAAGATGTAAAAACTACTATTGGTGTATAGTATCGAGCAAACTTAGTAATAAATTTTTCTGTTTCAGCTTTTTTACTTTTGGCATTTTGCACCAAGTCTAAAATCTTGGCAATGGAAGATTGATCAAAAAGTTTTGTGACTTGAATCCTGAGAACGCCAATTTTATTAATTGTCCCAGCTAAAACTATTTCTCCCTGCTTCACCGTTCGCGGCACAGATTCTCCAGTTAACGCAGATGTATCAATTTGGGAATTACCTTCGATAACTTCACCATCCAAAGGAATCTTTTCTCCTGGTTTGACGACGATAATATCTCCAATATTTACTGTGTCTGGCGATACTTTTTTTAGCCCATTTTCTGTTTGAAGATTTGCATAGTCTGGGCGGATTTCTAATAAAGCTTTAATAGAATTACGGGAACGGCTGACGGCAATATCTTGGAACAATTCGCCAATTTTATAAAATAACATAACTCCGACAGCTTCAGGTAATTTATGAATTGCGATCGCCCCTAGTGTCGCTACTGTCATTAAAAACGTTTCATCAAATATTCTACCTTTAAGTATATTGCGTCCCGCAGTTTTTAAAACACTCCACCCACTTAATAAATAAGCAGGTATAAAAACCAAATATTCAGCTATAGAGTACAGTGTGTTATGTAATTGTTCTTCAAAAATTACACCAGGCGCATACAAACTTAAAATCACTATTAAAGGAAACACCTCATTTTTGAGATTGAATTCTTCACCGTGATGATGATTGTGGTCATGGTTATGATTCTCATCATGATGATGGTTATGATTCTCGTGATGTTCGTGTTCGCTGCAACAACCTGAAGATTTTGAATGTAATTTTGGCTTCATTTTTGTTGAGACTGGTAAGTTATTTGATATGGAACCTTTATTTAAAGGTAATGAAAAAAATCAGTTTTTACAAGTTAATAATTTAAGAAAGATAATCGATATCAATAAGTAAGAATTCAGAAGGTTTAATGTTGAACGTTTCGATTAATTTTTAGCGAATACTAAGATTTATAAAGTCAAAGATTTTCATTTGATAATAACAGGACTTACGCACAGGTAACGGAAAATCGAACCGCAGAGGACGCAGAGGGCACAGAGAAATAAGAGTTTCAGAGAGTTCTTGCGTAAGTCCTGAATAAGTATCAATCCCAACCTAACTTATACCCACAGAAACTGATAACTCTAATATGCTATGCCTTGGGGGATGAGGGAGATGAGGGAGATGAGGACAAGGGGACAATAACTCCAAACTCCAAACTCCTAACTCCAAACTCCTAACTCCTAACTCCTAACTCCTAACTCCCATTGCCCTAAAAGTTTAAAATATCTAATGATTCTTCTATTTCTAAATCTAATATTCTTTGTTTTGTATCTTTGAGGGCTTCTAGCTTGCCTTCTTTACGATAGATATCTGCGGCTTTTTGAAAATCTTCAATTGCTCCCTGTTTATCTGCCATTTCTAAACGAATATTGCCACGATTATAATAAGCATCTGCATAATTAGAATTAATCTGGATGGCTTGAGTATAATCTTCAAATGCTCCTTCAAAATCTCCTAAATCAAAACGAGCATTTCCACGGTTATAATAAGCATCAATATAATTAGGATTAATCTGTATTGCTTGGGTATAATCTTCAATCGCTCCCTGAAAGTCTCCTAAATCAGAACGAGCATTTCCACGATTTTTATAAGCTAGGGCATCTTGGGGATTAATTTTGATTGCTTGGGAAAATACTGGTGGAGTTCCTAGTAAATAACGAGCGATACCACGATTTTTATAAGCATCAGCATAATCGGGATTAATTTTAATAGCTTGGGTATAATCTTCAATTGCTCCTTGATTATCTCCTAGATGTGAACGCGCTTCAGCCCGATTTTTATAAGCTACGGCAAGGTTAGGATTAATTCTAATAGCTTGGCTATAATCATTAATTGCTTCTTCTAATCTGCCAATTTGATATAAAGCTAAACCTCGTTTATTATAAAATTTAGCATCATGAATATTTATCTGAATTGCCTGAGAATAATCTGCGATCGCTCCTTCATAATCACCTATTTGATAGTGAGCTAAACCTCGTTTATAATACAAATCAGCATCACTACGATTAACTTCTAAAACTCGATCGTAGCTAGCTATGGCATTTGCATATTCTCCTTTTTTAAAAGATTCATCACCTAATTTTATATAAACTAAACTTAAATCTTCATCACGAGAATATAAATAACTTTCTACATCAGGTTTCAAAGAAGATTTGAGCAACTGATTATTAGTTGGCTTAGGTGGCGTTTCTTTTTTTGGAAAATATTTATAAATTGGTGGCTGTTGCTTAAAAGAGTTTTGATTTACAGAAGATTGTAACTGTTCTAAATAGTAAAATAAACCACCACCATAAAGTAATTGGTCTATGCCAAATGAAATTCTCCCAGTCTTCAACTTAATCATTCTGGTTGGCAGAAAGCCAGCTAAAAAAAGGTGATATTCAGATTGTGCTTCACTCACATCTTCTTGAATTAAAATGCAAACTACAACTGCATTTTTTTCAACTTCTTCAGAACTAATTGACCATCTAACTCTGTCAATCCTACCGTGACGAGATTTAACCTCAATACCAATAGATGGGTCAGAAGTCAAGGTAAAATCGATTTTACCATCACCACCAAATCGTTTTTCATAATCGACTTCGGTAATAAAATCAGCTAAACGTTCCTTGACAACTTCCTCACCGAGTTTTCCCTTAAGATAGCTGATGAAAACATCACGAACTGGCAAAACACGCTTATATTTCTCAGCCATCTGCCAGCAAAATTCCCGTAGTGCCTTTAGCCTATCTCCAGAAATTATAGTTACTTCGCTATGTTGACCTTCTGTTTCACAATGAAGCAGACAACCAGATGTTAACCTTTTGATAAAATCAGACTGTAGCGATCGCAGTAGCGTAATCCAGTCCATTTTGATTGCTGCGAATCTTTTGATGAGATTATTCTATTAAAATATTCATGCGGCGTAAACCTTTCAATTATCTTGGGTGATATTCGCAAAAATTGCCTGTTTGATTATGCCAGAGTTTTGAAGAGTTGGGGCAAGAGTGCGATCGCTGGGAATAATACATGAAATATTAATTAGCTAACCACAGTCCAAATGTCCCAAGATCAAAACCCCAATCCAAACCCTCTCACCGACTCTAGTCCCCCCTCCTCGCTTGCGGGGAGGGGGCTAAATTATTATGTGGTTTTTGGTGGTGTGTGCGATCGCTTTGCGTCATAATTTGACCATCGTTTTACAGGATAGCGATTTTGAGCAGATGAGACAAGTGAGGGAGTTATCTTGTGAATCTTGGCTGTAGGTTGAATTTGATAGTGGGAGTGCGATCGTATAGTAGTACATAAATTTTCTCACTTTCTAAACTTTGGCTTTTGAATGTAGTTAAATAAATAACATTTTCGTGTCCTAGTTAACGGTCGAGACTTTCTATGGGTTAAATGAATAATATATATCACCAAGTATAATTTTTTCAGGATGTAATCACTCAATGGTTAAGTTCAGTTTAGAAGATTTATTGAAGGTAGCCGTTAATATTTTATCTACAGTTAAAGAAAAAGCAAAAGAGGGAGAATTAAAAACTAATGTAAAAGGTGCTTTTCATACAGTCGAGGAGCTAGCAAAATCAAGCCATAAATATCCTAGCCTACAAGAGCGCATTGAATATGAAAGTACTCTTAAAGAAATTTTAAAAAAGAAAATAGATTTTAATGATATAGAACCCTTATAGTAAAAATACTACAAAAAACAATAATTTCGACTCAAAGCTATAACAATTTACTTCGCTAAACAGTAGGTTGATCCATTTGCTTAATCAATTCATTTATGTAAAATTTGACTATTTCTCTGGATTTTTCATTTGGCAGAATCTTCATGCCTTTTGCTGGATCATCCAACAATGTATCTCTAATATGTTTCAGAGCGTCAATTTCATATTTACTATCTTTTATAATTTTATGAAGTGATTCTACTGGCATAACACAATCAAACTTTATGCTACAAAGTAGCCAGGCTCTCAAGATAGTATAAATTTTAAGATATATTTCGTTCTCTTCGTCAGTAATTTTATCATTATCTTTTTTGTTGAATATATAATCTCCTGTACTCCTGACGAGTCTTAATAATGGTTCTTCTTCTTCATTCAGCAGTGTTTCTAAAATCTCTTGGCGAGCCTTGTATCTTTCTTCAAAATCTTTAAGGTACACATTCTGAAATTCACTTCTATCTTTCATAAATTCTTGACGAACATTAGTAGACATTTTATTAAAATTAACTTGATCCATATATTTGTCTTTGTCTAACCATATAGCTAAGAACTCTTGTTCTTGCTTCTCTCGGATAGCTTCTGGAGATTTCTTTTCATATTCTTCCTCAATATCTTTCTTTTTTATTTTTAGTTCTGATTCTATTGCGTCTTCAATAACATCTTTAACGTAAGTCCATGAGAAAAGCGTCAAAATTAACCCAACTACTTGTGTAAAAAAAGGAGGAATAGGAATTTTTAAAGTATCCCTGAATAAAAATTCTGATACAGACGTAAGCCAACCTGTAACAAACGCACCTAAAATAAACAACAAAGCTGTATACGCGGCTTTGCGCTTAGTCATGTCGTACAGTTTTTGCGCCTTCATTTAGCCACCTCTAATAACATAGCTTTAACAGAATTTTATGTAATTATTAGTCTTCTACTATTAATAAAAAATCGCTAAAATTTAACTTACCCGTCCTTGAGTAGAGATAGTCCTCAACACCATTTCTAATTATGACTCTAGGATATTTAGCCCTTTGTGATTCGCACTACTACTGCAAAAGTTTTAGTAATTTTTTAATCATTACTATTTTTAAGCCTTTGTAGCAGTTCTAATTCCTCGGTCATTGCTTTACGGATACGCTCAATCATGTAGCAGGCTGTATTTTTATTAACACCAATCTCTTTGGCGAGCTGACGCACACTTACACCCCCTGATGAACTCAGCACAAGGTGAATTGCTAAAAACCATTTATGTAATTCTACATGAGTCTTGTGAAAAACTGTACCCACTGTAACACTGTATGAAGTAAAGCACTCGTTACACTGGTATCTGTGTTCATTCTTCAATTTCCGGGAATTGGTTGATTCACAATATGGGCACTTTGGCTTTCCATTCCAGCGAATTTGCTCAAGTAGGGCAAGGCATTCTTCGTGATTTCGTGACATTGTTATTCTCAGAACTCTGAGATAACAATGTCAAAAATTACTCTTTTATGTTGCAGCAATATGTATTACATGCCAAAGAAAAATTCAAAGGCAATTAATCTTTTTGATACTTTATATTTAGTTAATTTCACTAATTATAGATTTTTTTGTTACCGTACACCCTTCTCCTGCAACAGTGCATCTGCCCAAGCTGCATCTGTTTCTGACAACGCTGGTACTGGCTGTTGGCTATAATCTACTACCAAATCATAGCCGTAGATATCATATACCTGATTTAATAATGCCTGCAAATCTATAATTGGTTCCGTATCTCCAGAACACAAAGGTAGGGGAAAGGATGGAATTATATCTTGTAAATTAAAAGCATATAAGTCAGCATAAGGACGGCGATCGCCACGACAAACTAAAATTCTATAGTGGCTCTGAATATCATTACCCATCATCGGCATGGGGTCGCCTTTACGTAATAAATCAATTTCAACCAAATTACTGCGGCTAGCTAAGACTTGTGCGCGTTTTTCCTCATAAATCTGTCGTCCTTTTCCTGTACGTTTATTCGTCGGAGATAATATTTCAATAGTAGTAATTAATACCTCTGTCTCTACTTCTCGTACTTCTAAATATCCTTCCCTAATATTCACTGGCATTGGAATTTTGACTTTTATCGGTTCAGATTTCGGTGCGGCAACCGCTATATTTGTAATTGTAGAATCAGTTATATTTTGCCGATTTTTTACTATTATATCAGGAATACCAACAAGCAAGGAATTCTCATCAGTCGTTTCATACATCCGCACTTCTACTGCAACTCGATATTTAGGACGCAGTTGGGGAGATAAAAATCTGGCAATTTCACTAATGAGTAAGTGATGTAATCCTGGAAATAATTCCGGATGTTCTAAATAAGGATTCATTCCAGGAAAGATAGAAGGCATTGATTTAACTCCTATTTTCTTTTTGTAACGTAGTCCTTTATCCCGTAATAATGCATCAACCCAAACTACATTCTCTTATGAAAATTGTAACACTGGCTGTTGACTGTAATCTATTACTAAATCATAACTTCCACGGTCATAAATCCCAGCTAATAAACTCTGCAAATCTACCAAAGGTTCATTATCACCAGTTCGCAATGGCAAGGGAAATGAGGGAATTACATCTGGTAAATTAAAAGCGTATAAATCAGATTGAGGACGATTTTCTGCACGACTAACCAAAATTCGGTAGTCATTTTGCATACCATCACCAAAAACTAGCATTGGTTCTCCACCACGTAATAAATCAATTTCTACCAAATTTATTAAGCTTCCCAAGACTCTTTGTCGCTTAGTTTCGTATGCGTCGCGTCCTTCTCCTGGGCGTTTATTTTTTGGTGAAAGAACTTCAATTGCTGTCACTACTTCTTTTGTTCCTACCTTCTGCACCTCTAAATATCTTTCTTTGACTGTCTCAGGTATAGGAACTGTGACTGTTTTAGGTTGAACCACAGGTGCAGCTAAGGCTACATTCGGTATTTTAGGATTTATTACTGTCTGGGAATTTTTGATGATGACATCAGGAATACCAACCAAAAGTCTATCATCACCAGTAGTTTGATAAATTCGTTCTTCAATAGCGACAAAATATTGAGGGCGCAGTTGAGGAGAAAGATAATCTGCGTAGATGCGAAGCAGCTTGTCGTCAGACATCGCTACTATTAGTCTCCCATGTATTCCTGGCCATAATGCAGGATCTTCTAAATACGGGTTCATTCCTGGAAATGGTGAAGGCATAAGCAATTCAAAATTCAAAATTATCCCGTTCCAATGCTGGCAATTATATAAAAATTGAATATTCAGAATTCAAAATAGTTTGATATTTAAGCTTAATTTTTTCAGTATAAAGTTATTTAAGTTACTTAATTTCTCAGTATTTACAATAGCGTTCCTCCTTCTTTGGGCGTCTGGTTTGCCCAAAGCGTCTCGTAGAAAAGAGAAGACGTAAATCATTCGTCAAAAAATCTCTTGCCTATTGCCTGCCTCCACGAATATTTTCACAACTCAAATACGATTGCCATGAAAATTTCAGCTATCTGTACCGATTATCTTCTAGAAGCTAGAGTTTGAGATCAAGCACAAAGAAACATCCCCCGTAAGATAGATAATTTTTCGTAGTAAATCGTAAACTTACCAACATTTCTATCGCCACCATAATTTTTATCAATAACAAAAACTCTAGTCTGAAGCAGCAAGTAGTAATACAATTAAATGTTAATTGCTGCTTGTAGCCATTAGTGCTTCATTCATTTAAATTTGACGGTTGTTAGGTCAGGTAAATCCAAAACTTTAAGCTCTGTTTTGAGTTTTAACTTTTCGGTTTACCCTGCCAGAAAAACTTGGCGAACTATTAGGTATCAAAGAATAATGTTTAAACGTCGCACAATACTAGCCAGTCTAGCTGCGCTTGGCTTTATTTTGGCTGTGAGTACACAGGTTTATGGTACAACAGCTACAGGACCGGACGCTTGGGAGACTGTATACAATAATGCAGTTGCCCACGCAACGACGACAATTCCACAAAGCTCACTTCTTGGTATTATTACTGGTCTGATAGATGACTTGGTAACATTTCTCAACGTTTATCACTTGTTGAACGGATTTTGGGCTGGTTAATTCTCTGTCTTATAAGCAAGTAAGAAAGAGTTGAAAAGGGGAATTATGGCAATATGATTTTTTGCTAATTCCTCAGATTGGCCTGGAGTTTCGCTGACTATAGCGACGCTGAATTGTATCTTTTCCTCGCTAACACAAATTATTCCGCAAATAAATACTCCATAGCTCGTGAGGAGCCTTCTTTTAATGTTCAAACCTCGCACAATTTTTAGTGCCTTTACTGCAATTATCCTTGCGTTTGTCCTAGTTATACAGGTAGATGCACAACCAGCCCTTGCAAGCCTTGCTTCGTGTAGTCCAACGGCAGTTAACCGACCTATCTGTCCCAGTACAGCAGCCTCAACAGAAGCTAATTTTATTGACCCAGCTGCGATAATTACCAATCCCGCAAATATTACCTTGGGGGGAAAAGTCTACGTTGCACCATTTGCTCGGTTAAATGCTACTAATGGCCCCATCATTATCAGTGAAGGATCCAACGTCCAAGACCAAGTGAGCATTACACCTTCAGTAGCGGGGGCAACTATTGGTGAGCGAGTCATCCTGGCACACTTGGCCACTGTCAAAGGTACAGCCAAAATCGGTCTTACTGGCTCAACTGGGCCTTTTACTGACCCCGTGAGCGGTGTTCAGTTTAGCAACACTCAGCCAGAGACATTCATCGCCTTCAACGCTGAAGTAGACGGTGCAACTATAGAGTTCAACACCGTAGTCAATTTTCTCTCGCGGGTCGGCCCTGGTGTTACCTTACCCTCTGGTAAAGTTGTCCTCCCAGGTAAAAATGTTACTAGTAACATAGAAGCTACTAGTGGCAGTTTGGGGAAGGTGTCTAACCTGACACAAGCCGATGTTGCATTGATGCAGGGTGTGATTGCAGTTAATCAGTCATTAGCCCAAGGTTATACACAATTAGCCCTAGCCAATCCGTCAAATGTCACAGGGATAAATTTCAGTCCATCCACCCCTAATAACCCAACACCAAGTTTGCCAACCATAGGTGGGGTTACTACTCAAGATCCCAACTACCCTAACCGCATCATCGGCAATGTGATTCTGCAAGATTCTCTGGCAGCCTTAAACCATAAATTAGGTAATAGAATTTCCATCCGTGCTGATGAGGGTCAACCTTTTAACATTGGGATACTTGCCGGTGTAGCAAACGATGTTGTCTTTCATGGTTTAGCGACAACTAATCTGACTATTGGTAATGGAAATGGTTATGGGCCTCGTGTTCTAGTTCATGGTGGTAGGCAGGTTGTCAATGGTGTTGATAGTGGCCCGGAAACTAAGCTAGGTAATGACGTAGGGTTAGCACCTGACGTTGTTATATTCCGTGCAGAAATTGGTAACAAATCAGCCGTTGGAAGAAAAAGCGGTGTCTTCAATTCCACACTACCTTCTAGAACGCATATCCGTTCAAGAACTATCTATGCCGATAACGGCAGCCTAATTTCAAAGGTAGAGTGGTAATAATACCAATTCGCAATTTGTAATTTAATGAGGCTTAGATGTAGCAGGATTGTTTTTTGCTGCATCTGATGCCTAATTTTGAAGAATCGGGTTAAGCATTTAAGTTTTGCATGACTATGAATTTTAAAATCCTCCCCCTAGTGCCTTCACGATGCCTACGATTGGTTGTGCTACTCACTTTGATATTCGGACTGATGCTAGGTCTTGATGTCAGTTCATCTATAGCTGCACAACAGGTTGAGCAACCTGGATATATAGAATCTGTTAATTCCCAGTCGCCGCAAGTCGTACAACCTCCAGTTACCGGACTCGTTTCTACCTTGTCGGATGAGGTTAAGGAATCAACAACAAATTTGATTAACTGGTCAACCTACTGGAATCTTTGCTGGGAAGCTTATCCAGGGGCTAAAGAGTACGAACTGCAAAAGGTGCTGGTGGATGGTGAGTCTCCAGATTTACAACGTCAAAGCGATCGCTGTTTTCATCTCCAAGCTGCATCAAACGAAAACCTCAAATCACAAGGCTTACTCAACCGAGATTTAATCTTATTAGTACATAAAACTCAGCTTGCTTATCGAGTCCGAGCCATTCTAGATGATAACCGCGTCAGTGAATGGTCTACAGTCATGGCAGTTGGTGCAACTACTGAACCTGAATCGAATGCTACTTCCATCAGTGTAAATCCTTCATAGTCAGGACTTAGGCACAGGTTTGGGAGTAAGGGTATAGGGGAAATGGTGTTCTAAATCCTTACACTTCTATACTCCTATACCCTTGTCCAATCTCTTGATTTTTAGTTTTCATGAAGGCGTTGTTGCGTGAATAGGCAAAATGGTAAATTTTACTTATTGCCTATGTTCGCTCGCCACCTAGCTCAAAGATGAAGACGAAAGCCCGATACAAAGTAAAAAATTGGAACGCTTATGATACGGCACTCAAGCAACGAGGCAGTATAACCTTCTGGGTGAACGAAGAAGTAATCGAACAGTGGCGCAACCATCAAAAAACGGGGAAAAAGTGAACCAAGTCGGGCGTAAGCAGTGGAAACAAGAGAGTGGATATCATCGCCGTTCTTTATCTGAAACTGCCATCTTTCGGCTCAGGTCAAGAACAACTAGTAAGGGCTGCACCACATTGATCTTCTCTTTTCAACCAACCCTTAACACCTTGATATTCTACCTGCGCCCAATCTCCCTGACAGCCTAACAATTTCACAGGCGTATTAGCAGGAATTCTTCCTACTCTTCGGCTTTCTTCATTACTATTAGCATAAACCTCCACGCCGTCAGTACCATAGCCCTGAGTTGATAGACCCAAGTTTGGCACAAATACCCATCCAGCTCCTTGAAAACCATCACTAGCATTCATAATTTGTACCCAATCTTTAGCAGCAGCAACAACCTGAACTGTTTCATTAATGGGTATTTTCCCTAAAATTCTGTATTTCGTACTTCCACCACTCCGCACATTTAAACCTTGCGGATCTGTATCAGTAACGTAGGCAAAAACATCACACTTTTGGAAATTAGTTGATTCTGCTAAAGCTATCTGATTAGCTATGCCACTGAGCATTACACTAATACAACTGAATGCCAATCCCAAGGCTAACTTATTTGCTGAATTTTTCACTTTTTTGGTCATAATTTATCCAATCTCCTGGCATCAGTAATCAAAGCTGGAGTTATATTGCTATTTCACATGGTAATTATTATTAAAATCGATTTTCATCTGTAAGAACTCTCGATTTTACAAAATTTAGTTATGCGAATTACCCATGAAGTTACACAGCCAAAAAACTGATTATGAACATATCAGTATATGGTGTAGTTCACACCAATACTGACTTACCAAATTTATTAACCTTTATTGAAGTTAGTATAAATCGCAATATGCTGTCAATATTGTGATAAAATTCGGAAATAGACTGTTAATATAAACCAGTATCACTCTTTGATAATTAAATAATAAATCAATTATTAATTGTATTTAAAATCTAAAAAATATTATTTTTTGGATGATTCAAAACTAATGCTGAGATTTATAAAAATTTACCAATTCATTGAATTTAGATTTGATAAATTATGCTTGCTGCATTGAGTCAAAATTCATTGATAACAGCAGTTATCTAATAACTGCTGTGACGAATATCATACTACTTCATATCGTAGCCAAATAAATTCGGGTCAACTTCTCCTAATTGCAACTCTGCTAAACCATACTCCGCCCATCGTCTGTCTACCATCGCCGCCACATCTGGATCTGATTCTAAAGTAGCGCCCCATTCATGCTCTGTTTCCGGTGGCATTTTTGTGGTAGCATCAATTCCCATACGTCCACCCAAGCCAATTTTTTCGCTGGCAAAATCCAAACTATCAAAAGGCGTATTCGGCAAAATAAATACATCCCGAACTGGGTCAACTTTAGAACTAATTGCCCAAACAACTTGACGCGGATCGCGAATATTTATGTCTTTATCCACGACAATCACAAATTTGGTGTAAGTAAATTGTGGTAAAGCACTCCAAAACGCCAAAGCCGCCCGTCTTGCTTGTCCGGGATATGCTTTGTCAATGGAAATAATCGCTGCTTTATAACTCAAAGCTTCCATTGGTAAGAAAAAATCGACGATTTCCGAGACTTGTTGCCGCAGAATAGGTGTATAGATGCGATTAAGTGCGATCGCCATCATCGCTTCTTCTTTGGGTGGACGACCGCTAAATGTTGTTAAGTAAATCGGATCTTTGCGGTGTGTCATACAGTTGAAGCGAACCAAAGGCGAATCCTCAACACCACCGTAATAACCCATGTGGTCGCCAAAAGGCCCATCCGGCAAAACTTCCCCTGGTGTAATCGTTCCTTCCAAGACAAACTCTGAATCTGCGGGAACTTCCAAATCGACAGTTTTACACTTCGCCAACTGCACACCCGAACCGCCATAAAGTCCAGCAAACAGCCATTCTGATAAATCTACAGGAATGGGCGTAGCTGCTGCCATGATAATTAAAGGATCTACACCAAGTGCGATCGCTACTTCTAATTTTTTCCCACGTTCAGCCGCTTTTCGCAAATGCCTCGCCCCACCCCGTACCGATAACCAGTGAACCGTCATCGTATTTTTTGATTGTAGTTGTAAACGATACACCCCTACATTTGGCGTACCCGTCTCACAATCCTTGGTAATTACTAATCCCAGTGTAATAATCTTCCCAGCATCACCACAATAAGGACGTATCAAAGGCAACTTGTTTAAATCTAAATCATCGCCTTGAATCACAACTTGCTGACAAGCCGGGAAAAAATCCCGTCCGGGTTTCGCCTTCACAACATCAAACAGCACCTTCCCAAAATCTATCGCCTGGGAAATCTTCTTCGGTGGTTTCGGTTGTTGCAGCATACTCAACTTTTTCCCCAAAGTTTCTAACTCCTCTGGACGCTGCATATTCATCGCCCAGCAAATTCTTTCCACAGTTCCCATCAAATTCACCGCCACCGGGAAAGAAGCACCTTTGACGTTTTCAAACAACAAGCCTGGCCCACCTTTCTGTAGCATCCGGTTAGAAATTTCAGCAATTTCCAAATCAGGGTCAACTAAAGCTGAAATTCGCCGTAATTGCCCTCTTTCTTCTAGAATTTTAATGAATCCCCGTAAGTCTCTGGCCATAATTCTTGTAAAGCTGATTATTTAAGAAGTGTGAAGCGCTTTCTTATATTATTAGTCATTTGTCATTTGTCTTCGCATCCCCCCGTCCCCGCGTCCCAGCGTCCCCACTCCCCACTCCGCATTCATTTAGCCTTAACTGTAAATTAACCTGTTTCTTAACGTTTATTAACTAAGTTTTGCAAATATTTTAGTTATTGTAATTTGGGATACGCATTATTTTTGACAAATAAGCGTTAACCTAATCAAACATGGCCAGAATAGACTATACCTTCCTGGCAGGCGGTCTTGTTATGTGACCCCTGCTGGGTTTATTTGTTACAAGCTTCGGTTGTGCTGGATTTTCAAAAATCTTTGTAATAAATCTATCGGCTGTAGGGGCGTACAGCTGTACATACGTGTCAACTTAACGTAAAGTTGATGTCCCGCAAGGAACTGAAGTTCAATGCTAATAGCGAAAGTCATCTAAAAGATGACTGAATTCCTCAACAATCTTTAGTCTACTTCAGTAGACTTGAGCTATAAGAGAGGGAATTCATTCCCAAGCGGGTGACGAAGCC
>JAVRBV020000100.1:0-37146 GCA_034531095.2 Nostoc sp. CreGUA01 | reverse complement strand
CTCATCTCCCTCATCTCCCTCATCCCCCTCATCCCCCTCAATCCCCCCCACCCCCCCCTCCCCCCATCTCCTCAATAACCAGGGAAAAATAAAAACCAAAGTTAAGCATCGGCTGACGGTTCAATTGAAAAGCGTTTTTTCAGCGCACGGCCAAAGGTTGAATAAAACTCTCTTTTTTTTTTCCCCCCTTTTGGAGGGGAGGGGGGGTAGGGGGGGATGAGGGGGAGGAGGGGAATGAGGGGGATGAGGGAGATGAGGGAGATGAGGGAGTATGGGGAGTGTGGGGGGAAAGATTTTTTCTCCATCCTCCCACACCTCCCACACTTCCTGCTTGCCCCATGCCCCATGCCCCATGCCCAATGCCCAATGCCATCAAACTACTGGCTGGAACGTGTGCCATTTGGTACTAAGCTTTGGTTTTGTTTTTGATCGTCGCTCTGATTGGGGGCATGAATAAATATCATAAAGGAAGCGATCGCCATCGCAGCTGTTCCTAAGAAAATCATTCCCGTAAGTAACCAAATTTCTCCCCTATTCCAAGGAGCTTTATTTTCAAAAGGTTTGATAGAGGGGAGATTTGGTTGCAAATTTTCAGAATGCTGACTCAAAGCACGGCTATTAATAATAGTATTTTGCTTTTGATTTTTGGTGATTTCAGGTATTTGATTCAGGCTTTCGTAGGTATCTTTAACTTCTTGTTTATCTAGTTTCTCTAATTCCCTAATTTCGTGCCAGAACGGGTGACGTTGTATTAACCAACGCTGGACTAATTCTATTTTTACTTTATTGCCTTGTTCGTTTAAAAAGCTTTTTAATACTAGTTCTTTAGTTAATTTTTCCAGTAAATCTCTTGATAAGATATTATGATGATTTTTGAGTAGTATCAATGGGTCTTTTTCTAGCTGTTGGTCATTTTTTTGAGTTGCTATTTTTTGTGCCTCAGCTATAGCAGAAAAAACTACTTTCTCTACTACAGATAAAGCTTCCCAATACCAAGCAAAGCCAGCTTCTGCAAGCTCGACTGCCCTATCTATAATATTTTCTACATCTTCTTGAGCAACTTCCAATTTTTGTAGTTCTCTAGCTCTACTGAAAACCGCAAAACATAGAATTTGAATGAAATAAGGATGTCCCGCTGATAATTTAGTAATTGCTTCTATGGCTTCTGGTTCGTAAGTCAAATAACCCGCCACAGGTTGGATAATCAGCTGTGTAATACTTTCATTATCTAGTAAACCAACTTCTGCGATCGGGACTTCTGGAAATATTTTCAACAAGTTTGATATATCTGCTGGTTTTCTACCGGCAAATACGATCGCAGATAATCTGCTATTGTTATGGATAATATTTTTTAATTGCTTGAATAATGATTCCAGATCTACACCGATATGTTTATTATTTAAAGCATCAAATTCATCTAAAAGTAATACCAAATTCCGATCTTTTAGATGCTCATAAATTTGAGGTAAAAATTTAGCACAAAAAATATCTTTTTCTTGTTCTATCTGTTGAGCTTTCGGAATTGCTACTTTTTCTGGAGGTATTTCTAATTGTTCAACAATAGTTTCTGCTAAATTCTCTAGGAGATTTTCCAGTTTTTCTTGGCTATGATATTCTAAATCAAAGCTGACAAAAGCAGAGTTATCTAGTGTGAAAAGTTTAGGAATATTCTGAAGTAGAGATGACTTACCTATACGTCGTTGACCATGCAGTAATATAACTTTTTCACCTTGTCTCAGATTTTCTTCAATAAACGCTATTTGCTTCTGTCGCCCAAAAAGTATTTTCGGTTCACTAATTGGGCGACCGATAACATAAGGGTTTCTCTGAGATTTTAGTTCTATCATGATAATATCTGCGATGGGTCTAGTGAGCAGCTTGTGATTTTTTAGCCATATCCCCATAATTGCGGGAAAACAAATTGTCGAAGCGTGAAGCTTGCGTTTAGCGTTTTACCCGCGAGCCTTATGATAACATGTCTGGCGGTAGTTTACTAATGCACGTGCATCTTATATTTCCCTGTTTTTACTCTGCATTAACAAACCGACCATCTTGAACCATGATTAAAGTTGCTGGTTTGTTAATTTCTCTGGATGAATCAAATTTCAACTGCTCTCCAGAAGTGTTTTCTGAAATATTGATTTTTGGTAAATTTTTTAAAACTGTTACCCTAGATACTTCCGGGGATAGTTTGAAAGACTCAATCAGAGCTTGGGTAGCATCAAAGCTGGTTGCAGTGCGCCAACTCACACCACCACCCCATTGTTTTTCGGCTTCTTGTGCAAATTTCTTTGATTTTGGTGCATCTCGAAACCAAGGTACAGCTAAAATCAAATTTTTTAGAGTATTAGCTACCTCTGGTTTATAGAGAGAATCGCCTGCTAACACTTCGATCTGTTTGAGTTGTTCTACATTATTATTGCTTTTTCTCAGTTTGTCCACGGAGTCATTATAAGTCTTAATAATGCCCATAGCAACTTCAATACTCTTGTCGGTATCTGGAAACAATGCTATTGCTTCTACTAAGGGATCGTCCAGTAAATTTTTTACTTCCTGCGCTGGATTTAAATTTGGATCGGCTAAGTTAATGCATGAAGAAGAAACCACTTCTTCACGCTGATTTTTAACAAATGTAAGTCTAAATTCCTCTTTGATACTTCTACTATATAAATCGACAGGATTACAGAAAATTACTATTTTTTTGAAGTTATTTTTTAATGCATATTTAGCTAGTTTTTCACCAGTAGCTTTATCTGAAGGTAAAATTCTAAAAAATACAAAACCTCGCAAGTCTATGCTAGTGCTAGTAGATGATACGATTGCTAAACTAGCTTTTGTATATATAGGCAAAGCTGTGTTGGTGACTTTGCTAGAACCATGTCCGATAATTCCTAATATTGATTTATCTTGTACTAGTTCCTGGGCTATTTGTTTTGCTGTATCTTCGTTGTTATCATCGTCAGCAATCACAATCTCTACTAATCGACCTTGTAATCCATTTTGTTGGTTAAACTGATTTTGCGCTTGTGCTACCCCACGTAATATTTCTTGAGCAGAGTTTGTTCTTTTTTTGGCTGGTACTACAACTGCTAAAGTTAAAGGATTGCCCTTTTGACGGGCAAGAGTATTATTGTAGTAAATTAGTACTTCTGGGTCATTAGGATTATTTTTGATAGCTATTTCAAAGTACTGTGCAGCGTGTGTGTAATTACCTGTTTCAAAGCTATCAATACCTCGATCGCGATTCCTATTTTGTATGTCTGGAAATAAAGTGCGATCGCCTCTACTCATACTATTACTAATTGGATTAATAATTTTCTTATTTGGATCGGGCTTATCTGGAGTAATAGAAGTAATAGTGTTCATATTGATACAACTTCCATCTAAAGATTTTTGTTGTTCTGCTGTGCAATTAGTTAATAAATAACGACCAACAAATATACTTCCAATACTACTAACTAATCCTATCAAAATTAATTTCACTAACTTAGGGTTTGGCGTTATTAAATTTTTCAGATAATTAATGCTAGTACTCATATAATCAGTATTAGCTTGATAAGCTTTTATTTCTGCTAGTTTCTCTTGAGCTAAAGTATTTCCAGGTTGAATTTGTAAAATTTTTTCATACTGCTGCTTGGCTGCTACGTAATTTCTTTTAATTATTAACCAATGTCCATAACTATTTAATGCTTCTAAAAATTGTTGTTGATACCTTCCAAAATCTAGTTTATAAACTCGCTCGTAAAGCTTTAAAGCTTTATCAAATTTTTCTAATTCCAAGTATTTGTCTGCTAGTTCTACTATAGTGCTGAAGTGATTAGGATTTAGCTGTAAAATCTGTTCGTAAATAGCTAATGCTGCATCTTGCTGTTTATCTCCCATCCAACAACTATGAGCCACAAGCAATAGCTGGTTAACTTTTTCTTCTTCTAGTATCTCTAAAGTCCTGATTTCATTCCTTAATGGATGACATTGCAGTAACCAAAGACGCACTAATTCTACTTTCAGCTTTACTGGATTGGTATCCAAAAAACCCTTATTAATTAATAATTGAATTGCTTCTTTCAAAGAATCCGTTACTACCAATCCATAGGCTTCAAGTAACTCTAAAGGATTTTCTATAGTATTATGTTCTTGAGCTTCCGCCACTGCTGAAATTACTACTTTTTCCGGGATGCTTAGTCCTTGACAAATACTATCTAATCCACCTTCAGCAGTATTAATCGCATTGGGTATAGCTTCAAGTACATAATCGGCTACTATCTTACTTTGTCCAAAATTATTTTCATTTCTTACTAGCTGAAAAATTTGATAACATAAGGCTTGTGTACATAAAGGATGTCCTGATGAAATTTTTAAAATTTCTGCGATTGTTTTTTCCTGATATTCCAAAATTTGAGCAGTAGGTTGAGTAATTAGCTGTTGAGCATCATTGTTATCCAATAAACCTATTTCATAAAATGGTGCGCCTCTAAATGATTGCACCAAGTTTGGCATAGCATTGAGATATCTTCCAACTACTGCAATCACAAACAATTCTTCCTGTTGTCTAACCAAGGTTTCTAAAAAGCGTAAAAATCCCACAGAATTTTCTGTATCATTATGACTAACAACATCAAATTCATCTAACAATAAAACTAGTTTTTTATTATCTAGTTTTTCATCAACTTGTGCTAGGATTCTCCGGTTGAAAATTCGGCGAATATTTTCTGAGTTTGCATTTAACAAAAGTTCTAGGATATTTGTGTTTAATTCCAGATGTTGAAAAATTTCCCTAGCGATCGCATACAATATTTGATTTAGACTTGCAGAACCGTATTCTTGCAAATCGCAAGGCACAAAAACAAATTCATCTGGAGATACAAAACGGGGAATATTTCTGAGTACAGAAGATTTTCCTATACGTCTTTGACCGTGTAATAAAATAAATTGTGCATTCTGTTGCAAACTATCTGCTATGGTTCTTAAAAGAATTGCTCGTCCAAAAAACTCATCTGGCATTTGAACAGGACGACCAACAATGTAAGGGTTTCTGATGTAAGAATTTTGTGAGTTTGGAGACATTCGGGTTTTGCTGGTTCTACAGTATTTGACGTTGAATTTTGAGTTTTGTATATTTCTGAGATGATATTTATACTTTTGTAGTATGAATATCTAACTCATGCTGAAATTGTTGAATCGGTCAAAATCCCTGTCCTACAATCATCCTGAACTTAGTAACACTGAATTATTACAGGAAACTAAGTATATTAAAATATTACATGATTACTGTACTATGTTGTATACGCTTAATAGCCTTGCTTTTTAAGCAAAATACGCCAAAAAGTGTAGTGCGATCGCTAAAAAACTATCCCAAGGAGTAGATTGATATACTGGAACCTCTGGGAAAGTCAGGTTAGAATCTCTAGCAAAGTTCAAATCTGAAGTGGAACTATGAAAACTGCTGAAAAATTGGCTGCCGGTTGGCTACTGACACTCGGATTCATGTTTTTAACGCTATCAGCATCAGCAGCATTAGAAAAATTTGCTACACGTAATGTGCCTATACCCGTGAACGATCCGAATGATTTTCCGGCGCCAAATGCTACTTATCAAGATAATAATACTGTTGCTGGTGGTCTAATTTTTGGTGTCCCTAGTCTCACACTAGGCGCATGGTTAGCATTGGGATTGTATCGTCAAAGTCGGCAAGAGAAAAAGGCGCTTAATCAACAACGTAGCGATCGCTTACAATCACTTTTTTATGAGATGCTACAAGAAAATCATGGACGTGTGACTGTTTTAGGCTTTGCTATGCAATCACAACTACCCCCAGGCGACGCCAGACAATATTTAGATCAAAAAGCTAAAGAATTTAATGCAAATTTTAAAGTGAATGAAGAAGGGGCTGTATCATATCATTTTGATGTCTGAATTGTCATGAGTTATTAGTTATTAGTGAATAACAAAAGACAAAGGACAAATGACTACTTTACCAACTTACAGCTAAGTGTAATGACGCAAATTTTTCTGAGCGTAGCTGCTGTTTTAGGCGGTTTGTCAGTTGCTGCTGGTGCTTTTGCTTCCCATGCTTTGCGATCAAAAATTAGTGAGCGATCGCTAGAAATTTTTGAAACTGGCGCTCGTTACCAAATGTATCATGCTCTGGCACTTTTTCTAGTAGCACTACTAATTAGTCGCAGTGAATTTCCTCAACCCACTCTCGTAGCCAGTGGATGGTTATTTATTATTGGTATTGCTATTTTTTCAGGAAGTTTGTACGCCCTCAGCTTAACAGGTGTAAAGTCATTGGGAGCAATTACACCATTAGGTGGCGTCGCCTTTCTTGCTGGTTGGAGTGCTTTAGCTTTTGCTGCGTGGAATTTGAAGTTGTAAAAAATTAAGAGTTAATAGTTAGGAATTATAAACTTTTAATTCCTATTTTCATACAACAGATTCCAAGTTGGTGAGGTACAGATAATCGTAGGGGCACAATATATTGTGCCCCTAATCGTCTACTTAATTTACTTCAAATAGGCCATATCTGCCAGTCATACATAATTAGTTATGATACGATTTCACTTTAATAATGATACAAATACGTGGGTGAGTGTTTAGCAGTACTAAACCCCTACGAAAAATCTATATGTATCAAGATTTTCGTGAAATGGTATGACTGCTGAATTCTGTTAGAATAACCCATTCTAAATTCTGAATTTTGACTCCTGAATTCTTGCTTATTAAAATTTATTTCCGTAATTTTACAGAAGTCAGCAATACAAAAAACTAATAAACTCCATAAGTATATTACTAATTATCAACTAAAAAATTTTCCATTTGTAATATCTTAAAATCTATGAAAAGGCGAAATTTGCTTTGGTATTCGCTGCTATTTACTGCTGGTTGCACAATAGGAATCAACTCTAGTAATAATAACTCAGAGGAATTACCAGTAACTACACCAAAAAATCTCAAACTTGCAGTCACAGATGTTTCTGGAATTGAAGATTTACAACGAGATTTTGGAGTTTTTCGGACTACATTAGAAGAAGTCTTAGGCGTCAAAATTGAGTTTTTTCCTGTAGAAAATACTACAGCAGCAGCACCGGCACTATTATCAAGAGAAGTAGATATTGTTTTTGCAGGGCCTTCAGAATACTTGATTTTAAATGCGAGAGCAAAGGCTATTCCAATAATTGCTATTGAGCGCAGCAACTACCATTCGATTATTGTAGTTCGTGCAGATAGCAAAATTAAATTATTACCTCAATTGAAAGGCAAAACAATTGCTATGCGAAAAATTGGCTCAACCTCTGGTCATATTGCTCCTACAAAACTATTAATAGATGCTGGATTAAATCCAGAAACTGACTTTAAAACTGTCATATTAGATGATCGAGGAGTACAAGCTTTAAAAAAAGGTGAAGTAGATGCCTGGGCAACTGCATCTGATAGATACAAAAACATTCTAGAATCTGAGGGTTTATCTGAAAAAGATTTTACTGTAATATTTACAAGCCCGTTACTTCCTAATGATGTATTTGTTGCTAGCAACCAGTTACCATCTAGCTTTATAGAAGAAATGCGATCGCGCATGATTCAACATCAAGATCGACTAATTCAAAGTTTAGTCACTGCTAAAGCAAATCAAAAGTATAAAGGTAGTAAATTAATTGCAGCCAATGATGCTGATTATAATATGATTCGAGAAGTTTATCAAAAAATTGGACAAGGAAATTTCCTTTAATAGTATGGTTTATAAATAAATGATAGCTGGTACAAAACGCTATTTTCAAAGAATTTTTATTTTCCTGAGCCACTTAACTGATAACTGGAATATCGCTAGAAAAATTAGTTATGGCTATACTGTGGCAGGTAGTATTACTTTTATAGGCACAATCAGTGGTTTATTAATTGCATACCGTTATGAAACCCTTGCTCAGCAACAGTTGAATTTATCTGAACAGAAACAATCTCTTTTAAAAGATTTAGAAAATAAAATAACTAGAGTTAGGCTACATCCACAAAGATTAGTTACTGTTTGGGAAAATTCTATTTGGTTAGAATTTGAAAAAAACAGATTTTTAGACGAAATGAGTCAAGTCGATCAACAGTTATCCAAACTAGCAATTTTTATCAAAACTCATACTCACGATTCTAGAATTAATAATAAAGATTTATCGGAATTATTAAATGATTATCAACAAAATACGAAAACATATATTCAAGTAGTAAAAAAATTTTGGCAACAAATTGACCAAAATCAATCATTAACGAAAAAAACCAAATCTGGACAAGAAGAACTACTGATTTTTTTCAAAAAAGAAGTTAATATTTCTATTGAATTTGAGAAGATTTCAGATGAATTAACTTCGATTATTGGCTATGCTGAAATTCAAAAACAACAAGCAATTACTAGTTTTGAAAATGCTCAAAAATTGCGAATTAAAGTTATTGTTGGAAGTATGCTACTATCGGCGGCGATCGCAGTCATACTAGCGCTATATACTAGTAGATTAATCGCCCGTCCTTTACAAACAGTTACTAACGTTGCCAGAAAAATTACTCAAGAATCAAACTTTCAACTCCGAGCTAATATCAGAAGCAACGATGAAGTAGGAACATTAGCTGCTTCTCTCAATCAATTAGTAGAATGGGTAGGAGATTATACCCAAGAACTAGAACTAGCTCGTCAAAATTTAGAACAACGGGTAGAAGAACGAACCCAAGAACTAGAATTAGCTCGTCAGAATTTAGAACAACGGGTAGAAGAACGAACCCAAGAACTTCAAAAAACCTTGCAAGACTTAAAAGAAACTCAAGGCCAATTAATTCAAACCGAAAAAATGTCTTCTCTTGGGCAAATGGTAGCAGGTGTAGCTCATGAAATTAATAATCCTGTTAACTTTATTTATGGCAATATTCAATGTATATCTGACTATACTCAAGATTTATTTAGCCTGTTGACTTTATATCAAGAACGATATCCAGATTCAATTTGGGAAATTGAAGAAAAAATTGAAGAAATTGATTTAAATTTTGTCACTAAAGATTTACCACTTGTACTTTCTTCTATGAAAGTCGGCGCTCAGCGTATCCGAGAAATCGTGTTGTGTTTACGAAACTTTTCCCGATTAGATGAAGCTGAAATGAAAGAGGTAGATATTCATGAAGGAATTGATAATACATTGTTAATTTTAAATCACAGACTCCAGCCAGAAATTGAAGTCATTAAAAACTATGTAAATTTACCCTTAGTTGAATGTTATCCAGCACAACTAAATCAAGTATTTATGAATATTTTAAGTAATGCGATCGATGCTTTGCTAGAGGAAAAAACTGATTCAGGTAAAAATAAACAAATTGTTATCTGTACATCAAAAATAGATGACACATATATTAAAATAGGAATCAAAGATAACGGTCATGGAATTTCATCAGAAATCAAAAATAAACTATTCGATCCTTTTTTCACAACTAAAACAGTCGGTAAAGGTACTGGGTTAGGTTTAAGTGTTTGCTATCAAATAGTTGATAAACACAAAGGTAAAATAGAAGTAATATCAGAATTAGAAAAAGGTGCAGAGTTTATAATTGTCCTACCTATCAAGACACACAAAAATTAGTCCTGCTACTGGATGAGCTTTTCTGACTCTGCTAGTTTTTGGGCGATTAAATCATGAATATATGGTAAATTGAAAAACTCATTGAGTTTCTAAGAGTTATTCTCCCTCTACTCCCTAATTACTTTTTATTCAACAAAACAAAATCATAATTAGTTCCAGAAGAACAACGCTCACAACGCTCAATTCTGACTAAAAAAGCTTCTCCTTGACGCTCACCTGACTGGGAAAACATAATATTTCCTGTAGCTCCAGAAGTTGAAAAATTACGATTAGACAGTACCTTTTGTAAGCCTTCGCGGGTGTTATCTTTTTCCAAACCAGCGACAATTACTTGCATTGCATCATAAGCTCCGGCTGTTCTCTGATTTACCCGTGCCTTCCAAAGTCCAAAAGCATTTTCCGCGAATGGGTTATTTTTATTAACATCACGATGCCAATACACAGGTACTACCATTCCTTCGACATCCTTGGCATTTTCTAAAGTTTTCCCACTATACATATTTTCGGAACCAAACAGTGGTTTTCTGCCTTTGACCTCTTGTGCAACTTTAGTAGCATAACTTATACTTCTGAATGAAGGTATTAGTAAAAAACCATTGGCGTTTTCTGTTTCTATAGCTCGATCTACAAAAGCTTTAGGGTCAAAATTTTTATCTGCCAAATTGCAAGGCGTACTAATAACTTTACTGCCATATTGTTCGATCGCTTGAGTGTACTGTTCTACAAGTACCTTACTAGATGAAGAATTGGGATTATTTCCTGAACTGCGAATATCGCCACAAACAGCAATATTTCTTCCTTGTCGAGCAATGTAACGAGCATGAGTATCTACTAAATTTTCATATAAAGGATTTACATGAAATAAGTAGTTATTTTTGGCAGTATTAGGCTGATTATTTACTGAATTCTGCTCTATATTTTCTAGATTTTCTGCTTGACTTGGACGTTCCACAGGAAAGACTAACACTAAGCCTTTCTCATTATAAATTGCGGCATCTAGTCTCACACCCACTGCGGCTATAATGCTCGGATCTTCAACTAATTCCTTATCTAGCTTTTCGCCATCTTCTCGATTTTCAACACTTGCAATCACAATTTGCAATTTTTTCCCATTAATTCCGCCTCGTTCGTTAACTTCATTTTGAGCTTGAGCTACACCACGCAGAAGTTCTTCTGCTAAATTCTGATCGAAGTTAACTGGAGCGATGACAGCAACTTTTAGGCTTTGTGAATTATCTCGCGCTATTTTAGCATTGTTTAAATAAATTAAAGTCTCTGGATCGTTGGGATTGTTTTTCAGCGATGCAGTAAATTTTTCCACAGCAGTACTGAAATTTTTTTCCCCAAAAGCTTTAACTCCATCTCTTTTTTCCGGGTATGTTTGTACTTTGACGACAATCCTCGTACCCAAATTTATTAATGAAGATTTATTTGGCAATGAAGATGAAGTTGTTATGGGGTTTGATGATGGTATGATAGTAGAAGAAAGTTTGCTTATTAACCACAAAATAACTGCTACCATTATTCCAGCTATTCCCAGAGAAATAAGCAGTTTCAAGTTTTCTTTTTTATTTGTCATAAATAATTCTCCCATTTATAATAAGCTGCTCAAAAATGAAGATATAATCAGAATTCAGGAATCACAATATTTGACGAATCTATATATTTATCATACTACATTAAGTATGAATGTTGAGTGCTGAATCATTCACTAAAAATATTGAGAAATAACTTTGTTGACGATTTGGGATATACCAACAATAATAACTGTCAAAAAACCTGCAAGAATAACTAGCAAAATTACAAGCAATAACCCATTTATCCCAGATTGTAAAAGATTTTGAGCTAGCAAATTTTTGAAACTTAAGACAATAAGTAAATTAGCGATGATCGCAATAATAATTAAATAAGTTTTTTCCATGAGTGAGCGAGATTGAATAAGTACTAATCCTGCTAAAATTAGCAACCACAATCCTGAGCTAATCCAAGTGGTGCCAATAAAACTTATAAGAGCGATCGCTAAGAATGAACTACTAGTTGCAGCAATTATCGCTCCCGACAATAATTGATTATTAGAAGATACTGGTAAATATCCAGAACTAGTTGTTTGTTCCTGAATTTGTGGTTGTGTTTCTAATATCCCAGAAGGCGAAATAACCGTAGGGGGTAATGTATTTCTTAACCGTGGTAGCTTATTCAAATCTTGTAATACAGCCTGTGCAGACTGATAACGTTGTTCGTGATTTTCTTGAATTAACTTATCAATAATTAACTCTAATTCATGACTTATAGTTTGTTTTAAATGCTGTCGCCAATTAGAAGTCCAACTATAACCTTGTTTCATCCATAAACTCGACGGAGAAATATTAGTTAGCAGATGAAAGCAAGTTATTCCTAAACTGTAGAGATCGCTAGAATGAAAGACTTTACCCAATTGCATTTGCTCAATAGGTGCATAACCCAACGACCCAATAATTGTTCCTATGGCAGTGTTTGTAGTTTCCCTCCTTTGCTTTGACACCCCAAAATCAATTAGTACTAACCTACGATCGTTGTGACGACGAATAATATTTTCTGGTTTCAGATCTCGGTGAATTATCTCTTGTTCATGTACTGCTATCAGCACAGATAATAAATCATCCAAAAAATCTCGAATTTTCACTTCATCAAAAA
Source organism: Nostoc sp. CreGUA01 (assembly GCA_034531095.2). GTDB lineage: Bacteria > Cyanobacteriota > Cyanobacteriia > Cyanobacteriales > Nostocaceae > Nostoc. The sequence continues at coordinate 24,868 of JAVRBV020000100.1, read as the reverse complement.
CACCCTGCTGTTTTAACTCCTGCAACAGATTTTGCCCTTGAATAAACTGCTGCACTAAATACAGATATTCACCTTCCTTAAAATATGCATATAAATTGGGAATTTGCACATGTTCCCCTAGTTCTTTAAGGCGTTTGGCCTCTCGCTCAAACAACTCAGTTGCTTTTTTATGTGCGTCAGTACCTTGAGAGCCATAAAATTGACTTAAAACCAACTGCTTAACAACACATTGTTCATTGAGCTTGTCTATATCTTCTGCCACATATGTGCGTGCAAACCCTCCTCTCCCTAACACTCCAATAATCCGATAACGATTTCTCAGCAGGGGTAGCAACTTTGCCCCGCAACTGAGACAGAAATTTGTCCCGTCAGGATTTTGGGGATTATCGCAATTAGGATTTAGGCAGCAGATCATAATAATTATTTTATTGCTGTCATCTTATTAATTTTTAAAATATACCTTAAAATCAGTAGAAACTTTGTACTGCAACGATTCTACATGGATAGGCAAAGCGATCGCTTGCTCACAAAGTAACTTCTTTATCAACCAACACAAAGACAGTAATTACTGCAAAGATGGGGAAATGGGCGAAAGTACGCTCACCACCCCAACACTCCTAACTACTCAACATTACTCGTAACATCAACTTTTTTTCATCCTTGAACGCCGCAATTACCGCACACTCACCATTGTGGTCTTGATAAAAGTCTCCGCAATTGTGACGATTACGCTAGAATTATTAAAGGTTCTTTACAGAATTTGCCGATAGCCCCCAATTCTGTTACAAAAGCCTAGCACTCAAATGTAAATCTATAAACTCCCTCTAAAGTTCACCAAAAGTTTCTATGACGCTCCCAATTCGCAACGTCGCTATTATCGCTCACGTTGACCACGGCAAAACCACCCTGGTTGATGCACTCCTCAAGCAGTCCGGCATTTTCCGTGAAGGTGAAGACGTTCCGGATTGCGTCATGGACTCCAACGCCCTCGAACGGGAACGGGGAATCACAATTCTCTCCAAAAACACAGCGGTTCGCTACAAAGAAACGCTGATTAATATTGTTGATACACCAGGACACGCCGACTTTGGCGGCGAAGTAGAACGCGTACTCGGCATGGTTGACGGATGTCTTTTGATTGTCGATGCTAACGAAGGCCCCATGCCTCAAACGCGCTTCGTACTCAAAAAAGCCTTGGAAAAAGGGCTACGCCCCATCGTTGTCATCAACAAAATCGACCGTGCCAAAGCCGATCCCCACGTTGCTGTTGATAAAGTCTTGGATCTGTTCTTAGAATTAGGCGCAGATGAAGACCAGTGTGATTTTACCTATCTGTTTGCCTCCGGTATGGGAGGTTATGCCAAAGAAAGCATGGAAGCAGAATCGGTAGATATGCAACCACTGTTTAATGCAATTCTGCAACACGTTCCACCACCAGTGGGCGACGTGAATAAGCCGCTGCAATTGCAAGTCACAACCCTAGATTATTCTGAATACCTCGGACGAATTGTCATTGGCAGAATTCACAACGGCACTATCCGTGCTGGACAGCAAGCGGCTCTGATAACAGAAAATGGCACAATTGTCAAGTCCAAAATCAGTAAATTGATGGGCTTTGAAGGCTTGAAGCGGGTGGAAATGGAAGAAGCCACCGCTGGTTACATTGTTGCAGTGGCTGGTTTTGCTGATGCTTACATTGGGGAAACAATTACAGACCCCAATGAACCCCAAGCTTTACCACTAATTAAAGTGGATGAACCAACCTTGCAAATGACCTTCTGGGTGAACGATTCACCTTTTGCAGGTCAAGAAGGCAAATTGGTGACATCAAGACAAGTGCGCGATCGCCTTTTCCGCGAATTAGAAACCAACGTTGCATTGCGGGTTGAAGAAACCGATTCTCCCGATAAATTCCTGGTTTCCGGTCGTGGCGAATTGCACTTGGGTATCTTAATTGAAACCATGCGCCGCGAAGGCTTCGAGTTTCAGGTATCTCAGCCACAGGTAATTTACCGCGAAGTCAACGGCCAACCTTGCGAACCTTATGAACTGTTGGTGTTAGACGTTCCTACTGATGCCGTAGGTAGCTGTATCGAACGCCTCGGACAACGCAAAGGCGAAATGCAAGATATGCAACCGGGTAGTGGCGATCGCACCCAGTTAGAGTTTGTCATTCCCGCCCGTGGTTTGATTGGCTTCCGGGGTGAATTCATGCGGATGACTCGTGGCGAAGGCATCATGAACCACAGCTTCCTAGACTACCGTCAACTCAGTGGCGACATTGAAGCCCGTAACAAAGGCGTTTTAATCTCCTTTGAAGAAGGCGTTTCTACCTTCTACGCCATGAAGAACGCCGAAGATAGAGGAGCGTTCTTTATCACTCCCGGCACCAAAGTTTACAGAGGCATGATTGTCGGCGAACACAATCGCCCCCAAGACTTGGAATTGAATGTTTGTAAGACCAAGCAGTTAACCAATCACCGCGCATCTGGTGGCGATGAATTGGTGCAACTGCAAGCACCAATAGACATGAGTCTAGAGCGTGCTTTGGAATACATTGGCCCAGATGAGTTGGTGGAAGTTACACCTAAATCGATTCGTCTGCGGAAGATGTCGAAGAAGTTAGCGAAACGGTAAGTAAATTTAATTAATTGATTCAACAAGCCCGCTAATGCGGGCTTTTTGTTTTTATTTATCTTACATCACGTATCTATACATACGTTATTTCAGAAAATGATATCAAGAGTTTTTCTGGATATAGCAACGGACAGGGAGCTTAGGACAGCAATAAAATCACATAGTACCCTGTTGAAGGTGCGTTCCCCTTGAAGTCCTAACGGCTTTGGCGACTGCTATATCATTTTTACTAAATGTATATACGGTAATTGTCTGTATAATAGTTACTTAGACAGTGTAAACTTGCTAATATTGAGTTATGTACTGAATTAGCTCGTCATGCAAACAGATACTCAGTTGCCTGGAACTCGCAGCCTAGCTCTGCCATCACCGATTTTAAATCCCCAGGCTTCGATAGAAGTACCAGTTAAATCGAGTGTTGTCATAGTAGGGGCTAACGGTTCAGGTAAGACACGTTTTGGCTCTTGGATTGATTTGGAATCACCACAAAAATATTTGGTACACCGAATTGGAGCGCAAAAATCCCTTTCGATACCAGAATACTGTTCTACTTCTTCCATTGATGCTGCTGAAAATAACCTTCGTTATGGTTATTTTCAGCACAATATAGAGCCTGAACAGTTACAGAATTACAAAATGGGACATAAATATCAGTCTAAGCCCAGTACATTTCTCCAGACTGATTATGATAAGTTGCTCACCTATTTATTTACAGAAGAGTTTGATAAAAGTACGAAATATCGGCAACGGATCAGAATTACAGGGCAACCAGAAATACCTCCAGAAACTAACCTTGATATCATCAAACGAATTTGGGAGTTTGTTCTTCCACATCGTGAGCTTATTCTTGGCGCAGGAAAAATAGAAGCCCGCCCTAAAGATGGTGGAACTTCGTATCATGCCTCTGAAATGAGTGATGGAGAACGGGTAATCTTTTATCTTATTGGGCAATGCCTTGCTGCAAAAGAAAACGGCATATTAGTTATTGATGAACCTGAACTTCATTTACATAGAGCATTACAAAGTCGTTTGTGGGATGCAGTCGAAGCTGAAAGACCAGATTGCATATTTGTATATTTGACCCACGATTTGGATTTTGCAGTAACTCGCGTGAGTGCTACAAAAATCTGGCTTAAGAGCTATAACAGCAATCAGTGGGATTGGCATTTAATTCCTGAGAATGAAGATATTCCTGAACGGCTTCTTCTAGAAATTCTAGGAAGCAGAAAACCAATTTTATTTGTCGAAGGCGATAGAAATAGCTTGGAGTACTTCTTATTCTCGCATTTGTTTAAAAATTTGACTGTGACTCCATGTGGTGGCCATGAAGAAGTAATTCATTCAACTTGCTCATTCTTGAAACTAAAAACTCTCCATAATCTTGAATGCAAGGGAATTATTGATCGTGACTTTAGAGCAGATGAACAAGTCCAATATTTAAAGCAGCGCGATATATTCTGTCTTGATGTCTCAGAAATTGAAAATCTTTTTCTTTCAGAAGATGTATTACGTATTGTGGCAACAGCATTAAATAGACCTGAAGATGCAAATAGCCTCATTGAAGAAACCAAAAAATTAGTATTTACTCACATGGAAAAAGAAAAAGAACGTCTTATCTCTGCTATTGTTGCAGATCGGATTGAAGGAAGTTTATTTAAATTCAATGCAAAAGCTCTTGGAGAGTCAGAACTGATAAAAGCATTGAATGATATGATGAGCAACATAGATATTCCGTCTTTATATGCAGAGACAAATAATTTAGTGGATTCTATTTTAGTTAACCAGGATTATCCTGCGGCACTGCGCTTGTACAACAATAAAGGATTGTTGCCTCAAGCATCTAGTATCTTTGGATTCAGAACTAATAAAGATAGTAATGAGTTAATAAACTATATAAAGCGGCTAATTAAAAATAAGAACAATGGAATGATTATAAAGGCATTTCTAAAATCCGTTCCTGAGTTAGCAAATCTAGATATTTTGGTATAAATTTAAGTTCATCCATTTGCCATACAAGACAAGCAAACAATCCGAATTATTTCACTTCGCAAGGCTCTGCCTCATGAACGAAAACGCTATGAACAATTCCTTAAAGACGAACTGGGACAAAGTTGACTCCCTCACAAAGAATGAAATCGATACATCTGATATTCCTCCGTTAACAGAGGAGTTTTTCGATAAGTCACGGTGGTGGAAACCTGTAATACCAATGAATGTTCTTATCCAAGTAGATCCCGACACGCTGGCCTGGTTCCAATCTCAAGGTGAGGATTATGAAAAGAAAATGGCTGCGGCACTACGGATTTATGCAGAGGCTCACAAGGTGTAGTCTTAAAGTTAATCTGATTAGTAGAGTGTTACCTCAATGAATAAGTGTATCGCAGTGATATTAATATGAAAAATATTGAGTTGACACAAGGAAAAATTAAAGCTACAGAAAGCACGACTCTAGAAAATTTCTTAAAACTTTCATATATTGAGGAGTCACCAGCTTGGGAATATATTAACCAAGAGGCAATTCAAAAACCAATGGGAGGAGGTAAACACAGCTTATTGCAAAAACGTTTAGTTGCAGTAATTGATGCATTGGACAGTAATTATGAAGCCTTTCCAGAGTTGCGCTGTACTTGCGGTAATCGCTCAGTAGTTCCTGATATAGTTGTTATCTCCAACAATCAATTACCACTGGATGAAAGCGGTGAAATTATTAGCAGTGGTATTGATTTTGCACCTGCTTGGATAATAGAAATTCTTTCCCCTGCTCAAAGCCAAACTAAAGTGACTGGCAATATTTTACATTGTTTGAGAAATGGTAGTCAGTTAGGATGGTTAATCGATCCAAGCGAACGTTGCATTTTCGTTTATCAGCCTAATCGTTTACCAGATTTGTTAGCAGGGCAAGATATATTACCAGTGTTAGAAGATATGAATTTGACACTCTCTGTTGATGAAATTTTTGCTTGGTTACAGCGGAAAAATTGATAGTATTCAAAGATGTAATTTTCACGACTATTGATGAAATTGCGTAGGCGTAGCCCGTCGTAGACATCGCTTTCTTAGCAACATAGAATTACAATGCCATCGTCTCGCTATCTAAGAAGAATAGAAAAAAAGCCCTCGGTTAGAGAGGGCATTGTTATTGCTAAATCAAATGACAAATGACTAAATACGCGACTTGACAAATTTCTCTAACCTATCCATTCCCTTTTCAATTGTCGCTAAATCGGTGGCGTAAGAAAGGCGAATGTTGTCATCAGCGCCAAAGGCAATTCCGGGAATCACTGCAACTTGATGTTCTTCTAGCAAGGCGTCGCAAAATTCCAAGGATTTGAGGCCGGTTTTGCTGATGTCGGGGAAGAGATAAAAAGCGCCATCAGGTTTAGCGGTACTCAGTCCGGGAATGGCGTTGAGTCTATCTAACATTACCTGTCGGCGTTGGGCGAAGGCTTGGCGCATTTCTTCTACGCAGTCTTGGGGACTTTCCAGCGCTGCGATCGCTCCATATTGAGCAAAGGTACACACGTTAGATGTACTATGTCCTTGGATGGTACTCGCGGCTTTAATAATTTCCACTGGCCCCGCTAAATAGCCAAGTCTCCACCCAGTCATGGAGTAAGCCTTGGCAAACCCATTACTGATTAAAGTCCGGTCAAAAATTTCCTGACCTAAAGAACCGATGCTGATATGTTCTGCACCGTCGTAGAGAATCTTTTCGTAAATTTCATCAGAGACGACAAAGATATCTGCATCAACTATTACCTGTGCCAATGCTTTAATTTCAGCTGGCGTGTAAACCATCCCTGTTGGATTAGATGGAGAGTTGAGGACAAATAACTTGGTTTTGGGTGTAATGAATTTACGGAGTTGTTCGGGAGTAATTTTATAACCTGTGCTTGCATCTGTAGGGACAATTACTGAAACTCCGCCGACTAAGGTCACCATTTCGGGATAACTTAGCCAGTAGGGTGCAGGGATGATGACTTCATCACCAGGGTCGATTAACGCCACCATTAAATTGTACAGAGAATGTTTACCGCCATTGGTGACGATGACATTCTCTGATTTATAATCAAGACCGTTATCAGTTTTCAGCTTCCGGGCGATCGCTTCCCTTAACTTTGGTTCTCCGGCTGCTGCACCGTATTTGGTTTTGCCTTCATCCAAAGCTTTTGCTGCTGCGGCTTTGATATGCGCTGGGGTATCAAAATCTGGTTCTCCAGCACTAAAACTACAAACATCTATGCCCTCTGCCTTCAGTGCCTTAGCCTTGGCTGCGATCGCTAAGGTTAATGAAGGTGTTACCTGACTTACTCTTGCTGCCAGCTTCATTCTTACTTTATTTTGGCAAATCTTTCACTTACTTAAGGATATCCCAGAATCCACACCCAGATTTGCTTTTTCAAAATTCCTTCGTTGGTTCCTCTTCTAAGCTAGCTGTGGCTACCATCAACCCCCAAAAAATACCGAAACGAACTTTAGTCCCACGAGAAACCACAAAATTGGCAGAATTCAGCAAACGATGAAATTCCTTTTGGGTGTAACACTGCTGGTGCGCTGGGTCAATAATCTTCAGTATGATATCCAAAATTTGGCAAAATAAATAATCTTTACACCAATCCAAAATTACAACTTTGCCATTAGGTTTGAGTACACGCTGCATCTCTATTAATGCTGCCAATGGTTCGCTAAAGTAATGGAATGAACTGGCAGATACAATCGCATCAAAAGTATCGTTAGCAAATGGCAACGCTGAGGCACTAGCAGTTTCAAATGAAACTTGGGAATAAGCCCTACATTTTTCTTTAGCAATTGCTAACATCTCATCTGAAATATCTACTCCGATAATTTTGAGAGTTGGATAATCATTTAACAGCAACTTTTCCAATTCACCTGTTCCACAAGCAACATCAAGAACAGTATCCTGCGGTGATATTTCTGCCCAGGTTTTGAGGAAAGAAAGTGTATTAGAAATGTATTTTTTCCAGCGGCGATCGTATACGGATGCTAGACGATCGTATTGTTTACGAACTGTGGTTTCAATCATAACCATAGCAATTGCTTTGGAACTCGATCATTCAACAATTGTAGATAGTTGCTTTTCAAAATAAGCGCGGTAGAGTTCGCAGTGTGGTAAAATGCGATCGCCCTGGTAGCGAATCAACCCCAAACTTTCGAGCTTATGAGCATCAAGGGGATTGAGAGAAATGTTTTGCTTTGTCGTCACCACATCAGCATATGCCCTGGCTAGATGAGGTTTTTCTTGAAGGATTGACCAGTGTCGCCATAAATGATATCGGTAAATGCCGCCATTAGCGATCGCTTCTTCGATCAGATTTTCTAAGGTGATTCCTTGACAGCATAGATAATACATACCAATGCGAATCAGTGCTGGATGTCCCCCCACCAGTGACATCAGTCGGGTAACCTCCTTACCAGAAGACCAATTTAACCCATGCCGTTGAGCTAAGTATTCTACTTGTTCTTTAGTAAATTCACTTAAACGAATCGGCAGCCCTATATTCAACGGCGAGTGATTAATATCTTGCCAAACATAGACTTCTGTGGAGTAAACCACCACTAACCTTAATTTCTGTAAGTTGGTGTCTTGTCGTGCTGCTTCATACCACGAACGAAAGCAAGCAAACAACTCGTGAGCAATTTCAGGATGGTCAAAAAACCTATCAACGTCATTTAACACAAAAACTACTGGACTTTCGCTCTGCTTGAGCAAATAAGATTTCAAGTACAGGCTGTAACTAAGTTTACAACCAACCTCTTCATTCCAGCTATCATCTAGCTTCGGATCGATACCTAATTCCGTTGCAACTCGCCAGCAAAGACAACGCAAAAGCTTGTTTAAGTCTGTCAGACAGTTGGCATCGATTTGGTTACAATTCAAGTTTACTGTGCGATAACCTTGCATCTGTGCAAAAGCTAACAACCGCAACACCAGAGAGCTTTTACCCATTTCTCTTGGCGCTCGAATCCAAATTATAGAGCCTGGTTGAGTGACTTCTCGATAAACTAGCTCCTCAATGGGGGGGCGATCGACGTAAAAGGGCGAATCTAAAGCTACCGGACCATCTGGGTATGACCAAATATTTTCTAATTGCTCCCGATCTTGGGTAACAAATAAGTCTGTGTATAAAGACTGGGATAAATTTACTTCTTCTGTATCTACACCCAAAGACAAACTTTTAATGTTTTCAGTATGATTCGGGTCACTTAAGATTGTATAGTCTTCACTGCGTAATTCTAGATTAAAGGCACAAAAGCACAATTTTAGGGTTTTTTGATCCACGCCTGTATTCAACGACCATAATCGGCTGAGAGTTTTGGTAGAAACATTCATCCGAACCCTTAATTGTTCTAAGGTAAAGCGATCGCCCTTGTTTTGTGTCTTTTCCACAGCTAAGATCGCCGCTTGTAAGCGCTGCAACCCAGCAGTAGTTAGCACAAGTCCCCGCTTTCGCGTACCCTTAAATTGTTTCATATCGCTAATTATTAATCTACTTTTTTTTGTTAAATGCCTTCAGCACTTCTTTATTGTTCCATGTTTTCAAACGCTTAATCAACTGTTATTTGAATGTTATTTTTTACTTGATTTTCAGTAAAAAAAACTACCCTGATTTTTACTGAGACTGCAAACTCAGTGGGTGCAAATAAACATAACTATTAATTATCTTTACAGTAATTTGCGAACCGTATAGTACTTCTTTTTTACTTAAGTTCTCACATCTTCTCGAAAAATCAATAGCAAAAGACCCCTTATTTACTAATGAAAAATCAAAACTTAAATGTTTTCTAAATTAAAGTAAAAAATAAACTTCCCTACTTGACGCTGTGCGTAGCAAATTTTCAGATTAGGGCTACGGTTAACTCGTAGATTAGGCGCTAATAAATTTTTAAAAGTATTATTTGATACTTAAAGCTCAAAGTTAATAAGCTTTATATAAATAAGTTTATTTATGTTCAACTTACTTGGATATTATCTAAAGTTATTTAGCTAACTTTTTTGGTATTAATATAGATTTTGCAGTCCAGATCCATCGAACAAAAAAAATGAGAAAAAGCAACAACAAATCTAATTTCCTAACTACTTCCGTATTAAGTATTATTTGTCAATTATTTAGTTATAAAAATAACATATCTAAAGGGACAGCATTGCTGTCCCTTTAGATATATCTTGTACTTTATCGAACTAAAAAACTGTAGATATAGCAGTTTTCAGACAGCATTTAGCGTTCAACTTGCTTAGTTAGAGAGATCTTGTCCAGCCCGTGCGGCATTATTCCCCACATCGCGGGCAGTTTCCTTAGCGCCTTCTACATAACCGGAGCCGAATTCTTTAAAGGCTTCTGCTGACTGTTTTCCAATTCTTTGAAGCCGTTCACCAGGAGAGTCTTCGGTTTCACGAGCTTCTCGATTCCACTGGCCTGTTGTTTTCGGTCTTTGAGCATCATTTTGCTCTACCTGTTGACGAACTCTTTGGCCTAAGTCTTGGTTACTGTACCCAGAAGTCATATTCGTCGTCAGCACTAGAAAACCAACTAAGGCAACAGCTAAAAAACGTTTTACCTGAAGTCCTTTAAACAGGGAACTGAGATGACCAATGGCGTGAGAAATCAAATTTGTCATGGGAATTAGGTTGCTTTTTTGATTATAGATAAAGATTAACGATAAAAAATTAATTATCCTTCTAACAAAAGACATATCTCATGTATGAAGAACTCAGAATTCAGAATTCACAATGGGCTATGCCTTACTGTGCTAATAAAATTCAGCAATTTTGACGCTCGAACGCGAGTGCGTGTCGCGGACAAGACTCGGCGAATCGCTATTCTACGAGACGCTAAAAGCGAACGCTATGAGTGGGGGACTTAAACGCCTTTATTCATTAGCCAGTTACAGACAATTCAATTGGAGAATTCTGGCGACTGACGCCAATATTGCTGTTTTGTTTAAGCTTGTTAAGTCAAGAATTTACTACCAAAGAAAGTCAGATCTTTAGGCACGATAACTACCAAAAGACAGTAATAGGTGAAATTAGGAACAATACTTTGGAAATAGGCTGATTTCACAAGCTGCATCACATTTATATAACTCATACTTGAGATTTCTTAGTACGACAAATGTAGCACCCAATACAATTTTAGTGCTACATTTGGCTTTTAATACAAAATATAGTCTAAAAAAACATGTGTCTTTAGATATAGAAGTTATCTATCTGAAGACATACAATTTTCGTGTATAAATAACTTCTTCTCAAAAACGCATAATTACTGAAGAGTTCATAATAGCAACCAAAAGTCACACTACTTTTAGGCTATTTGCACATTAGTTCACATTTTTTTCAACACGATAACTGCTTCAGGTGGAAAGCCAAAGGATGAAATACTGGGTCGCAAAATTAACATTTTTTTTAGTTTTACTGTGCAACTTGTTATTAGTGACGGATTACGCAGCAGCCAACGAACTTGAAAATATTGATGTGCAGTCATTAAATGCACTCCCAGTTATTGAAAACTTAGCAAGTGCTGAAAATAATTTTGGCAACAGTAGAAAAGAAGATTTTTTGCGATTTATTCAAATAGTCAAAATATCAGAGAAGTTAGAGGGACTCTTCACACTTTATTGCAATGATGACTTCGGGAAAATTTACTTAGAAATTAAACCGGAGCAGTTAAATCAAGACTATTTAGCTACGGTGACATTAGAATCTGGCATTGGCGAAAGTGGAATTTATAGTGGATTACCACTTGCTGATTTTCTGTTTTATTTCCGACGAATAAACAACCAATTGCATTTTGTTGTCCGGAATGTAAAATTCCGTACAGAAAGTATTTCAGAACAGCGATCGCTTGCTCGCTCATTTAGCGATTCAGTTCTTTATTCACTGCCAATAGATGGTATTCATCCGTTTAGTAAAAATATTTTAATTGACCTGGATAACCTGTTAATGCAGGATTTTTCGGGATTAGCTCCTTTCTTAAAATACTCTTTGCAAGCTGATTATAATTTGGACGCCAGCAAGTCTTATTTTGGAGATGTTAACAGCTTTCCAGAAAACATAGAGATTGATTCGATTTATGGTTTTTCCTCAATAGAAGGATCAAATTTAGTCAGCGTACCCGATAGTAGGGCACTCAGTCTCAAGGTACACTATAGTTTTTCTCAACTAAGAGACAACAACGGTTATGTTCCCAGACTTGCCGATGACAGAGTGGGATATTTTATTACTGCCTTTCAAAATTTCTCTAACAATAACTCTCAAGAAGAATTTGTTCGTTATATTAATCGTTGGCATTTAGAACCATCCAACCCCAACGTTTCTTTATCTCCACCGAAAAAACCAATTGTATTTTGGATTGAAAACGCTGTACCACCAGAGTATCGGGATGCAATTCGTGAAGGCATCTTAATGTGGAACAAAGCATTTGAAAAAGCCGGATTTCAAAATGCCATTGAAGTACAACAAATGCCAGATGATGCTGATTGGCAACCGGCAGATGTGCGCTACAACACTATTCGCTGGTTCAATTCTCTAGATGGAGGTTTTGCCAGAGGACCTACCCGCGTCAATCCACTCACCGGCGAAATATTGGATGCAGATATCATCGTGGATGCAAATATGGTGCGCTCAATTCGGCAAACATATCACACCTACGTGGAGTCAAACGAATGCAAAAATAGGAAGTGGGGAGTGGGGAGTGGGGAGATAGGTGAGAAGAATTCTGATGTCTGCTATGGCATGGGGGCTGTAAATCAGGCAACGATGGGGGCGCTGGCATTGTCAATTTTACAAAATGCGACACCCAGTAGTGAAGTTATGCAAGAATATGTGCATGAATATTTGCGTTCTCTGATTGCTCATGAAGTCGGACATACTCTCGGTTTGCGCCATAACTTTCATGGCAGCGCGATGTTAGCACCCCAAGAGTTAAATAACACTGAAATTACTCATACAAAAGGTTTAGTCGGTTCGGTGATGGACTATCTACCCGTGAATGTAGCACCACAGGGAGTACAGCAAGGTGACTATTTTCCGGAAATTGTGGGGCCATATGACGAATGGGCGATAGAGTATGGTTATAAAATCAACCCATCGCCAAAAATTGAGCCAACGATTCCAGAAACAGAAAAAACTTTTTTGGAAAAAATTGCTTTAGCCTCACCGCAACCAGAATTATCTTACGCCACAGATGAAGATATTTCTGATATCAATCCCTTAGCAAATGTTTGGGATATGAGTAATGATGTGCTAGTTTATTCCCAGTGGCAAATGGATAATGCCCGCCTTATGTGGCAGCGTCTGGAAAAGGGTTATTTATCACCAGGAGAAAGTTATAGTAACCTGCGCGTTTTATTTGATAGAGTCCTTGGATATTATTTTAGTAATGCTAAATTGCTCTCTCAATATATTGGTGGGCAATCATTTCGGCGTCTCCACGTTGGTGATGATAATTCCTGGGCATTTGTACCAGTTTCATTATTAAAACAACGTCAAGCATTGACTAAATTACAAGAATATGTATTTAGTGAAAATGCTTTTAATTTTTCGGGACAATTATTGAATCAGTTAGCGCCATCGCGTTGGCGACATTGGGGTAGTTTTGCACCGAATTATCGGCTTGATTATCCCATTCACGATCGCATTTTGAGTTTCCAAAGTGCGATACTGCGATCGCTATTAGATGGCGATCGCTTAAATCGTTTACAAGATATAGAATTAAAAACCGAACCTGGGGAAGCACTCTCGATTCCAGAATTGTTCAATACCTTACAAACAAGCATCTGGACAGAAGTTTTAACCCCTGGAGAATTCCAACCAATTTCTAGCATCCGGCGTTCATTGCAACAAGAATATTTGAATATTTTGCTAGGGATGATGTTGCATACTAACGATGCGCCTGAAGATGGTCGGACACTGGCGTGGTATGAATTGCGACAACTACAAAAAGCCATAGATGTCCGACTCAAACAATTAGGTGAAAACATCGATATTTACACCTTAGCCCACTTAGAAGTTGCTGGCGATCGCATTAATAAAGCATTAAATGGTCATAGGGCATAGGGCAAGCAGGAAGTGTGGGAGGTGTGGGAGGTGTGGGAGGTGTGGGAGGTGGGGAGGTAAGGAGGTGGGGAGGTAGGGGAGTAAAGGAAGCAAGCAAACGAAGCAAGCAAACGATTATTATTCTTCCACATCCCCCCATCCCCCCATCTCCCCATCTCCCCATCTCCCCATCACCCCATCTCCCCATCTCCCATCCCCTCATCCCCCACACTCCCTCATCTCCCTCATCACCCCAATCCCCAATCCCTCACCCCCAATCACCCAAGATACCGCTGCAATAGACCGATAATCATTTCTGGTGCTTCCAAATGAGGTAAGACTCCAGCATCTGCGATCGCATAAAATTTTTGTATCGCATTTGGATTTAAATTTGCCAATCTTCGTCCTAATTTGATGTTAGTAAATTGTGCTTTTTCTCCCCAAAACATCACGCTGGGAATTGTTAGTTGTTGAATATATAAACTCAAATCAAAATAAAGGTCACCGCGCAAAAATGCCAAAGCGGCAAACTTAGCATTAGTTTGTTGGGCAGAAGTTAAATAAGCTTCTACCATTTCTGGAGATACTCGTTGTGGTTTGGCAAAGAGAAAACTTTGTAAAAAGTTGCAGACTGCGATTTCGTTTTCTGCACCAACAATATAAATAAAATCGTCTAGCACCGGTGTATTGATTACTGAAAGCGGAAGTCTGCGTCCACTACCTTGTCCAAAGTCATCAAATCCAGAGGGACAGACCAAAAATAATCTTTGGAATAGATTCGGCTGGATAATGGCTAGGCGGATAGCAAAAGCCGCTGTGAGAGACGAAGCTACTACTGTAACTCGTTGGTGACAAGTTTGGATAATAAATTCGGCGATCGTACTCAGATAATCCCTAATTTGATAATCTCTAACTGGATGAGCCGATTCTCCCCAACCAATTAAATCGGGTGCTAAAATTCGATAATTCGAGGCAAAAGCTGGGTAAACTTTAGACCATTCATATGCAGATGCGCCACCACCAAAGTTATGCAGAAATAAGAGTGGCGGTAAGTTTTCAGTGTTAGTAATTGACCAAGGTGCATTCGTTTGTGTATAGTAAACCATTGCCCCCAAGGATGTATGGATGACTTTATGTCCAAAGCCAGGAGGTTGAAATTTAAGCATAAAATTCAATTTTTTAATTTAATTGGATTGTTGATAATTCATAATTTATAACTTCCAAATTATTCTTGCTTTTGGTCATTATCTCTTGTAATGTGAACAAGTTGATCCAGGCGATCGCCACTGATGCGATAAGCTGCACCAAAACCGACTACAAAACGACCTTCACGGGGAGTTAGCTGGAAAATCCGAAAATCAGACAAGCCTCGCAGAATTTCTATCATTTGACCAAATCGCCCTTGAAATTGGTCAACAATTTGATTCCATTTATCAGTTTCGCGCTCTATCAAAGTTGCCGTACAATCAAAACTCAAGCGGTTACGACCAAAAATTTGCTTGCTTTTGGCTTCATCCTCAATAAACAAAGCACTAACATGAGGATTGGCGTAGATATTTGTGGTGTGAGTTGCAAGACCACTGATATAAATGTAGATATTTTTAGCATCATCCATCACAAAGGGAGCATAACTCGCATTAGGTATTCCCTCTGGGCTAACGGTGCTAATGATGATACTTTCAAATTGTTCGGGAAACTTTTCGTACTCGGCTTGATGACTCATAAGTAAATTACCATTTAGTGAGTAATAATTGATTCTGTATTCTAACGTGCTTCAGTGCATTCTACGACGTGCTAAGCAGTTCCCCATTTAAATTGCATTAACTAGGGCGAGCAAGATGCCCACCCCACAAGAGTTTGATTTAACCAGATTTTAGAATTTAGATGTTTTTTAGCTTAGCAGCGATTTCTAATCACCAGGGTTAGGTGCAACATTTAAATAGTTTCAAAAAACCCACATATAAAAAACAATTCCCAATCCAAAATCGTATCACCTTGGAACCGGCACTTGATTAATTACCGACGCAATTACCGCGTCAATTTGTAAACCATCCAGCATCGCTTCTGGTTTCAAAATTAGTCGATGGCGTAGCAATGGCGATGCAACTGCTTTGACATCATCTGGTGTCACAAAATCCCTTCCAGTTAACCAGGCTAAAGCTTGAGATGTCTGCAACCAAGCACCAGCGGCGCGAGGTGATGCACCCAAAATTAAATCGGGATATTGACGCGATATTCTCACTAAAGCTAACAAATAATCAACGATCGCTTCTGATACTTTAACTTCTTTGACTGCTTGTCGCGCTTGTAAAATATCGGCTACTGTGGCTACTGGTTTCAAACGGCTAATATCTAAACGCCTTGCTGCAAAACCCGCCTGACGATTGAGTAACATTTGCTTTTCAGCAGCTTGGTCAGGATAATCTACCACTAGTTTAAATAAAAATCTGTCTAACTGCGCTTCTGGCAAAGGATAAGTTCCCTCAAATTCTAGGGGATTTTGGGTTGCAATTACCCAAAATAAATCCGGCAACGGTAAACTTTCACCATCCAAGGTTACCTGCATTTCTTCCATTGCTTCTAGCAGGGCTGCTTGGGTTTTGGGAGGAGTGCGGTTAATTTCATCTGCTAACAGCACTTCGGTAAAAATTGGCCCTTTTTTTAAAGTAAAATTGCGACTATTCAAATCAAAAATATTTGTCCCAGTGATATCTGACGGTAAGACATCTGGTGTTAATTGAAGTCGGCGAAAGTCCCCTTGAATTAACTGCGCTAATACTTTTACTAAGAGGGTTTTACCAGTTCCTGGTACTCCTTCTAAAATTATGTGCCCGCCCGATAACAACGCCACTAAAAGTTGTTGTATGAGGCTCGATTGTCCAACAATGACTTGGTTAAGACCTTCACCAAGCCGAATTAAAATAGAATGAGTTTCGTTCATAATATTAATTTGTCATTTCTCATTTGTTAGTAATTACTAATTACACTAAAAGAGTGATGGGTTCCAATCCTCTACTATCTAAATTCTGAATTCTGGATTCTGAATTCTGAATTCTTCTTCAATCTAATGCTTCGCCATTTTCCCAACCAGCTTAGCAGCTCTTGTTCACTCATGGGTTGTTTGGGCGATCGCAGCTTTAAAACTGCATTTAGATCTGCGGCACTGGCACCTGTTTTTTCTACCCAAACATTGAGTAAAGCTTGGTGTTCTAGGGGTATTTGTCCTAATCCCAAGGCTTTTTGGAGTTGCAATTGTTCTTGTTTACCCACCATATCAATCACAAAGTCCGTAGTATCAGCTTTCTGCAATACTAAGGCTAAGGCTTGGATATATGCCTCGCTGTTGTCTGCAACTGGTGTATCTAAAGTTACTGGTTTGCCAAAACGGCGGTTCTGCGCCCAAATTATCGCTAATAGTACGATACCTACTTGGATTAATATTGGAAATAAAGGGGTTTTAGCAAAAAAACTAGATAAATCTCCTTCGCTTTCTTTCTGCCTAACATCGGCATCTTTATAGCCGTGGATGTATTCATCTACGAATACTGTGTTACCGTTTTTCTTTACTAAATCTGATAAACAGCTAAAATTACCTAAATTATCTTGGTAGGCGTTGGCGGCTAAATAAGGAGTGGTAGAAAAAAATACGTTGCCTTGGTTATATTTTTCTTGCCAGACTATAGCACCAAAGCGATCGCCTAAATCAATTTGCTTTTGGTCTACTTTTATCTTTCGTCTGCGCGTGTCAATTTTAACATCGCCTTGGAGGGATTTTTGGAGAGTGCTAAAGTCTGCTTCTGTAACTCGCCCCCCAACGCCTAAAATTACCAAGGTATTTCCTTTTTCTACCCATTCACGTTCTTGACTATCGAGGGTTGTATCTCTGGGATAGCTGCTAACCACAAGAAAGGTAACTGGGCTATTCCCTGAGGGAATTTCACTAAAAGGCTTTTGCCAGCGTTCGATGGCAATTCCTTGCTCTTGCATAAAAGCATACCAAGCACCATAGCCATTGGGGGCACGATTATAAGTAGAGCCGACATTAATTTTGCTATTATTAGGAGCTGCAAGCAAACTTAGTAAGATGACCGCTAAAATTGCGATCGCTCCTATCCAAGCAAGGCGATTTGAACGTTTCATTTTTTAGTTTCACAATCGTCAATGATATTCAGTATCATAATGTCTCATATGGGAATTCGATTTGATTGGGAGAATCACTTGTAGAGGGAGGGACTGGGGACTGGGGACTGGGGACTGGAAATAAAGGTGTACCTAGCTTTCTGAAAAACAAATACAGCAGATTGCAAGTTGGTGAGGTACAAATAATCGTAGGGGCGCACAGCTGTGCGCCCCTACCCGTGTACCCCATTTACCTGAAATACGCTGTATGAGTTTTATATACACTGGTTGGAAGTACGGTGCTGTGGTTGTAAGAATCATAACTAATTAACAGAACACGAGCTTTACAAATCACTCTGGCGAAAAACTGTAATCGCAGTTTATTGTCTATAATGGGATCTGCGAAATTGCCAGATATGGCTGAATAAACTAGTCTGGAAGATACTTTTAGTTTGTTTAGGGGACTGGATCTATGATTAAGCTTGGTTTATTAGTACAGTCCCAGAATAATTATTTGGGTATAGGAAAAGTTATCGAAATATCTGAGACTAATGCGATCGTTGAGTATTTTTGCTCTCTGGGGCAACGTCTGGAAAAAACTTTACCTTTAAGTTCGCTTTCTCAAGTCAGGCTCGAATCCCAAGCGCGATGCTATATTAAGTCCCAAGACCAAGATAAATGGATAATTGGCAGAATTTTCGGCTGGGACGAAGATACGGAAGAATATCAAGTTGATTTGCCAGACAAAAAAACTGCAATTGTTACGGAAGAAGAAATTTACGTCCGTTGTAATTTACCGAACACAGACCCCATTGAAACTCTGGCAATGAAGGGTCACGAAACGCCGTATTTCCATGAAAAAAGATTGGCTTTTGTGAAATCTTTAATTCAGCAACGCGCTGTTAGTCGCGGAATGACGGGGCTGATTTCGGCAAATATCGATCTTTATCCCCATCAGGTTGAAGTTGTCCGTCGGGTACTGGAAGACCCAATTCAACGCTATATTTTAGCAGACGAAGTGGGACTAGGAAAAACCATCGAAGCGGGTACAATTCTGCGTCAATTTCTGTTAGATGAACCGAAAAAAGGTGCGGTGGTCATAGTTCCTCAATATTTGCTGCAACAATGGCGGACAGAGTTAGAAAATAAGTTTTATATTTCTCATTTTCCCAAACGAGTAGCGGTGCTAGCGGTTGAAGATATTCATAAAATTAATCTCAAAGCTAGGATCGGCTGTTTAATATTAGATGAAGCCCATCACATCGCAGCAATGGCGACCTCTAAAGATGCAGCGGTGCGTCAGCGTTTTGAGACTTGCAAACAACTGGCTCATAAAAGCGATCGCTTACTTTTATTATCCGCTAATCCTGTTGTGAATCACGAGCAAGATTTCTTAGCGATGTTGCATTTGCTCGACCCCGCAACCTATAAACTGGATGATTTAGCAGGTTTTCGCGCTCAAGTTGCCAGCCGCCAACAAATTGGTAAAGTGCTGCTGGCTTTGAGAGAAGATGCAAAATCTGTGGTCTTAAAAAAGAATTTGCAGGAATTACGCAACCTGTTTCCCGAAGATAAGTATTTACTCAACTTGGCGGATGATTTAGAAACTTGTTTACAAGGAAATTCTCCAGAGAAAAATCAAATTATCCAAGGAATTCGCAGCCACATCAGTGATACCTATCGATTATATCGGCGAATGCTTCGCAACCGTCGCGCGGCGGTGGAAGATGTCATATTTGACCGCAATTTTACACCAAAAGAAGAATATGATTTAGATGAGCGATCGCTTGATATTCACGAACTGATCGATCGATGGCGTAGTGTTGCCCCCAAGGAAAAACAATATCAGCGAATTTTTCTGTTATTATTCCTGGCTGCGGGTACTTGGTTAGGCATTTTAGAACAAGTAATTACAACTCGTTTAACCGGAAAACCCCATGTTAAACTGATTCAGGAATTTAAAGAAGATGATATTCGCCTATTAACTACAACTGACAACTTTTCCGGCGAAGAAGAAATTTTACAATCCATATTAAAGGTGATTCGTCAACCTGTAGAAGACGGAGAACGCAAGGAAAACTTAAGAAGAGTTATACTGAATCAGTTGGGTACATACTTCAAAATTCCGCCAAACGTCCGCAGAAATCAAAAAGAATTTCTTACCAGGATACAGCAGAGAATTCGTAGACCAATTGCTGACGATATTTTTCCCAAATTTATTATATTTACCAGTTTTGCCCAAAGTTGTGCTGAAGTTGTGCGCTATTTAGCTGATACCTTTGGTGCCGAGACAGTAGTCAGCCATCAATTTGGCGAATCACCGGATAAAGTTGAGTCGGGCTTAAATAGATTCAAAAACAATCCCAACTGCTTTATTTTAGTATGCGATCGCTCCGGAGAAGAAGGGCGTAATCTTCAGTTTGCTGACTGGTTAATTCATTTCGATCTTCCTTGGTCACCTAATCAATTAGAACAAAGAATTGGCAGACTTGACCGCATTGGCAGTAAAATTGGAGTCCAATCTTGTGCATTGATTGGCCCTTATTTAGAAGATAGCCCCCACAACGCTTGGTATAAAGTTTTGAAAGAAGGATTTGGGATTTTTCAACAATCAATTGCCAGTTTCCAGTTTTATGTAGACGAGAAATTGCCAGAATTAGAAGCAGCTTTATTTGAATCAGGTGCCACTGGACTGTTGCAAATGATTGAGCCAATTAAAGCCCAAATCCAAGCCGAAATCCTCAAAATTAGCGAACTGAATGCTTTAGATGAAATCGACGCCAGTGACGAAATTGCAACCGAATATTTCCAAGATTTAGATAATTATGATGCTCGCCATTTAGAAATGAAGCGGGCAATTGAAGGCTGGATTTGTGACGCCCTTGGTTTTAAGCCAATGAATAACCCAGATTCTTCAGAAATCAAACGTTATCAGCCGATAACGCGGACATTGGTGCCGATAAATGAGTTAAAAACCCGTTTTGCTGATAGTTATCTAGACAAATATAGTACTTATAACCGCAGGATAGCAAACCAAAATTCTGATGTGAAACTCTTGCGAATTGGAGAAGGATTTGTCGAAGCATTATTAAACTATATCGATTGGGATGACCGGGGTCAAGCCTTTGCCATGTGGCGCACTGATACATCTTGGGATGCAAAAGAAGGGAAAGAATGGTTCGGTTTCCAATACAATTATATAGTCGAGGCAAATTTAAAAATTGCCAAACAAGTTTTAATTGAGAACAAACTCGATAATTCTCAATTCAAAATATTGCAGCGACGTGTAGATGCTCTCTTTCCACCAATTATGGAAACTATCTATCTTGATGGTCGTCATGAGCCAATATCTGTTGTTGAAGATCGAGTTTTGTTGGATATCTTACAACGTCCATATAAAGATAAAAACAACAATCAAGGACGAGATTATAATCTCGCAAAAGAACGGTTAGAAATTATTGACAATTTTGTTGAACCTAGTAAATGGCAAAATTATTGCTATCAAGTACGTAATACTTTTTTAGCATTACTTTCCAATCGTCCCGATTTTCTGGAATTGTGCGAACAACGCGGTTTTGTTGCCGAGAAGAAATTAGGCAATAGAGTAGAACAATTACGCCTGCTGCTGAATCAGCAAACTGGGGATCAAGCACTAGCCCAAGAACTCAAAATCGAAACTGCTTTAAGTGCAGCGATTTTAGAGGGAATTCGCCGGCCGCAAATTAAACTTGATTCCGTCGGCTTCATTATTGTATCCGGGCGATCGCTTGGGTGATTTCAGTGATATAATGTCTAGTTAAATAGCCTTAGTAACGTAACTAACCCCACTCTCTCTCAAGAGTGGGGTTTTTTACAACCTCCAATCCCCCCGCTTCAGTATGATGTCCGCCAAATCACCCATAATAAGTTCGTAGTCAGGACTTTAGTCCTCAAGCCAGGACTAAAGTCCTGACTACGAGCAAACATTTGTATCTGTACCTCACCAACTTGCAATCTGCTGTATATGCACCGATAATATTTTTCGTGTATGGGAATACTAAATCTGGTGTTTAAGATTTGGCATTATGCTGAGTATTCCCGGATATCGCCTGAGTGAAAAAGATTTAGGAGTGGCGATCGCTCGACAAATTATAGTGGAAAAACATGGTGGTTTGCTCCAATACAACTCTTCTCCACCGCAAAATATGGAATTGGCGATCTTAATTCTAGTTCCATAGTCAGGGGGAGAAACAAGTCATGTATACCAAAGAACTCGAGCAGGAAATACTTTTTCTTCGTCAGGAAAACGCCCAGTTACAGCAACAATTGACAAAATCTACTACTGAATTCCGTGCAGAAATCGCCAAATTAGAACAGGAACTTCAAGAATGCAAACAACTATTACAAAATAATTATCAAGCAGAACTAACCCTCAAAGCTTCTCAAGCAGAATTACTAGCATTATTTAACGCCATACAAGATGTCATTCTCACCCTTGATGCAGAGGGACGCTACCTAAAAATAGCTCCTAGCAGTGCCCCTTTAATGTACCGAATACCTGCGGAAATACTAGGCAAAACTATGCACGAAGTTTTACCTTCTGCTTTTGCTGACTCTTTCCTCAACTGTATTCAACAGGCATTAAAAACCAGACAAACTGTGAAACTAGAATATAGTCTGCCCATTGGCGATCGAGAGGTTTGGTTTGAGGCGAATATTGCGCCAATGAGTGAGAATACTGTTGTTTGTGTAGCGAGGGATATTAACGAGCGCAAAGCAGCCCAAGTAGCCCTAAGTCAACAAGAAGCCCAGTATCGAAGTATTTTTGAGACTGTGAATGACGGCATCAGTGTTGTTGATTTAGATACTGGTAAGACTGTAGCTGCAAATCCAGCTTTTTGCCAGATGCATGGCTATTCTCTAGAAGAATTTTTACAATTAAATCCTACAGATTACATCCATCGAGATTATTTGGAGAAATTTGAGGAATTCATCAACACAATGAAGACGGGAAATGAATTTCACACTCAAGCTGTAGATATTCGCAAAGATGGTACTAATTTTGATATCGAAGTTACGGCTAAACTTTTTGACTACAATGGCAAATCCCAAGCCCTTTCAGTAGTGCGCGATATTAGCGAGCAAAAACGAGCGCAACAAGAACAAAACCGACTAATAGCGATTCTGGAAGCCACAAGTGACATCGTAGGTATGGCTGATGCAGCTGGAAATAATTGCTATCTCAACAAGGCAGGTCAAAACATTTTAGCCATTTCAGCCGCAGAAATTAACAAATTTCATATTAGCGAAGTATTGATATCAAAGGAATTTCAGCAAGAGATTATGCCCACAGTACTTCGAGAGGGAATTTGGTCTGGAGAATCTATATTTTTAAGTCGGAATGGCGAAGAAATTCCCGTTTCCCAAGTGTTAATTGCCCACAAAAACGAACAAGGACAAATTGAATTCTTGTCAACTATTGCCCGTGATATCCGCGATCGCCTACACATCGAAGCCCAACTCAGACAACAGGCTTCAGATTTAGCCCAAACTCTGCAAGAACTCCAACGTACCCAAGCGCAAATGATTCAAGCAGAAAAAATGTCGAGCCTCGGACAACTCGTTGCCGGTGTCGCCCATGAAATCAACAACCCTGTTAATTTTATCCACGGTAATCTCAGTCACCTGGAAGAACATACCCAAGATTTATTACGGTTAATTCACTCATATCAACTTAGCAACATGGCTGAATTTCAAAACCACAGTTGCTCCCCTGCGGCTTGTCCGTCCCCCGACAAAGAAACAAGCTATCCAAAGCATTCCGTAGCACTGCCGTCTTTATCCCAGGAAATTGACTTGGAGTACATCCAGGAAGATTTACCAAAAATCTTAAATTCCATGAAAGTAGGGACTCAACGCATCCGTCAAATTGTCCTGTCACTACGTACTTTCTCGCGCATGGATGAAGCCGAATTCAAAGCCGTAGACATTCACGAAGGCATAGATAGTACTTTAATGATTTTGCAACATCGCCTCAAAGAAAAGCCAGATTTTCCCGAAATTAATGTTATCAAAAACTACGACAGTTTACCTTTAGTAGAATGCTATGCCGGACAACTCAATCAGGTATTTGTGAACATTTTGACAAATGCTATTGATGCCTTAGAAAAAAGAACAGACAATGAAGCTTCTCTGCCGACAATTACCATTCATACCATGTTAATTGATGCTAATTGGGTAAAAATTGCCATCGCCGACAATGCTTTAGGGATGCCAGAACAAATTAAAAAACAGATTTTTAATCCATTTTTTACCACCAAGCCTGTGGGTAAGGGAACAGGTATGGGCATGTCTATTAGTTATCAAATCATTACCGAAAAACATGCTGGTAAATTGGAGTGTTACTCAACACCAGGACAAGGAACAGAGTTTGTGATTAAAATTCCAATTCAGCATTTGTAGCCGAGTCAGGAGGTGCTGAGGCATTCACTTAGTACCAATACTGTCGCATAAATGCCTGTTGTGCTCGCTGACATTGGGGTTATTCTGTAAATAACCACGTAGGCGATCGCAATTACGTGCGATTAGGCGATCAAGATCCAAATACCACAAATCGTCAGTCAAATCCCATAAAATTAACGTACTGTCATGACTAGCAGAAGCTAGCGTTTGCCCATTGGGACTGAAACTGATGCTGAATACCGAATCGTGATGCCCAGTTAAGGTTTTAAGTGGTTTCCCACTAGAGATATCCCAGAGTTTAATGGTGTTATCTTGACTACCAGAAGCCAGTGTTTGCCCATCGGAACTAAAACTGATGCTCCTGACCATATCGTGATGCCCAATCAAGGTTTTCAATGGTTGACCTGAAGAAATATCCCAGAGTTTGATGGTCTTGTCATCGCTACCAGAAGCCAGTGTTTGCCCATCAGGACTGAATATGACGCTCCTGACCACATCATGATGCCCAGTCAGGGTTTTCAATGTTTGACCTGAAGAAATATCCCAGAGTTTGATGGTCTTGTCATCGCTACCAGAAGCCAGTGTTTGCCCATCAGGACTGAATATGGCGCTCCTGAC
>JAVRBV020000099.1:0-15243 GCA_034531095.2 Nostoc sp. CreGUA01 | reverse complement strand
GGACTTACGCAAAAATAGCCAACTTCGCCTAATTTATCGTAGACGCTTTGCGGCTTGCCGTAGGCTACCGCCAAGACGAGCCAGTGCGTTGGGCGGCTCTGCCGACTTGAAGCAACTGGCGTGCCAAGAACGCCAAGAGTTCGTAGAGTTTGCGTAAGTTCTAATGATATCAGTTATGATTAAAATCTTTGTGCGTCAGAACGTCACCATGTCCCCGCACTCCTATTTTTCTATATAGTTTTTCACCTTTGATTATCTCTTCATATTGCTGCTCATAGGGAGTGAATCTGATAGATTCTTGTCTTCCTAAACCCAAAATACCAAAGGTACAGAGGCTATTATAAAACAATTCATGCACGCGTTTTTGAAGTATTTGGTTGAAATATATCAGCACGTTACGGCAAAGGATGACATTAAACTCATTGAAAGAACTGTCTGTTGCTAAATTATGCTGGGCAAAAACAATATTTTCTCTTAAGGATGCTCGAAAAATAGCGTTGTCATAAGCAGCCGTATAATATTCAGAAAAAGACCTTTTCCCGCCTGCTTTCTGGTAAAGGTGGGTATATTCCTGCATTAATTTTAGGGAAAAAATACCACTTTTAGCATTTTGTAATACTTTCTCGTTAGTATCAGTTGCATATATGCGGCAACGGTGATAAAGTCCTTCTTCTTCTAGTAGAATTGCCATTGAATAGACTTCTTCACCTGTGGAGCATCCAGCGTGCCAAATGCGAATAAATGGATAAGTTTGCAAGAACGGGATAACTTGACTTCTAAAGGTATTGTAAAAGCTGGGATCGCGAAACATTGATGTGACATTTACTGTCAGAGCCAGCAAAAATCTTTCTAAATAGTTAGGGTTGTGGAGTAATCGCTCTTGTAAAGCAGAAATATTAGCTAACCCCTCTAAATTCATGAAGCTCAGAATACGGCGCTTAATTGAGGAAAGGGCGTAATTGCGGAAGTCATAACCATAGTACTGATACACCCCTTCTAACAGTAGATGTATTTCGATATCCTCCAAGCTGGGTTTGGGCAAAGTCATAATTCATAATTCATAATTCGTAATTCGTAATGGGCTACGCTAACGTAATGCGTAATTATTAGCTCGTACATAAATAGGCTTTTTGAAAGAATGCTTCTGCAATTGTGGCTATTTCGATGATTGATATTCGAGGCTGGTGAGGTTTTTATAACGCAAGTGAATTTTACGACGAAAAGAGTTGTTGGAGCGATTAAATTTTAAATTTGATAATGGTGCTAATTTTGGACTTTAGAACCAAGTGGCTGTTACTCCTAAAACAGCGATCGCAATTATTGAAATCCCAGCTAGCCACCTGACTTGATGACGCAGATTTTTAATCTCTTGGTTGAGACTTTCTGTCTGGAGGGCGGAATACGGTTGAACTGGTGCAACTTCGATCGCTATTTCTTGGGGTTTCGCTGGGATAGTTCCAAAAGTAATCTGTGAATGTAACCAATCAGCAATCAATTGGGGACAGTTCTTTTTAAACCAGTTAAAGGCTAAGATTCTAAAAACTGGTTTGGACATGCGGGCAATTAATTTCATTAACCTGTTTACCGGTTTGACAGGAAGCTTTTGGTTGATCAGGTTAACCGAGCCAACATCATACAGACAATCCAGAATTAATTTCACAGTGGCTTCCTCACTGTTAATCAAGTTTTGCAGTAATAGCAGAACATCATGCATACGCTCTGCTTCAATATATTTTTCTGCCAATGTTTCTGGAGGAATGACTGATGTATTTAGAGAGTTTTGTCTTACTATTGTCATATTTGGAACATAACAGGTATGTTAATGTAAGTACACCTATCCACCGAGAGAAAGATCTTTTATCTAGAGAAATAACCCAAAAAGTTGCATGAAACAGAGGTATTTCGTCACCAGACAGAAGCTCTATAGATTATTTTATTACTGAAGTGAATTTCCTGTCATTGATATTGTTTTAACAGTATTGGGGAGTGGGGAGTGGGGGGATGAGGGGGATGAGGGGGATGAGGAAGCAGGGGAGGCAGGGGGAGAATAATCAATGCCCAATGCCCAATGCCCAATGCCCAATGCCCCATTCTTTACCGATACAGCCAAACCCGCAGCAGTGAAAGCAGTTGTTCGGTATCCACGGGTTTGGTGATATAGTCAGAGGCTCCAGCTTCGATGCATTTTTCTCGATCGCCTGGCATGGCTTTGGCGGTTAAAGCAATAATTGGTAGTGCGCGAAATTGCGGTTGTTGGCGGATGGCGCGGGTGGTTTGGTAACCGTCCATTTCTGGCATCATGATGTCCATCAAAATGATGTTGATGTCGGGATTGGCTTGCAACATCTCAATGCCGTCTCTGCCATTTTCGGCAAACAGTACTTCCATGTGATAGCTTTCTAAAAAGCTGGTAATGGCGAAGATATTTCTGAGGTCATCATCGACAATCAATATTTTCCGATTGGCCAGCACTGGGTCGGTTTGGTGTAGCTGTTCGAGAATTTGCCGCTTTGGTGCTGGCAGGTTTGCTTGGACGCGATGCAAAAATAAGGCTGTTTCGTCTAATAACCGTTCTGGCGATCGCACGTTTTTAATAATAATTGTCTCTGCTAGTCCCCGCAGTTGGGTTTCTTCTTGGCGGCTGAGTTCTTTGCCTGTGTAAACAATGATTGGCAGTTTCATCAGTCTGGGTTCTAGCTTGATCTGCTCAATCAAGGCAAATCCGGTCATATCGGGCAGACCTAAGTCTAGTACCATACAATCAAAGTGCTGCGATCGCAATATCTGGAGTGCTTCTGCTCCGGTACCGACTGCTGTACTCTGGACATCGCTATTACCAATCAGTTCAATAATACTTTGGGCTTGTCTGGGGTCGTCTTCTACGATTAAAAGATTTTTTACCTGACGCTCAATAAAGCTTTTAATCTCGGTCAATATTTGATTTAGCGCTTCTGGAGAAACGGGTTTTTGCAGATAAGTAATTGCTCCAAGTTTTAATCCCCGTTGCTGTCTTTCATCGACGGAAAGTATATGTACTGGGATGTGTCTGGTGCTTGGGTTATGTTTGAGACGATCTAGCACTGTCCAACCATCCATTTCTGGCATGTGGATATCTAGCATGATGGCGTTTGGCTCGAATTGTTGCGCTAGTGCTAGACCTTGTTTGCTTTGTAGGGCAACGATTCCTTTAAAGCCCTGCTGACGTGCCATGTCTAGTAAGATGCGGGCAAATTTATCGTCATCTTCGATAATCAGCAAAACGCGATCGCCTGATTCAATTGTTAGCCGATCGTCTGGAATTTCGCTAACGGTGGAAACTATTTTCCCTGCTGAAGAAATGTCTTCGGAGGTTCTTCGGTTTTCAACTGTCGGCACTTTTGAAGTGGGGGGTGCTAACGTCTGAGATACATTTTTAGGTATTTCTTGCTTGACGGGTAATGGGATTTGTGATAGTTCTAAATCCTTACTTCTTCCCATTTCTCCTTCTCTTGTTAGCGGTAAGTAGAAGGTGAAAGTGCTTCCCTGGCCTGGTTGACTAATTAGTTCGATTCTTCCGCCCAAAAGTTGAGCTAGTTCGCGGCTAATGGACAAGCCCAAGCCAGTTCCGCCATACCTACGGCTAGTTGTGCCGTCTGCTTGCTGAAATGCCTCGAAAATAATTCTCTGCTTCTCGGCTGGAATGCCAATGCCGGTGTCGCTGACTGCAAAGGCGATGGTTGGACGCTCGCCTGGGCTTGTTTCAGTTACCGTGCTAATTTGTAACTTGACGCCTCCCTGTTCAGTAAACTTAAAGGCGTTAGCTAGGAGATTTTTCAGTACTTGTTGCAGGCGTTTGGAGTCGGTAGAGATGACTGGGGGTAATTTGTCGTCTAGTTCAATGGCGAAACTGAGTTTTTGATTCTCGGCAAGTTGATGGAAAGTTTGCTCTATAGATGTCCGCAAATCCACAAAGGCGACTTGCTCAATGTCTAGGGACATGGTGCCGGACTCGATTTTTGCCAAATCTAAAATGTCATTAATTAATTCTAGTAAATCAGTTCCAGCAGAGTAGATTGTTCGGCTATACTCTACCTGTTTTTCGGTTAAGTTGTTCAGAGAGTTATCTGATAGTAGCCTTGCTAAAATTAACAAGCTATTTAGCGGTGTCCTTAATTCGTGGGACATGTTCGCTAAAAATTCTGATTTGTATTTGGAAGATAGTGCCAGTTGTTCGGCTCTTTCTTCTAACGTTCGCCTTGATTGTTCAATTTCCTGGTTTTTGCGGGCAACTTCCCGATTTTGGATTTCTAAGAGTTCTGCTTTTTCTTCTAATTCTTCGTTGAGTTGCTGTAATTCTTCGTTAGATTGCTTGACTAAAAATTGGGATTCTTGTAGTTCGTGGGCTTGTTCTTCTAGTAGTTGATTGCTTTGTTGTAGTTCTTCTTGCTGACTTTGGAGTTCTTCTGTTAAAGCAACAGATTCGGTAAGTAGTTGCTGGGTTTGTAATTGTGAGGCGATGTTATTTAAAAACACACCCAAAATTTCACTTAATTGCTCTAAAAATGTCAGGTGTAAGTCGTTAAAAGGTGCAAAAGCAGCAAGTTCAATTACGGCATTGACTTGGGTTTCAAATACTATGGGCAATACAACAATATTTAGTGGTGGGGCTTCTCCCAAGCCGGAACTGATGGAGATGTAATCACTAGGAACTCCGGTTAAGAGGATTCTTTGTTTTTCTAGGGCGCATTGTCCCACTAATCCCTCGCCTGGGCGAAACTGGTTTGCCAAGTTTTTACGCTGTTTGTAAGCATAACTCCCCAACAATTTCAGCATCGGCTCGTCGTTGGTTGAGTCCATGACATAAAAAACGCCAACAGATGCCCCGACTAGAGGTGCTAGATTCGATAAGATTGTCCGAGATACATTTTCTAAATTTCGCTGCCCTTGGAGCATTTGGGTAAATTCAGCTAAGTTAGATTTGAGCCAGTTTTGCTCGTCATTTTTTTGAGTTGTGTATCGCAGATTCAGAATCATTTGGTTGAAGGTTCGCTTCAAGACGCCAATTTCGTCCTGGCGATCGCTTTCTGGTAAATTTACTGTTAAATCCCCATCTGCTACCTTTTCAACTAAATCAGAAACTCGCTTCAGTGGTAGTGAAATGTGTCTGGTGAGGATAATTCCAATCAAAATTAAGATCGCAGCAAATAAAGGAATACTATAAACAATGGTGCCGAGGGTTTGTTGAGCAGCTACCTGTGCCCGTTCAGAACGCTTCTGAAGAAGTACATTTTCCTCATTTTTCATCGCTTCAAGCAGTTTTCGGATCTGCTCCATCAGCCGCTTACCCTCGTCTGTGAGAACAGCTTGTTGGGCAATATCAAAACCCTGTCTTTGCCGTAAATCGATGACGTTTTTCATCACAGCCATTCTCTGGGTTACCAGTGGCTGCAACATATTAAGCCGATTTTGCTGGTTGGGGTTATCTTCTGTTAACTTATGAAGTTCGTTGATTTTTTGATTGAGCGATTGCATGACAGCGTTATAAGGTTCTAAATAACGCTGTTCTCCAGTGATAATGTAACCACGTTGCCCAGTTTCAGCATTTACCAGCTGCAAGTTGAGATCTTCAATCCCACTTAATACCTGATAGGTGTGGTTTTCTTGGTTGGAAGTTTTAATTAACTCATTGGTACTTTGATAGGAGATGAAACCAATTGAGGTCAGAATTGCTACGCTTAAGGTAAAACCTGCCCCAATTTTGGTTCCAATCTTCAAACGGTTCAACATTTTTAATAGACAGTTAATTTCAATTTTTGTTGTAGTTATCAGTTCAGTATTTTGATAATCTTTCGGCTATTCCAAAAGTCAAAGTTACTGGGAATTAGTTGAATTCAAGTATGCGGATTTTTCAGAGTTCATATATATTATTTTTTCTAGTTATTTATC
This sequence comes from Nostoc sp. CreGUA01, assembly GCA_034531095.2. Classification (GTDB taxonomy): domain Bacteria; phylum Cyanobacteriota; class Cyanobacteriia; order Cyanobacteriales; family Nostocaceae; genus Nostoc. The sequence continues at coordinate 9,318 of JAVRBV020000099.1, read as the reverse complement.
AGGATATTAAGAATTTTTCGTCAATATTTTTACTTCACAATCTCATGAAGCCTGGAGATAGTATAACTTATCTCAAAAGAAGTAACCACCTGATTTTCTAATTAAATCTCGCGGTGGATAATTAAATTTGGTTTTCTGAGTATAAATTGAATGAATATCTAATTTTAATACAAGAAGGTGGTTTTTATGAGTGTAGTAATTGAGATAGCAAGACCGAAGTTTTGCAAAGAGCAAAAAGTAGAATTCATTGGTGGATTGGGAACCATCATACAGTGTTGTCGTAACTCTGGACATTGGTCGTATCTTGTACAAATGGAAATGGGTGCGGAACCAGAAATGGGCAGGATTGGTTGTGAAACGACTATTTTACTATTTGAAACAGATATTATTTTACTCGAAGATTACCCTCTTGTGGCTTAGAATTTCAGGATGGTATTATCGTTTTACAAGCCTCAAACCCCCGACTCCTTAGAGAAGTCGGGGATTTAGATAAATTAAGTTTGACATTTAGCTAGAGGTTACTCATCACCTGGCGATCGCTTTTAATTGGATTAACTGCCGATTGGCTATAAATCCGAAAATGTTGAACCTTGTTACTCTCTAAAATAGCTCTTGCACCTGCCATATAGATATCAGTAGCATTTAGAAATACAATAAAATTGCCAAGATTCAATTGATGTTCATAATATTTGGCTAAGTCTTCAGGAACTCCTAAAGGATAATAATTACCTTTAGTAATTACCGAGACTTGACTCATAGGAAAGCCAGCTTTTTTAAGTTCTGTAAGTGCTGTTTCTACATCTTGGCGTTGACAAAAAACACCAATTCCATGTTTATAGCGACTTTTGGGGGATAAATATGGCTGATAAATACCCCAGTTTTGAATGCTATGGCGACTAAAAATCCTTTCGGCAAAACGAATTTCGATTTCTATACCAGTGACGATCGCTAAATAGTAACCTTGGAAGACTAAATCGCTATAAACCTGTGCTTGTTCTTCAGGAGTTCCTAAAAGTAGCAGCGCCCCAGCCAAGCTACCTGGGGGTACGCCGATGGCACCACATGTTATTGTAGTAGCGATCGCCGTTGCTTCTGCTCCGGCTAGCATCACTACACCCATACCAGGAATTGCCAATTGACTAATACAGTTAGCAAGGCCACCTAAAGCACCAACAGTAAATTCCTCAGATGTATTGCTAGTGTCCTCTTCAACTTTAACACCAGCAATATCACTTTGTTCTTCTGCCTTCCGTGCAATTACAGAAACTTTGTGCATTGGGAAGTTCGCAGCTTGTAGTTCCTGAAGTGCCAATTCTGCGTCTGAACATTTAGCGAAAATTCCGATAAATTTTCGCTCTTTTTCTAATGTCATTTTATCTGTTTTGACTCAAAACGATTCCCAAAATTGTTAACTAAGTTCAGACAATTACGCAGCACTACGAGTTAGTAATCCCCAAAGGAAAATCAGTAACATTGCGCCAAGAACAGCAAATAAAATGCTTCCAAGTGATAAAGCTCCCACAGATGCCGCCGCCGCCGAACTGCTACCTAACAAGACTTGACCTAAATAACCTCCAACTACAGCTCCCAGGATTCCTAACACAATGGTGGAAAGAATACCACCACCTTGGGTTCCTGGATAGAATAACTTAGCTAAAGCACCTGCAATTAAACCCAAAACCAGCCAAGCAATGATGTTACTCATAATATTTCTCCCTGTGAAAATTTTTGTTTTTGACTATTTCATATTAAAATTTTTCTGCTAAATTTCCGATCTATCCAGAGAACTAATATCAAAAATCTTGAGATATTATTTGATGTTCACAAGCCTCAGATACGCAACTTTTCAGAGGACTTTAGTACTCAAGCCAGGACTGAAGTCCTGACTACAACAGAGTTTATTATGGGTGATTTGGCCGACATCATATCAACCGTCAATAGCTAAAATATTACGCATTTACAGTAGATTGGAAGTTGGTGAAGTACAGATAATCGTAGGGTCACAATATATTTTGCCCCTACCGACGATGTATTTCATTAGACCTCTTGCAAAAGTCCTTCTTTTCCTCTTCTTCTTTGCGCCTTTGCGCCTTTGCGTGAGACAAAAAATTATTTATGCAAGAGGTCTATTTACCTGAAATAGGCTCAAATGCGATGATTTCATCTCTAGAGAGAGCAATGGAAGCATTCCTTTCTATCTTTCGGGCATGACTTCGATTCTCTCAGATGAGTTCAATTTTTAAACAACTATACAGAACGGACAAAAATATTTTGAATAAAAACATCTAGCGATAGAAGCATTTAATTTATTTAGTAAAGTATTCTATAAACATTGCAGCCCAAGTTTGGTAAGCAATAACAAACAAATAGTTAACAATTTTAGGAGTAAATTATGAGTCTCGAAGAAAGAGCAAAAGCTGTTGCTAAAAATATCGAAGGTAAAGCCCAAGAAATCATTGGTGATGTAACTGGAAACCCTGATGATAAAGCTGAAGGTCAAGCTAAGCAAGTAGAATCACAGGTTCGTCACACAGTTGAAAATGTCAAAGATGAAGTTAAGAAAGCTGTAGACTAAACTTAAGTTTATATTGGTAGAAGGTGTCAGTAAAATCATAATTTACTCAACCTTCTCCCTACTTATAGCTTTTCTCTATCTGTGTTGAATTCAGTTGTAATGCACTAGCTTGCAACTGAGTCAAGCAAAAAATTGAAAACTCAAAAGCAGATTTTGATAATACAAGTTCCAAAATAATTTTTTAGCAATCACTGAATTTTTGTTGAAAGATGTCAACTCATGATTAACAGAAATACCTGTTACATCAAATTATTGCCTAGCTCCTCCTAAGTTTAAATGTTCTCTTAGTGTTCGCTGATTTTACCAGTGAACACTATTTTTTTGGCGATCGATGATATAATTCGCTCGTTGCAATTAGCAGGAAATGAAATTTTAGGGATTTAACCCAGCTCGTTGAAAGATTGTGTTAGGGGTAATTTCCAATTCTGGTAGCAAATCATCAGTAATTACTCGATCGGATTGATAAGTAATTGGCAAAGAAGATGGCGCAAATATAGTTATAGTTCTAGCTTTTGTATCAACGACCCAAACACGAGAAACACCAGCTTTAAGATAATCAGTCGCTTTTTTGGCAATTTCACCAAAAGTTTGACCAGGCGAGATAATTTCGATCGCTAATTCCGGTGCAACAGGACAAGCCTCATCTAATAGCCATTCAGCAGGAAGACGGCGATATGAAACATAGGTCAAATCTGGTACAGGCATCCAATCTTGATTTTCAAGTTTTAATTTAATAGCCCATTCAACTACTACACGACCTTGATTGTGAAAGCATTGGTCTAAAATAACAAGTAAAGTTTTTTGAACCGTAGAATGAAAAAACTTTGGTGACATTTCATCATTTTTATATTTTGGTACAGCTTCACCGTTCACAAACTCGTATGTAATATCACCTTCAGACAGTGCGAGAAATTCTTCTAAGGTTAGGCGTTGATTAGAAGACTGAACCATAGATGTTGGATGGGAAAAGATACTTACTTTTAGTTTAGCTAACGCTGAAATTAAACTTAGACAATTCCAGCCTGTTGAAAAATATCTTGGGGTGTAAATAAAATTCCTTCTAATAGCGAATCAGCTAAAATATTGTTACCCCTTTTTGTTTGTGGTGGTGTATCGGGGTAAAAAATAGTGATAGCTTTAGCTTTTGCATCTACAACCCAAACTCGTAACACTCCTGCTTTGAGATAGTCGGTAGCTTTTTCGGTCATTTCTGCAAAAGTTTGGTCGGGTGAGATAATTTCTATCGCCAGTTCTGGGGGAACTGGACAAGCTTCGTCTATCACAAGATCCCGATTTAAACGAGTGTAGGAAATGTAAAGTAAATCGGGAATAGGAAGCCAATCTTTACCGTTACGCTTTAAAGTCACAGCCCATTCAATACCGACTTCTCCAAGATTTTGCGACCATTGGTTAAGAACTAAAGCCAAGACAAGGGTTAATTTGGAATGAAATCGTTTTGGAGACATTTTTGCTTTAGCTTCGCCATCAACAAATTCGTATGTAATATCACCTTCAGGTAGTGTGAGGAATTCCTCAAGAGTAAGTTCCGTTTTGAGTTGAGTCACGTCGCTTCGCTCCGAATTCAAAATTCAAAATTCAAAATTCAAAATTAATAATCCCCATAAATAAATTTAGGGGCTTGTAATAAGGACACCGTATTTCTCGCGCTGCACGTCTCGAAATACATTTTTTTCTTCTCCATAAATAAATTTAGGGGCTTGTATCCTTTTCTTTGTCGGTCATGATTAGTTTTCAGGTTGAGGGATGACTCTATTTTGATATAGTTTTGTCAGATTTTTTAGTAGGCGATCGCTCTGGCAAGTTTGATACTGATTGTTTACTTGTAATAGTCTTTCTAGGTGACGAGACATATAATATATTTGGCTCGACTCTGAATTAGCTGATGTTAGAAAGACTACCCGACAAAATCGTTTCTACCTTCAGAACAAAATAAAAGAACTTCTAGTTTTCATCAACTAGAGGTAGACGTATAGTAAATGTACTACCTTGTCCTGGCTCAGATGTGACATCGATTGTGCCTTGATGGGCTTCAATAATGCAGCGAGATAGATATAGTCCTAAACCGCTACCAGAACGTTGGTGTTTTCCTTGGCGAAATCGCTCGAATAATATTGCTTGGTCTTGCTTAGAAATTCCTGGCCCTGTGTCTTGGATATTAATATTTATATCCGTCAAATTAACATAGCAGTGAATATTTACAGAACCTTTGTCTGTAAATTTGATGGCGTTACCAATAATATTTGTCAAAACTCGCCGCAGTTCTACGCGATCGCCCATCACCGTAGTCGCAGTTTCATCTCTATTAAGATTAACATTTAATCCTTTTTCTTCAGCTAAAGGACTTAATTCTTGAACTACTTCACTAACTAATTCCTGAATATTACAAGCAGTAATTTTTAAAGTTTTACATCCTGCTTCATGACGATAAACTTCTAACAAAGTATTTACCATTTCTAGCAGGTCTTGGTTACTGCCAATCATGGTATTAATTATTTCTTGCAATTGTGGAGAAACATCGCAAAACCTACCTTCCAGTAACAATTTCAAAATCCGGTTGGAGGCTACTAGCGGTATGCGTAAATCGTGAGTGAAACGCGAGACAAAATCTGCCCGCAAATTAGCCATTTGATCTCGTTCGTCTATGCTATGCTTGAGGCGCAGCAGCGATCGCACTCGTGCATCTAGTTCATCTGGATCGAATGGTTTACGAATGAAGTCATCTGCACCAGCATCAAGTCCCTGCACAACGCTGGATTCATAGTGAGCCGTAATCAACAAAATCGGGATAAATGGCAACGCTTGATTTTGTCTGATGCGTCGAGTGAATTCATACCCATCTATCTCTGGCATCATCACATCTAAGAGAATTAAGTCTGGCGGTGACTGCTCAACCATATTCAGAGCAATTTTACTGTCTTCCACCAACGTAATTTCATAGTCCTTATCTTGTAGGACTGCTTCTAAGATCAGTAAATTGTCAAAAATGTCATCGACAACGAGAATTTTATCTTTTTTAAGAGTTTTAGTTAAAGACATGGCTAAATAATAAAAAGAAGTGCTTGGCTATCCCTCGCAAATCTAGTAATAGGTTACTCCAACAGCGTTGAGATGATTAAAATTTCACATTTTCCTTTCAAGTTTCCTGAATTCGGGACATCTTTTTTCAGGAATGATACTGTTTTTTCGGTTCATATCTGTAGTAAAAGTATTATATGTAACTCGTCACTAAGTATATGATCTGGCTGATTATCCATATCTATGAGTAGAGTTTGAGGGTGAAGTCGCTTAGTGAATTTTATGTGCATCATCCCTGGTACAGCAAGGGTAACTGATTGAAGATTCAGGAATTGGTAGTTGCTATCAGATTTTTGAGAATCAGTTGTAGCGCATAAAACATCTAGCTTGGCAAGAATGTATAAAAATAGTTTTTTGATTAAATTGTATTCTTCAGATGAAACTCTTGCCTCTTGAAAAACTTACAATATAAGGTTATTTAGTGTCTAATGTAGATGTACTCTCAGGAAGAATAGCAAACATATTGCTTTTTGTATAAAATCCTGAATGTGAGAACAGGATTATTTTAATGTGTACTTTAGATAAATAACAGTAAAGTTAAGCAACTATGGATGAAATCAAGATCCTCGTCATTGAAGATCATAACCTTACAAGAATTGGTTTGCGGGCTGCCTTACAAACCCAGCCAGAAGTCAACATTGTCGGTGAAGCCGCTAATGCCGCAGATGGAATCGAGCTTGTGAAAACTCTCAAGCCTGATGTTGCTACTATTGACATTGGTTTGCCTGATATGGATGGTATCGAGCTAACACGGACAATTCGGCAATATCAAGCAGAGACTGAAGATTATACAACAAAGCTGCTGATTTTAACAATGCAGAACAGCGAACAGGCAGTCTTAGCTGCATTTGCAGCAGGCGCTGATTCCTATTGCATGAAGGATATCGAAAGCGAGAAACTAATAGAGGCTGTGCAAACAACTCATGCAGGTAGCTCATGGATCGATCCAGCGATCGCAGACCTTGTACTCCAGCAAATACGTCAAGATTTCCCCGATGGTAGCAGAGGATCGGCGACAAAAAGAGTGTTGATTGAAGGCATTGACCCAGATATTGAAAAAACTATCGTCACTTATCCTCTAACTCAACGGGAAATGGATGTTTTAGAGCTGATTGTCGCTGGCTGTGACAATGCAGAAATCGCCAAAAGACTGTATCTCACAGTTGGTACTGTCAAAACTCATGTTCGGGGTATTCTCAACAAACTCTGTGTTGCTGACCGTACACAAGCTGCTGTGCGTGCCTTGCGTGCCGGGTTAGTACCTTAAAAAGTAAAAAGATAAAAGTCAAAAGTCATTTGCTTTTGTCTTTTTGCACTTGACAAATGAAAAAAAATACGCAACAATGATAAATTGTGAGTAAAAATTGCCAGCGGAACTGGCGGAATTGGCAGACGCGCTAGATTCAGGTTCTAGTGCCGCAAGGCTTCCGGGTTCAAGTCCCGGGTTCCGCATATTTGAAGTTAAGAGTTAGGAGTTAAGAGTTAGGAGTTAAGAGTTAGGAGTTAGGAGTTAAGAGTTAGGAGTTAAGAGTTAGGGGTTAGGAGTTTATTTAGTATTCTGGTTACTTTTGTTTAATGTTTTACCTGTTAGGAGTGAAAAGTTTGTTTTAACTCCTAACTTATCACTCCTAACTCCTAACTTTACCTATCACTCCTAACTTTTTAATGTTGACCAGCTTACAGAATCCCCTAGTCAAGCAAATTCGCAAGTTACACTCTACCAAAGAGCGCCACAAGCAGGAGTTATTTTTGCTAGAGGGGACACACCTGTTAGAGGAAGCTTGTGCGGTGAATTACCCGCTAGAGACAGTGTGTTGTACCCCAGATTGGCAAGCAAACCATTTGTCATTGTGGGAGAAAGCTTGTAGCCGATGCGATCGCGCCGAAATTGTCAGTAAAGAAATTTTAGATGCGATCGCCACCACAGTCCAACCAGATGGTGTAGTAGCAACAGCAAAACGCAGCGACGGTCAAACTCAAGTACCATTTACTGGTTTAGTTCTAGCTTTAGAAACAGTACAAGATCCCGGTAACCTGGGTACGATGATTCGCACTGCCGCGGCCGCTGGAGCATCGGGGTTGTGGCTAAGTGGAGACAGCGTAGATTTAGATAACCCCAAAGTTTTACGCGCTTCAGCGGGGCAATGGTTTCGCCTAGCAACGGCAGTCAGCGAAGATTTAAAAGCCACAGTCCAACAAAGTCAGCAAGCAGGAATGCAGGTAATAGCAACCTTGCCGAATGCAAACTTAACTTATTGGCAAGTGGACTGGCGAAAACCGAGTTTGATATTACTGGGAAATGAAGGTGCTGGATTGTCAGCAGATTTAGCAGCAATGGCAGACAAGCAAGTGAGAATTCCTCTAAGTCCTGGGGTGGAATCCTTGAATGTAGCGATCGCATCTGCTTTAATGTTGTACGAAGCTCAGCGGCAGATGAGTCAATAGTTAGGAGTTATGAGTTAGGAGTTATGAATTTTAACTCCTAACTCCTAATTCCTAACTCCTAACTTCTAACTGTTATTTCGCTTTTTGCTCCAAATATTGTTCAATATCGGCAACAGCGTCTTCAAAAGCCGCTAAATCAATATCTATCAAATCTTGAGCGAGTTCGACTTCATTAGCACTCTCAGTATGCAATTTTGGTGTATCTTCGTCCTCAGTAGGATTTTCTTGTAAGATATCCTCCAATTGTTCGAGGGCTTCTTCAAACTCTTGTTCAGCATTGTAGTGCAGTGGTCGGTGGCTTGGCTCCATAATTTTGACTTAAAAATCCTGATTTACTAGGGTAATTTTTATAGACTTAAATTTTGCATATATAACATCATATTTGTGCTTATCTGCTTTATCAACTTTAGAGCGATCGCTATTTTTGGCTAGTTGCTCTAATCGTTGGGGCACAGAGGAAGCGAAGCGGGCGGTTAGAAACCGCGTCTACACAAACAAAACCTGCCGACCCAGGTTTCAAAACCTTAATTTTCATTAGACATCTGGTAGAAATTAATTATGGGTTGCCCGAAAGCCTTGGTAGGGGCGAACGGCCGTACCCTACGGGAAGGCGGAGCCTACGCCCTTACGTCATTTTTACCAGATGTCTATTAGTCCGCGTAGGCGGACTTTGCCTGTATAGCCGCGAATTCCATTCGCCCTTGCTCAAGTTGACACCAATGTGCTATGCAACCCACCTACTAGCCAGCAATTACGAATTATAGCGATTCTCGTTTGGATGCAATACGCTGTAGGGGCGCACAGCTGTGCGCCCCTACGAACGGCCGTATTTTACCCAATTGAGAAGCGCTATATTTTAATTCTGTTGCAACCACTCATCCAAGCGAGACATTTCCACCGCACGATTCAACAGCAATCCATTCACCTCATTTGAGCCGGAGTGGAGGGCAAAAATATAATAATTGCCGTTGATATTACCGATAATTGCACCGCCAGAAGCACCTTGATTAGTATCACAGTTGTGGTAAAGAAAATTATCCTGACGGCGGAGGATACTGCATCAGGACTTACGCAACTGTCACAAGCAATGGCGCGGTGTAACCGCGCCGTGCGCCTAAACAACTACGCGATAAACATAGGAACAGCCGGACGTTTTAGTTGCTGAACTAAATAATTAGATAGCAATCCATGCTTAATTTGAT
>JAVRBV020000098.1:0-37110 GCA_034531095.2 Nostoc sp. CreGUA01 | reverse complement strand
TGACGCAGCTAGTAGTTATTAGTGCCCAATGTATCTAGGGTGCGGAATGGGGCATTGGGCAAACAGGAAGTGTGTTCGGTGTGGGAGGCGTTTCCGGTGTGGGAGGATGGGGAGGTAGGGAGGTGGGGAGGTAGGGAGGTGTGGGAGGATGGGGAAGCATTAATTCTCTTTCCCCCATCTCCCCATCTCCCCATCTCCCCACACTCCCTCATCCCCCTCATCCCCCTCATCTCCCCACTCCCCACTCCCCACTCCCTATTCCCCAGTCCCCACCTGTGTCACAATAAAGAACTGTAATCAGAAAAATATTGTTAGGTAATTTAGTGAGTCCAACTGCTCAATCTACGGCAAGTGCGCGTCGCGTGGTGTTTCCTTTTACGGCAATTGTCGGCCAGGAAGAAATGAAACTGGCGCTGCTGTTGAACGTGATTGACCCCAAAATTGGTGGTGTCATGATTATGGGCGATCGCGGTACCGGTAAATCCACAACTATTCGGGCGCTGGCGGATCTGCTGCCAGAAATCTCTGTGGTTGCCAATGACCCGTTTAGTAGCGATCCTAGCGACCCTGACTTGATGAGCGATGAAGTCCGCCAACTGCTAGAACAAGGGGCAGAAATTCCCGTAACTCACAAAAAAGTCCAAATGGTAGACCTGCCGTTAGGAGCCACAGAAGACCGGGTTTGCGGCACCATCGACATCGAAAAAGCTTTATCTGAGGGTGTTAAAGCTTTTGAACCAGGACTGCTGGCAAAGGCTAACCGAGGCATTCTTTATGTGGATGAAGTCAACTTGCTAGATGACCACCTTGTAGACGTGCTACTCGATTCCGCCGCCAGTGGTTGGAACACTGTAGAACGGGAAGGTATTTCCATCCGTCACCCAGCACGTTTCGTTCTGGTTGGTTCTGGAAACCCAGAAGAAGGCGAACTGCGTCCCCAACTACTCGATCGCTTTGGGATGCACGCAGAAATTCATACAGTCAAAGAACCAGCCTTACGAGTACAAATTGTCGAACAACGTTCGGAATTTGACCAAAATCCTCCAGAATTTCTTGATAAGTACAAACCTGAGCAAGAAGCATTACAAGAGAAAATTGTCAATGCCCAGCAGCTATTACCAGAAGTAAAACTTGAGTATGATTTGCGGGTGAAAATTTCTGAAGTCTGCTCTGAACTGGATGTAGACGGTTTACGGGGTGATATTGTAAGTAACCGTGCTGCCAAAGCCTTAACGGCATTTGAAGGACGCACTGAAGTTACAGTTGACGACATCCGCCGCGTGATTACGCTGTGCTTACGTCATAGACTGCGGAAAGACCCGTTAGAATCAATTGATTCTGGCTACAAAGTCGCCAAAGCTTTTAGCCGCGTCTTTGGCGTCGAACTCGCGGAAGATGATACTGCACAAAAAAATGGTACAGGCCAGAAGTTAGGAGTTAGGAGTTAGGAGTGAGGAGTTAGGAGTGAGGAGTTGGAGATGAGGACGATGTGGTTCGACTTCTCTAAGAGACACTACGCGTAGCTTGCTCGTATTGTAGGGATAGGCTCACCAACCAGGGGATGAGGAGGATGAGGGAGATGAAGAGAATTATTATAACTCCTAACTCCTAATTCTTAACTCCTAACTCTTAACTCCTAACTCTTAACTCAGCACTGAATACTGACTATGAGATTTTGGTATTTTTGGTTCAACAGCTTTATTTTATCTAGCCAATACAACCCGCCCCGGTTTGTAGAATTATTGATGTTGTTTTTGGCGATCGCTATGTTGGCAATAGCGAGTATTTTACCTGAAAGACCATATTTAATCTTAGGCTTGAGCTTAGTCGTTGGGGCATCTATTTCTATCTTAGTCCGAGAAGCGATCGTCCCCTCACCCCAAACACGAATTACACAAATCACAGCATTACTATTGCTTATTCTTAGCCTTTTTGGCTTTGCTGATTTAATCCACACTCTTTAAATTTAGTTATGAGTTAGGAGTGAGAAGTTAATTAAAAACTCCTAACTCTTAACTTCTCACTCCTAAGTTTTTTATTTACCAATTTTGCATTTCCACTAATTCCATACATAAGTCGTTAATTTGTTCTAAATCAGGTTTGTGAGGTAGGGCAGATTGTTCGTAAACAATTTCCATTTCGGCAACTAAATCTTCTGCCATTTTCATCACTTGTTCATAAGAATATTCACCTTTGAGAATAGCTTTTAAATCGTCAGCATCACCAGCTATTCTTCTATCTACAATCACTTCTCCTTGACGTAATATTTCTAGTCCACTGCGTAACAATCTAATGCAGTGCATCCCATGTTTAAGGTCAAAACCAGACTTAATTTCCATTTCTGCTCTAGCCGGATTTCTATTTTCCCGCCAAGATAAGTAGGCTTTCCATTCTCTTAAGGCTGTTTGATAACTTTGACTTTTCTGAAGCAGGCGGATAAAATCTTTACGGCTATTAGTTAATTTTTGGGTATATTCTAAAGTCTCATCGGGTAAAGTATATTGTTTTAATACTCCCTTAAAATCAATATCTGCTGTCAGCAATTTGTATAATTGCTCAGCTTCTTCCAAAAACTCAATTCGCCCTCTAATTAAGTTATAAAGATATTCCAAAAAAGCATTTAGTTCATCTTTGGTTAGTGCTGGTTCGTCTTCTATGCCAAAGTCAGATGGTATTGGCTTTTTTTGCGGTGGCTTTAATAACCATTTGCGATGACTTTCCATTTTTTTGATTTGAGCAAAGGCATAACCAGTGTAAGTATGCTTTACCTTTTTGCTCAAAAATAACTGTTTATGGTTTATTAAATGCTGTCCGACTGGAGTTAGAAAAGGATAGTTATTTAACCAGAGTAATTCTAAAACATTGGGGTTTGCTCCGGATAATAACTGGAGGATTTTTTTTAATTCGTATATAACTGTATCTTTGTTATTATCTATAAATGGAAATATTCCTGGCTCATCCCAACCAGCATCTTTTTGTTCTATGCGATCGAATCCCAAATAGTATCTTTTCGGTGCAATAAACACTCCCCGATAATCAAAGTCAGAATCTGGACGATTTAAACCATAGCCGTGGCTACCTGCCAAACCAATAAAAATAGTTCTTTGTTCAACTTCTATTCTTTTCATATCAATGGAGTGTTAATGATGATTCTTGTGCTAGTGTAATGCACTAAACCAGGCTTCTAAATCTGCTTGAGCCTGAAAATCTAACAAAGCTTCTCCCAAGTTTTCTAATTGTTCTAGGTCGAGAGTTTCAATACGTTCTAGCAGTTGTTGAGGTAATTCTCCTACTCGTCGAGTTAGCAGTCTCAGAACAAGCGATCGCTCTCCTTCTTGGCGTCCTTCTTGGCGTCCTCGTTGTTCTCCTTCAGCAAGAATTTCTTGATAAATCACTGACTCGCGCATCATACCCTCCCGAAATAATTGTCGAATCAAGTCCTGATTGTATTTTAACCCCGCTAAGATTTGGGTGTAGGCGGAAATTTCTGGTCGTTGTGTTGGTTCAAGTTGATTCACTTTTCCTACAACTTGTTGCAACAAAGCTTGGGGTTGGGTAGTTGCAGCTAATGGTGCTAGGGGTAACAAAGCTACGTCATTGAGGAATGATTCGGGATTTTCTTCCCACATACAAATCACCTGATATTCATGACGAGTATTTTCCACTACAAAAGCAGTTTCAATTACCGTTTCTGGCGCAGGCGGAAGTAATAAGACAACGACTTGGGTTATTGGTAGGCGATATAAACGATACAAGCGTACCCAATAATCGAGCATCCGCAACGGTAGTGGCGGTGTAGACTCTAGTTTGGTTTGAAATTCTAGGTGAAGAATACGTCCTTGTAGCTGTAAGAATGTGACATAATCAGCGCGAATTGGTTCAATGCTCAATTCGGTTTTCAGGACTTTGACATCAGTTTGCTCTGTACCCAAAACCCAACTGGCAAAAGTAGCGGGATATTTTTCTGAAAGTAGTTTGCACAGGTTATCAAAGGACATTGATAATAGATACTCATTTCACAAGACTTTGCTATTATCTCCTGGAAAGCGATCTGGGCGATCGCATTAATTTTGATGAACGAACTGTAAGATACTCGACTTTTCTAAGTATAGGTATCCGATCGCACGCTTACCATTTTCGCTATTCAAATAAATGTAGAGACGTTGCAATTGCTAGTCTCTACTGTTCACAGATAATTTAAGATTTCTATATTTGCAGATATATATCAAAATAAACACTCTGCGAATTTATATTTCTGCAAAAATATATCACTCATATATCTAAGTTTAAATATGAATTTATACCTTGTTTTTGTTAACAAAAAGCTTCATGATTGACTTTAAAAGCACATATTCATCACCCGACAATTAATTATTTTGTATTTTTCCCTGTTCCCAGAAACATACCTAAATAATCACTTCACAGTAACTCATACCGGAGTTCGGTTAATCCCATGCTAGAAGGATGGATTCAAATTATATTAACGCTACTAATTGTAGTAGCAATTACTCCCTTGTTTGGGCGCTATATGGCGCGTGTCTATTTAGAAGAAAGTACTTTTCTTGACCCAATTTTAAATCCAGTTGAGCGAGTGCTTTATTCGTTGGTTGGCGTTAAAGCCAAGGAAAATATGACGGGTTGGCAGTATGGGCGAGCAATCTTGTATTGCAATGTTGCAATGGGTTTGCTGATTTTCTTGATTATTATGAATCAAGGATGGCTACCATTAAACCCAAACAAGATCAATGCTCCAACTTGGGATACAGCGCTGCATACTACTATTTCCTTTATTACTAACACTAACCAGCAGCATTATTCTGGTGAAACTTACATGAGTTATGCCAGTCAAATGTGGGGTCTTGGTTATCACATGTTCACCTCAGCGGCGACTGGTTTGGCTGTGGGAATAGCTTTTATTCGAGGATTAACTGGTAAATCCTTGGGCAACTTTTATGTAGATTTAATTCGCTCGATTACGCGAATTTTGTTGCCTATTTGCATTGTCGGCGGGATTGTTTTGATGGCGGCTGGGGTTCCGGAAACACTGGCGGGTGTAGCGGTGTTTCCCACCTTGGAAGATCCTAACATTAGTCAGGCGATCGCTCGCGGTCCCGTTGCCCATTTTGAAATCATCAAGGAATTAGGCGAGAACGGCGGCGGCTTTTTTGCCATCAACTCGGCACACCCCTTGGAAAATCCCAACGGATTTTCTAATTTAATTCAAATTGTCGCCATGCTTTCGATTCCCACTTCCTTAATCTACACCTATGGCTTGTTTGCTAACAATACTAAACAAGCTTGGTTAGTCTACGGCATGGTGGGTGTGCTTTATGTAGTATTTATTATCGCCACTGCCATTGGCGAATATAACGGCAATCCCGCTGTAAATGCCGTGCTGGGAAGTCAACAACCAAATTTGGAAGGAAAAGAAGTCCGGTTTGGTTGGGCACAATCTGTGCTATTTGCAGTTAGTACAACTGGTACCATGTGCGGTGCTGTCAACAGTTTACACGACTCGTTTATGCCCAACGGCGGTTTTATTACCCTTTCCAACATGTTTTTGCAAATTATCTGGGGTGGACAGGGTACTGGGACAGCTTATTTGTTTGCTTATCTGATTTTGGCTGTGTTCGCCACAGGGTTAATGGTGGGACGCACACCGGAATTTTTCGGACGCAAAATTGAGAAGCGGGAAGTTGTCCTGGCTAGTTTCTTGATTTTGCTAGTCCACCCGATCGCTATTATGATTCCCGCAGGTATCGCCTTAGCATTTCCTGACCAATTATCAGGAATTAGCAATCCCGGCTTTCACGGTTTTGCTCAAGTGATTTATGAATACGCCTCCGCTGCTGCTAACAACGGTTCTGGGTTTGAAGGCTTAGGAGATTCACAACCTTCACCATTAGCAATAGCCACAGGCACACAACCAACTTTAACTGCCTTGTGGTGGAATTTGAGTACCTGCTTTAGTTTACTAGCAGGACGTTATATTCCCATACTGGGTTTACTGTTCTTAGCAGATAGTATTTCTCGTAAGCAAGCTGTTCCCTACACCACCGGCACATTGCGAACCGATACTGGATTATTTACAGGCGTTACCGCAGGCGTGATTTTAATTCTAGGCGCACTGACATTTTTCCCAGTACTTGCATTAGGGCCTATTGGTGAAGCCTTTTTTATCGCAAAGGGTATTGGGTAAGGAGTGGGGAGTGGGGAGTGGGGAATGGGGATTGGGAAAGCAAACTGAATTTACGAATATCAAAGATTCATCCACGAATATCAAAGATTCATCCACGAATATCAAAGATTCATCCACAAATATCAAAGATTCATCCACAAATATCAAAGATTCATCCACAAATATCAAAGGTTCATCCACGAATATCAAAGATTCATCTACGAATATCAAAGATTCATCCACGAATATCAAAGATTCATTCACGAGTATCAAAGACTCATCCGCTATTCTCCATGCCCCATGCCCCATGCCCCATGCCCCATGCCCAATGCCCCATGCCCCATCTCCCCATCTCCCCATCTCCCCATCTCCCCATCTCCCCATCTCCCCATCTCCCCATTCCCCATGCCCCATTCCCCATTTTCATAATTTAATCTATGCCAATTACTACTAATTCTCGTTCGCCCCGTGTTCCTCATGGAACTCGTGACTCCCGTAAGCACACCCCCAAGGCAGATATGCGGGGACTTTACCAGAGAGCAATTCGTGAGTCATTTGTCAAGCTCGATCCGCGAATTACTGTCAGAAATCCGGTGATGTTTGTTGTTTGGGTGGGGACAATTGTCACCTTTCTAGTCACCCTTAACCCAAATTTGTTTGGTACAATTCAGGCAGATGTCAACCAACAACGCTTGTTAAATGGGTTGATTACCTTTATTCTGTTTTTCACACTGGTTTTTGCTAACTTTGCCGAAGCTGTGGCTGAAGGACGAGGCAAAGCTCAGGCTGATTCACTCAGAACCACGCGATCGGATACGATCGCTAATAAAATCCTCCCCGATGGTTCTATAGTACAAGTCAATTCCACAGAACTGCGGCGGGGCGATTTAGTAAAAGTGATTGCAAACAATATGATTCCCGCCGATGGGGATGTCATTAAAGGCATTGGTTCAGTAGATGAGTCGGCAATTACTGGGGAATCTGCGCCTGTATTGAAGCAACCAGGCACAGATATTGCTAGTTCGGTGACAGGGGGTACACGTTTACTCTCCGATGAGTTGACGATTAAGATTAGTGCCGATCCTGGACAAGGCTTTATTGACCGCATGATTTCCCTGGTGGAAGGCGCAGAACGTACTAAAACTCCCAATGAAATTGCCTTGACTGTATTGCTAGCAGTGCTGACACAGGTGTTTTTAATTGTGGTGGCGACGATGCCGCCATTTGTCAATTACATCGCCAATTTTATCACCACTGTATTTGGTGTTGAGGCGGGAAATAGTTTGCGTGCGGGTGCTAGCGTGGCGATTTTAATCTCCTTACTAGTAGCTTTAATTCCCACAACTATTGGTGGTTTACTCAGTGCGATCGGGATTGCGGGGATGGACAGAGTTGCCCAATTTAACGTCATTGCGACCTCTGGACGAGCAGTGGAAGCTTGCGGTGACATCAATACCTTGGTGCTAGATAAAACAGGGACAATCACCTTAGGGAACCGCATGGCTGATGAGTTTATTCCCCTGGATAATCATTCAGTCGCAGATGTGGCGCGAGTTTCCTTAGCTGCTAGCTTATTTGACGATACGCCGGAGGGTAAGTCAATTGTGACATTAGCAGAAAAGTCCCAGGTTGCAGTAGATTTCAATATCGAGAAAGCCGAAGGCGTGGAATTTTCTGCCAAAACCCGCATGAGTGGCACAAATTTACCCGATGGCAAAGAAGTTCGCAAAGGTGCGGTGGATGCCATTAAAGGATTTGTTCGTTCTCGTGGCGGTTACGTTCCCGATGATATAGATGCAGCTTATGAGCGAGTTTCCCGGTTAGGGGGTACACCCTTAGCTATTTGCCAGGATGACAAAATTTATGGTGTGATTTACCTCAAAGATATAGTCAAACCCGGTTTGCGGGAACGCTTTGACCAATTGCGCCGCATGGGTGTCCGCACCGTCATGCTCACAGGCGATAATCGAATTACCGCTTCAGTGATTGCTCAAGAAGCTGGAGTTGATGATTTCATTGCCGAAGCGACTCCAGAAGACAAAATCGAGGTGATTCGCTCCGAACAATCCCAAGGTAAACTGGTGGCAATGACTGGGGACGGCACCAACGATGCACCTGCTTTAGCTCAAGCAAACGTCGGTTTGGCAATGAACTCTGGGACACAAGCTGCCAAAGAAGCTGCTAACATGGTGGACTTAGACTCAGACCCCACCAAATTAATTGACTTAGTAACCATCGGTAAACAGCTGCTCATTACCCGTGGAGCATTAACAACATTTTCCATCGCCAACGATATCGCCAAATATTTTGCCATCATTCCCACCATCTTTGCTGCCGCTGGCATCGGCGCACTTAATATCATGGCACTCAAGAGCGCTCAATCAGCGATCGTCTCCGCCCTAATTTACAACGCCTTAATTATTCCCGCACTAATTCCCCTAGCACTTAAAGGAGTAAAATTCTTGCCTCTTTCAGCAGACCAACTCCTACGCCGCAACATTTTCATCTATGGCCTTGGTGGCATCATCGCTCCCTTCATAGCCATCAAACTGATAGATATAATCTTACCTTTGTCTTAATTTACTTATGAAACTCTTTCATGTGCGACGCACTATTCTTGTATCCCAAGTACTGGAAGAAATAACTGAAATCTGGTGTCAATGGCGTAAACAAAAACTGCCATTGTATTTATTCCTAGCGATGTGCTTCAACTTAATAGTTGCACCTGTAGTTTATGCAGCCACAAGCGAACAACTTTCCAAGAGTCAAGCTTGGGGAGTAGGACTGCTAGGACTAGTAACAGTAGGACTTTCTATCTATTTATTTTTTGTCATGTTTGTACCGGAGAAATTCTGATGAGTTTTGCACGTGAAGCCAGCAGAGCTATTCGTTCTACCTTAGTACTGTGGGTAATAGCAGCGATTATTTATCCTTTTTTGATGATTGCCATTGGGCATATTGTGTTTCCCTTTCAAGCAAATGGTAGCCTACTGACAAATAGCACAGGTCAAGTTGTGGGTTCTGCATTGATTGGTCAACCATTTAGTAGCGATCGCTATTTTAACAGCCGTCCCAGCACCACCAACTACAGCACAGCCGACCCCAAAAAAGATGATGCAGGAGTTTTACAAACCGGAGTTTCCGGTGCTAGTAACTTAGCTCCCAGTAATCCCGCATTACTAGAACGCATCAAAGGAGAAAAGAGCAAAAAAGTTGAAGGAGACTTCAATCGTTTGAAAACCGTAGGCGTCCAGCCGACTGCGGATCTCGTATACACCTCTGGTTCGGGCCTTGACCCCCACATCACCCCCCAAGCCGCCAAAGCCCAAATTGCACGAGTAGCCAAAACGCGGGGAATTGAGCCGAACCAACTTGAAACTTTAATTACTCAAAATACCGATAGTCGCTTTCTCGGCATCTTTGGTGAGCCTGGAGTTAATGTTTTGAAGTTGAATTTAGCTCTAGATCAAATCAAGGAATAAAACTCTGAAAACTGCCTAAAAAAGCTATTTTTCAGACTTGAGAACCCCGACTTCTTAAAGAAGTCGGGGTTCTTGTTGTTTACAAAATTCTAAATATGTTTAATCTGAGTTCGACTAACTAAAACGCCATCAGGTTCGGTTTCACTGCCGTTCAACCCAACATGAATCTAGATAAGCGCGTTGGGTTACCCTTCTCCTTCTCCTATCGGAGACGCTGCGCGAACGGGAAGCAAGCTACGTTCCTCAACCCAACCTACATTGAGAAATTTTATTAGTAACAGGACTTACGCAAGTGTCAGAAAAAATCAATTTGTTTTGCTTGTAGTAAGGACTTCAGTCCTTATAAGAGGACTAAAGTCCTCACTACAAACTTAAAATAATATGCCAGTTGCGTAAGTCCTAAGGGACTTCCAATAAAAAAAAACGTCCCATCCCTGCGGGACGCTCCGCGAACGTAGGGGCGCACAGCTGTGCGCCCCTACAAATGTACAAATAATTTGGAACAATTTATTTTTTGGAAGTCCCTAAGTAAGTAATCACCCGAACTTGATATGATTACTCTGGCGAAGTCACCTTACAAGACTCTGAAGAAATACTACAAAAAATTTCTGCCATCTACACTCAGGTACTCAAAGCCTCAGCATCTACCCAAAATGAAGAACGTAAGCAGTCCCTCCAGTTGTTTGCAGCGAAACTGTCAGGTTTGAACCCGACTTTTTTCAGCAAAACCTCTCCAGAATTATCGACGACGTGATTAGCCAATTTCATGGCTCTCTAGAAATATGGCCGACTCTCGTGGAAATCTGTTACTTTTACAAAGATAAAAAGGAACTACCGCAAATTAGGGTTAAAAATAGAAAGATAAAGTCTAGAAACGGGTCAAAATCTAGCGAAATTACAGGATAAAGAGTTTTTGCTAAATGCTGACAACGCTTGGTTTCACAAACAAGCCATCTGCAAAACTTTACGATTCTTCATCCGTAAATATTCTGCAAGACATAGCTGAAGTGACTACAATCTGATAAGATTTCTACCAAGTAGAATAATTGATTGTTCTCTTTTTCTTGAACCCAGTGATTTTGGGTCTTTTTTAGGAAAGGAAAATAAAAAAATGTCTCATTTATTGTGGAAAACTCTGGTAGTAAGTCCAGTAGTTTTGGGAGTGACGGTGTTGGTTTCCGCTAGGGCTATAGCTGCTGAAGTAGCAAGCTATGGAGAAGATGCAAAGGCAAAAGCTGTTCAGATGCAAGCACCAGAAGCTATTGGTGCTTCACTATCGATGCAAACACAGCAACCAGATGCCGAGCAATTTTTGGTTGCCCAAGCAAAGACTGACGATAATGCAGTCTTAGAACAAGTTAACCGCTACAGCAGTGAAGGCAAGAAGCAGAATTCACTGTCTCAAGTCACATCAGTTTCTCAGTTTTCTGACGTACAACCTACTGATTGGGCATTCCAAGCTTTGCAATCCCTCGTTGAACGCTACGGTTGTATTGCTGGATACCCGAATTCTACTTACCGTGGTAATCGGGCACTGACTCGTTATGAGTTTGCCGCAGGTTTGAATGCTTGTTTGGATAGAGTTAATGAATTGATTGCCACAGCAACTGCTGACTTGGTAACCAAACAGGATTTGGCAACCCTCCAGCGTTTGCAAGAAGAGTTCTCGGCAGAACTAGCAACTCTGCGCGGTCGAGTAGATGCTTTAGAAGCGCGTACCGCTGAATTAGAAGCAAATCAGTTTTCCACCACCACAAAATTAGTGGGTGAAGCTATTTTTGCTGTTACTGATATATTTGGCGGTAACACTGGCGATGTTAACAATACTGTCTTCCAAGATCGGGTACGTTTAGACTTGCAAACCAGCTTCACGGGTAAAGACGTACTGCACACCCGTCTAGCAGCTGGTAATGCAACAGCTTTTAGTCAAGTGGATGATGGTGGCGCTCTGATCAATACTGCTGAAGGTACACAAACGTTCCAAGTCGGTAGCACTGGTGACAACAGTGTCATCATAGACTGGTTGGCGTATTACGTACCCATAGGCCCAGCCCAAGTTTACGTTGCAGCTACCGGAGGTATTCACAGCGATTACGTTGCCACTAATAACCCTTACTTTGAGGACTATGATGGTGGTAATGGCGCTTTGTCTACCTTTGCTTCTGAAAGTCCCATCTATCGCATTGGTGGTGGTGCCGGTGCAGCATTCACTTTACCGTTTGGTAAAGGTGGTAGCATTTTTAGACCAAGTTCGCTGACCGTAGGTTATTTAGCGTCAAATGCTAGTAATCCTGGAATCAATCAAGGTTTGTTCGAGGGTAACTACGCTGCTCTAGGACAGGTGAACTTTAGTATTGGCGATAGTTTAGCGATCGCTGCTACCTATGTTCACGGCTATCATGGTGCTGGAGGCGGTAATTTATTCGATCTAGGTGGTGGTTTGGGCAGTGCTAACCGCGTCGTAGGTACTGATCAAGCAAACAGCCTGACTGCCATTAACCGATCTTCCAGTAATTCTTACGGTATATCGGCAGCCTTCAGACCGAGCGACAAACTGTCAATTAGTGGCTTCATTTCTTATCATGATGTCACTGGCTTTGGTGTAGGTGATGATTATGAAGCTTGGAGCTACGGTGTTGGCGTAGCCCTGCCTGACTTCGGTAAAAAAGGTAACGTTCTGGGCATTTTTGCGGGTGCAGAACCTTATGCTCGTAACCGACCAGGCTTTGTTGGTAACGATGTACCTTATCACTTTGAAGGCTTCTATAAATATCGCGTCTCAGATAACATCTCAATCACCCCTGGGGTGATTTGGTTGACCTCTCCTGGTCAAAACAGCGCTAATGACGATGCGATTATCGGTACCCTGAGAACAACTTTCACTTTCTAAAAGTTTAGCAAAACAGCATTGAGTCACCAAAGAATTTAACTTTGGTGACTCAAATTTTTTAGAAGTTTTAATCTCCTTTCGGGGAAGTGTGAGTAGAAGTTTTGTAGACTAGGGCGTGTTTTCAAACTCGAAATTGGAGAGGGGGAGACGCAAAGACGCGGAGATGTTTTTGAATGAATTTTCGCCGTGTCACCGCGTCTCCTAGTCCCCGTGTCCGCCTTTTTTAGTAATATTTGTTACTTTGAAGACACGCCCTAAGCAGAGAGTGAAGTTTTAACTTGACCAAAACGGCGATCGCGTTTTTGGTAACTTAACAAAGCTTGATGCAATGCTTCTGTGTCAAAATCTGGCCAAAGAATATCAGTAAAATACATTTCTGTATAGGCCATTTGCCACAGTAGAAAATTACTCAATCGCATTTCACCGCTAGTACGAATCAGCAAATCTGGTTCGGGAGTATTTGCTGTGTAAAGATGATTGTGTATAAGACTTTCATTCACTTGTTCGGCGCTGAGTTCGCCTTGTTCTGCTAATTCGGCTACTTGACGACAGACTTTTGTAATTTCGTTGCGGCTACCGTAGTTAACTGCAACAGTAAAATGTATTGCTTGATTGTTTAACGTTTCTGCCATCGAACGTTGCATTTGGGTTTGTAGAGATTGGGGTAAAACTGATAAATCTCCAATGAATGAAATTCGCACTCCTTCTTGATGCATCTGTGCTAATTCGCGGCGCAGTAATCGCTCAAACAAAAGCATGAGAAAATTCACTTCTTCAACGGGACGCTGCCAATTTTCTGTTGAGAAAGCATAGGCGGTTAGTGCTTTGATTCCCCAATTTTTGCAGCAACGTAATAGTTCTTTGAGGGTTTTTGCTCCTTGGCGATGTCCGGCGATGCGGGGTAAGCCTCGCTTGGTTGCCCATCGGCCGTTACCATCCATGATGACGGCGATGTGGTGGGGTAGGTGTTGGGGGTTTAAATCGGTGGGTAGTGGAGTCATGGGTTTTTGGTGTTGAGGGAAATGATGAAAAGTTCACGCAGAGACGCAGAGGCGCAGAGAGAGAGGAAGAGGTGGTTTCATGTAGAGACGCGATTCATCGCGTCTGAATGATTGGTTTATTGAGGAGTTTCAAATAAGGTTTGTAGGTATTTTGGTGTAAGGGTGTTGTTCCAAGTCCACAGGCGATGCATTGTGTGGGTGAAGGTGAAGAGGAGGGTGGTTTTGTTGGTTAATGACCAGGCGTTCCAGTTGAGGGTAGCCATCATGCGGCGGAGGGTACGGATGAGGTTGTTGCGTTGATAGTTTTGAGAACGGGTTTTGATGAGGGTGCGCCCAATTCTGATTAGCCCTGTATCTGGGAAAGCCCAAACTCCAAAGCCCCAGAATTTCGTCATGTGATTAATTTCATCTTGTGCTAGTTCTTCGAGTACGTCGTGGAGTGCGCCTGTGGTGTGAGCCATTAGCCAAAGATAAAGACACGTTGCACCGTATTCTGTAGCAATGCGGTGTAAGCCGTGGCGATATAAATCTTCGTGAGAGTCATCTGTGGGGAGATAGCCTCGAACTGTGCGATGTTTGGCGGTAATTTTCTCGCCTGTTAGTTGGGTGTAGACTTTGATTAATGCAGGTGTGTGCTGACGTTCTTCTTTTTCCCACAAACCAAGTTCTAAAAGGTTGTCATCTTCGCTGACTGTTCCGCCAACAAACCGCGCCATCTGAGGATGCAATTTTTCCAAATACTGGCGGCTGGTTTGGGTGTAGCCGCGAATGGGTGCTTCTGTATCCATCGCACCTATCAATATTGATAAGAATACTTCTGGTTTTATGCCGATAATTCGATCGCGGTTTATTGTTTGCCAGTCGATGAGTTTCCAAGGACGCGGTTGGGGATTTTGAAACTGCATCGGTAAATCTTGCAGACGTTCGTGTAATTTTTCGACTGCCAGATATTTGTCTATGAGAGAACGAATCCGCTGCTGTGTTTGGAAATAGTCTGGACTAGGATGGCTTTCACCTGCTGAGTTTTCTGCAAGTGGGCTGAGGATGTTAAGCATAATTTTTTATACTTGACTTTTTATCTCTTTGCCCAATAGCCTAAGCGATCGTACTTGCTTTTGTCAGTCGGTGAAAGTAGGCAGTTTTATTTGATGGAGTTGCAATAGTCGGGGAAAAGTTGGATAAAATTGTCATGTTTTAATAATGTACTGCTTAAAAACCCCTCATAATAACTAGATTTCAATTCATAAGGATACTAGGGTAATGTCGATTTTGACTGAAGCACTTGAAAGAATAAGTAATGGTGTTCGTTTTACCAAACAAGGCATGAGTCTTGAAGAGGTTGAAAGAAGACTTAGTTTTTTCCCATTCCGGCTGTCTGATGAAGCTTACGAGTTTTATCAATGGGCTGGTGCACCTACTGGGGATCGACATCCAGATGGTTGGGATGGTTCTTATAACGATAACTCAACTTATTATTGCTTCTTGGAGCAGCTTTTAGAAGGCGCAGATGATTTAATTCATTTTCTATCCTTGGAGGAAGCTGAGAAACTTTACTCTCTAAGAGATGCAGATATATATGACCCAAAGTGCTTGCCATTCGTTTCCTATGAGAATGGCATACTAGTGATTGTTGGTTCGCAAACTCAGATTGAAACTTCTCCAGTGCTGCAACGAGAAGACATTAAAGATAAATTATGGTTTCCAAGTTTGACGAACATGATGTTAGCAATTGCAGAGGCTTTAGAGACAGTAGGGACAATATTACCAGAGTTATCCAGTCACAATTATGATGAAGATTATGGTACTAATGATTACGATGAAAAAATTCGTAATAACTGTAAAATAGTAGCAGAAATCGCTAAAAAGTATGGATCTCCAAGGGGAATAATCCTTACTAATTAACTATTTGATACTAAGCAATAATGGCTGCTCAACCTTATGATAAATCCCCAAATTGCTGACGGTATTGCTCAAGTTGTTTTTGCACTAGTTCAAGCTGTTGGCGAGTTTGCTGTTCAATTTCTTCTGCTGTTTGATAGCGATCGCCTTGTCGGTTATACCAATACAAAACCTGACGCTGGATATTACCAGATACGTATTGCCCTCTACCAATTCCTAAATTAATTTCTGGCATCCAAAAAGGTTCACCAATTTGCAATTGATAGCTACCATCCACTAAGCGATAAACTTCAAAAGGTTGGTGTCGGTCTCTTTGCCAATACTCTGGATTATAAATAATGTAGTAGAGTACACCTAACTTGGCATAAATATCTAATTTCTTGTCATATTCTCCACCCGGAGTTAAAGAGACAATTTCTAAAGCAAGAATGGGTGGAATTTCGTTTTCTTCCCAAAGAACATAACTTTTACGCGATTTACCTGCTTTGCGGCGTTCTACACCCAAGCTCAAAAATCCGTCTGGAACAATTGGCACAAGTGGACTGACTCCTGTGGTATGGTAAACGCCCATATCAACACTAAAAAACCAATCATTACGGTCTGCCCAAATATATTGCAGCAAGAATAAAAGTAGATTGGGAATAAAATTCTGGTCTTCGTTATCCACAGGCGTATCGTCTGAACAAGGAAGTTCAGCACTGGTAGGCAAAGATTGGCGAGGGTCTGATTTCACCATAAGTAATGATGGTGGTGGAGTGACCAAATGATTTTTATTCTAGACGATTCGACACGGACGATATAATCTAGATAAACGTTCCAGGTTAGTGGCGATGAAAAATTTTGATGTTCAGCTAGATGAAGAATATGCTCAAAAGCTTGCCTACATTCAACAGGAGGCTGAGCAAGATACAGTAGAGGCAATTAAGTCTTCGATTGAACTGCGCTATCAACAGCTTCAGCAACAAAAAACAGATCCATTAGCTAAACTCAAGCAAAGTAAATTTATCGGCTGTTTCAAAGGAGAAGCTGACTTGGCTGCTAATTCCGAAGCCATTGTGCGCTCATTAATGCAAGAAAAAGTATGATCGTCGCTGATACTAGCTTTTTCGTAGCACTTGGGAACCAAAACGATCAATACCATCAATTAGCAGTACAAGTTTTAAATACTCTCAATGAAGCACTAGTAACTACTTACCCAGTTATTACCGAAACTTGTTACCTTCTTTCCAGATGGGGTGGTAACAATGCTCAATGTAGTTTTTTGAGAGAGGTCGCACAGGAAGCGTTTGAGGTGTTCGACTTACGAAGTTACCATGTTACACGCATGGTTGAACTCATGGAAAAATATGTAGATTTGCCAATGGATATGGCAGATGCTTCTCTGGTTGTTTTAGCAGAACATCTGGGACATGGACGGATTTTAACGCTCGATCAACGAGACTTTAATACTTATCGTTGGAATAACAGCAATCCCTTCAAAAATTTGTTGCTGAATTTTGCATAAGATCGAAAAAGTCGGGAAAAAAGTCGGATTTACAAAATCTTATCGGAAAATTTGAGAAGCATAACTGTAGAGTAATTTATAGTTGTCAATAAAGTCTGAACTACCCTAGTCGTTACAAATGGACGCCCAAGCAGCATTAGCATGGTTAGACACCATAGTTCCTGCTCAAACCGGGGAACGGTTGAGCGATTTGCAAAAAGTCATTCTTGGGCAAGTTTGGTTGGGTAGGAAGTACTTGGATATCGCTCGTGCTTACGGTTGTACGGAAGGACACGCTAAGGATGCTGGTTCTCAGTTGTGGAAGTTACTTTCTAAGGTACTGCGCCAGAAGATTACTAAAAGTAATTGTCGCGCTACTTTGGAACGGGTTCTGAGAAAAAGCAATACGATATCGAGTTTAATTGATTACTCCAGAACGCCACACGCCGCCCCAAAATTAGAGGATACCAATTTTATTGGGCGCACAGAAGCGATCGCTCACCTGAATACTTTGGTAAATCAAGGCTCGAAGGTAATTGTCATTCAAGGGGAAGGCGGTTTAGGCAAAACTACTCTGGCGCAGCAATATCTCCAAACTCAGAATTTTGAGTTGGTTTTGGAACTGCTGATGGCGAAGGAAACGCAAAACATCACTCCCGCCGAACGAGTTGTGGAGGAATGGCTCAAACAAGATTTTAATGAAGAACCTGGGGTAGAATTTGGGGTAACTTTGGCACGACTCAAGCGCCAACTCCACAATCGGCGCATTGGAGTGTTAATTGACAATCTCGAACCTGCATTAGATTGCACAGGTGGGTTGATTGCTTTGCACCGCAACTATGTAGAGCTATTACGAATTTTAGCTGATGCTAGGGTACAATCTGTGACTCTAATTACTAGCCGCGATCGCCTTTGCGAACCTGGGCTAAATGTCAGTCACTATCGGCTTCCTGGCTTGAATCGAAGTGCATGGCAACAGTTTTTTAGCAACCGTGGATTAGCCATAGATTCGCTAACTTTAGAAATTATGCATCGCACTTATGGCGGTAATGCTAAAGCAATGGGAATTCTCTGTGGTTCGATTCAAGAGGATTTTGACGGTGATATGGCTGTTTATTGGCAAGAAAATCATGCCGATCCGCTAGCAGCAACCGATTTAAAAAATTTAGCTGTTAGTCAAATTAATCGCTTACAAAATCTCGACCCCCAAGCCTATCGCTTGCTTTGCCGTTTGGGATGTTATCGCTATCAAGATATACCAAGTATCCCATCTCAAGGTTTATTTTGTTTGCTTTGGGATGTTCCACCAGACCAACATCGTCAAATTATTACTTCCTTAAGAAATCGGTCTTTGATAGAGTGCGATAAAGGTAAATATTGGCTGCATCCGGTGATTCGTAAAGAAGCGATCGCTCGTTTGCGCCCCAGCGATGAATGGGAAATTACTAACCACAAAGCCGCAGATTTTTGGACGGCTAGTGTTAAAAAAATTGAAACCTTTAAAGATGCTTTGCAAGCTTTAGAAGCATATTATCACTACATCGAAATTCAAGAATTTGAATTAGCAGGTAAAGTTATTCTCAAAAGCCGAAATAATCAATGGCAACAATTTTTACCTCTTGGTAGTACGCTGTATCGTATGGGATTAATTCAACCTATACTTACGGCAATTAATCGAGTTGTTAATAATCTCGATAATCACCAAAATCTCAGCGAACTTTACAATATATTGGGCGATTTTTATTGGATAATAGGTAAAATTAGTCAAGCGATCGCCTGTCAAGAAAAGACTATTAATTTAGCAACCCAAGCACTCAAATCACTTGTACCTCAACCAGAAAATAAACATACAGTTTACTATCTAAGAATGCTTGAGGTAGATTCTTTATTAAGTATTGGACTTTATCAAATAGATTTGTGGGAATTAGAGGCTGCTGCACAGTTATTTCAACAAGTAATTTACCTAGCCCAAAATACTAAGCATCACAGTTGGGCAGAAAAAGCTTCAGTGTGTTTAGCTTTGGTATATTCTTATTTAGGTTTGTGCGATGCTTCATATCAATTAGCAGATGTAGCTTATCAAAATATTACGAACCCAAAACTAATAGAACAAACTGGTAGATTTGCTTATTTTATCCAAATTTTGGGTCAAACATACGTCAATTTAGGAGAATTTGATAAAGCAAATCAAATGTTTAGTCAAGCTTTGACTTTTGCTGAAGAAAGCCACTATATGCAAGTTAAAGCTAAAACACTCAATGGTTTAGCAGAAATCCATCGACACCAAGCAAATTTTGAATTAGCTCTTGCTAATCATATAGAGGCAATCGAACTTTTGGAAAAAATTGGTGCAAAATGTGACTTGGCTGAAGCTTATTTTCAATTGGGTTTAACTTATCAAAAAATGCCAAAGCCTGATGCAAGTAAAATGAATTTTCTTCAAGCAATTCAGTTATTTACTGAAATCAAAGCTCCGAAGCAAGTTGAAAGAATTTCACAGTATAATTGAGAATTTTTCTAAAATTAGATGAAAGATTTGAGCGCCCAAATTTGATTTTTGTTGAGGCGCTCGCTAAAAGTTGAGATGTAAAGCCCAAAAAATATTCCGCGTTTTTACGCAGAGCTTAGTAGCCCAAGTGTAGCTAAAATGTGTCAAGTCTGAAATCAAGCTTGTGATTTAATATTTTATATATGTTTTTAAAACTTGGCAAAAATTCGGCTCTTATAGCTTTGTTAATAGCTTTAGTATTTACTCAATTTGGTTGTAGACCTGTTGTACGACACACAAGAAACCAATTATCCAAAAATACAGATGTTTTACATCAAGCAGAACGACGATTATCAAGAAATTTACGTGCTACAAGAAAAGAAAGAAACCAATTGCAAGAAAATCAGGCGACTTGGAATGCTGTTGTCAATGCTATTAATGCTGGCCTTCTTATAAAGACAGAAGTTATGACACGTAGAGATATACGATCTAAACAAAAGAATGAAGTTTCGGTTAAGATTTCTATACCAGTAAATCAATCAGATAGTGTTACACAGCAATCAGAGCCATTGTATAAATTAAAGTATGCTTCTATTAATTGCCTAAATATAAATGATGATTCAGCAATTATCCAGAGGAACAAGATTAATGATAATTCTACATCATTAAATGCACAAGACACAACAAAATTGGTTAATTTTATGAGGGAAGCAGCTTTTCCTCAATGTCAATAAACTCAACAGTACTTTTGTAGGGTGCGTGATCCCACCAGCGTAACGCACCCTACTGGATCGACACAGCTAAAATAGTGCATTAGTGTAGGTTGGGGTGAACGAAGTGAAACCCAACGTGGATCTCGGTGTTGGGTTTCGTTCCTCAACCCAACCTACAAATTTATTCCTACCCTAATTGTTATCTCGTTTAAATGAGAATCACTATATTAAGTTTGGGAATCAAAGTCTTCTGAATTCTCACTTATGAATAATTAATTTAACTAAATTATCGAGTAGGCGATCGCGTTCCATCGGCACGATATCGCCACTTTGCATGATATCTCGCAAAAGGACGAAATGAACGAGTGTCCCAACAAAGGCTCGCGCTGTAACTTCAGCGTCGGGAAGCTCTAGTTCTGGGTGAGAAGCTAGATATTGCGTCAGAGCTTCTAGCATCGGTTTTTCAATGTTCTTCACAAATGCTCGCGCTAATTCTGGAAACCTCCCTGACTCACCAATAATAATCCTAAAGAATGTCAGAGCTTGGGGATCGTCTGCAATATGCTCAAGCATCCTATTTGCAAAGGATCTCAGCAAAGAAACCGGATCGCCTTGAGCTGATTGGATTTGTGCTGAATTAAAAAGTTCTTTTTTGCAAGCTAGTTGCTGCATCAATGCTGTAAATAAGCTTTCTTTATCGGGATAACGCCTGTATATCGTTGCTTTAGAAACACCCGCCGCCACTGCAATTTTATCTATTCTGGCAGCTGCATAGCCGTTTTCCAGAAACTCCTGCATTGCCCCATCCAGGATCATCTCAGTCTTTTCGGGAGATAAATCGCGCTCAACACTCTTAGATTTGCTCATGACTTGATTTTACAGACAAACTAGCGAACCAATTAACGTAGTTCAAATATATTTCCAGCATACACTTGACAGAACGAAACAGTTTCGTTTACTTTATGTAATATACACGAAACGAAACTGTTTTGTATAGTCATAAAATGTAACTAGGAGCTTGCTGATGTTGCAAAACTTACCGGGTAGCCCTACCTCTGCGAAATCTCGTCAATGGTTTGGAATTGCTGCTAGCGCGTTGATTCTTGTGGGTGGAACTTCTGCGTATGTACTTTCGCGATCGCCATCAAATCAGCAGGTGCAAAATCCCACCCCACCAATCACTTCACCCCAAATCACCACAGTGACAGCGCTGGGGCGATTGGAACCCCAGGGAGAAACAGTTAACTTGTCAGCTCCCACCGCCAATAACGGCAATCGAGTGGAACAATTGTTAGTCAAAGAAGGCGATCGCGTCAAGGCGGGGCAAGCGATCGCAATTTTGGATAACCGCGATCGTCTTTTAGCAGCATATCAGCAAGCGCAAGAAGATGTGAAAGTTGCCCAAGCGAAACTTGCCATTACTAAAGCCGGGGCTAAAACCGGAGAAATCAATGCTCAACGTGCCGAAATTGCTCGTTTGCAAGCACAACGGCAAGGAGACATTGATGCTCAAGCAGCGACGGTGGCTCGGTTCACATCAGAATTGACGAACGCACAGACACAATACAACCGCTATCAATCCTTGTATCAAGAAGGTGCAATTTCGGCTGCTGATAGAGACAGCAGACAGTTAACTCTAGAAACTGCCCAGAAAAGTTTGCAAGAAGCAAAAGCAGTGTTAGCGCGGATTCAATCTACCAGTCCAGCGCAACTCAATCAAGCCAGAGCCAATTTAGATCGGATTGCAGAGGTGCGGCCAGTGGATGTGAAACAGAACCAAGTAGAAGTCGATCGCGCCATTGCAGCCATGAAACAAGCCCAAGCAGAACTCAATCAAGCATCAGTGCGATCGCCGATTGATGGTGAAATTCTAGAAATTAATACCCGCGCTGGGGAAGTGGTTGGTAATGATGGGATTGTGGAAATTGGGCAAACTCAACACATGTATGCAGTTGCGGAGGTTTATCAAAGCGACATCAGTGACGTGAAAATTGGACAAACGGTGCGAGTAACTAGCGATTCGATTCCTGGCGAACTCATGGGACAAGTAGAACGTATTGGCTCTCAAGTGAAACGGCAAACTATTGTTAATACTGACCCTAGTACTAATATTGATGCGAGGGTGGTTGAGGTGCATGTGGCTTTAGATGACGCATCGAGTAAAAAAGCTGCTAAGTTTACTAATTTGCAAATTACGGCAGAAATTGAAAAGTGATGGGTTTTTCACGCAAAGACGCAAAGAATCATTAACCCCCAAAATGTATCTTAATTACGAATTATTATGATTGGATTTATACAGCAAATTCAACAGCGGACACCACTCGGATGGCTGCAACTGAGTAAAGAAAAAGGGCGTCTTTTAGTAGCATTATCAGGGATTGCTTTTGCTGATGTGCTGATGTTTATGCAACTTGGCTTCCAAAATGCATTGTATGACAGCAATACAAAATTGAGTCGCACTCTCAATGCAGATATTGTATTAGTCAGTCCCCAAGCGCGGAACACACAAAATTTGGGTACATTCTCACGGCGACGTTTGTATCAAGCAAAAGATATTCCGGGAGTCGAATCAGCACAAGCGTTTTATTCCAATACTATTACTTGGAAACATCCTGAAACTCGCAAAGATACATCTATGCAAGTGATTGGATTTGAGCCGGAACAACCAGTATTGAACTTGCCAGAAGTAAATCAGCAATTGCACAAAATTAAATTACCGGATCGGGTGTTATTCGATCGCAATTCTAGAGGAAGTTATCAAGATGCGATCGCTCAAGTTGAAGGAGGAAAAATTGTCACCACTGAAATCGAGCGCCGTACCGTTACCATCACTGGATTATTTACATTAGGAGCATCTTTTGGTGCCGATGGAATTTTAATTGCCAGCGACCAAACCTTCTTAAATTTCTTTCCTCGAAGAGAAGCCGCTAGCATCAACCTGGGATTAATTAAACTTCAATCAGGTTACGATCCAAAGCAAGTTGCTACTGCATTAGATTCTCATCTTCCCAGTGATGTCAGAGTCATGACTCATGAAGAATACATCGAATTTGAGCAGAGTTATTGGCAAAAAGAAAGCCCCATCGGATTCATTTTTGGATTAGGAACAGCGATGGCATTTGTAGTAGGTGTTGTCATTGTTTATCAAGTACTTTCAACTGATGTTAACAGCCACCTCAAAGAATATGCAACTTTCAAAGCAATGGGATATCGTAATCAATACCTGCTGGCTGTAGTTTTTGAAGAAGCAATTATTTTGGCACTTGTTGGTTTTATTCCTGGTTTAATTTTACCAATTGGACTTTATAATTTGGCAGCAAAAGCAACTGCACTACCGATTTTAATGACATTATCACGAGCAATATTCGTTCTAATTTTAACAATTATTATGTGCGGAATTTCTGGAGCGATCGCTACTCGCAAACTACAATCGGCTGACCCTGCTGATATGTTCTAAATTGGGGTATGGGGCATGGGGCATTGGGCATTGGGCATTAGTGAATAATAAAGGGGAGTTTTATGAATAACAAAGCAGTAATTTCTATTAATAATCTTAATCATTACTTTGGGCAGGGGCAATTAAAGAAACAAGTTTTATTTGACATTAATCTAGAAATAAATTCTGGCGAAATTGTTATCATGACTGGGCCTTCTGGTTCTGGTAAAACAACCTTATTGACTTTGATTGGTGGACTGCGTTCTGCTCAATCTGGTAGTTTGAAAGTCTTAGAAAGAGAAATGTGTGGTGCTAATGCAGAAGAATTGACCTTAGCACGACGAAACAATGGTTATATTTTTCAAGCACACAATTTGCATAACAGTTTAACTGCTTTACAAAATGTCAAAATGGGCTTAGAACTACATAACCATTTATCATTAAAACAAATGCAAGAGCGTTCTGCTCAAATGTTAGAACACGTTGGTTTAGGGCATCGTGTGAACTATTATCCTGATGACTTGTCTGGTGGACAGAAACAAAGAGTTGCGATCGCTCGTGCCTTAGTCAACCATCCCAAAATTGTCCTAGCTGACGAACCAACAGCTGCCTTAGATAGTAAATCAGGTCGAGATGTAGTCACTCTAATGCAGACATTAGCCAAAGAACAAGGCTGCACCATTCTACTAGTCACCCACGACAATCGAATTCTAGATGTTGCCGATCGCATCGTGGAAATGGAAGATGGCAAATTAACCAACAACGCAGTTTTGAGCGCAGTCAAATAAATCCATATTGACTAAAGGCATAGAATAGGGATATAGCATTTCCAGGTGGCGATCGTGCAAATTTCTTTAACAGATGCATCAGCAGAGTTAGTAGATTTGGTAGAGGCAGCGTTGCAAGGTGAAGAAATTGTTATTTACAAGAACAATCACCCAGTTGTGAAGCTGACTCTGTTGGAACCGGTACAGAAGCGCCGTCCGGCTAAGGCTGGCAGTGCCAAAGGACAGGTTTGGATGTCTGAGGATTTTGACGAACCCCTTGAGGATTTCAAGGAATACATGGAATGAAATTTTTGCTTGATACGCATACATTTATCTGGTTTGTCACCGACAGTCCACAACTGGGCACTACCGCCAAGGCACTGATTGAGGATGAATACAATGAGAAATGGTTCAGTGTTGCTAGCATTTGGGAAATGGCAATCAAATGCAGCATTGGAAAGCTAACCTTTAATTTACCACTTCAAACATTTGTTGAGCAGCAAATCGAGCAGAACAGTATGGACTTATTGATGATTGAAATAGCGCATCTAGCTGTTGTCGCTACGCTGCCCTTACATCATCGCGATCCGTTCGATCGTTTGTTAATTGCCCGGGCAATGGTAGAGAAAATACCCGTCATTAGTGCTGATGTGGCGTTTGATGCCTATGGAATTGAGCGATTGTGGTAGTTTTTGTGAATTTCACTTCCAGTAAACTTTTGCAAACCGCACTAATTAATACCAAATCCCCCTCCCCCAGGAGTTTCGATCGCAAAAACATCCCCAACATTCATCTCCACTGTTGCAGTACTATCCAAACTTTCTTCACTTCCATTTTGACGCTGTATCCAATTGCGTCCAACTTTTCCCGCTTCCCCCCCATTTAATCCAAAAGGAGAAACCTGTCGATGTCCAGACAGAATATTCGCCGTCATCGGTTCTAAAAATCGGATGCGACGAACAACTCCATTACCGCCAGAATATTCACCTTTTCCACCACTATCATCACGAATACTAAAGCTTTCTAAAAGTACAGGATAACGTGTTTCTAAAACTTCTGGATCGGTCAAACGCGAGTTAGTCATGTGGGAATGAACACCATCAGTCCCATTAAAATTAATTCCGGCTCCAGAACCGCCACAAATAGTTTCATAATATTGATATCTTTCATTACCAAAAGTAAAATTATTCATCGTTCCTTGAGAAGCAGCCATCACACCCAAAGCACCATATAAAGCATCGACAATAGTTTGAGAAGTTTCCACATTACCTGCCACTACTGCTGCTGGATAATTTGGGTTTAGCATACAACCCTCCGGAATAATAATTTCTAGAGGATTCAGACACCCGGCATTGAGAGGAATATTATCATCAACTAAAGTCCGAAATACATATAAAACTGCTGCTTGAGTTACAGCTTTGGGAGCATTGAAATTACTATTTAATTGCCCAGAAGTGCCAGTAAAATCAATGATGGCACTGCAATTTTCTGGATGAATTGTTACTTTCACTTGAATTTGTGCCCCATTGTCCATTTTATAAATAAATGAGCCATCCTTGAGAACAGCGATCGCCTTTCTCACGGACTCCTCAGCATTAGCTTGCACAAATTTCATATAAGCCTGAACAGTCTCAAGTCCGTATTGCAGAACCATTTTTCGGAGTTCTTGAACTCCCCTTTCATTGGCGGCGATTTGGGCTTTGAAATCAGCTAGATTTTGGTCAGAATTACGAGCCGGATAAGTATGATTTGCAAGATGATATCTGACTGCGGTTTCTCGAAAATTTCCTTCTTCAACTAAAAGAAAATTATCAAAAAGAATTCCTTCTTCTTCAACTGTAGTACTGTGGGGAGGCATGGAACCGGGAGTAATTCCGCCGATATCAGCCTGATGACCGCGAGAAGCAACGAAAAAGATGGGCATTGGGCATTGGGCATTGGGCATGGGGCAAGCAGGAAGTGTGGGAGGTGTGGGAGGTGTGGGAGGATGGGGAAGCATTAATTCTCTTTCCTCCATCTCCCCATCTCCCCACACTCCCTCATCCCCCTCATCCCCCTCATCTCCCCACTCCCCACTCGCCAAAAATACAGGGGTAATTGCAGTTACGTCAGGCAGATGTGTACCGCCGTTGTATGGATTATTTGATAGATAGACATTTCCTGGTTTTAGGGTGTTGCCTTTATCGTTAATTAAACTGCGGACACTTTCACTCATTGAGCCTAAATGTACAGGAATGTGAGGAGCATTTGCTACTAATAATCCAGAAGAATCAAAGATAGCGCAGGAGAAATCTAGTCTTTCTTTGATATTTACAGATGTTGCCGTATTTTGCAGGACAATTCCCATTTGTTCGGCAATAAATTGATAGAGATTTTTGAATATTTCTAAGCGAACGGGGTCGGGTTTAGATGTTGTGTACATTTTTGATTCCTATTGGTTGAAATTCATACCTTAGTTAATGAAATTAAATTAAATTTTCTATTAAATACGTTGCAATATTAAATGATTACGTTCAGTTAATCTTGCTTCCCAGTTAGGTTCAACTACAATTGTGCTAATTTTTTCGACAATAATCGCGGTTCCATTAATTCTATCTTCTGGTTGTAAATCTTCGCGTCGATAAACAGGTGTATCATGCCATTTATCAGCAGTAAACATCTGAACTATTTCAACAGATTTTGGCGGTTCATTTATAGAACGTGTACGAGTAATTAAGGGTTCTTCTGGTGTATCCATTTTTTGAATGACTTCTACTGAAACAGATTCGACAATTAAGGTTTTTTCTGATTGAATAAAACCATAGCGAGATTTATGTTCAATCCCAAATTCTTGCTGCATCACTCCCACGTCATCGACAAAATTAACTGTTAAAATAGAGTTAGTACCTTCGTATTTTAAATTAGATTTTCTCACTACTTCTACTTGACTACGTGCTTCCTTGATTTCACTTCTGGCTTGATTTTCTAAATATTCTATTAAGTGTTGTAATTTAGTGATTAATCCTGAATTTAAAGGTTGTTCAACTCCTGATTCTCTAATCGCCCGCACATCAGCTAATCCCATTCCATAAGCAGATAGAACTCCAGCATAAGGATGTAAAAATATCTTTTTCATTCCCAAAGTATCGGCAATTAAACAAGCAACTTGTCCGCCTGCACCGCCAAAACAACACAGCACATATTGGGTGACATCATAACCACGTTGTAGGCTGATTTTTTTAATTGCGTTTGCCATATTTTCGACGGCGATCGCCATAAATCCAGCTGCTACTTGTTCTGGTGTACAATGATTTCCTGTAGCAAATATAATATCTTGAGCTAATTGTCTAAATTTCTGAATAACAATATCTTTATCTAAAGGTAAATTGCCATCAATTCCAAAGACTGAAGGAAAATATTGCGGGTGAATTTTGCCTAACATTACATTTGCATCAGTAACCGTTAACGGCCCCCCACGACGATAACAAGCAGGCCCAGGAATTGAACCAGCAGATTTAGGGCCGACACGATAACTAGAACCATCAAAAAATAAAATTGAACCACCACCAGCGGCAATAGTATTAATTGCTAATACAGGAACTCGCATCCGTGCGCCAGCAATTTCTGATTCTAATTGTCGTTCGTACTCTCTTTTAAAATGGGCAACATCTGTACTTGTTCCCCCCATATCAAAGGTAATTACCAAGTCAAAACCCGCCCTTTTACTAGTTTGAACTGCGCCAACAATACCCCCAGCAGGGCCACTTAAAATACTATCTTTTCCTTGAAATTGTTCGGCTGCAACTAAACCCCCGTCAGATTTCATGAACATTAATTTCACTTGGGGTAACTGGCTGGCTACTTGGTTGACGTAGCGACGTAAAATAGGAGTTAAATAAGCATCGACTACTGTTGTATCTCCCCGACTAACTAATTTCATTAACGGACTAATTTGATGAGATACAGATATTTGAGTAAACCCGATTTCTTGGGTAATTGTCGCTACTTGTTGTTCGTGTTCGGGATAGCGATCGCTGTGCATAAAAACAATGGCACAACTACGAATTCCTGTATGATAAACTGTTTTTAAATCGCGTTTGACTTGTTCAATATTTAGTGCAATTAATTCATTTCCTTGGGCATCATACCGTTCATCTACTTCTATTACTTGTTCATAAAGCATGGTTGGTAAAACAATATGACGAGCAAAAATGTTGGGACGATTTTGGTAGCCAATTCGTAGCGCATCTTTAAACCCTTTGGTGATTATCAATACAACTCTATCGCCTTTTCTTTCCAACAGTGCATTTGTCGCTACTGTTGTCCCCATTTTTATTACTTCGATTGCTTCGCTAGGAATAGGCTCGTGATTAGTAAGTCCCATAATATCCCGAATACCTTGAATAGCTGCATCTTGATATTGTTCGGGATTTTCTGACAGTAATTTATAAACTATAATCCATTGGTGATTAGGCAAAGGAACAATTAAAAAACGTTCTGGATGTTGTGAAAGTCCGTCTATAATTCCTTGGTTATTAGTAACAGCAACAATATCTGTGAATGTACCACCTCTGTCTGCAAAAAATTTCAACATCGCTCTGTTTCCTCGATAGTCTACAAGTAGATTAACAATAAGATGTGAGGTGTTTCTACTTCGGATGTAGAAAATTTTCCAGACAACTGTCGAACAAACGAACCGCCTTCTCTACGAGAGGCTTCCGCCAACGCGAAGCGTCTCGAAGAGAAGAACGCCAAGGACGCAAAGATAAGAAAGAAGAAAGAGATATATAATTTTCACAAATGATTTAGGACTACAACTTATATCAGGTTCGTCTAATTATAGGAATCCGATTTTATTTATGAACCGATCTATGTGGGTAGGCAAGAGGGCTATAGAAGATTAAAGGGTACTGAATTTTGTTCAAAAATCAAATATGAGTCCTATAGTTACGATAAAAACTTTGTAGACTTCTTTGCGCCTTTGCGTCTTTGCGTGATAATCATAACTATTTTGCCGAACATGATATTATACATGTACTGCAATGATTAGTTAAATCTTTTGAGAAATTATATAGACATGATTTTCAGGATATTGGTCATATTCAAGATGGCGGCATGTGCAGTGATGCTCAGTCATAATTTGTAGGAAAGCATCTACTCCCAAAGTGCTGTAGTCAAAGTTTTGACCTTGAAATGACCCTGAAATCTCGCTCTTTGTATGTCCGCCGCCACAGGTTAACAGAAGTACTCCATCAGGTTCAAGAGCATCGCATAGCTTTTTCATAACAGGCTCTTGCATATTGAACGGTAAATGAAAAGTGCTATCCCAAGCAGAAATTAAGCTGTAAAGTTTTGGAGGAATCCAACAGGAGATGTCTTCGTTGTAAAATTTGATATTTGGATGTAGTTGCTTGGCTAAATTTATCATTTCTGTGGAAATGTCAAGTCCTTCAGCCTGAAATCCATGCTTGGATAAAATGTTAATAAAACGTCCACTACTTCCACATCCTATGTCAATAGCTGAGTGACGCTTAGAAGTAAATTTGATAGCCCGTTCTAATTGGGCGATACCATATAATGAATCTTGATGCTTAATCCGCCACCATCGGGCAATTTGATCGTATCCGGCGGCTGTAGCATTGGGGTTCATAACGATCTGATACCTAACTCAATTGATTGAAATCCGTTTTAAATCTTGTAAAACTGCGGCGGTTGATTGATAGCGATCGCTAAAATGATAACAAACCATTTTATCTAAAATTACTGCTAATTCTTCGCTCACTCTTGCTGTTTGTCGCCACATCACATTACCCGTTTCTGGATTTGGATGGAGTTCTTGTGGTAGTATTCCAGTTATGGCTTGAATACCAATCATTCCTAAAGCATAAATATCACTGCATAAGCGGGGATGACCGGCAAATTGTTCTGGAGGCGCATAACCCCGCGTTCCGATAGCTACTGTTGCTAATTCTGTGTCGCTACTCGGTGGCTGCATTAATTTCACAGCCCCAAAGTCAATTAATACTAATTGATTATCTTCAGAGCGGCGAATAATATTAGTCGGTTTGATATCACGATGAATCACTCGATGTTGATGCACAAATCCCAAAATTTCTAAAATTTCTTTGAGCATCCCAATCACAAATGATTCATTTTGTAAGTTATGTATCGGTGGTAGTTCTTCACTTAAAATATGTCCTTTGATATATTCTTGAATTAAATAAAACTCTTGGTTATCTTCAAAATAAGCCAGGAGTTCGGGTATTTGATGATGTTTACCCAAAGTTTCTAAAATTTCCGCTTCACTATTAAATAATCTGCGAGCAACTTGCAAAAATCTGCTATCTTGGCGGGCTGGCATTAATTGTTTCACAACACAAGTGGGATTTCCCGGTCGTTGAGTATCTTGTGCTAAATAAGTGCGACCAAATCCACCAGCACCCAAGACTTTTGAAATTTGGTAACGTCCACCCAAAAGCAAATCACCAGATTTTGTTTGTGGTGAATCGATAGCGGGAGGAAAATCAAGCTGCGAATCTGGAATTGCTGTTTTATCTTCTAAGAGTAGATTTAATTGCGCGATCGCTTCTTGTTGTTTTTCAACTTGCAGAATAATTATCTGACTCTGCCGCTGATTTTGATAATTAGTATAAGCCATAACGCTGATAATACTAAACGTTAAAGCCAAAGCAGAAGGAATTAACGGCACCCATCCGGCTTGAAGAAACAAAATAACGCAGATTCCCACCAATACAACTAGAATTATCCCTCCTACTGTTAGCAAAAGCAACGGATTTCGACACCACCATGCTAAAGTACTACCTAAAACCGCCCAGCCCCAGACCCAAATTAATTCTACCGAGTCAGGCCAATACCAAATTAAAGGCCGCCCATCCAACACCGTACCAATCAGTTGACTCGCTATCTGGGCGTGAATAAACAGAGCAGGCATTCTCGCTGGTTGATCTGGTAAACTGCTGTAAGGTGTATAAAAGCTACCAGGAGCTAGACTAGGCGACGTAGTGCCAATAA
This sequence comes from Nostoc sp. CreGUA01, assembly GCA_034531095.2. Classification (GTDB taxonomy): domain Bacteria; phylum Cyanobacteriota; class Cyanobacteriia; order Cyanobacteriales; family Nostocaceae; genus Nostoc. The sequence continues at coordinate 5,762 of JAVRBV020000098.1, read as the reverse complement.
TTACCAGACGGTCTTTAAATAAGCTGGGTTTAACGCGATCGCTCAAAACTTCTGTCAACGTCACCTCATCGGCAAAGTGATTGGGGTGACGGTAATTTAATAATATTTGATAGCCATTTGCATCCAAATGTTGGTAACTGCCAGAATTAGGTTTTAGACGCCAGAAAATGATTTTACCTAACTGAAAATCTCCTTTTTCTGTAAACTCATATTCAATGCCTTGTCTTTCCAGATAATTAATAGCAATTAACGCTCCAAATGCAAATGATGTGGTACATTTTTTATCTGTAGAATGAGCAAATAACAAACTGCGGCGAAGAATTTGGTCATTTTCATGATCGGCAACCACATCGCTAAACCCAACATTATCTATGGGAAAATTTGGCGGTGGTGGAGTTTCAGATCTACCAAGGCTGCTAAACAAGCAAGTGCTAATAATATTGTCTTGATTTTGCTTGTTTGCGGCTAAATTTTTGTCTTCTGGTCGAAAAAGATATAAACCAACCACACGCGGTTGATGGGAATTTATTTTTTGTAACAGTTGATTAATTTTAGTATCAGACAGATGCCATTTTTCTCGTTGCAGATCCTCCTCAGTGATTTTTACCAGCAAAATCCGGCGATCCGGTGGTTCGGGAGGACGCGATCGCAACATTTGATCGTACACTCTTAATTCCCAAGGCTGCAACCATTTGAGTTCACGCACTCCCCAAATCCCAGCGGTGACACCTACACTGCTAACTAAAATAATTTGCAGCCAGCTATTGCCTAAGGACGTTTGACGGGAATTTCGATCTTCGACAAACAGGACACGGAGTTTTTCTAAAAGTCCACTAATCACGTTCTGATTCGAGTCATTGGCTTGGTCAGCTTTTCTTGGGATGAGGGAGATGAGGGAGATGAGGGAGATGAGGGAGATGAGGGAGATGAGGGAGATGGGGAGGTGGGGAAGTGGCCAAATGAGGCAGAAAGTAATTCTTCTTTCCCCCCATCTCCCCATCCCCTTATCCCCCCATCCTCTTTCCATGCCCCATGCCCATTATTCATCTATTTTTGCTGGTTGGGCATTTTCCACAGAACTGGCAATAAAGGAAATAGGCTCAGGAGATGAAGTAATTGCATCTAACTGCGGGTGTTCCAGTGATGCTTCCATGCTGCCATCAGTCAAATCAGAACCTAAAATCTTGTCGTAGTTAGAAGCAACAGCTAAAAAAGCCCCGCCCAAAATATAGATAGGTAATGGCAAGTTAAATTTTTGCAGCCAGTCAAAAAACTCTGCCAACGCAAACAGTACGAAAAAGCAAGCAAGCCAAACTCTCATGTTTTCATCTTTTGCATTTAAATAACTCTATTATTAGCCAAAATAGCCCGCACCATACTGGATGTATTAGACTATAACTATCCCATAATCTCTACAACCCCAGATAGAGGCAGTCAAAATTATACAGGAATCAAATCCAAATTGGAAAAAATAACTTAATTTTCAGGCAACAGGCAAAAGATCAGAAGTAGTAGGCTATTACCACCTTCCTTATTCCCTATTACCAGCCTCTGTTATAAATATAAAAATATATTTACTGTTATACTTTCGCAGGTAAAACTGGCAACGATGCTAGGAGTTTCGTTTCACAGTCAAAACAAACTGATGAGCTGCTTTTAGCCAAATAAACTCAAAAATGAGGAGCAGAAACTGTGACTGCTGAAATCCGGGCAACTGTCCCCCAAAATGTTGAAGAAATCTTAGCTAAAATCAGCGATGCTTTTGTCATATTAGATTGTGAATGGCGTTACACCTATGTCAATGACAAGCTAGCTCAACTAGCTCAAATTAGTAAAGAAGATTTGTTGGGTAAGAGTATTTGGGATTTATTTCCTCACACAGTAAACAGCATACTTTATACCGAGATGCATCGCGCTGTTGCTGAAGAAATTACGGTAAATTTTGAGTATTTAGACCCAAAATGGCATCGTTGGTTAGAATACCGCGTCTATCCTGGGGAATATGGCGTATCTTTATTAATTGCAGATATTACTGAGCAAAAACATCACAAACAGCAAGCCCAAGAAATTACGGGTTTAGAACAATGTTTGAGCGAACAGCAAATTGCACTGCGCGATCGCCAACTCGCAGAAGAAAATCTCCGTCACAGTGAAGCACGCTACCGTTCCCTAGCACAAGCAAGCGCGTCTATTATTTGGAGTGCGGCGCCTTGGGGCAATGTTATTGAAGAAATTCCTAACTGGCAGACATTTACTGGTCAAAGTTTTGAAGAATACAAAGGCTGGGGTTGGATAAATGCACTGCACCCAGAAGACCGTAAATCCATAGCTGCAATCTGGAGACAGGCCTTTTATGGACGCAAGTTTGCAGTTGCCGAATATCGTGTCCAACGCTATGACGGTGAATACCGACACATGTCTATACATAGTGTACCCATACTCAATGAAACAGAGGAAATCATCGAATGGGTGGGTATGTGTGTAGATATCACCGAACGCAAGCACGCAGAATCAGAACGCGAGCGACTCCTGGCGCTACTGGAAACAGAACAAACTCGCTTGGTAGAAGCTAATGTGCTACTTGATACCCTTTTTAATAATGCACCAATCGGCATTGGCGTATGGGATGAAAAATTGAGATTTGTTCGTTTGAATCAGGCTTTAGCCGAAATAAATGGTCTGTCTCAAGATATGCATATCGGTAAAACCATCGCCGAATTACTACCAGGAGTAGCTGCGGAAGTTACGGAAGCTTTTCGTTATGTGGTGGAGACTGGAGAATCTATTTCTCAAGAAACTATTGGAGAAACGCCCGCCGCCCCTGGAAAACAGCGGTACTGGTCAGTAAATTACTATCCGATTAAATTACCTAGTAATATTACTTGGGTGGGTGCAATTTGCCAAGAAATCACCGAACGCAAGCAAGCAGAAGCCGAACGCGAGCAACTGCTTGAGCGCGAACGTGTGGCTCGTCTTGAAGCTGAAGCAGCCAAAGAGCAAGTGAGCAAAATTTTGGGGAGTATTACTGATGGCTTTCTTGCCTTTGACAATGAATGGCGCTTTACGTACCTCAATCACGAAGGTAGCAGAACTTTAGGGCGTTCCTGTGAGGATTTGCTAGGAAAGAATTTGTGGCAAGAGTTTCCAGAACTGGCCGATAGTAGTTTTGGTGAGCTTTATCAAAGAGCGATCGCTTTAGGATTACCCCTGGAGTTAGAAGATTATTATCCACCGTTTAACGCCTGGTTTGCTGTCCGCGCCTATCCTTCCGCCACAGGAGTGTCAGTATATTTCCGCAACATTAATGTCCGCAAACAGGCAGAAGCAGCTCTCACAGAGAGCGAAGCACGTTTTCGGTTGCTGGCTGAGAATTCCACTGATATTATTTCACGTAGTACAGTAAATGGAACTTTCCTGTATCTTTCACCAGCTTGTTACACAGTACTAGGCTATCAACCAGCAGAACTACTGGGTCGTTACGGCAGCGATTTAGTTCACCCAGAGGATTTAGCCGAGATTGTCAAGCATTACCCAATCAATGCTGATTTACCGGATATTTATACCATTACTTATCGCACTCGTCATAAATACGGACATTATATTTGGCTAGAAACAACTGTTCGAGCCATTCGCGATCGCCAAACTCAAGAAATTTTAGAAATGCAAGCGTCTTCACGGGATATCACGAAACGCAAGCAAGTGGAAGATAAACAGCGCTTTTTGTCTGAGGCTAGCGGAGTTTTGGCTGCATCGTTGGACTATGATACAACCTTAGCAACCTTGGCGCGTTTAGTAGTACCCGAAATAGCCGATTGGTGCGTAATTGATATGATTTGTGATAATCAATCAATTCGCCGCGTTGCAACCGTCCATGCCGATCCAGCGAAACAAGAATTGGTAGAACAATTACAAGATTATCCGCCGGATTTGACACAAACACAAGGTGTTGCTGGAGCGATCGCCAAAGGCAAATCAGAAATTACTCATTTTATTTCCCCAGAACAGATACAAGCAGCAGCCTTAAATGACAATCACTGGAAAATCTTGCAACAGCTAAATCCCCAGTCTGGAATGTGCGTGTTGCTCATAGTCCGCGGACGAGTACTAGGAGCTATGAGTTTAGTATCCTCTACCAATGGTCGCTACGACACTCAAAGCTTAATGTTAGCTGAAGAATTGGCTCAACGTGCAGCGATCGCCGTTGATAATGCCCGACTCTACACAGAAACACAGCAATCTCAACAAGCTGCCGAACGAGCCGCATCCCGCACTGCCCGTTTGCAAGCCATTACCGCCGCCCTTTCGGAATCTTTAACTCCCGCACGAGTAGCTGAAGTAATTGTCGAGCAAGGTATGGCAGCCTTGGGCGCCAATTCTGCTTTAGTAGCACTACTGATTAACAACAACACAGAACTAGAAATTATCCGTGCAGTTGGTTATGATGACGAATCAGTAAACTTATGGCGTCGATTTTCAATTAATGCAGCCGCCCCACTGGCAGAAGCAGTACGAACCAAACAACCTGTTTGGCAAGAGTCAACAGCAACAAGAGTAGCTCGTTACTCACATCTAGCTCAAGAATATAATCAGTATAATTACGGTGCTTGGATTTCGATTCCATTAATTATTGAGGGACGCGCCATAGGCGGAATGTCCGTAGCATTCAACCAAAATCAAGAGTTGAACCAAGACGACCGCGCCTTGGTACTAGCACTAGCACAGCAATGCGCCCAAGCAATGGAACGTGCGCGTTTATACGAAGCAGAACAGACCGCACGAGCAGCAGCAGAAAACGCCAACCGCATCAAAGACGAGTTTTTAGCAGTTCTTTCCCATGAATTGCGATCGCCACTCAACCCCATTCTCGGATGGTCAAAGTTACTCCAAACCAGAAAACTGGATGAAAAAACAATTCCTCACGCCCTCAAAACTATCGAACGCAATGCTCAATTACAAGCTCAATTAATCGAAGACTTGCTGGATATTTCCCGCATTTTACAAGGTAAACTCAGCTTAAATATCTTCCCAGTTGATTTGACATCTGTAATTTCCGCAGCAATGGAGACAGTGCGACTGTCAGCAGAAGCCAAATCAATACAGATGCACATCAGCCTCGAACCAAACCTGGGACAAGTTTTAGGCGACTCCGGCCGCTTACAACAAGTCATTTGGAATCTACTTTCAAACGCCGTTAAATTTACACCAGAAGGTGGACGAGTTGATATTCGACTCGAAGCGGTGGGGCAAGAGGACACGGGGATGCGGGGACGCGGGGACACGGAGGAAGAGGACACGGGGACACGGGGACGCGGGGACACGGAGGAAGAGGACACGGGGATGCGGGGACGCGGGGACACGGAGGAAGAGGACACGGGGATGCGGGGACGCGGGGACACGGAGGAAGAGGACACGGGGACACGGGGACGCGGGGACACGGAGGAAGAGGACACGGGGACACGGGGACGCGGGGACACGGAGGGAGAGGACACGGGGACACGGGGACGCGGGGACACGGAGGAAGAGGACACGGGGACACGGGGACGCGCGGACACGGAGGAAGAGGACACGGGGACACGGGGACGCCGGGACACGGAGGAAGAGGACACGGGCATGCGGGGACGCGGGGACACGGAGCAAGAGGACACGGGGACACGGGTACGCGGGGACACGGAGAAAGGGGACGCGGGGACACGGGGGCGCGGGGACACGGTGGAAGAGGAGACCCGGCCAGGGGGCAGCGGAGACACCCAGGACCGGGGCGA
>JAVRBV020000097.1:0-38487 GCA_034531095.2 Nostoc sp. CreGUA01 | reverse complement strand
TACCACACTCAAAAACAAGCGTCATTATTCAAATTACTACAAAAGGGGGGATGAAGAGGCTGCCGACGGCAGCCTCTTCATCCCCCCTTTAAAATGATTATCATTATTGTTGATGGAATAGTTTATTTTCTGGAAGTCCCTAAAAGGTCTAGCTTTTCTCTTTTAGAAACCGTAGCTCAAGCACTTGTTTATATGCTAGCTAATCCTAGTCAAGACAAACCTACTTTTGGATTAGTAACAAATGGTAGTGATTTTATTTTTTTGAAACTTACCAAAGAAAATCAGCCAAAGTATGCTATTTCCGACCAATTTACACTTTTGAAACGACAAAATGAACTATATCAAGTTCTAAGTATCTTAAAAAATTTGAGTCAAATTTTGAGTTAATTTATGTCTATTCGCCCTATCTACCTTGATTGCCACGCTACTACACCTGTAGATGAACGGGTACTAGCAGCGATGCTTCCCTATTTCACAGAACACTTTGGCAACCCAGCCAGTATCAGTCATGTTTACGGTTGGGAAGCGGAAGCTGCTGTCAAACAAACACGAGAAATCTTAGCAGCAGCAATTAACGCGACTCCCGAAGAAATTGTTTTCACCAGTGGTGCAACGGAAGCGAATAATTTAGCTATTAAAGGCGTTGCCGAAGCTTATTTTAAAAAAGGTCAGCATATTATTACTGTTGCGACTGAACATAGTGCTGTTCTTGACCCTTGCAATTATTTAAAAACTCTCGGTTTTGAAATTACTATTCTACCAGTTCAGAAAGATGGATTAATTGATTTAACTGAGTTGGAAAAAGCCTTCCGTCCAGAGACAATTTTGGTATCGGTGATGGCTGCAAATAACGAAATTGGTGTATTGCAACCATTAGCAAAAATTGGGGAAATGTGCCACCATCGCCAAATCATTTTCCACACCGACGCCGCCCAAGCTATTGGTAAAATTCCCTTGGATGTGCAAGCAATGAAAATTGACTTAATGTCACTCACCGCACATAAAGTATACGGGCCAAAGGGCATTGGGGCGCTATATGTCCGCAGGCGCAACCCCAGAGTCCAACTGGCTCCACAGCAGCACGGTGGCGGACACGAGCGAGGAATGCGTTCTGGTACATTGTATACACCGCAAATTGCCGGCTTTGGCAAAGCTGTAGAAATCGCTCTTGCAGAACAAGCCACAGAAACCCAACGTCTCACCGAACAGAGGCAAAGATTGTGGGAACAACTTTCGCAACTTTCAGGAATTCATCTCAACGGACATCCCCAAGCGCGATTGGCGGGAAACTTGAATATCAGTGTTGAGGGTGTAGATGGAGCCGCGCTTTTGTTAGGATTGCAGCCAGTAATGGCAGTTTCTTCTGGTTCTGCTTGCTCCTCAACAACCACCGCACCCTCCCACGTTCTCACAGCACTGGGACATTCCCAAAAGCTTGCTTATGCATCAGTACGGTTTGGTATTGGTAGATTTAATACACAAGACGAAATTGATATTGTGGCCAAACATGCGATCGCCACCATTGAAAGTTTGCGTAATTCCGCTTTTGTGGCTTTGGGGAGTTAGGAGTTAGGAGTTAGGAGTTGGGAGTTGGGAATTTTCACCTCTGCTAAGAACTCCCTCATCCCCCTCATCCCCCTCATCCCCCTCATCTCCCCCATCTCCCCAGTCCCTTCTACGGATTCTGTCGGATGAAAGTTTCAATTTCATCTAATTGCTGCTGATTGAGGCGAAAATCTCCAGCACCGATGATTCCTTCTACTTGTTGGGGATTGCGTCCGCCAACGATCGCCGCTGTCACCGCCGGATTATTTAAAGTCCAAGCGATCGCCACTTCACCAGGGGAACGACCGTGTTGTTCGCCAATATTTTGCAAGACTTCCACCAGCTTCAGATTCCGAGATAGACGCGGTTCTTGGAATTCACTGCTGTTCTTGCGCCAATCATCATCTGGGAAATTGGCTACACGTTCAGGTGTCATTTTTCCTGTAAGCAAGCCAGATTGCATTGGTGAATAGACAATTACGCCGATGTTGTTTTCTTTGCAGAAAGGCAAAATCTCGTTTCCAACATTAGGTTTGACTAATGAATAAGGCGGTTGCAATGAAGTGACTGGCGCAATCTTCTGGGCACGTTGTAACTGTTGGACATTAAAGTTTGAAACCCCGATATAGCGAACCTTACCCTCATCTTTTAGCTTGGCGAGAGTTGTCCACCCTTCTTCAATTTCTGGATCTGGGTTCGGCCAATGGATTTGGTAAAGGTCAATGGTTTCAATATCCAATCGCCGCAGACTAGCTTCAACTTCCCGCCGTATAGAATCAGCTTTGAGGCTGTTACCTATTTTGCGGTTTTCATCCCAGATCATCGAGCATTTAGTAAAAATGTAGGGGCGATCGGATCGACCTTTGAGCGCCTTGGCAACAACCTCCTCTGAATGTCCCAGACCATAGACAGCTGCGGTGTCAATCCAATTCACACTGAGGTCAAGAGCGCGATTGATGGCTGCGATCGATTCTTCGTCGTCCTGCGCTCCCCAAGCAAAAGTCCAGTCACCTCCACCGATCGCCCAAGCACCAAAGCCAATTGGAGTGATGTGAAGCTCTGAATTCCCAAGCTGTTTGGTTTGCATATCTACTTTTCTCCAAAAATCTTTGAGTCAATTCGTAGTGTAGGCTGCCAATGTTGTCTCAACCGCTATCTCAGGTGTGAATGACTACTGGTGTTTAGACCGCAGGTCATCACACTTGTGTAGCATTACTAAATTCTAAATATTGTGCTGATAACATACTACATATACACTAGAGTGGCTCGAAAATAGTAGCAGTTGTCAGCTAAATACAGAGAATAATATGTCAGAAGATTTAAAAGGCAAAATTGCACTTATTACAGGTGCAAATAAAGGTATTGGCTATGAAATCGCACGTCAACTGGGTTCTAGGGGCGCTACCGTGCTTGTTGGTGCCAGAGACATCGGACGTGGTGAAGAAGCGGCGAATAAACTTGGTTTAAGTGGCATTGATGCCAAAGCAGTCCAACTCAATGTAGTAGACCAAAAAACAATCGACTCTGCGGCTGAGCAAATCGAGAGGGAATTTGGAAAACTTGATATTTTGGTGAACAATGCTGGGATACTAAGTGATGGCGATCGCCTTCCACCAAGTCAAGTTGATATTCAAATACTGCGAGACACTTATGAGACAAATGTCTTTGGAGTATTTGCAGTCACAAAAGCCCTGTTGCCACTTTTAAAGAAATCAACAGCAGGGCGAATAGTGAATATATCCAGTGGTTTAGGTTCTCTAACTCTCAACTTAGACCCAAGTTATGAGTTTGCTCATTTTAAGCTTATTGCTTATAACTCATCAAAAACAGCACTAAACGCCCTCACAGTTTTGTTTGCTGATGAGTTAAAAGATACCCCAATAAAAGTCAATGCTGCCGATCCTGGTTTCACAGCAACCGACATTAATCAACACCAAGGTTACCGCACTGTCGAACAGGGAGCCAAAGCAGCAGTCAGACTTGCTACCCTCCTTGAAGATGGTTCTACTGGAGGCTTTTTTGACGAAAATGGCGTGCTTCCCTGGTAACTGGAGCTGAGACAGCCGAATGTAACGCTTTTCCTTATGCTGTAGGACTTACGCACTCTTAACGGCAAATCGCAGACGCAAAGCGGCTTGCCGTCCGAGAGTTTTTGCGTAAGTCCTATTCAATAAAAAATAATTAAAGAAAAAATAATTCAAGAAAAAATAATTTTACGGAAAATGCATAAAAACTCACTCTTGTTGTGGAGAGTGATATGGGAGCGCGAAACAGGAGGAGAAAAGGTTCTTCTGTTTCAAGCATCTCATGATTGGCGATCGCTAAAAACCCACTCTTTATGCAAATTTTTGTAAACAATGATTACAAGAATAGCCAAATATGCAGAAACACAGATAACAGGAACGCACGCAGGAGTATTTTGCTATGGGTAAATCTTTTTCTTCTCTAGAAGAACTAGCTGTAAAAGCTCAAAAAGCAAGGATACAAGCTGAGGATAATTCGTTGAGTTTTGAAGTCAGACAACAAGCATTGTTAGACCAACAAATAGCACTGACAGAATTAATATTAAAAAATTAGAAAGTTTTCTCAAGAGCTATCCTTATAGTTTAAAAATTTTTGAACTTTTAAGTAATCTCTATCGTTTACGAGCAGTGAATTTAGCAAAAAATGACCTATTAGCTGAAGCACTGGTTTGTGGAGAAAAAGCTATTACTTACAATCCTTACTCTGAACAAGCTGTTGCTACTCGCAACGAACTAATTGAAATAATGGAGCAGCTTCAACATTACCAAAACCCAAAATGGCTTTAGGACAGCTTTTGAAAGTCGAGATATTGACGCAGGTTATACCTTAGCTTCCGATGTTAGTAAGTATAACGGCGATATTGCTACTTTTCTCGCTTCCAAGGATAATGTTGTTTCTGTTAGATATTCACCATCTCACAAAGATATTTATGTCAAACAATCAAACTCTAATAAATGGTTAAAATTGAGCGAAGGAAGTGGAGGTGGAGACGGTTTACCACCCTCAAAATCAGTGATGACTGTTGCAGAACCAGGTAAAAATTCGCGTATCTTGAATTTTGAATTTGTAGATGACGCTCAAGTACCGGGAGGGTTTAAAGAGTATCGTGGCAAAGGAGCAGATTTTCCCGAAAAATTTAATCGTCGTAAACAAGCTCAAAAACTTGCTGACGACCCATTAGCATTGATTAAGGCTAGTAAATTAGACTTACAATTGCGAATAGACAATATTAATTCAGCACTGAAAAATGGAGATTATGCTAAAGCCCAAAAGTTAATTAACAAATCAATACAAGAATATGGTTACGACCCGCAACTAATGTTGTCTAAAGCAGCAGTAGAACAACATCTAGGCAGATTAAAGATAGAAAAAATTACTCCTGAAAGTGCAACACCAATAAAGAATAATTTCTTTGATGAAATTAATAATCGCAACTTTAGGAGAATTGAAACGGATACGGAGTTTAGATATGTTCAAGATTCTCCTAGTTTGAGTAACTTAGATACAACTAAACCAATTACAGAAAGTGTTTCTTCAGGCTCAGGATTTAGACTCTACAAACTCCAGCCCGGAAAAGTTGGTGCAGTACCAATTAATCAAAGTGGCTTTGGTGATGTAAGTGCTTCTAGTCATCCTTCAACCCAATTCCAAGGTACTAACATTGCCAATTCTCTAAAATATCGATATCGAGATTACAAGTCTAATAATGAATGTAACAATCAACCAGATGAAGAAGAAAATCAAAATCCTAATTGTTCACTAGAAAACTTGGAAAAACCTGTTTATGTAGTGACTGAATAATAGGTCAAATAAACTGTCTCAATCCAGCTTTTTCTGCTAGCTGGGTTTTCATCTCATTCAAAACTTAAGGGACTGACAAATAAAAAACATCCAATTAATTCTTGGAGTTCTCTAAAACCAAAAATCAAACGAGGTGATATTTTGTCATACGATTCCTTTGATGAACTCAAAGCTGCTTTTGAAATAGCCCAAACAAAATTACAACAAGGCAATTTATTCGCAGCTTACGATGATTTATCCCAAATTTTTAAGTATCGACTTTTAAATTGCGAATTAATTGATGCAGATTTGAAGGTTATTCAATCCCTCGCTGACTTAGCTGGTATTTTAGGTGAATTTCAAGTTGCAGATGACTTACTTTGTGGTGCTGTTGATTTATATCAACAAGCAAACAGCGAATCTTCAGCTGATTATGCAAACCTCAGACGCATTCAATTGTCTTTAGATCGCGGAAGCTTATACCAAGCACAAAAGTTATTCCAAGGAATGGCTCCATGCATTGGTAATATTAATGATATACAGTTTTCTTCTTCAGGATTATTACAGTGGGAAAATGGTTGCATTTGGCGCGATGCAGACTCTAATAAAAGAACTGTATTATTTGCTGAATTATACTTGGCAATGGGGCGATTACTGAGTGCATTAGGGCAATATGGTGAGGCATTAGAAGCACTAAAAAGGGGTTTATTTCATGCTCAAGTCGAGACAGCACCGGATTTAGCAAAGCAAACAATACTACCATTAAAACTGGCGATCGCCTCAGCTTATCTCGAAAAAGGCGATTTTGAACAAGCTGATAATTATCTATCGCTTCTCAAAGAACCATGCGATCGCTCCCAACACCTAGAATATCAAATTCGGTGGTTGGAGTTATCAGGTAAACTCCATCTACTGTGGGGAAATTTGGGTGCAGGATTAAAACAATTTCAGCAAGTTCAAGAAAAATGTCAGCAAATGCGATCGCAACGAGCAATTTTGCGCTCTAATCTCAATCTTGCCCATATTTTTATTCTCCTCAACCAAACAAGCACAGCCCAACAATATTTAGCAGATACTCAAAGCAATGCTTTAAAAATTGGCGATCGGGCTTTAGCAGCAAGGGCAGAATTATTACTACAGCTTGCCAATGCCCGCAGTCGTTCCTTGGTAACTGCAAGCCCGGTGGCAATGTCAGTAGTGGAGATGCAGAAACCAAAACACTACAAGCAAACAGTAGAAGAACTACAGGAATCCCCGAATTTATCAATCCAATCACCCAATTATTTAGCTTGGTTTGAAGACCGTGCCTTAGCTTTTCAATGGTATTTAAGTAATCTCAAATTTAAAAATACCAAGGATTTACTTCAACACATCAAAAGAGTTTTTAAGTCTACAGACTCCCAACTTATTCAAATACAAATACAGATATTATCAGGCATATCTTCTTACTATGAGGGCACAGAAAACAATAACTTTACGAAAATTCAACAAGCCCATGAAATTTTAGCAGAAATTTGTCCTCAATTAGAGGAAATGTCTTTAAAACCAGAACTTTGGCAAGTGCAGCGAATATTAATTTGGTGTCGCACGAGGTTAAATTATCCACTCCCGGAAATTGAAGCTTTAACAACATCAACAAATCAGCTACTGGAACAAATGACCTCATCGTTAACACCAGAAGACCAAGTATTTTATTTGTTGAATAAATGGACAGCAGACGAAGAATATATTGCTGCACAAATAAACCAACTACAACGCTTGCAACTAAAACTCAGCACAACTAATTTTTTCCTACGTCCTTGGCTACACTTAGAATTGATGCGAAAGCTCAATGCTTTAGTCGAGCATATCGATCGCTACAAAGATGCTTTAGCCAAACGCACAATTAAAGGCGATCGCACTCAAGTGCAATTTTTACCACCAAGTTCACTTTTATTGCGTATCCTTACCCACCCTAAAAATCGAGTCACCCTTTCATTTTTAATTTTGCCCGATCGCGTTTTAGTAATCAAAACAAGTCGATTTTTATTTGATTTTGAAGTCATTCCCACCACCCGTTTAGCAGTACGTAATGTCGTTCAACGCTGGTATCAAAATATCAAGAGAATTAATGATAGTCGAGATTTGAACCTAGCTGGTAATAACAATTACAAGCAAAACATTAAATCTGCAAACGAAGTTGGGCAAAAAATTACCGATAACCTAGCAGATATCTTACAACTGCCGAAAATACTCGATGGCATACCCAAACATATTCAAGCATTAACAATAGTACCTGACGACATTTTACATGGATTTCCCTTTGCCTCTGTTATCTACAAAGGCAAGTATTTAATCGAACATTATGCTTTGGCGATCGCCTATGAATCTAAAACTAAACCAATCAAACCTAAACGACTCATCCCTGTAAAAAAACAAGCGCTGGTTATTGGTATATCCAACTACCATCACAAGCTTCCTTCCTTACCTGGAGTCACAACAGAACTCCAGCACATCAATAAATGGTTAGACTCTCATCAAATTAACTATTTGCAGTTAGAAAATAGTCATGCTCACAAAGCTGCAATTATAGAAACCATATCCCAAGCAACCCTACTCCACATAGCTTGTCATGGAACTTTTGACGTAAATAAACCCGATAGTTCTGGACTGGTATTGATTTCCGACTCAGGAGAACAAGAAATTTTCAGTCTCAGAGAACTCTCCCAAATCGACTTAAGCAAATTACGTCATGCAACCCTCTCCTGTTGTTGGTCAGCAGACCACTTTATTCTTCCCAGGCGTTGGATTATCAGCTTACCAGAAACTCTCTGGAGAGCCGGGACTCAAAGTATTTTGGGTTGTCTTTGGGAAATAAATGATCAGGTTGCGGTATCATTTATGGCGAGATTTTATAATTACTTAGACAACTTTCCACGGGATGAAGCCTTGCGTCGGACACAATTAGATTGTCTCGAACATCGCTTGCCAAATTGTAAGGCTGAAACTGCTAACCCTCAGTTTTGGGCTGGGTTTAACTTGTATGGGGACTACCGTCCTATAACCTTAGCTAGGACGGGTCAAGGTGAGCTTGTGGACTGACGCGGGGAGATGAGGGGGATGAGGGAGATGAGGGAGATGAGGGGGATGAGGGAGATGAGGGAGATGAGGGAGTGTGGGGAGTGTGGGGAGTGTGGGGAGTGTGGGGGGAAAGATTTTTTCCCCGTCTTCCCACACCTCCCACACTTCCTGGAAAGCCCCATGCCCCAGTCCCCAGTCCCCAGTCCCCACTCAATAAGGATTTGAATCAATCCTTCCCCTTTTAACACTCCTGAGATAGTACCCAGAAGTTGGTCTGTTTTTCAAGTTGAAGGTGTCGCCACGTGGAACTCTCCAAATTTTGTAGTTGGAGAATGTTAAAGGCGATCGCGGTTCGCATACTTCTGGCATATGATCGCCTAATACAAAGTACGCTGCGCCCCTGCCTATAACTTTCACCAGACCGTATTTATCCACAACAACCGATGTACTCTCGCTCACCGCTATACCCAAAACACTAGTAGATACACCGTCTTTAATTTGACGGGCAATAAAAGCCATAATTCGACCCATTCTTTCTCGTCTGTCGAAGTGTGTATCTACGATGGTTCCTTTTAAATGACTCCAGTTAAAAAAGTTGTAAGTAAAAGTAATGTCTCGATAAGGATCTTCCAGTGCATCCCTAGTTTCAATGCCTTTCTCCGAAGAAGCACAAGCATCGTAGACACACTCACTCTGAATCATCGCACCCGCACTGGTGCCACCAATACCACCTCCCTTCAAATAAACTGACTTAACAGCAGCCTCTAGTTTCGTATCTTTCCAATTGCGGATATACTGGCATTGGTCGCCGCCAGCAAAGAAAATTACATCAGCCTTTCTGATTTTTTCAGCAATTTCAGCTTTGTTAGCTTCTTGGCGATTGCTAACAATTAAAGTTTCTACTGAGTTTACGCCTTTCATGGCCGAAATGAGGCGATTGTAATCGTGATTACCATAGGTGCGGATTACAACAACGTCAAGTTTGGTGGCGGAGTTAGTACCCCCCCTAACTTCGTTAATCATCCATTGGATAGCGTCGTCCACATCGGGGCCTCCCCCACCCAAGCTAAGAACCGGGCCAGCTAAGGAAGAAGAACGAACATTGAAGGAGGGAGAGGGACGGACATCAACGGTGTCGCCTAAGAAATAGCGTTTCCAGTTGGCTATAAAACGGGTTATGAGGAAGATTCCCATCTTAAACAACTTGATTACTCTACTCTTCAAGCGCCTTGGTACGTTTGGGAATGCTTTTGTCATACTAAACTTCTGATGCAAACTCCAATTATTGCTAAGCTATTACGCATTTGAATCGCTCATTTGCTCGTGAATGTTGTCCTTAGTCATTAATCAATTGTTCTTTGTGAACATAAATGACAAATAACAAATGACAATTGACAGTTTGAATGAAAAATGTGCAATTTAGACGGCCATTAGCTTAACTTTGGCATCAGAAAGCTTGAAATTCCAGCGTACAGGACTTGTACTGTTTTTTAATGCAAAATAACCCAGAGTCATCATTAATTCTCTGGGCTAATCTGCAAAAATCTCTAGATTGCTTGTAGCGTTTAATTCTAATTAAAGAAAAATATTAGCGATCGCACTCTTCATAACTCTTACCCAGAATCTGTTTCAAGCATTTTTAACAGATTATTGTTTCATGCTCTCTGAAAAACAAAATCACATATTTTATCAGCTTTTGATAATTCTGGTGAGAAATTTGGCTGTGAACATTCTCGGCTATTTTTCTTTCAAAGTAACAAAAGACAATTATAAAGCTTTGATTAAATGTTTGCTTAACTGTCTTAACTGTCCTTGCATTTGCATTGTGAATGTAATAACCTCTTGAAATAAATTTAAAACATGCTCGTAAAAGTATGTCATCAATGTAGCCCAGGTGGAGTAACTACCACCGATATTTTGTGTTTAACCCAGAAGTAAATGCTTGAAACTGCTTTGTTTGTAGTGAGTAGATTTTATCGAGTAGAGAAGAATTGAAACATGACAAGCACACTGGCGTATAACGTAGAAAAGCAATTAAACTTTTCCAGTTTGCATATAGATGCAAAATACATTGAAAATATCAGGAACTATAACATCAACAACGAAACCATTGTAGTCAACCCGCACATGTGGGATGTTTTTGTTGGCGAGCCAGTTAGGAATATTATTCCTGCTTTTTCCTCAACTATCCTCAAAGATATCACCATTGAAAAGGCACAAGCCCTGATAGCGATCGAAGTCAAAGACATCATCAACATCGGGAATATTCTTTTGGAAGAGGGTTGGTTTTTGTTAGGCGATACTATTGAAGATCCTCCCAGTAGTAGCGACACCAGCGAAATTTATTACCCTAAGAATACACCTCTGTGGAAATCGCCACAATATGATGCAGGTATTGTAGAGATTGACCCATATTATATGACGAGGCAGGCAAAGACACCAACTCAAAACCAAAGCTTTGTCGTGAAACTCAACTTATGGTTTGCACCCTCATATACCAATTGTTTCATACACAACAAGCATGACTTTATCGAAATCCACACACAGATATTCGGTACTGGCAGAATGCAAAAGTTCAAAGCTCAAGATTATGGCACTCTCTATGAAGACATGTTGATGAGTCCAGGATTCACCACTTATGTGCCATTTTGTCAAGTAGAAGAAAATAACAAATACATTTATCCGTGGCATCAATATTACGCAGATACAGATTGCATTTGGATGGCAATAGAGTATCACCCGTTAGCGAAAGCTGAAACTCAGCAAGTTGATTGATTATTAAATAAGAATAGTCATACAGAATTCATTTTGTTAGCGGATAGCTAAGGTTTAGCCCACTCTGACGACTGACGCCTTTATTCTTTCTTGTCAAAATCTCTCCACTTCCCCGTGTCCCCGCGTCCCCGCGTCCCCGTGTCCCCGCGTCCCCGCGTCCCCGCGTCCCCGCGTCCCCGCGTTAGAGTGGCTCCACCTCAATCAATCTCTACAAAAGTTCCTTTAGCACCACCAGAGGTATATTTATGTCAAGCCCAATTTTATCCGATGTCTACAAATTCCTTACAGTCGAAGAATATTTCAAAGACATCAAAAGCTGGAAAACCCTTAACAAAGCCTCCTCTTATCAATACATAGACAAAGAACAAACGCTGGTACTGGAATTTCAAAACAGCGACGGCAATACCTGTGCCCTGCTGCTTCAGTTCGTTCAGAATGATACCTTCCGGGTTCGTTTCAACCCCAAAAAACGCAAGGAAGATTACACCAATAAAAATAGTAGAGCGTTAGTCCAAAACACCTTCGATGAATTAAAGAAGGACGCACAGCAGGGAGATGAACAGTTTTACATAGACTACGAAGACAAAGCCGGTCATGGCTGCATACTAACTACGAAAAAGCAGCAGAATGACGAATCTATTATGCAGGTAATTGTCACCACAGATCCATTCCAGATCAATGTGATTAACTGCGAACCTGACGGCAGCAACTTTAAAGTCTGGGAGACATCACTACCCGGCATATTATATACTCCCAACGGTAATGACGATTATGCCATCATTCAGGTTGTAGACAAACCCGCACCAGCCAAATATATTGGCTTTGGCGAACAAGGTGGCAAGTCACTGTGCCGCAATAACGGCCAACTTAACTATTTCAATTTCGATAACATGCGGTACCGTCAGGTTTATAACTACGGTCCCTTAGATGGACGGGAACCGCTTTACCACTCGGAACCTTTTTTCATTGAATTTAACGGCGTTCCCGAAAAAGATTGCGTCACCGGTATGTACGTTGACAATCGCGGTCAAGTCCTGATGGATATTGGCTACAACAACTCCAGTTCCTATCTGGTTGGTACGCGCTTCGGCGACCTAGACTATTATTTCTTCATGGCAGACACTCCTGCGGAGCTAATAGACAGCTTTACCGAGATTGTCGGGCGATCGCGGCTCAAACCCCGATGGGCTTTGGGATATCATCAAGGATGCTATGGTTATGAAGACCGGGGCGCTCTAGAATGGACTGTTCGCAAGCATCGTGACTACCAAATTCCCCTCGACGGTCTTCACGTAGATGTAGACGTACAGGATAACTATCACACCTTCACCATTAATACAAACAAGTTCCCCGATCCCAAAGGCATGTTTGCGACTTTAAAAGCGCAAGGTGTCAAGTGCAGCACAAACATTACCCCAATTATTAGCAGCAACCAAAAAACGCCATACAAATCCTACACAGAAGGCGTAGAAAAGGGCTATTTTGTCCGAGATCAACGTTTCTTCGGGGATCTCAATCTCAGCAACCCTGAAGACCTGAACAAGGGTTACAGCTACCAGAATTACGATCCTCCTGGAAAGGAAAGCGTTTTCTTTGCATACGACCCAGAACACAACGCCAACAAGGGCAATCCTTATATTGGCGAAGTCTACTACGGAAATGACCGAATTACGGGACAGGAAATGGGTACGCCCGGTCATTACCCCGATTTAGGAAGACAAGAAGTGCGTGATTGGTGGGGCAAGCAATATCAATATCTTTTTGATATGGGGCTGGAAATGGTTTGGCAGGACATGACAACGCCTGCTATCCGTTCTCGTCGTGGAGATATGCGGGGCTTTCCCTTCCGATTGCTGGTTACTGACGATTCCATTGTGGGAGAGGAACCCAAACTAACGCCGGCAATTAAGATATGGAATTTGTATTCCTACAATCTCCACAAAGCCACCTACTACGGTCTCAACAACCTTGTCTACTCAGACCAGTCAGATAAACCAGGACAGCGCCGCAAAGATCGTAACTTCATTGTCGGACGCGGCAGTTTCACCGGGGCGCACCGCTTCGCCGCATTGTGGACGGGCGACAACTCTTCGACTTGGGATTTCTTGAAGATGAACGTGTGCCAAGTAATGTCCCTGGGCATGACTGGTGTCACAATCTGCGGGCAAGACGTTGGCGGCTTTGAACAAGAGGACGACAAGCAACGCTGGGTCGGGCCTGAACTCTTTATTCGCTGGGTTGCTGCCGGAGCTTTCCTACCCTGGTTCCGCAACCACTATATGCGTAAAGGGCGTAAGGAGTTCCAAGAAATCTTCATGTACGAAGAATGGTTTAAGGAAAATTGGGGTGGTAATCTGCCTGAACCGCAAGATTTATACCGTGCAGTTTTACCTGCTTGTAAGTATTATATTGAATTGCGGTATCGCCTCCTCCAAGTCTTCTATGACGCCATGTTTGAGAACACATATGATGGGTTGCCCATCTGCCGACCCATGTTTCTCAACGACCCACAAGACAAGGCGCTCTACAATGATAAACTGGCCTTCCTTGATGACCAGTTCTTTGTGCGGCACGATATCCTCGTCGCTCCAGTTTTAGATCCCCAGTCAGCTGGCAACGGCTACGGCAAACGGGATGTTTATCTCCCAGCAAGCAGCAACTGGTATTCTTTTAAAGACAACAAACAGCCCCTTGATGCTGCTGTTGATGGTGGGACTACCATCCGCGGTTTTGATGCCAGTCTAAGTAGCGATCCTAAACACATTCCCTTTATCGTTCCCATTTTCGTGCGAGCAGGGGCGATTATACCCACTATAGAAGTTGAACAATATGTGGGAGAACGCAACAGCAAAGGTCTCCTCAATCCAATCACATTGAACATCTATCCCGGTGAAAGTGGTCAATACACCATGTACTTGGATGACGGTGTAAGCCGTGCTTCGGAACCGGAGGAATCAGCCATATACGATAACGATGACCTGGCTAACAGCGAATATCGTGAAGTACTGATTACGCAGAACAAAACTGGTTCAACACGCCAGATTATTGTGGAACGTAAACATGACAAATATCAGCCCAAGGAAGACTTTTTCTTCGTGGCAATTCTACACGAGCCATCTGAAACCACAGGCAATTCAGGTTCCTTGAAAAAGGTGACAATCAACGGGCAAGAGGCTGGCTTAATTTCAGGCGGCAACACTGATGAACGGGCGCATAGGCTAAGCGGTTCTTCAAACAATGCCTGGTACTACAACGAAAACATCAGGATCAGTTTTGTCAAAGTGTTTGATAACAATTCGTCGATCAAAATCCAGGCAGAATACAACGCGTAAATTTGAATAAAAACTCAGTTTTTGAGTTTTTATAAAAGCCATGCAACAGTCTCTCCAACCAAGGCTGTTGCATTGCTTTACTCTCCTAGCGATGCCAAGGGCGGCAAGCGATCGCAACGTTTGTAAGAAATCCCACGAGTTAGGGAAAAGTTGGCATCTGAGTAGTATTTATATGGATTTGCGTCCAACTTCTTCTTCCAAACCTTGTCCAAAATCTTCTTCAAGTCACAGAAAGCTTTTTGGTATCGCAATGGGAGAATTTCAAAATATGGAAGGTATATAATCCTTAATCTCCAGTTCCTATTATTTAATAATGGTTATGTCTTCATCGCTATTAATTCTATTGGTATTTTCATTACCATTTGATCTGTTGATATCTTGAACAGGATTTGCGTTTATTTTCTGTTCTTCATGAAGGAGATCGATCAGAAAAGGACGTAAAACATCCTTAAATGGACGAACCAATCCAGACCAAAATTGCTTTTGCTCCTGCAATAATTCAATATATGTTTCAGCGCTATGAGGAAAAGGGATGCTAAATGGGATATCGACAATACCGCCAAAGGATATAGACGCACTTTGACCGCTACCGAATCCTATAACTGTAATAGCTTGGCCGCCGTTGGCATAGTTCCCAATGAAAGTATTTCCAATCCGCACTCCTTCAGGAGCGATCGCTGAGAGAGGGAAGGGAGGATTAAAAGGAAATCTTGGCCCTCCATCTAGTACATTTTCGATCCGAAAACTCAGTTCTTCTCCTATTTGCTCGTTGTAGTAATCTATAAAAGTTGGGTTGCCAATTTTAGGCGCTCCGACTGAATAGACTTTGACTAGTAATCCTCCAGATGCAGCTGGGCCAAACCAACGTCGCAGGGATAAAGCACCGAAGTGAGATAGACAGCCACCCAAGCTGTGACCTGTCACCCATACCTCTATAGGTTCAGTTAATCTTGATAGCTTAGATAAAAGTTCTTCTTCGAGAAATTGTAAAACTTTCTCTAGTTCTTCATCGTCATCGATTTCACCGTCAGCAACCACTTTCTCAACTAACTCTTGAGCTTGTTGCTCAAACTCTGCCCCCAGTCGAATTGCTCCCGCATCAGCCAAAGCATTGATGCAAGCAAATTTCCGCAGTGCAGGTAACTGATGGAGTCGCTGGAAATCTGAGGGTTTTAGCTCACCCCGCAGAGTCTTAAAGAAGAATTGCACTTCATCGGCTACGGACTCAAAGGCGAGATAAAATCCTCTGACGACTTTTGCCCGTTGGATAGACAAATATTCGTAGCGAACTAGTTCCCAATCAGTATCAGCAGTAAAATCAGTCAGTTCCACAGAACCGCGATCGCTTACTATCGATCCTCGGAAGGCGATCGCATACTGATGACTACTTAATGATTGAGTATTTTTCAGCACTAGTGCCCGGATATTCGTGTCGTCATTACGGATGGTGTGAACCAACTGCCATCCTTGATTTCGATAAAGAGCCTTGTAAACTGTCTTTAGCTCTATATCATGAACACTGCCATCATCATACTGGAAAACGTCATATGCATATTTTGAGAACTGTGTCAATAAAATAGCTTCATCATAACTAAAGCCTGGACGCAACTTTAACAATGTAGTCATAGGTAAGTCTCCATTTAATCATCAAAATCTGGGTAAAACTAAAGCTTTGGTGTGGTTATTTAATCTTGCTGTTTCCCCTTCTTATTTAACGTCAGTTCTGGTTAAGGACTTAAATTCGATCCCTTGGATGAAAGAACCAGGCTTTCATTCTCTCAAGACTAACGACATAATAACGGTTTGAGCTTATCTATAACTCAGATCATTTAGCTAATTCTCTCACAAATTTTAAGATTTTAAAGTTGATATTTTGAATTATATTCTTTCATTTAAAATCTAAAATTCATGCACGAGTTCGATCTAAAATCACCGAAACAGTGCTGAGTAAAAAAGTAGTAATTGCACTCAGCACTTGGCACTCCTGAAGCATCCAAAATTGCTTCATATAAGGGACATTTAGTATTAAACACGTTTCCAGATGAGATAAGCAATCTGTTGCTTACCTTGTCCTACCATTGGAGGTGTACTCAATGATAGTTGACCGTCTTTAAATTCAAAGAAGCGTTCTTGAACCATACCAACCCAATTAGGAAACAAGCTAAATTCAACATAATGAAGCACACTCTTTTCTTTAATTTCATACCTACTACAGTAGGCAAGATAAGTCTGGGTTGCTAAAGCTTGCTCCTCTAAAGTTCCTCCGAAAATGTCTCCGCCTGCAAAGTGCGGACGGTTGGGTTTCGTGAGGGTTCCAGACATATATCCGTCAGGGGCGTAAATCAGCAAGCCAGCTGCATCTTGACCATATGGGTAGCTAACATTACCATCTGAATCTCTAATTTCCCATGATATGAGTCGCCAAGTTCCTAAAAATTGTTCCTTTGTCATTGTTTTATCTCCTGAAAAAGTTGAAGATTATAAATTTAGTTTTTGCACGCTATCTTTAGCCGTAGATTCTATCTGCTCGATACAGGTTGCTAGTTTCTCAGCTACTACCTGCACATGGGGAATTCGTAAACAATTTAGGTGATGGCCAGGAATTTGCAAAATTTCTACATTGTTGATAATTCCATTTTTCCACCCCCAATATTTATCTTGTTTATCTACTAATGGTTTACTAGTTTGAAAGAGAGTAATTTTGCCCGAATAGGGTTTCGGAAAATAGTTTACTAATGCTTGAGCGTTAGCCTGCATAACTGGTAGTAGATGGCGCAAAATTGGCTGTTGAAGCTGAACAAATTTCGACTCTTCGAGTAAAACTTTAGCCCCTGTGAGTGACTTCCAAATAGAATAGAATTTGTCAAAATTCCAAATTCTTGTTTCTAAAGCTTTATTAGGTTTATTACTAGCAGTTGCCAGATAAAAATAATCGTAAACATAAGGCCAGATATATCGTAGCGATACAGTAAGAAAAATTTTGGACATTAGCAATAAATTCGTAGTTTTATTATTGGAAAATAAAGGCGTATCTATCAACGCTAATAGAGCAACTTCTTGACCATCTTGTTGTAGTTGTTGAGCTATTTCATAAGCTACATAAGCTCCAAAAGACCAACCTCCTAAAAAATAAGGGCCTTGTGGTTGAACTGCCCGCATTGCTTGAATATAGTGAGCAGCCATATCTTCAATTCGAGTGAATGGTTTCTCTTTCCCAGCTAAACCAAATGATTGCAATCCATAGAATGGTCGATTTTTGCCGATAAGACTGGACAATTCATAATAGGGAAAGACTACCCCCGCAATTGGATGGACGCAAAAGAAAGGTGACTTACTACCTTGAGGCTGGAGGGGAACTAAGCACGGATATGGTTGATATTCAGTAGGTGATTTTGTGGCTGCACAATCTATTACTTCTCTAACTTGGTTTGTTAGTTGAATGATGTTTGCACCAGCAGGAAAACTAACTACAGGTATGTTTACTCCTAATTCTTTGGCAATCCAATTGGTAAGTTCAACTGCCATCAAGGAGTCAAATCCGAGATTTGTGAGTGGAGTATCGATGTTTAGTTGAGAGATGGAAGTTCCTAAGATATTGGCTAGTTTTTGATGGAGTTGGGATTCCCAGTTTTGTAGATTATTAGGCTGTGTGGGTAGGGAGTGTAAGCGCAGCCCGTCGCAGACATCGCTACTTGCACTATCCTGTCGATTTATCTCGCGCACAGACAAGGCAGTGCGTTGGGGAAACACTCCGTTGCTCTGGTTCCCAGAGTTGTAGCAAGTGTCGTCGGCTTTGCCAACTTGTTCGCTCTTAGCGTTCCTGCTCTTTAGCAACTGCCGCGCAGAGACGCAAAGAGGTTGAGGAGTTTGGGTGAGATTGAAAAATGTCGTTGATTTCCCAGGCTGGGCGACTAAGACGTTTTGACCGAGAATTTCTGTAGGTGAGCCGGGATTTGGTAAGACCAATACTTGCTCAAATTGACGATCGCGCAGAACTGACTTCCATTGTGCTGAGGATAAAAGCGGATTGTCCCCTCGTATATTGTCCTCAAATCTTTGCCATCCTTCAATTAGTCCAAAGGTAATATCAAACCAAGATTGAGGATTAGTTACTTCGATAATTAGCAATATGCCATTAGGGGTAAGTAGCGATCGCACATTTTCTAAGGTTTCTTCTATGTTGCGAGTCGCGTGCAAGACGTTGACGGCTACAACTACGTCGAAGCTGTGGAGTGGGTAGCCTTGATTTTGCGGATTCTGCTCGATATCCAGCAAACTATACTGCACAAATGGATAGCTTTTGAATTTCTGCTTGGCTTTTTCTAAGAAAAGCTCTGAAACATCAGTAAACCAATAACTTGTTCGCTCTTTTGGCAAAATTGGCACTAAGGAGTTAGTAGTACCACCTGTTCCCGCCCCGACTTCTAAAATCCGCAGCTGCTTAGTTGGGGCTTGGGTTTTAACTACCGCTTCTAAAACGCTCCTGGCAATAGCATTGAAATAACGAGCTTCAGGCGATTGTTGATAAAGGTAATTTGTGATTTCAGAAGAGCCGCCCGGAAATATCAATTCTAATGGGTGTACCTTCCCCACCAAAACCTCAGCAAGGTTTTCACCACAACGCTGAATAAAATCTATTAATTGGGGTGCATTTAGCGTTCGTTCTTTTGCCTGACGCAAACAAGCATCTACTGATGTTTTGGGCAGTGCCACCAATCTTTCCTGCCATCTTGATAGCAGTTTGCGATAGATAGGTAAGATATTGAACTCAGATAATAAAGTTTCTACTGAATGCCTTTCGCCAGTTTGGTGATAGATTCTTAACTTTTGTAAGGCATTGATAATATATGCAGTTGTCAAGGAATCGTAGGACTCTAATTTGGCTTGATAACTGTGGATTTCCAAGTCAAAAGGCCCTTGCTGGGCTTGGTAGTGACTTGCTGCCACAATTGCTTCCCACAGTCGAGATGATTGTGGCTGCTGGGTTGGCTCGCTCTGGAACCAGTAGCGCGATCGCTCGAAGGGATAAGTCGGCAGTTCCACACGACAAGCATCACCCCAATCAAAACCTGACCAATCGATCTCCACCCCACTCACATACAAAGCTGCACAACTTTGGAGCATTTGCTGGCAATCTGAATATCCTTGACGCAAGCTTGCTAGCCAATGTCCTGACGATTCAGGCAAACAGCGCCGTCCCATATTCAGTAAAGTTGGCTTAGGACCACATTCCAGAAAAAGCTGATAATCATCACGATTAATCGTTTCCATCCCAACAGCAAATCTGACTGGCTGGCGAATATGATGACACCAATAGTCAGGGGTAGCAATTTCATCTGTAGCTACTTCCCCGGTGACATTGGAAATGACTTTGATTTTTGGAAATGAGTAGGTAATTTCTCTTGCCACTTGCTCAAATTCTGCCAGTATGGGTTCCATTAAAGGAGAATGAAAGGCATGGGAAACGTTTAATTTTTTTGTTTCTAGACCGTTTGCTGTTAAGGTGGCGATCGCTTCTGCTACTGCCCTGCGCTCTCCAGAAATTACAATATTTTCAGAACTGTTAATCGCGGCAATTGCTACCTGCTTTCTATAAGGTTGAATGGCATTCTCAACTTGGGCATAGTTGGCAAATACGGCAATCATTTCGCCATCGGCTGACAATGATTGCATTAAACGTCCTCGGTGGGCAATTAACTTCAGCCCATCTTCTAGACTAAATACTCCAGCAACACAAGCAGCCACATATTCGCCGACACTATGCCCCATGACTATATCTGGAGTGATTCCCCAAGATTTCCAAACCTGATACAGGGCATATTCAAACGCAAATAATGCTGGTTGCGTATAGGCGGTTTGGTCTAATAATGAGGATGCAATTTGTTCTCCGGTTTGGTTGGGATAGAGTACTTCTAGTAAAGAATGTTCTAAATAAGGGCGTAAAATCTCATTGCACTGGTCTAGAGTTTGGCGGAAAATCGGCTCTTGGTCGTAGAGTTGCCGTCCCATGTTGATGTACTGGGAACCTTGACCTGTGAACAGAAAGGCGATTTTCGACGGCTTTTTACCTGGTTGGTTGCTGAAGGTATGGTTTGCTGATGCTAGTTGTTCGATTAATTGTTCTGTTGAGTCAGCTACAATCGCCAAGCGGTGCTGAAAATGCTCGCGTCCTGTATTCGCACTAAAACAAATATCTGCCAGTGCTAGCTTGGGATTAGTCTCTAAGTGACGTTGATAACGAGTTACCAATGCTTGCAGAGCTGGTTCTGTTTTTGCTGATAAAGCTAATAAATGAAAAGAACGCTCCGGCAAATTTTGACTTTTGACTTGAGGGGGCGCTTCTTCTAAAATCACATGTACGTTAGTACCGCCAAAACTAAAGGCACTAACCCCTGCCAATCTGGGTTGTCCTTGGGCTGGCCATTGCTGGAGTTCTGTGGGAATTTGAATCGGAGTATTTTTAATTTTAATATAAGGATTTAACTGCTTGAGGTGCAGATGAGGCGGAATCTGACGATGTTGTAGTGATAATACCACTTTGATGATGCCGACAATTCCCGCAGCAGCTTCTAAATGACCGATATTTGATTTGACTGAACCAATCCAACAAGGCTGATTTGCTTCCCTACCTTCCATCAGCACTGTTTTGAGAGAATTCACCTCTACGGGATCTCCTAAAGCCGTTCCTGTACCGTGAGCCTCTACATAACTAATCTGCGCTGGTTTCACCCCAGCGTTTGCTAAGGCTTGGCGGATAACTGCTTGTTGAGCAGGGCCGTTAGGAGCTGTCAGTCCATTACTTAAACCGTCTTGGTTAATAGCTGAACCTCTAATTATTGCCTGGATATTGTCTTTATCTCTGATTGCATCTTCAAGACGCTTGAGAACAACGATTCCACATCCTTCTCCTCTAACATAACCATCAGCAGCAGCATCAAAAGTTTTGCAACGACCATCTGCTGCCATCATCCGGGCATGAGAAAAGGTAATTGTCATCTCTGGAGAAAGAATCAGGTTCACTCCTCCAGCAAGACATACATTAGACTCTCCAGTTTTCAAACTCTGGCAAGCATAGTGAAGTGTTACTAAAGATGAAGAACAGGCTGTATCTAATGCAACAGATGGCCCTCGCAGATTCAGTACATAAGATAATCGGTTAGGAATGATACCTGGGTGTGTTCCAACGCCGCTATATGCTTCTATGCGAGAAATATCTTTATAGATCAGCATGTGGTAATCGATGTTTGTAATTCCAATGAAAACCCCTGTCTGACTACCAGCTAATTTTTCTGGCGCGATTCCAGCATTTTCCAATGCTTCCCAAGCTACTTCCAGCACCAGTCTTTGCTGGGGATCTATATACTCAGCTTCGCGAGGGGAAATATTAAAAAAGCTGGGGTCAAATCGATCTACTTTGTCTAAAAAACTGCCCCACCGGGTGTTCATTTTTCCTGGAGTAGCCGTATTGGGGTCATAAAATTCATCAATATCCCATCGGCCTTTGGGTACTTCAGTGATTCCATCTCTCCCATCATGCAGAAATTCCCAGAAAGCCTGTGGTGTTTCTGCTTGAGGAAAACGGCAACCAATGCCAACAATTGCTATATGTGTTGATTCTAAACTCATTCAAAAATTAGTGTTGATATTATTAAGACTGCTAAGTAGGTCGGTAGAAAAAAATACAACTAAGTTAAGAAATGTAAGGTAGCCTAAAACTCTCTTCCCTCCTGCCTCATCCGAATTACAAATATTTACGCTGTTCTACTTATTTGATTTTTGAAATATACGTGGGATAGGCTTCGCCCACCCTACATTGATTCCATGATTCAATTTTGTCCAAATGTTCTAGAAAAGTTCTTAAAAGCTTTGATATTATTTTTCAGAGCTTTCTGAATTGAACCTGCTGAAGCCATCAAACGCATTTCCCGATTCACAGGCCATAAGTAGTCAATATCTGCTGCAAATTTATACATATTTGAGAGTAGATGATTATGCACTTTCAAATTTAAATGAAAACCTTCGTGTTCATAACATAAGCACTTTTCGAGCCAGTGAGTTGCTTCCAAAAAAGACATATCAAACACAGGACTCTGCAAGATTTTCATCATAAAAGTGATGGTATTACTATCACTCACAAAGCGATTGGGTATCATTCCTGAAAGACCATTAAGATTTTCGCGTTGTGTTTGTAGTACAGCTAAATTCGCCATTATTTTCTCAAAATTTGAGGGGTTGGGTAAAGATTTATATAAGTCTCTGGCGAGATATAGAGAAGTTGTTGTATGAAAAGCCTCATCTAAAAAATGATAGTGGGATATAGCTGTTGGATCTGGTATAAAATCCTTGGATTTTTGCAATTTTCTACAGTATTTATGTATTTCAAATTCGTTGTTTTTGACTACTATATTAGCCATGTAACGCACTACATAAAAATTAGCAGCTAAAAATGGGTAATTTCCCCAGCTAAAAGGAAAGAATCGTCTTATTGATGTATTTGTATTTCCTAAATAGCCATTGAAAAAGCCATTAGTAGGAGTAGGACTAGTAGGATTAGCAGGAGTAGAATCTGAAATCGATTTTTTCAGTTCTTGCAACTCTATGAGACTTTGAGAGTAATGTTGTTCTTTATCTTTGAGCCAAATTTTACCAATCAAGTTAGCAGTAGATAATAGATAATCTATAACCTGAAAGCTTTTTGGCTCAAAGGAAGTAGAATTATCTGAACCAGAATTAATCAAAGCTTTAGTACCTAGCAAAGCTTTAATCGTTTGATAGTTGATTTTGGCAAAAGAATGAATGTGTTTACGCTCCTGATAAGTTTCATGA
Source organism: Nostoc sp. CreGUA01 (assembly GCA_034531095.2). Taxonomy (GTDB): domain Bacteria; phylum Cyanobacteriota; class Cyanobacteriia; order Cyanobacteriales; family Nostocaceae; genus Nostoc. Next base: position 15,145 of record JAVRBV020000097.1, on the reverse strand, counting down.
TTGAGCATATCTGCAATAAAAGCATAATCTTTATTTGCAGCTAACAAGCAATCTGCTGTAATTGTATTGTAGAAAGTAAGCTCAATCTCACTATCAGCAACTACTTTGTAAAAGCCTACCCAATGCAGATGATTGAGAGCGATTTTTTGAGATGAAGAAGCTTGTTCATAGAGTGGTGTACCGTAAAGCACTGACTGTTCTGGCTCACTCCAGTAATGATTACTGTTAGTTTTATAATTAAAGTTTTTATCTAACTCTTCTATTTTTTCAGTGTAGTGAGATTCAAGATTATTATCATAGTTCTTTTCTAGAAAGGGAAGAATTCTATTGACTTTGGATGTTGACGAATCATTAACAATAGTCTTCATAACACTTTATTTTTTATGGTAAAATTTCAGGAAAATCATAGAGAATATCTGAAAATTGTTATAGTAATGCTTCTAGACAGTTAACAAGCATTTTTTACACAAGTTAGTTTAACTTGTCAGACATCCTCTGAAAGTTTTTCTTAGCTTGCTTCAGCTAAATGTTCTGCAAGACCAGCTATTGTGGGGTAATCATAAACTAAAGTTGGCTCTAGATCTTTTCCTAGCCAATCTCCTAAATCTCCCGTTAAAACCATCGCCGCTGACGAATCTAAACCATAACGTTCAAAACTATTTTTTACATCTATTTTATCAGGTGAAATTTCTACTAACTCTGATAAATAGGAAATTAACCATTCTTTAACTTTTGCTGCTGTCAATTGAGTGCCTTGTTCATTTACTGTTTGATTTTGGAATACTTGAGTCATTTTAAAAACCTCGATTTTTGGGATATGATATGTACTGCTCTGATTTTCAGAATCGCGGAGTATTTCCTACTTAATCTTGATACATTTGCAAGATTATTCCATTGGTGTTTTCAGAAATAATTGAATGGTTGATGATTTTTGTTGGGTATATCTTTTATGTAATCATAATAGTAAAAGTCTGATGATGACTATTAAAATATATTTTTTTACACAGTCTCCTTAACATTTACTTCCCTAAAAGTAGAATCACCTGCTTGCACTTTTGCTAAAAGCGAGTTGACTTCAGCTTCTAACTGTTGAAACTTGGTTTTATCCTCCGGACTTTCACTCCAATCTTCCACGACATTCAAGGTGTGGTCTAAAAATCCCCGCCGACAACTTTGACGTTGAATCTTGCCACTAGATGTTTTGGGGATACTACCAGGTCTAATCAAAACTGTGGCATACACTTGTAACCCGTGATTAGCTGCCACTGCCTCGGTGATATTTCCCCCGACTTCAGCAACATTCAACCGTCTGAGGTAAACTCGTTCTACTTCTTGAACAATAACTAATCGTTGTTGTCCTTTTTGTTCTACTGTGAAAGCTGCGCCACAATTTGGTCGTAGTGCTGGATGACTTTTTTGAACTGTTAACTCAATATCCTGGGGATAATGATTTTGTCCTCGGATAATAATCACATCTTTGAGTCGTCCAGTGACGAACAACTCGCCGTCTTGCAAAAAGCCTAAATCTCCAGTGCAAAGAAAGGGCCCCTCACCTGTGTCTGTTAGATAAGCTTGGAAAGTTTCTTGGGTTTGTTCAGGTCGTTGCCAGTAGCCAGCAGCTACAGAAGTACCATGAACCCAAATCTCTCCCACGTTGCCATCTGGACATTTAGTTAAAGTTGTGGGATCGGCGATCGCAATTTTTTCATCTAACCAGGTGCGACCACAGCTGACTATAATCTTAGTCCCTTCTTTAGGTTTGGCAACTCCTACCACGCGATTTTCCTCAAGGGCTGCACCATCAACTTGATACAGAACCGGAGGAGTTGTTTTTAATCCCCCAGTAATAAATAAAGTTGCTTCAGCCATACCGTAACAGGGGTAAAAGGCTTCGCGGCGAAAACCACAACAAGCAAAATAGTTTGCAAAGTTCTCTAGTGTCTGTGCACGCACTGGTTCCGCGCCGTTAAAAGCCACGTCCCAACTACTTAAGTCTAGAGTCGCACGCTGTTCTGGTGTAATCTTGCTCGCGCACAGATCGTAGGCAAAATTCGGGCCGCCACTAGTAGTAGCTTGATAACGAGAAATAGCTTGCAACCAGCGCAGAGGTTTTTGCAAGAAAGCTACTGGTGACATGAGAATCGATGGTGTACCCAAATACAAGGACTGCAAGACATTGCCAATCAGTCCCATATCGTGGAATAAAGGCAACCAAATCACATGACTAGTTTTTTGGGTGTGTCTAAAACCTCTGGCGATCGCTATTTGATTGCACAGCAAATTACCATGAGAAACCATCACTCCCTTGGGGGTTCCTGTAGACCCGGAGGTGTATTGCAGAAATGCTAGGCTATCCCTTTCTAGCTTAGGTTCTTGCCAATCTAAACTGAGATTGCTGTCAATACCATCAGTACTCAAGCAGCGCATAGCCGCCAGTTCTGGATCTTCAACAAAGCGGTTCTCTAGATTAGCTAACAAGGATTTGGTGGTCAATACGAACATTGCCTGGGCATCTTTAACAATCGCCAGCAACCTAGACAGTTTCATATTTGGTCTTGGTGGATAAGCGGGAACAGCTACCACATCGGCATACAAGCAACCTAGAAAGGCGGTAATAAATTCTAAACCTGGTGGATATAACAGTAAGGCTCGTTGGTTAGTAGCTCCAACTGACTGAAGATAGGTCGCGATCGCTCGGGCTTTTTGGTCTAATTCTTGGAAAGTCAGGCTGGTTTCTTCAATTTCTCCATCTCGCAGAAAAGTATATGCTTTCTGCTGTGGATGATTTTCTGCTCTGTAGCTTAGGAGTTCCACAAATGTGGAAAATGTCTCTAGAGGGTTTTGCAAATTGTTCAAACGAACATTCATAAGCCAAGGTTTTACTTATAACGAAAGCAGATCAATTTGTTTTCAAAATTCAGCCAGCAGCCTCAGCAACTTTATTTTTCTTAGCTTCTTTCATACCTTTTGTGGGCACTTTCACATCCCAAATTAAACCTATTTTTTCTAAGGTACGAATAAACCAAGCACCTAAATCAAGTTGCCACCATTCCAAACCAAACATTGCAGAGTTGGGGAAAGCATGGTGGTTGTTGTGCCACATTTCTCCTCCCGTGGGGATCGCAAATAAAAAGTTGTTCCGACTGTAGTCGCCTGTATTATAGGGACGACTACCCCAGATATGAGCAAGGGAACCGATAATCCAAAACCCGAAATGGTGTTGTAGGCACATACGCAGACAACCTCCCCACAAAAACCCTGATAAAGCTCCCATCCAACTTTGTGACAGCAAAGCTCCCAAAATAGCGGGAACTACCAGACCCAATACAACCCAAAAGTAGTACAACTGGCTGATCTTGGACATTAACGGGTCTTTAATCATGTCTTTGGCAAATAAGAAACTGTTGGTAATCTCGTGGTTATATGTCCAACCTGCGTGAGAATGCCATAACCCTTCTAGAAAACGAAGTTTTCTATCCTCTTTGACATAGGGAGAATGGGGATCTCCATAGGAATCTGCATACTTGTGGTGGCGTCGATGGGTAGCTACCCAATAGTTGAGAGGCCCTTGTGCAGCCATAGACCCAAAGATAGCTAAGACCACTCGCACAACTGTATGGGCTTGGAATGCACAGTGGGCAAAGTGTCGGTGAAATCCTACTGTCACACCCATTAGTGTTAAATAATACATCACCAGGAATAACCAGATGTCTACCGCACTCAACCCTACTGTCAAAGTCATGACGATGGCGGCTACCGATCCTAGAAAAGGAAGAATGATGTTAGTGATGCCATGAATGCGCTGGTGATTCGTCAGGCGATCGCTCTTGATCGTGATGTTTTTGATTGCCGCTACGTTCATACTACTGTGATATTACTTGATGATTGCGTTTGATCTAAGACTGTTACCGAGCCTTGAGTTGTCTTTGATTGTTTGGCTTCGATCGTTTTGGCTGATGGAATATTCACATCCCACACCCAGCCGAATTTTTCTAAGACATAAATAATCCAGTATCCCAAATCAATCTGCCACCATTTCAACCCAGCACTTGCTGAAGTGGGAAAAGCATGATGATTGTTGTGCCAAGACTCGCCCAGAAAAGGGATAGCCATCCAGAAGTTATTTCGACTTCGATCGTCAGTCTCAAAAGGACGACTTCCATAGAGATGAAGAATCCAGTTATTGCTCAAGATTAGGCAATCTACTAAGAATATGCGAACAATTCCACCCCAGAGTAAGCCTTTGACTGCTCCTATCCAAGAAGCCTCTAAAACTCCTCCCAAGACAGCCGGTACAACTAAACCTAAGACGATCCAACTGACATAGTGTCGGTTAATTTTTGCTATGGTTTTGTCGCGGAGAAGATCGAGTGCATAGAAGGCGGGATTGGGATACTCGTGATTCACAAGCCAACCATAATGTGAGTGCCATACTCCTTGAATGATTCCCAAAATTCCATTTCCATGCAGATTTGGAGAGTGGGGATCGCCGAGTTTGTCACTGCACTCATGATGCCGACGATGTACAGCTACCCAGGAAATCACAGACCCTTGAGCTGCCATAGAACCAAGGATTCCCAAAGTCACCTGCACAGTCTGGTTAGCCTTAAAAGCGTGATGTGAAAAGTATCGATGGCACCCTACACTCAGTCCTGTCATGGTCAAAGCCCACATCCCAATCAGCAGTCCTACTTCTATAGGGCCGATAGGAAACCACCAAAGCGAAATCATTGCAACTATAAATCCCACCAAGGGAATCATGTTGTACAACAAAAAATGACTAATTTGAAGACGTTTGATGCGGTCATTGGCTATTGTTTTCGTTTTCCGATTTAAATTTGTAGGGTAGTCTGTTTGCATCTTTTCATCCAAATACTTGTTGTGGCGTCAATGACTAGCTACCCAATAGGTGAGAGGGTGTTGTGCACCCATAGACCCCAAAATAGCGAGGATGACTCGGACATTTGTATGAGTTTGGAAGGAATAATGGGCAAAGTATCGCTGTAAAGCTAGAGTTATATCTATCCTGTTTTAAATAATACATAATAAAAAGTAAGCACATTTCCGTTAGTAGTCGCTTGATAACGTAGAAATAGCTTGTAATTAACAAAAAGGCTTTTGGAGAAAAGTTACTGGTGATATGAGAATGGACGGTATACCCAAATGTAGAGGCTGCAATACATTGGCAATCAGCTCCATATCATGGAATAAGAGTAACTAACCTACAAAAACTCTTTTGTGTGTATGTCCAAAGCGGATTTTGATAGATCTCTGATTGGACGGCAAATTGCTGTGAGAAATCATTACTCCTTTCGGTGTTCCTGTAGATCCAAAAGTGTATTGCAGAAACACTGAGGTGTTTCTTTTTAGTCTCAGTTGTTGCCATAGCTATGTATCATCTCAGCTTTATAGTGAAAATGCAAGGACAGTTAAAACACTTAAACAAATTAATTGAGACAGTTAAGACAGTTAAGACATTTCACAAAAAATTCAGTACCAAATATGTATAAATTAATTTTAAATTTGCGTAAATGACAGAACAAATCAATTTTTATAGTACATAAATACTATAAAAATGGTGGCGTATTTGCAGGGTATTGGTGAAATTAGTAACAGTAATTTGCTTTGTTAAGTAGTTAAAGTTTACATAAGTAGACGGACATAATTAAATATAATAAGTTCTGTCATTGCGAGCGAAGCGAAGCAATCCCAGAGACTTTGCGATTGCTTCGCTTCGCTCGCAATGACATCTTATATTTAATCATGGCTATCTACTTATAAGGACAGCTCAATTGAGCTGTCCTTAACTTTATATCCATAACATCGTAATTGATTACCAGGGAATTTGCGATCGCTCTTCCACAACTCGCCCATAAACTTCTTCGGTTTGCTTGGCTAATTTCGGCCAGCTAAAGCGTCGCTCTAAATCTTCATAAGCATTATCCACCAGCCATTGCCGATAATCTGGATTTCTCAACACCTCTAAAATTCCCCAAGCTAAAGAATCGGCGTTATTTACCCAAGTCACAATACCTGTTTTGGTATGCTGCACTACTTCCGGAAATCCGCCTGTATCAGAAACTACTACAGGTACGCGAGAAGCAAAGCTTTCTAAAGCCACAATTCCAAAGGGTTCGTAAAGACTGGGAAATACGGCACAATCAGCGACGGTTTGAAATTTATCTAAGTATTCATCCGAGAGAAAACCAGTAAAATAACAATGCTGCCAAATTCCCAAATCCCAAGCTTGGCGTTTGAGATGGTCAGTATTTCCACCGCCAACGATGACAAACTTTACCTTACCTCCCATTTCCCAAAGAATTTTGGGTGCGGCATTCAGCAATATAGGTATACCCTTTTCATAGGTCATGCGACCCAGATAGTAAACGATTTTTTCATCGTCGTCGGCGAATTGGCGGCGAAAATCCAGGGCATGAAAATCTTCGTGGTGTCGTTTCTTTTCGGCTCGGATACCGTTATAAATAACATCGATTTTGTCCCAAGGACTGTGTAGCGCTCGTTCTACTTCCCGTCGCATATAGTCGCTACAAACAATAATCCGCCAAGCGTTGTAAGCAAGTATTGTTTCTTTACCATTAATATAACGTTGGGTATCAGTATGAATACCGTTATAACGTCCGTATTCCGTAGCGTGAATTGTGGCAATTAGTGGTATTTTAAAATTATGCTTGAGAGCGATCGCCGCATCTCCAACTAACCAATCATGGGCATGAATTAAATCAAAGGGGCCTTCCTCCAGAATTAACTTTCCGCCATGATCTCCCATACTTTCATTGAGATTCACCACCCAGTGAAAAAAGTCATTACTATGTCCCACCGGCACCCGATGTATATTTACTCCCTCCACTACCTCATACATTGATGCCTGACCAAACTCCACCGTAATCAAATGGACTTCATGCCCTAGCTTGACCAGTTCCGGGTACAACTCAGCTACATGACGCGCAATTCCCCCAACTATCCTTGGTGGAAACTCCCAACTCAGTACCAGTATCTTCATCTGCTAGATTCCCCGAGACTTTACAAATATCTAAAAAACTAGATTTATCTAAAAATACAAGTCTGCCAATTTTATTGAGTGCATTTACTCACATTTTTAGATTTTTTAACAGTTATTTTGTTAAAGCTTATCAAAGGTTAGGAACTATGGGGTATGGGGCATGGGGCATGGGGCATGGGGCATGGGGAGATGAGGGGGATGAGGGGGATGAGGGAGATGAGGGAGATGAGGGGGATGAGGGGGATGAGGGAGATGAGGGAGATGAGGGAGATGAGGGAGTGTGGGGAGTGTGGGGAGATGGGGTAAAGAGAATTAATGCTTCCCCATCCTCCCACACCTCCCACACTTCCTGTTTGGCCAATGCCCAATGCCCACTAAAGATGTGAGCAGCAAACAGCACGAACGCGATCGCGTCCCTCTTGTTTGGCTGTATAAAGTGCTTTGTCTGCTTCATTAATCAAGTCTTGCGGCGACATTTCGGAATTTGGCACAGTGCTGACAACGCCGAGGCTGACGGTTACATGGTCACACACGCTAGATTGAGTATGGGAAATCCCTAAGTTGCGTACTGCTTGTCGAATCCCTTGAGCTAGATGAATTGCCCCTTTAATCTCTGTATTCGGCAGAATTACACAAAATTCTTCTCCACCATAACGGGCTACTAAATCTGCTGGACGCTTAACAATACTTAAAAGCGCACTGGCAATTTGCTGTAAACAATCATCTCCTGCTAAATGACCGTAGGTGTCATTGTAGGGTTTAAAAAAATCAACATCGAACAAAATTAACGACAGTGGCATTTTCTCTCGTTTGAGTCGATGCCATTCAGCTTCGAGATATTCATCAAATCGGCGGCGATTGGCTATTTGAGTCAAGCCATCTAAGGTAGCCAATCTTTGTAGTTCTTCGTTGGCGGCTTGTAGGCGCTGGTAGAGTACTGATTGATGAATAGCGATCGCTACTTGAGAAGCCAATTGCTGCAACAAATTCACTTCAAATGGTTGCCAGTGACGAGGTGTGGCACACTGGTAAGTAATCAGTAAACCCCACAAATGCTGCCCATTCAAAATCGGCACTACCATCGCAGCTTTTACTTGATAATGTTGCAATAATTCAAAAATATCGGCTGAAAAATCAGAGTGCTGAATATCATGTACAATTGTCGGTAATCCCTGATAATAATGGCTAAAATCTTCTTGAATCCAAAATGGCAGAATTGTCTGTTTTAATTGCTGGGGATAGCCATCAGCCACAGATGACGCTGCAAAATAACCACTGCTGTCAGTCACTAATTGGTAAATAGCTACGCAATCAGAACGCAAACACTCACGGATACTATTTACCGTGGTATTTAAAACATCTTCTAAATTTAGCGATCGCCGAATCTGTTGAGTTACTTCAGTAATTAACCTCTCTCCGGTTGCTTGTTGTCGCAGGACTTCTTCGGCTTGCTTGCGAGTGCTAATATCTTCTACTGAGCCAAGAATCTGCGTTGGAGTACCGTTAGCATCTCTGGCAAATACAACTTCTCGTGTATTCAACCAACGCCACTCACCATTTTTGTGCCTAAATCGGTATTCGGTGGAAAGAACTTCATTGTCCCTCAAGTTGACGAAGCGACTTGGTATGTCATAGCAGAGGTATTGGTCATCTGGATGAAAGCAATTCATAAACCATTGCGGATCTGCTTGACAAATTTCTTCTGGGGAATAGCCTAAAACTGTAACACTTTGCTGATTCAGATAAACGCTTGTTCCTTGTAATAGATCGAATAAATACAAAATATGCGGTACAGTATTAGCAACTTTTTGTAAAAAGTCTTGACTTGAGCGCAATGCTTCTTCTGCTTTGTGGCGTTCACGCAGGGCGGCTTGCCATTCACTAATATCTCGTGCCTCTGAAATTATGACTGTCACACGCCCTGTTTCATCAAGTATGGGACGCAGTGAAAAATCAATAGTAATAACTCGATCTTCTCGACCCCAAATATCAACTTCATAGCGAATAAATTCACCATTAGCAGCAGCGGCGATCGCACTTTTTAATTGTGCTTGTGTATCTGGAGAAATTGTCCACCATTTTGCTTCCCAAAAGCATTTATCGACGACTTCTTCTCGCGTAATTCCAGCAAAATCCAGTGCTGTTTGATTGGCTTCTAAGACAATTCCATTCGGCTGAAGCAATCCCATAAACTGAATAGTTTGATTGAAAATGGCACGGAATTTTTGCTCATTTTCACTTAAGGCTTGTTCTATGCGTTTGCGGTCAGTAATATCTCGTCCCACCGATTGCAATTCTACAAGATTACCTCGATCATCAAATATGCCTCGTGTAATCCACTGTGCCCAACGCACCTCTTGGCAAGCTATGACCCGATTTTCAAAGGAGACAACGGGATTTTCTAAGCTGATAGAATTTACCAGATTAAACACATATTCCCAGTCTTCTTCAAACACAATAGGTTGGTAGTGGTGGGCGATAAATTCTTCCCGCTTCAGTCCAAAATATCGACAAAAAGCTTCGTTAACAAAGGTGACAGTGCCATCAGGCAAGCCTCTAGCAATGAGTTCCGTTTGGTCTTCGAGGATGGCACGATAACGCGCTTCACTTTCTTGCAGTGCAGTTTCGACTTGTTTGCGTTCGCTGATATCAAACACTAAACCTTGAAGTACATGAGTTTGTCCATCCACACAAAGAATGACATTGGCTTGGTTTCGTACCCAGATTATTCTGCCATCATGCCTAATCATCCGATACTCGATGCTCAAAGGCTCTCCAGTAGAGATTGTAGTATTTACAGCTTGCCAAAAGCGATGGCGATCGTCTGGATGAGTATAATCTAACCAACTATTGAAAAAACTATGATTCCAATCTTCAGGGGCAATGCCTAATAATTGTTGCAGTTGCGGACTAATATAAGCAACTTTGGCAGTAGTATTAATCGGTGAAATATAAACAACGCCTGGAATCTGTTCTATTAGGGTGCGATACTTTTGCTCTGCCTCAGAAACTTTTTCTTGGGCTTGCTTGCGATTCATAATGTTTTGAATTTCTACAATAAATTATAATTGTCAATGTTAGAAATCCTGGATTAGCAACACATTCTTTGAACCGCTGAGCCAACAATCAAGTTAGTATCTAGCTGGTAGAGTTTCTGTTGGAAAAACTCTAAGTCCTAAAAATAAAATCTGCTAACAACGAACCGAAACCCCTACAGTTTAGCCTGCTGTTGGCAGAGTTTTAGATGTAACCGCAAGCAACAAATCATCTTTCAAGATTAAGGCACTTCCAAAAAATAAACTATCCAAAATTATTTGTGCATTTGTAGGGGCGCATAGCTATGCGCCCTTAGGATGGGATATTTTTTTAACTGGAACTGGAAGTCCCTAAGTACAATTGAATTAGCTTTGATCTAACCGCAGTACTGCCATAAAAGCTTCCTGGGGTACATCTACAGTACCTACAGATTTCATTCGCTTTTTACCTTTTGCCTGCTTCTGTAAAAGTTTCTTCTTGCGGCTGATGTCACCACCGTAGCATTTAGCTAACACATCTTTTCGCAAAGCAGGGATGTGTTCGCTGGCAATCACTTTACTGCCAATGGAGGCTTGAATTGGCACTTTAAATTGATGGCGGGGAATGAGTTCTTTGAGTTTTTCTGCCATCGATCGCCCGACGTTGTAAGCTTTATCTCGATGGACAATCATCGCCAAAGAATCCACAGGATCGCCGTTGATCATAATATCTAGCTTCACCAGGGGATTTTCTCGGTAGCCAATAAGATGATATTCCATACTGGCATAACCGCGCGATCGCGATTTCATTTGATCGAAAAAGTCAGTGACAACCTCCGCCAAGGGTAACTCATACGTAAGTGTGGTGCGTCCTTGGGTAAGATATTTCATATCTTTGAAAATGCCACGTCTGTTTTGTGATAACTCCATCAACGTACCTACGTAGGTTTCTGGCGTAATCATTTCTACTTTGACGTAGGGTTCTTCGATTTTTTCGCGTTCATTAGGAGAAGGTAAACGGCTAGGATTATCGATGTACAGTTCCTCGCCTTTGATGGTTATGACTTTATAAACCACCGAAGGCGCTGTAATAATTAAATCCAGGTTATACTCTCGCTCTAGGCGTTCTTGGACAATTTCCATGTGTAGCAAGCCCAAGAACCCGCAACGAAAGCCAAACCCCATTGCACTAGAAGTTTCTGGTTCGTAATGCAGCGCTGCATCATTGAGTTCTAGCTTTTCTAGGGCTTCCCGCAAGTCTTCAAATTGGTCAGCATCAATGGGGAACATACCGCAAAAAACCATCGGGTTGGCTTCTGCGTAGCCTGGTAAGGGTGTCTCTGCTTTGGCTTTACTCAGAGTAATTGTGTCTCCTACCCGTGCATCAGCTACAGCTTTAATTGCTGCTCCCAAATAGCCTACTTCCCCGGCGTGGAGTTCATCAACTTGCTTTTGGGTGGGAGAGAGGACGCCCAACTCATCAATTTCAAATTCTTTACCAGATGCCATTAAATGGATGCGATCGCCTTTTTTCAATGTGCCATCCATCACCCGGAAATAGACAATTACTCCCCGATAGCTGTCGTAATAACTATCAAAAATTAACGCCCGTAAGCGTTCATTTATGGTATTGGGCGGTGGTGGTATGCGATCGACAACTGCTTCTAAAATTTCATCGATACCAATTCCTTCTTTAGCAGAAGCGAGAATTGCACCACTACAATCTAGACCGATAATTTCTTCAATTTCACCAATTACCCGTTCTGGTTCAGCCCCAGGCAAATCAATTTTATTCAAAACTGGGATAATTTCCAGGTTATTTTCTAACGCCAAATATACATTTGCCAAAGTTTGCGCCTCCACACCTTGGGACGCATCTACTACCAATAACGCTCCTTCACAAGCAACAAGAGAACGGGACACCTCATAAGAGAAATCCACATGTCCTGGAGTATCAATTAAATTCAGGACATATTGTTGACCATCTTTGGCTGTGTAATTCATCCGGGCAGCTTGCAGCTTAATGGTAATGCCGCGCTCCCGTTCTAGATCCATATTGTCGAGAAACTGTTCCTTCATCTGTCGGTCTTCAACAGTGCCAGTAGCTTGTAGCAAGCGATCGGCAAGGGTTGATTTCCCGTGATCGATGTGAGCAATAATACAGAAATTGCGAATGCGAACTGCGGGAACGTCAGTCATATACTATCTTTGCCTTAGCAGCAACCAAAGTTAAAAGAGCAATTTACTTAATGTATTTTAATGCTTTCTTAGCCAATTAGTGGGCATTGGGCATTGGGCATTGGGCATTGGGCATTGGGCATTGATTATTCTTTCTCCCCTTGCCTCCCCTGCTCCCTCATCTCCCTCATCTCCCTCATCTCCCTCATCTCCCGATTCCCCATGCCCCATGCCCTCTTCACCCCATCTTTAACTTTGCATATAAATAGGTGGACATTTAAGAATATTATGAAAGTCTATTTGTCGGTGCTAGTATTCATCAGCTGGAAGCGTACAATAAATGTAAATAAGTACATGTAGGGATCGTGGGCAATTGCCACCCGTAATTGTCCGGAGTCACTGATTCATCGGCAAAACTTCTATAAAGCTCTTGTCTAGTCAGTTATATGAAAAATGCGACTTAAAATTTAAAGCTGTTACTTTGGTGCTATTTCAGGGAACTATGTAACTATACCTTGAAGATTCTTCAGTGAATTAGCCCAAATTATGAATATAACTACTTTACAAAGCTTTAAACAACACAAATTCAGAGTATATAAACCTATGAATATGCAACACAAATCTACCGACGCGGAAAACACACGAGCCGATAAGGTAGAAATTGCCGTCCGCCTAGACTCAGAGTTACTTGAGCAAATCCAGCATCTCACCAATGACCCAAGCAAAGTGATTGAGGTGGCAATTCGCCAGTGGTTACGGGGTGAAATACTAAGAGATGATGAACTGACTCGCACGCCTGTGCGTACTCCTGTTCCTCCTCGGGGTGAATGGAACGATTGAAATCATGGAATCAGCTTGTTAATTTTACTTAACAAAAGTAAAGTTTGCCAAGTCAAATTTGAAAACACCAAGAAATACCCAATCAAAAATGGAAAAGCTGTAAAAATTTATGCCAAAATTTGAACAGCTTTGGTAAAATCCCGGTCGGATACCCTTCGTCTATCCAACTCAATTAATGATTATTACTGCCAATACCCAATTGCCGAATATTTTTTCTCAAAATCTGGAATCTGTCACCAGTAAAGCTGATGGTTCATTGCCAACTCTAGGAGCCGAGTTGGTGTATACGCAAGATGGGGCAGGGCGCTATCTGACCTTTTGTTGGCAGCACAGCGAACTCCTGGGGTTAAAGACCGAAAAAATAGTTGATGAACTCAACCAGACTCAAGCCTTTGCTCCCGTGGATAAGGTTGGCTATTTGGAACGACTACACCGAATTTTGACTAGTTTGGTGCCAGAAAGGTTTCAGTGCTGGTTTAGCTATCATCAGGAATTATTTGAGTTGGACTTAGCGATCAGTCCGATTATGCCAAGTTTGGGAACAGCTGCCACTACAGTTTTAGTGATGGGACGGTTATTGCAAGCGACACTCAACAAAAAACAAGTGGGTGTGGGAGCAAAAACGCCGACACAAATAGAGTCGGCTTTACGTTCGCAGCAACACCAAAAACTGGTAAATCGGATTACGAGAAATATTCGGCGGACATTGGATTTAGACATTATTTGGCAGCAAACAGTAGATAGTTTGGGGAAAGCACTGCGGCTAGAACGCTGCATTATTTGTCCTTATCAGCCTTGTAGTACAAAAGTCGAGGTAAAAGCTGAGTATCACCAGCCAGAATTGACCTCAATAATTGGCTCAGAAATAGATATAGCTTCTGAACCGGCCTTTAGTCAGGCATTAACAACCTTAGAACCGGTCATCATGAATTTGTCTGGATACAATAATTCCAGGCAGCACAAAACTTTGGTAGTGGCAACTTGCTATCAAGACCAAGCCAATGGATTGGTTATTTTGAGTTGGCAAGATGAATGTTACACGTTAACAGAATCGGAACTAGAACTAGCAAAAGAAGCAGCGGATCAATTGGGAACAGCGATCGCTCATGCTACTTTATATAAAGAATTAGAAGCAGCGCGTCAAAAAGCTGAAGACGCCTCCCGCCTCAAAAGTGAGTTTCTCGCCAATGTATCCCACGAAATTCGTACCCCCCTCAACGGGATGATTGGCTTTTTAAAGCTGATTTTGGAAGGCATGGCAGATGACCCAGAAGAACAAAACCAGTTTTTACAAGAAGCTCATCACTTATCAATACATCTGTTAAATATTATTAATGATATTTTAGACATCGCTAAAATTGAAGCTGGCAAAATGGAACTAGCTTACGCTCCAGTCAAGCTAGGTGAACTCTTCACTGATGTCGAAAATTTCATGCGTCCGCAAGCAGAGATGAAAAACCTCAGCTTCCAGATGCAAATGCCAGCTACCTCCGATGAAATTATTGTCCAAAGTAACTACCAACGGTTGCTACAAGTGATGCTGAATTTGGTGAACAACGCCATCAAATTTACTCATGAAGGCGGTATCACCGTCAGCGCCGATTTAGTACTCAAAAAGTCAAAGCCGCAATTTCAAGGTCAGCAATTTCCCGGTATGGTCAGAGTCCGTGTAGCCGACACTGGCATTGGTGTTTCCTTGGACAAACAAGATAAACTCTTTCAATTATTCTCTCAGGTCGATGGCTCCCGCACCCGTCAATACGGCGGCACAGGCTTAGGACTGGCAATTTCCCAGAAGCTAGTGGAAGCAATGGGTGGTGAAGTACATTTCTACAGTCTCGGCGAAGGACTCGGTTCAACAGTTACATTCACCGTGCCACTATATCAACAACCGGTGATAGTTTCATCTAATGACAGCAGTTCAACAAAAAGTTCCCAGTGCTAAGAAGTGTTAGGGCGTGTCATCAATTGAGCCAAATGACAGAAGCAGCTAGATAAATCGCACCGAGAAAGTTGGTCGCCCGTTTATCATAGCGAGTTGCGATCGCTCGATACTGCTTGAGTTTGGCAAAAAAGTTTTCAATCAGATGAC
>JAVRBV020000096.1:0-32251 GCA_034531095.2 Nostoc sp. CreGUA01 | reverse complement strand
CTAAGAGACGAACATTTAAGCACTGAAATATCAGTAAAATAGTTGGTTTCATCGGCACGCCAGTAACAAAATAACCAATTTTTAATTGCTAGAACCCTTGATTTTTAAAGCTCTTTGGGGAATGAAACAGCCCTGCTTTTTTTAGGGGGGTTAGGGGGGATAAATAAATATTTGATACTTCTCAGACATCCTCTTAATGGTTTTGTCATTTAGTCATAGAAAGGAGTAGAAAATGGTTCAAAAAAATACAGGATTTAATGCTGCTGAGGTTGCCAATAAATTCAGAGAAGCTGGTGTCCGATTTGATAATATCTTAATTCAAGCTCATCATCCTGAATTCACAGCTATTCGTCACAAACTCCATGATGAAATCAAGAAGTATCGTGAAAGTGGCATCATGACGGTAGCTTTTGTTGGTCAATATAACGCTGGTAAATCTACAACTATTTCTGCATTAACAGGAAAGCGCGATATTAAGATTGACTCAGATATTGCAACTGATAAAACTGCTAGCTATGACTGGAATAGTATCAAGGTAATAGATACACCAGGACTATTTACAGACCGCCAAGACCATGATGAGATTACTTATGAGGCAATCAATAAAGCTGATTTAATAGTATTCAACCTTACTTATATGCTTTTTGATGCAATTACAGTTGAAAATTTCAAAAAGCTGGCTTATGAAAAAGGCTATCGATGGAAAATGATGCTGCTCATCAATAAAATGTCTGATGAAGCAGGAGACGAAGCACAAAAAATTGCTAATTATCGCCAAAGTTTAGCTGATGCACTTAAGCCTCATAGTCTTGATGAATTTCCTGTGTGCTTTATCGATGCCAAAGATTATTGTGAAGGTGTAGACCAGAAAGATGATTTTCTGATCGAAATCAGCCGATTTAAAACTTTTATTGATGCTTTAAATAATTTTGTTAAAAGCCGCGCTACGCTGGCACGTTTTGATACACCAGTAAGAATTGTTCTAGCTTGTTTAGACGAAGCTCAATTAAGCTTTACACGTAATTCTAACCAAGATACTGCTTTTCTGGAAGTACTGGCACGCTTATCACGTACAGTGCGTAAAGAAAGAGAACGTCTACGAATTAAATTTAATAGTATAGCCTTAGAAATGTCTTCTGCAATTTCTCAAGAAGGGATTAAGTTGGCATATTCCGTGGGAATAATGACTCCAGAAGATTTTGAAAATCTGAATAACCAAACTGAGTTAAATGTACAAAAGCATTATAAAAATGCTACAGAAAAACTAAAAAATGTAGTAGAACTAGCAGTTAAGGATATTATTCAAGAAGTAGAAAAAGTCTTAAACAGTAATCTTGTAAAGACTTTTATAACTTGCTTGAAAAATGGTGAAAGACTATCTGCTAAAAATGTTGATAATGATCTAAATGTTAAACGTCTACAAAATCAAATAGAATCGCTACAAAAAATTGGTGAAGTATTAGGATTTCATTGGGATAAATTTACTGCTGGTAGAGTAGCTTCTAATGGTCAAGGTTTTTTAAATGCCACAAATGTAGCTGGTAGCAATCTCCATCATGTAGTTTATGGTGTAGGAAAATTTATTGGTGTAGATTTCAAGCCTTGGCAAGCCGTTGGTATTGCTAAAGACCTGGCTAATTTTACCATGTTTCTTGCACCTGTATTAGCAGTAGTTGGTGCTGGTTTAGATGCTCATTCTATGCAAAAAGAAGCCGAAAGACAAGATAAAATGTCTGAAGCTCGTCAAGAGATTACTAGTCATTTTATTAGTGTGGCAAAAAATTTGGAAAGTCAAATAGACAATATATTTAGGGAAGTCGAGTTACAAGTTTACGGAGAAATTGACAAGCAAATCTCTGCTGC
The DNA here is from genome assembly GCA_034531095.2 of Nostoc sp. CreGUA01. Taxonomy (GTDB): domain Bacteria; phylum Cyanobacteriota; class Cyanobacteriia; order Cyanobacteriales; family Nostocaceae; genus Nostoc. Next base: position 30,388 of record JAVRBV020000096.1, on the reverse strand, counting down.
GCGTCAACAGGAAGAAAGTGCGATCGCTGCTTCTAACACTTGGGTAGGACAACTCGCTGAAATTCGTCATGATTTTGAGTCAATTCTTCGATACATTACCCAAGCGAGTTTAAATTGATGTTAGCTTCTATTTAGAATTGAATGATTCGCAAAGAGAACGATCGCTCTCTTCCACTGCTATATTCGTTTTTAAATAATCCCGCACCAAAGCGCAAGCATAAGTCGGTGCATCAAGGTTGAGAATTCGCTGCAAATTCCACAAAATCAGTGTGTTGTCATCACCTCCTGAAGCCAGCATTGTCCCGTCGCGGCTGATGGCAATTTTGCGAATGGCTGCGGTATGTCCTCTCAGGGTAGTCAGTTCTGTACCATCAACTTTCCACAGTTTGACAGTAGTATCTACACTACCAGAAGCAACTATTTTGCCGTCGGGACTAAAAGCAACTCCCCAAATTGCAGCAGTGTGGCCTTTGAGTGTTTTCAGCAACTTGCCGTCAATCGTCCATAATTTAACGGTATTATCGCCACTTCCAGTTGCTACCATTTTACTGTCTGGGCTAAAGGTGACTCTCCAAACTGCCGCCGAGTGCCCTACAAGGGTTTTGAATAACTTGCCATCCAACGTCCACAATTTAGCAGTACCATCACCACTAGCTGAGGCAATGAAACGATTATCAGGACTAAATGCAACTTCCCAGACTTCGGCTTCATGTCCTTTGAGAACTTGTGGTGCTGCGCGATCGCGTTTCCAGATCTGAACAACCTTTTCAACATTTGCCATTGCGATCGTTTGACCGTCGGGACTTAATACTGCTGCTAAGAGTTTACCGAGAGGATCTTTGTAGGTAGCGACTAAACTACCGTCTGGCTTCTTGAGTTTTACCGTATCATCGTAGGAGCGTAGCGCAATTAATTTGCCATCTTCACTGAATGAAACCTCAAAGATTGCGCCGCCAGATTGAGTGAAAGTTTTGAGCAATTTGCCTTGACGACTCCAAAGCTTAGCAGTGTTTTCGTGGCTAGCTGTGCCGATGGTGGAACTGTCGGAGGTCATCGCTATTGACCAAATACCCGCTTCATGGGCAATAATACTTTTCTGGAATGGATTCTCTTTCTGCCACAGCCTGACAACGTTTTCTGTGCCTGCCGAAGCAATAAAGCTATTATCCTGGCTCAAAGTCACTCCCCAAACTGAGGCACTGTGTCCTCTAAGCGTTCTCAGTTCTGTACCGTCAATGTTCCAAAGTTTAATTGTTTTATCTAGGCTAGCGGAGGCAATTGTTTGACCATCGGCGCTTAAGGCGACTCCCCAAATCCCGGCAGTGTGACCTTTAAGGGTTTTATACTCCCGGTAGCTGCCATTTTTGCTGTCTCGCTTCCAAAGTTTCACAGTTCTGTCTTCACTCCCGGAAACAATAGTCTGGCCATCAGGGGTAAAAGCTACTTTCAGAACCCAAGCGGTGTGACCTAAAAGAGGTTGTAAAGGTTTGGCGTTTTCCCAGCCCGAAGTGTTTCGTTTCCAGAGTTTTACTGTCCTGTCTAGATTGCCGGCAACAAGGATTTGACCATCAGGACTGAAGGTGATTCCGCAAAACCCCATTTCATAACCTTGAAACGTGTTGAGCAATGTACCGTCCGGCTTCCAAAGTTTCACAGTTCTGTCCCAACTGGCAGAAGCGATAAATTGACCATCAGGACTAAACGCTACTCCCCAGATGGAAGCGGTGTGAGCTTTGAAACTTTTAACCAAGGTGCCGTCTCGCTTCCAAAGTTTAATCATGCCATCTTCACCTACCGAGGTAAGGGTCTGACCATCAAAGCTAAAATCCATCGCCCTCACAGCTCCCTTATGACCTTTGAGAGTGACAACTTCGGTACCGTCTCGTCGCCAAAGCTTGATTGTTCCATCTATGCTGGCTGAGGCAATTAAAGAACTGTCAGGACTGACATCTACTGCCAAAACAGCTGCTGTGTGACCGGAAAAATGGTTGTACTCATCTGCTCCATAAACTGCTTGTTGTAATACATTATTTACCTGACGCTCAATGTTTGCGTTTGGTTTACCTAGTTTTTGTATTCTGTGCTTGGCTTTGATTGCTTCTATAAGGGCATCTAAGCGGCGGTTTGAGGCAAACAGTCCTTCAGAAGAAGATACAAGCGCTCGTATTTCACTGCTTTTTGCTTGATATGCGCTTTTGAGAGTTTGGCGGTACAAAATGAAACTTCCTACTCCCAACCCGCTGGAGACGAATAACCCAATACCGACTGCAATTAGCAGAAATCTTTGCAATTTTGCAGTTTTTTTCTCTTGTACTAGTCGTGCTTCTACTTCTTTAGCCCGTGCTGCCTCCAATGCCGTTTGCACTGCTTTCTGTTCGTATTCTTGACTAGCGGCTAAAAATTGATAATCCAAATCGCTGAGACTTTTGCCTTGGAGCCAATTTTGAGTATCTTTGAGAGCTTTTCCTCGCAACAAACGCGATTCATCTTGATAAGCCGATGCTACCCAAGCGTTGAATGTTTGGGAGTATGGGCGGAGATGGTCTAACTGTCTGAGTACCCATTGGGCATTGAAAACATGACGATAAATCGGATTTTTGATTTTGAGATAGCCGTTGCGTTTCTCAACTAAACCAGATAACAACAGTTCCGTCTGTTCTAAACTATCATCCGTCGGCACAGGAGGAAGAGGACGCAAAGAGTGGGAGACACGGCGACGCGGAGAATTACTAGTGTCTTTTATCCCCGCGTCCCCCCATCCCCCCATCCCCGCGTCCTCTTCTTCCTCTGCTTGCAGTACTCGTTGGTAAAGTCCGAGTAATCTTCCTGCTCGGTGTTCGTAGAAAAGTAACCGATCGCGAATTGTTCTGAGGTGTTCTGGTTCGTCTTTTGTTTCCCAATGTTCGATAATCTGCGATCGCACTAATTGTTCTACCCAAAATTCTTCTGTTCCTGGAAGTAATGAGATTGTTCCGTAAGCTGTTTTCAAGGCAGTCTGGGCAACTATTTGACAGATTTTTTGGGTTAAAAATGGCTGTCCTCCTGTCCAATGGATGATCTCTCGCAGTACTGCTTGTGGTTGGCTGATGATTTCTTCTAGCCCTTTGAGCAATGGCGTAGCTTCATGTAATTTAAAGCCCTGTAACTCGATCGCTGTACCAATATTAAAAGGTGTCCGGCGTTTGTCTGCTATTAAATCAGATGGACTGGCTACTCCAAATAGTGCAAATCCTAAGCGTCGAAATTTCGGGTTAGATGCTTGTTGATTGTAACAATGACGAATCCAGGCAAAAAAATCGTTGACGGGAAAATCTAAACTTAATAAACTATCAATCTCATCAATACAAATAATAATTCCTCTGGTTTTCCCATTGTTCTGAGATTGATTTTCAATATTTGGTAGTAATAATTCTTCTACAAATTGGTGTAATTTTTGCACCAAGGAAATGCCTGATTGTGCCTTCCACCATTCTTTAAAATTGACTTTTTCTGCCATATTTAAGCTGTGGAACAAGCTGATAGTTACACCTTTGTACCATTGTTCCGGTGTAGTATCTTCACTACCCAAGCGGGTCATATCCAAGTAAACACAGCTATAACCTTCTTGTCTGAGACGATAACTCGTGCGCTGTAGTAAAGATGATTTTCCCATCTGCCGACAGTTTAAGACGTAACAGAAATCGCCAGCTTTCAAGCTGGTATAAAGTTTTTCGTCTGCCTGACGGATAACATATGTGGGATCGTCACTATGAAGACTGCCCCCTACCTGATATCTCATATCAAAGTGTGACTATAAAAAAAGATTAACTAGCAATTCTATTTGATTTGCCATCGTTACAAGCACCAAATACCTAACTTTTTAAAGAAGTTGGGTATTTCTCGCCAATGATTTTGGATTGCTATGGATACTTTATTAAAAGTAAACATGTTACAGTTTACAGCTTTTATTCTAATTGGATTGTATCACTTTGCTAACTAGATAATTTGTTGATTTTTTGCTTAACTGTCTTAACTGTCTTAACTGTCTTAACTGTCCGTTATTTATTTCAATTTAAGATTAACTGTCTGCTTAATTGTCTTAACTGTCCTTGCTTTTTGTTGAAGAAGAATACAGAATTCAGAATTGAGACGCTCGAACGCAAGTGCATGTCGCAGACAAGACTCGCTAACGCTGCGCTATCAGTCGGGAATTCTAATTTAAAATTGGTGAATTCTTTTGTAGTTGTTTGCCAAAATAAGCGCGGTAGAGTTCGCAACTTGGTAAAATGCGATCGCCCTCAAAGCGAATTAAGCCTAGACTGTCAAGTTTATAAGCTTCAATCGGATCGACATAAATACCTTGCTGCGATTTCACCAATTGAGCATAAGTCTTTGCTAAAGTGCGTTTTTCTTGTAGTTGTAACCACAGTCGCCATAAATGATAGCGGTAAATGCCACCATTGGCGATCGCTTCTTGAATCAGTTCTTGTAGAGTCATTTCTTGGGAGCAAAGAAAATATAGCGAAATCCGAATTAGTACTGGATGACCGCCTACAAATGACATCAGTTGGCTGGATTCTTTGCTACTATTCCAGTTTAAGCCGTGTCGCCTAGCTAAGTCTTCTATCTGTTGTTGCGTAAATTCGCCAAGACGAATGGGTAGTCCAATGTTGAATGGAGAGCGATTAATATCTAGGGTGGCATACTCTTCTGTAGAATAAACCACTACTAATTTCAACTTTTGCCAATTCGGATTTTGTTGTGCTTCTTCACACCACGAACGCAATAACGCAAAAAATTCTTGAGCAATGTGAGGATATTCAAAAAAGCGGTCAACTTCATTTAAGACCAAAACTACTGGACTGGCAATTTGCTTGAGCAAATAGCTTTGCAAATAAAAACTGGAACTCAACTTACAGCCAATTTCTTCATCCCATATTTCATCCAACTTGGGATCTATGTTTAATTCTCTAGCAATATGCCAACAAAAACCACGCAACAACTTGTTTAAGTTAGTCAAAGAGTCAGAATCGATTTGATAGCAATTCAAATTCACTGTGTGATACCCTTGCTTTTGTGCAAAGGCTAACAGCCGCAGCACCAGAGAACTTTTACCCATCTGCCTGGGTGCTTTAATCCGAATTACGCAGCTTGGTTGAATTATTTCCCGATAAACCAATTCCTCAATCGGCGGACGTTCGATATACAGAGGAGAATCCAAAGGTACAGGCCCATCTGGGTACGGCCAAAAACTTTCAAATTGCTCAGGCTGTTCGTTAACAAATGAATCAAGAGGTAAAGTTTGATACAGACTTGATTTGTGTCTATGTAAATTCCAGGCTAGTAATTCCGAAGCTGCAACCTTATCCACTTCGCTGAGGATTGTATAGTCTCCTGCTGTTAATTCTAAATTAAAAGCGCTAAAACAAAGCTTTAAAGTTTTTTGGTCTACGCCCGTATCTAAAGATAACAATCTGTTCAGTGTTTTTGTGGAGATATTCATGCGTTCGCCCAACTTATCTAGAGTCAAACGCTGGCCATAATTTTCTGCTACCTCCATAGCCAAAATCGCTGCCTGTAAACGCTTTAAACCGACAGAACTCAGCACAACTCCCCGGCTTCGCGTGCTTTTTTGTGGTTTCATGTCGCTAGTTATTAACCTGTTTTTTGTTAACTTTCTTAACTATCCCCTAATTTTTCCATTTTTTCAATTATTTATTTAATTGTTACTTAAGTGTTTTAAGCTTTTTTTTAGCTTTCAACTAAGTGGTTACAAATAAACAAAAGTGGCTTTTTCGCTGGAACCTACTACCAGAAAGCTAAAGCCTAAGGTAGTAACCTTAATTTATTTATACTTACTTACTCAACCATCAATGCAATTGATGAAACTCTGACTTAATATATGTTTGTAATTAACGTATTATGCAAATTATAAGGTATTAAAAAGCACTAAGTAAGTTTGCCGAAGGGGACTATCATCGGCTTTGCTCCTAAGTCACCAGTCATTGAGTCATCAGTTATCAGTCAACACTAAACGCCATTTTCAACTTAAATGATTCCACATCACCTTGGCGGCTGTGATATTATGGGAAACTGCTGCATACATTTTGAAAAACTAGAAATTCGATCATGGCTCTGACGCAACTGCGAAAACAAGAAATCATTTCCAACTACCAAGTTCACGAAACCGATACTGGTTCGTCTGAGGTTCAAGTTGCCATGCTAACTGAGCGCATTAACCGCCTCAGCGAACATCTCCAGGCAAATAAAAAAGACCATTCTTCTCGGCGGGGACTTTTAAAGCTAATTGGTCAACGCAAGCGTCTTCTAGCCTATATCCAGAAGGAAAACCGGGAAAAGTATCTTGCTTTGATTGCTCGTCTCGGTATTCGGGGTTAGAGGCGATCGCTTATGTCTGCTGAAGAATCTGAACGCCCTCGCTTGCCTTTTGAACCAAACAAAAAGCGCCAAAAACCCCCAAAAACTCAAACTCAACCAGCCGTAACGCCACAAAAAACCAGCAACCAAGCTGATAGGAAGCTGTCTTACACCAAAGAAGAAATGGCGATTCCCAAAGTAGTCAGCCAGCGTATGGTTCGACGGGTAGCTGTGTTTTGTGGTGTACCAACAGCATTGGCTATTAGCACCTTGATTGTCAGCTATTTGCTTGCCACCTACTACAACGTCAAACTAGCTCCCATTGCCGTGTTATTGGTAAACATGGGATTATTTGGTTTGGGAGTATTAGGGATAACCTATGGTGTTCTCTCTGCTTCTTGGGATGAAGAAAGAGCCGGAAGTCTGCTGGGTTTGGGTGAATTCGGCATCAATTGGGGACGAATGGTGGCAGTTTGGCGGGAAACTCGGCAAAAAAACTCTTGAAGAAGAATTCAGAATCCAGAATTCAGAATAAGAAGTTGGGGATTGGAAACTGCCACTCCCTTACAAAAAAATTGCGATAGCCAGTAGCCTTAGCTCTGCAAATACTAATTTTAAACTCCTAGATCGTACTACGGGGAAGCAAACTACACACAGCCTTTCCCACAGAAGAAAAATTAGCGTATTTCTTCAACTTACTTCATCCGCCAGTCGGACTCCAATTGATACTGACTCCTGAATTCTGAGTTTTGAATTCTAATTTTTATATTTTGTCGATTTATTTTGTAAATAAATTTAGTTTGAACTCTTCGTAATTAGGCAAATACGTAACAATAAAGTTACGTCAATTTACAGAATAATTTACTCAGTAAATCAGGAAGTTTCATATGATTATAGTAATGAAAAGTGGTTCCCCGGAGGCGGAAATAAACCGTATTGACGAGGAATTAACTAGTTGGGGGTTAACTCCAGAAAAAATTGTCGGTAAACACAAAGTAGTTATTGGTCTAGTAGGTGAAACCGCCAGCTTAGATCCCCTACAAATTCAAGAACTTAGTCCTTGGATTGAACAGGTGTTACGGGTAGAACAGCCTTACAAACGGGCTAGCCGCCAGTTTCGTCATGGCGAAGCTTCGGAAGTGGTGGTCAATCTACCGAATGAAACAGTGGTATTTGGCGAACATCACCCCTTAGTAGTCGTAGCTGGCCCTTGCTCCGTAGAAAACGAAGAAATGATTGTAGAGACGGCGCGACGTGTCAAAGCCGCAGGAGCAAAGTTTTTGCGGGGAGGCGCATACAAACCCCGGACTTCGCCTTATGCCTTCCAAGGACACGGGGAGAGTGCTTTGGAATTATTAGCAAAGGCGCGGGAAGTCAGCGGACTCGGTATTATTACAGAAGTCATGGATGCCGTTGACCTGGATAAAATTGCCGAAATTGCTGATGTGATTCAGGTAGGGGCAAGGAATATGCAGAATTTCTCCTTACTCAAAAGAGTGGGAGCGCAGTCAAAACCAGTCCTATTGAAGCGGGGAATGGCGGCTACCATTGAAGATTGGTTAATGGCCGCCGAGTATATTTTGGCAGCTGGCAATGCCAATGTGATTTTGTGTGAAAGAGGAATACGCACCTTTGACCGTCAGTATACGCGAAATACACTGGATTTATCAGTGGTGCCAGTGTTGCGAAAGTTAACTCACCTACCAATCATGATTGACCCCAGCCACGGCGTAGGTTGGTCTGAGTTTGTACCCTCAATGGCAATGGCAGCGATCGCAGCTGGTACAGATTCTCTTATGATTGAGGTTCACCCCAACCCAGCCAAAGCCTTATCTGATGGTCCCCAATCTCTAACACCAGACCGTTTTGATAACTTGATGCAAGAATTAGCAGTAATTGGTAAAGCAGTCGGACGCTGGCAACAACCGACAGTGGCTCTGGTGTAAGAGGGATGGGGAGATGAGGGGGATGAGGGGGATGAGGGGGATGAGGGAGTGTGGGGAGATGGGGAGATGGGGAGATGGGGAGATGGGGAGATGGGGAGATGGGGAGATGGGGAGATGGGGGAAAGAGAATTAATGCTTTCCCATCCTCCCACACGTCCTAGACCTCCCACACTCCTAACTCCTAACTCCTAACTCCCAATGCCCCATACCCAGTCCCTAATCCCCAGTACCCAGTACCCTTTTATCTTCTATATACATAACGAGCAGGTATCCATTGGCGACCGCGATTTGTTTGCACCCAGCGTCCAGGAACTAATATCCTCCTTCTTGCTTGAATAGGAGTACGAACCCTAACTGGTACTGGTTTTTTGATGACTCTAACTGGAACTGGTCGCCGAAATTGCCGTCTGACCTGAGCATCAGCTTGGGAAGGAATAAAGGTAACAACAATTGGTAAAATCAGCGCTGCACTAGCAAGCATTCTTTTAATACTCATTGGCAAACTTTCCTTCTATGATGTAAATATCAAAGAGATTAAATCTTCGTCAAATAAGAAGAATTTAGAATTCAGAATGGGCTGCGCTCCGCTACGCTAACAGAATTCAGAATTAATTCATGAGAGATTGGGACTTGGCACTAAAACAATAGGCAGTCGTCTGGTAAACAGAACTCTGGCTCCTGGCTCCTAACTTCTAAATTCTGTTTTTTTAATCTCTTGGACAAGTAAATAATAGGATTAGAGAAAACTATACACCAGTGAAAAAGGTAATTAGTTAAAACGTGACTAATGTCATAAATAAAAAATAGAAAAATGATTCTTTGGTTGTAAAAATTGATAATTCGGAATTCAGATATATAGGACTCATATTTGATTTTTAGCAAGCTAGGTACACCTTTATTCCTTCTTAAGAGTCCCCAGTCCCCAGTCCCTTACCTCTACGAGTGATTCACCAAATCAAATCGGATTGCTATAGCAGTTCCCAATCAAATGAGGTACACAAATTTGTAGGGGCGCAAAGCTTTGCGCCCCTACCAAGTACTTCACGCTTATTGGGAAATGCTATGATTATGGGTTAAACAAAACTAAACGCAAGTTGTCTATTGCTCAATACGCTTGGTGTTAAGAGAATAGTAGGTTGGGTTTCGTTCCTCAACCCAACCTACTGGGGTGGCAAGGCTAAAATAGTGCATAAAATTTAGCTTTTGTAGGATGGAAACCTGAAAAAAAAGGACGAGTGCAATACCCATCCTTTAAAAATTCACCTTGACTCGAAAGCTGTTATTGTACTTGTGTGGGGAACGCACCAGGCTGCACAGCTACATTAATGCTCTGCCCATTGCGGCGTAACTCCATGCGTAAATCTCCGCCGACTTGGCTATTTTCAACAGCCTTTTGGACACTGCTAGCATCTGTAACTGATTGACCACCTAGCTTTTGGATAACATCACCAGGACGTATTCCAGCTCTGGCGGCTGGGGAATTCGGCATAACTCTTACAACTAATACGCCTTTATCTTCATTAACATTCAAGTTGCTATTAGGATCTGAGTTGATATTTTGTTTTAACTGAGGTGTTAAGCCCACCATTTGAATTCCTAAATAAGGATGTTGGACTTTACCTGTTGCTATTAATTCACTAGAAATACGTTGTACTGTGTTGATGGGAATGGCAAAGCCTAATCCTTGTGCGCCTTGGATAATGGCTGTATTCATCCCAATTACCTCGCCACGGAAATTTAGCAGAGGACCCCCAGAGTTACCGGGGTTAATTGCGGCGTCGGTTTGAATATACTCTACTCGCCTATCGGGAGCGCCGATTTGATTGCTACTGCGTCCAGTAGCGCTGATGATTCCGGTTGTTACTGTATTATCCAGGCCAAGGGGATTGCCGATCGCGATCGCCCATTCTCCCGGTTGCAGTTGCTCTGAGTTACCCAAGGCTATTGTCGGTAGATTATCTCCTTGAATCTTCACCACAGCCACATCGGTTAACTCATCTTTTCCTAGCACCTTACCTTGCAAGGTGCGCCCATCTTTGAGTGTCACTGTTACCGTATCTGCCCCATCTACCACGTGGGCGTTGGTGAGAATACGACCATCAGCACTGATGATAAAACCTGAACCAGTACCCCGTTCTACCCTTTCCCGTGACTGTGGTAATTGGGAACCAAAAAAGCGGCGAAAAAACGGATCGTTAAATTCATCTGGTAACTGGGTTCTTACGGTTCGAGAAGAGTTAATTCGTACTACTGCAGGGCCTACCTTTTGCACCACCTGTGTGACAAAATTCGGATCTGTGCTGGCTGGTAATGGAGGAGCAGCATTGACTCGACCCACTGCCAAATTAGATGCAGTTTCAGACATGCGCTGGGGGTTTCCAGCCAGATAGCCGCCTGCTAATGTCATACCCGATCCCAGTAGCACCAGCGATAGAGAGGCCGCAGCCTTTTTCCAAGGTGCTGGATTATGGTATTTGGCGTCAGCAGTGTGGGATAAAATGCTATTTGATGGGTGTTCTCCATCACGAGATTGGTTTTGCATTGCTGTTTGGAAGCATATCGAAGTATGTATTACTAATGTAGATATTATTTATGACAGTTTTGTTGCAGAGGTATTGCGTTATTGTGAAAAGTTTAGTTTTTTACTACTAAAGAACTCAGTAGCGACAATGGCAAATGTGCAGCATTGAAAATCATGACTTTAGTCATGGGTATATTCGGAATTCGCCGCGCCAAATTGAAATTTTCGATTTTGAATAATAGACAAAAATGGGACAAGGTAAAATATTACTTCAGGCTGGTACTTTATGGACAAGTGTCAAAGAACGCACTGAATATGCTTTGCAATGTGGGGCGTTACTGTCCATACCAACAGAATTTGAGTTTGTGGAACAGGATGGCGTGCGCTTTTTAGTGCGGATTTTGTCTAGCTTGAATCGCAAAAAAGCAGCCAAGGAGAAACAAGAAAAACAATCTGCGAGTTCAGGTGAAGAATTTAATCCGTTCTTGCCTTACGAAGAAGATTTATTTGTGGCGGATATCTCTGATACTCATGTATGTATTTTAAATAAATTCAACGTTGTTGATTATCATCTGCTAATTATCACCCGTGCCTTTCAACAACAGGAAAGTCTACTGACCTTAGAAGACTTTACAGCTATGTGGGCATGTCTAGCTGACTTTGATGGTTTAGGATTCTATAACAGTGGCAAAATTGCAGGTGCTAGCCAGCGACATAAGCACTTGCAATTAGTCCCGTTACCACTTGCAACTGGAGGGGCGCAGATACCTATTGAACCTCTGCTAAGGGATGCACAATTTCACAACTCCATTGCAACTTTACCAAAACTTCCTTTTTTACATGCCTTCGCACCCTTAAATCCCCAGTGGGTAGAGTCTCCATTCTTAGGAGGTGAAGCAACATTGGCGCTTTATCATACCTTGTTAGAGACTGTTGGTTTAAATCCAAAGCAATTGGGTGCTTACAATTTGCTGATGACACGAGAATGGATGTTGATTGTACCGCGATCGCAAGAGCATTTCCACACCATCTCCGTTAATTCCTTAGGATTCGCCGGTGCCTTGCTAGTAAAGAATGCCGAAGAAATGCAACTTCTCAAAGACCAAACACCGATGACTATTTTGAAGAGTGTTGGTGTCATAGGGCATAGGGCATAGGGCATGGGGCATAGGGCATGGGGCATTGAGCATTGGGCATTGGGCATTTGTCATTTGTTTTTCTCCGCGTCCCCATGTCCCCGCGTCCCCGCGTCTCCCCACCTCCCCATCCCCCTCAAGTAACTACAGGTAATAAAACATGAGAATTAAACTCGCCTCCACAATTCACGGTTAACGTGATAATCTGGGCATCTGGTAAACTGTCGCTAGTAGCGATCGCACCATTTCCAGAATTCATCGCGTAGGCTGGAAAACACGCCGCACTCAGACTCAGACGCAAGGCGTTTCCTTTGGCAATTCGCGCACAAGTCGCTTGTAGCTGAATTTTAGTAGAGACGCTCACATCTCGACAACGCACATAACCTTGAGTCAAATTATATACTCGCCCATCAACATGTACTTCTGATAGCACCGCAGACAAATCATAACTCAGTTGGTCGGCAGTACAGCAGATTTCCACCACTACATCCCCTGCTAAATGTAAATCTTCTTCTAGTGGTTCACTGGTGTAAGTTAAGACATCGGTACGGCAATCGAGATGCGATCGCTCAAATACACCCGCAGGAATTCCGGCATGACCACCCAAGGCTGGAACTGGACGCCAAGGGTCGTGGACTAATATATCGAAGGTATTGGGGAACTCGGGGCCCCCACGACCACAGGGAGTGGGGATTAGGGGCAATGGGGACTGGGGATTGGGAATTAGGGTTCCGGAGTCTTGGCGGATGCTGGCTAGTCCGGTGGTTGACAAAAAGTAGGATTTGTGTATTGGTGTGGGGAAGTTGGGGAAAGTGCGCCAAATATTGGTTCCCATTTCAAATAGGCAAACGGGGGACTCATGCAATAAACCTGTATTTTCACCTTTGAGAAATTGGTCAAACCAACGAATTTGCATTTTATCTACGGGACTCGCGGCTTTGGTGCCAAAGTCAATTTCCCCAACTTTGCGACCCCAAGGTAAATGCGCCCAAGCCCCGACTAACAAATGTTGGGGTTTAACGCTACGGGCTGCCATATCTTTATATAAATGTAGAGTGCCGCGTAGATAAGTATCAAACCATCCGCCGATGTGGAACATGGGCAAATCAACACCTTGCAAGTAATGTTTGGGTGAAAGTTTTTCCCAGTATTCATCTGGTTGAGAATGTGCCAGCCACTCGTGATAAAAGGAATCTGGGGCAAGTTGTTGGAGAATTTCTGGATTAGTTAAAGGTAAATTCCGAGAAGCAGTAAATAAGGCTTGATAGGCTGTTTTATCTCCTCGCAAACGGGCGGTTTCTGTAGCTAATTGAATTGCCCAAGCGAGGTTAGTTTGTAAACAAAATGCGCCTCCTTCATAAGCCCAATCGCTATACAAATCATAGCCAATCATAGCAGGGCAAATTGTTACTAAAGCCTTTGGTTGATTAACTGCGGCATATAGTTGAGTCATCCCTTGATAGGAAAAGCCATACATCCCAACTTTGCCATTACTCCCTGGTAAATTTGCTGCCCAATTTACTGTATCTTCGCCATCTAATATTTCGTGGGTAAATAATTGAAATTCCCCTTGAGAAGTACCGCGTCCCCGGACATCTTGAATGACGACGATGTAGCCGTGAGCAGCATACCAACTAGGATGGGCATAGACAACAGTTGATGCGATCGCTCTACCATAAGGTTGTCGCATTAATAATACCGGAAATTCACCCTCTGCATCCGGGCGATAAATGTCTGCATCCAGACGAACACCGTCGCGGGTGTGCATGGAAACAGTTTGTTTCGGCAGAATTTTCACCATGAATTTACAGCAGTTTTCATCTATTTGAACCACATCTGTCGTAGGGGCGCAAGGCCTTGCGCCCCTACCGCCTGGTCTATTTACCTGAAAATTGCTGTAATACAGCAAATTGCAATTCGGTGAGGTACAGATAATTGTAAAGGCACAACATGTTAGTTTATTTCCACTAATTTCATCATTCCTTGATCCTCATGGTCTAGAATGTGGCAGTGCAAAACGAATTTGCCATCAAATTCCGTATAACGGCTCTTAACCGTTTCCGGCGTATCTTGTCTGACCAGCAATGTATCCCGCCAAATCTTCTCATCGCTGTTATTAGGATCTTTACGGGTGTACTGGAAGGGATTCACATGAATATGAAAAGGATGATTGGCAAGTTTCGAGTTCACATTCCACTCATCAGCATTGTTCAGTTTTAAGGAGATGGGATTGGGATCGTTGGGATCGAATGACTGGCCATTAATCGTGAACTTAGCAGGCTGAGTAGCAAACTCAATATTAAACACTACCTCCTGCTTACCAGTTACCTCTGTGATATCTGGCGGTACTTCCTGCTGTTTTACCGCCAACAACTGTGAATCGTCTGGCAATTTCATATCCACAGCCTCACCTTCTACTATCACTTTAGCGAGGTATTGTCCAGTCTCGCCAACTGCAAGGAGCGATCGCTGCGGACTAGTGGGAAGATCTACAAGATAGTATGTCCCTGGTTGTGCAACTTTTACTAGCACATCACTGCGATAGCCCGGTTCAAGTTCCAGTTCGTTCCACGAGTCTTTTTTACCTAGAGTAATACCATCGACTGCGATTTCATGAAGCGGAATGTTCGGATTGTTTGGGTATTGCAGTCCTAGCTGAATTGTATCTCGGATACCGGCGTGAATCAAACGCCAACGCTGCACTTCTCCTGGACGCATTCTGATGGTTGGATAAATCTGACCATTGATGGTAGTCTGGCGTCCTGATAAAGACCACAAGGAGTTTCCAGTTGTTGGGTCAACTCCGAATCCATCGTAGCTTTCTAAGTTTCCGGTTGTGTCATAGGATATCTGCTGGAAGACAAAGATTTTTTCTTGGGCGTTCTTAATTTCAGGTATCTCATCAAGTCCACCCTCAACGATTAAAGCTCCCGCCATGCCACTGGAAACTTGTATGGCAGTCGAGCCATGTTGATGGGCATGATACCAATGGGTGCCGCCTGGGTGGTCTGATGGTAATGCAATTTCAATGGGGTAGGAATTCTGGGGTTCCATTTCTCTGAGTACATTGTCACTAATACCGCTGGGCGAAACGTGAAATCCGTGGGTATGGAAATTAGTGGTGTTAAAGCGGTGTGGAGTATTATTTATGTCTGCCTGTCGTGATAATGGGTCTGGTGGCAGATTGTTGTTCAAAGTAATATTCATGCGATCGCTTGGCTTAACACGCAGAGTCGGCCCCACTAAGTTTCCGTTGTAGGAACGAAGATGGACAGGACATCCAGCGATGATGTTATCGGCGTATTTCACCTCTAATTGAGTTGACAGCACCCCATCTCCAGATGAAATTTCGCTCGGATTCTGAAAGTCAGCACCGCCATATTTGTCAAGATCGATCGGCTTTTCTTCACAAGGATTTACTTGGGAAGCATTATCTGGCTGCTGTGCAATGTGTAGCGAAGCTGCATATGACGTGGAATTTGATGTAATTAAAAAGACTAAACTTGCAGCAATTACACAGAAAATCTTCAAGATGCGTTTTCGCATTATTAAACCTCGTTTCTGATTAGTGATGTTGAGCATGGATTTATCAAGGTGCAAGCTGAAAATATCTATCTTTAGTTAGATAGCAAATAACTTTGACAACCTGTAGTAGTAATTCTAGTGCTGAATTGGTATTAACTGTAAATAGCCAAGACGGTCTATTAACACTACTTTATTTTTCTAGAAAAAGAAAAATAATTAGCTGATTCTAATTAAATAAGAAAGTATGGACGGCGAATGATAAATAGCTTGTCTAATCCTTGCTATTGAATGCTTTTTGCATGTCTTAGTCTAAATTCGATGAATAGAATTTAGAAAAATTTTGGATTTCAAAAAAATATTTGCTAATTAAATAAAAATTAAATAAGTCTTATTTAATTAAGACCAGAATTGTTTTGCATAAAAATTAATATTAATAAAGAAAAATCCCCTGGAAATTCCATCTTCTATCAAGCAAATATAAACAAATATTTCTGTTTTCTAAAAATTAGAACTGTGAGAGACAAAACAGGTTATTAATGTGATTACCGTTATTAAGGCAGTACTTTTTTTTACAATTGGAGAAAATAATCTATGGGTTTTAATCCAGATATAGTTGTTGGCAATTGGACATATCGCAGCTTCTTAAATAATCCAGGCTATATTGAGGACGTTCAGAATCTAGAGGAATTCAAGGAGCTGTTTCTATTTGGCGAAGGGGATATTGAAATAGTTGAATCACCTTTTGGTAGCTTAGCGGGTGATATTCGCTTTGGAGATGAATATATTTTGGATCTCAAAGGGTCTATCGGGTATGGAAATCCCTTCAATCTGATTTTTCAAGGGGTAGGAAGATCGGATACACAAGCAAAAGGTTGGATATATGACTATGTTGGCTACCTTGCGCCTGCTTGGCCGAATGGTATCGATGAGAAACAAGCAATTGTGGGTTCGGTGATTAGAACTGTTCCACATGATGGTAGACCTGCTGGTGTAGTTGCTTCTTTCATTGCTGTTAAAAAGAACTAACAACATTGACGCGAGAATATACAGCACAACAGATGCACAAAACAATTTTGCAGAAAAATATGAGATAAGTATCGCCTCATTCACAACTTATTCAAGGCGATGGGAGGAAATAAAATGGCACAGATTGAAGAAATTCAAACCAAAGTCAATGACATCCTGTCTGGTCACACCAAGGGACAGCATCAGGATACACAGCGATCGCAACGCCACTTCAGCTCCTATGTGAATGAGGACGTAGAAAAAGCTACTGCCTTAGCTTCGAGACTCATGCAAATTGCCGAGAAAAAAGGCGGTGAAGCAGGGTTAGCTGATGCAATTGAGGAAACCGAGAGAATACTCGGTACAGAAATTCCTGGACTAGTGCAGTATGCTCTCAAGCTCTTTATCACTCATTATCCAGAAGCACGAGCCAAGTTAAAACTTAGGCCTTTGGAGCAACGCCAACCGAACCTCGTGCGGCCATCGAATCCACCGGAAGACCAACAATCTAACCAAGAGGAATCAAAATGACACAGACTGGCGATTTACAAACCAAAGTGAATGATATCTTATCAGGTCACGGCAAAGAAAAGGGGGCTTCTGGGGCAACTCCTTTGGAGACAGCAGCTTCCCAACGCCATTTCAGCCCTTTTGTGAATGAAGATTTAGAAAGAGCAGTTGCCTTGGCTTCCGAACTAATGAGGATTGCTGAAAACAAGGGTGGTGAAGCAGGAATAGTTAGTGCTTTACAGGAAATTGAGCAAAAACGTGGGACTGAGATACCAGGACTGGTGCAGTATGCGGTCAAATTATTCATCACTCACTACCCGCAAGCACGTGCCCTGGTTAAAGTTAAGCCGCTTGAGGAGCGCCAAGCTAACCTTATAGCTCCGTCCAAGGCGCTGAAGCTTGCAGGGGAACAAGCCGGTTCTACACCGCCTGAAGACAAACTCGACTTCTGGCGAGAAGACCCACTGATCAATGAACACCACGAACACTGGCACATAGTCTATCCTACTGAAGGTCGCCCTAGTCCCAGTGGTAGTCCTGAACTAGGCGATCGCCACGGCGAACTGTTTGCCTACATGCACGAGCAGATGATTGCTCGCTACGATGCTGAACGCCTTGCTGTTGGTCTGCAAAGAGTAGATCGGTTTTCTGATTATCGAGCAACCATTCCTCAGGGTTACAACCCAGGAAATTTGAGACTCCGCAATGACGATGGGACATGGTATCAGTTTCGTGCCCGACCCGCAGGAGCGACAATTAGTGATTTGACAGTTCCTCCTTTCGTTACGCGTCCTGGTGGTAAACTCAGCAACCAAGAAGCATTCCGCGATCGCTTATTTGAGGCTGCCAAAACTGGGATATTCCAACAACTGCCGTCTCAGGAGCCAGTCAAAATTGATAATCTTGGCAACACAGAAGAAGGAAATATGAACTCTGTTGCCGGCGATCCCAAAACTAATGAAATCTACGGCAATCATCACAACGATGGTCATATCCACCTAATGCTGTTTGATAATATCACTCCTTTTGGTGTCATGGCAGAAACAGCTACGGCTGTGCGAGATCCGATTTTCTGGCGCTGGCACAAGCATGTTGATTCGATCTTCCACACCTGGAAAGAGCAGCAACCGCCTCATGATTTTTCCGATGCGCCACCAGTCAAAATTCGCAAGGCTACAACAAACGGAAAAGCCACAAGTCTCGATATCATCCTTTGCCGCCAAGACGGACTCCCAGCTGAATTCAACGGAGAACAAATCGCATCTGAAGCATTTGGTTATTCAGAGAATCCAGAGCAAAACAACTGGAACACTGACTTTGCAAACACGACAGTAAAACTTTCTAGTGGCGAAACAGTGACCACAACAGATGAACTGCTCACACAGATGGAACAACGACAGATTCAACTAGATGATCCTCCTCAAACAGTGACCATTGATTACTTATCCCACGACGATTTTTACTATTTCATCCGAGTCGAAAATAGCTCCGATCGAATTCAAAAGTTAACCGTGCGGATCTTTCTGGCACCAGAAACCGAGATCGAGGATTGGAGTAGCTGGATTGAGATGGATAAGTTTTTGTATCGGTTAGATGGTTCACAACGCGCCGTAATCTTCCGTCGTGCAGATATCTCATCGGTGATTCGCAAACCGGCACTCCGACCAAAGGATCTTGCTAACCCAGATTCATCCTTAAGAGACCAACAACCTTGGTGTGATTGTGGTTGGCCTTACACCATGCTGTTACCTCGTGGGACACGCGAAGGTATGGGATTCCGGCTGTTCGTAATGTTTTCCAGTGGAGACGACTTAAATTTGCCCGAACAACCAGAATGTTGTACCTCCATTAGCTACTGCGGTCTACAGGACACAGATTATCCCGACAAACGCGATATGGGCTATCCTTTCAACCGACCATTTCCCAAAGGAATTTCGTCTGCGATCGCCCAGTACGATAATATGGCTTGGAGGACGATTAAGATCCGTTGCAAAAATCTTTAGCTAAAGATTGCACATATATAGCCGTTCTTAGTTGGATGCAATACAAAATTAGATCGTCTGTATTGGATTCAACCGAGAACCGCTATAGAATCCAAATGATTAACTTGGCAAAGAAGTCATATTCATATCGTCATTCAATCTGCGAATCAGCCGCGATAACTCACGAATGATATTCACCGCAATATCTGGAGTTTCTTCAATGGCATCATATAATTGCTCTTGCGTCAGTTCTAAAAATTCACAAGGTTCCAAAGTGGTTGCGCTGGCGGAACGGGGTTGAGTATCAAATACTGCCATTTCACCAAAGTATTTTCCCTGTTCTACCTCTGCGAGCTGTTTATTCCCAATATGAACTTTAACTCGTCCTGATACGACAATGTAGAGCGATCGCCCTTCTTCTCCTTGCCTAAAAATGGTGTAATTAGCTGGAAATGACAATTCATTCATCACTGAAGTCAGCCGCACAATAAAATCGTCCCGCAATTCCTTAAAAATTGGGACTCGCCGGACAAATAATAGACGGTCAACACTAGTTAGCATAGTTACAAGTTATAAATAAGAATTCAGAATTGGTGAATTCAGAATTCACCGAATCAGGACAAGGAAGCGGGGGATGAGCGCAAAAAGTCACAACTGGGCGGCTTGCACTGCTCTGAACTTTCGTTTCTTAGACCCGCCACTAATTGTAGACCACCAAATTTTGAATTTGGTGTAGTCTTTCACCGATTATTTATTGGCCACTCATACAGAATACCCAACTCAATTGTGGCTGCTGACTCCTCAATTATTTCTTGTTAAAAAAAATAAACATAACTAAATATCATTGACAAAAATCTTTGCAATCCAAAAATCGATGTAGGGGCGTACAACTGTACGCCCCTACCAACGCATTTACAACCAGAATTTCCTCTAAAGTCAGAGGCCGATTAGGCATACAGCAGATTTCAAGAAGCGTGAAATACACCATTTACGTCCTCTAATTTTGAATTCACCAATTCTGACTCCTGAATTCTTCAATAATCACTTTAATTTATCATTTTAAAAAACAAGAGTATTTGCTCTTATTTGGTCAGAAGCCATAATATTGACTGCATGAACTCCCAAGGTACCTTGCTGAGAAAAAAATCACCAATTTGGTTGGAGTCCATTACTTCTAAAAATTGGGTAATCGGCTGCTAACTAGCGAAGCTTTATTAGTTTTTGCTAGGAAAAACAGCCAAAAAATATCCTTAACTGCCATCACATCGAGATGCAGAGAAGGATTTAGGGCAAACAGCATTGAATCATTGTGAGTAATGACCATGAGTTGGCTAATTAGTACAGTAATTATTGGGATCTCTGTCGCTTTTGCAACCACATTTGATGACAATTTATACTTGACGGCTTTCTTCGGAAAAGTGAATCGCACCTTTCGCCCCAAGCATATTATTATCGGTGAATTTGTGGGATTCACTGCACTAGTGTTTGCTAGTCTTCCTGGTTTCTTCGGCGGTTTGATTATTCCTAGCACCTGGATTGGTTTACTGGGTTTACTTCCCATCACCATTGGTATCAGTAATTTCATCAGTCGAGCAGACGACGAACAAACAGTACAAGCTGTATCAGTTAATTTGCCCTCTCCTAGCAAATCTGGACGCCAGAAGAAATCATTATTGGCAACCATACGCGATCCCCAAACTTACCGTGTTTCAGCAGTTACCATTGCCAATGGGGGAAACAACATTGGGATATATGTACCGTTATTCGCTAGTAGCAATCTGCCAAGCTTGGGCGTAATTTTGTGTGTTTGCTATTTTACTGTTGGGGTGTGGTGCTTCTTATCTTATAACTTGACCCGTAATCCTCTCATGGCTCCCGTTTTAACTCGCTATGGTCGGAAAATCTTCCCCTTGGTTTTAATTTGCTTGGGGCTGTCTATTTTGATTAAAAGTGAAAGCTATCGACTCTTGCCTAGTCTGGCAATGCTTGGCAATTAGCTATGCGGTGATAATACCTGGATTGGGAATCGCTTTCTAAATGTAGGTTGTATCAATAATGCATTTGTCGCAATCATTTTTCAAATTGGTATAAACCTAATCCGCTTCCCACACCAAAAGCTTTCTTAATCACTTGAATTTATGCTTTTAAATCAAAATAATATTTGCTCTTATCAATCGATTTCTCTAAAGTGAACATAAAGCACATTATTGATGGCTCTTACAAAAGCAAATCTAACTCTGCAAATTATCAAAGGAAGGCAACTAATGAATAAACCAAATTCCCAAAAATTAACCCAGTGGCTTGTAACTGCCCTACTTATAGTAGTTGTAGCAACATTTTCATTGTTCGATCAGCCCAGCGCTAAAGCTCAAACAATAACACCATCCGAACCAGCTTTGGAGTCAACTCCAGCAACATCAGAAACTGCACCACCAGTATTGGAACCAACTCCAGTAATATCTCCAGTTCCAGCACCAGTAGAATCTGTAGCAGCCAACGTTAAACGTTTACTAGCGACCAAAGAATGTGTTGGCTGTAACTTGACTGGCGCAGTTCTTAAGGATGCAAACCTGCAAGCGGCAAATTTGCAAGGTGCGAACCTACAAAAAGCAGATTTTGAAAGGGCGAATTTACAGCAAACAAATTTAGAAGGAGCAAACTTGCAAGGAGCCGATTTGGGCAAAGCAAACATCCAAGGAGCAAACTTGGTGGGAGCAAATTTATTTGATGTAGACCTAGAAAAGGCTAACTTGCTCGGAGCAAATCTACAAGCGGCAAACTTACAAAACGCAGACTTGGAAAAGACAAATCTTACAAATGCAAACATCCAAGGAGTAAACTTGATGGGAGTTGATTTAGAAGACGCCATCAGACCCGAAGGATTTCTCGCTCAGTAGTGCAAAATACGGTGTAATATCATGTTCGGGTGAAGACTTATCATTAGGACTGACGCGGTGACGCTGAGAAATTTTAATAATAAGTGATTAACCGAACTTGATATAATATCAAGTTCGGTTAATTAGTTATCATTACAGCAATTTTCAGGTAAATAGACCACGCGGTAGGGGCATAGCATTGCTCATAGGTGTCAACTTAACGCGAAACGGGCGGTTAGAAACCGCGATGAGCATCTTGCCCGTCCGGTGCGGACAAGATGTCCACACTACAAGAAAAATTATTGCACCATTTTAGTCTTGCCACGCCAGTAGGTAATCAGCAGCTTTTAGTTCAATATCATTCTTAATTTATATTTCTATAGATATATATCAAAGAGATTATTAATAGTATAATTCAACCTCTAGACTCACGCAATTAAGCTGGAAATTGTTGATAATAAAAGATGATTTTTGCACGTGTAAATTACATATGGTTGTAATCAAAAATTACATCCCATCAAATCAAACAAAAAAAGTACAGCCAATGACAACTTTTAGAGACAGCGAACAACAGCTTCAAAACTTGCGTGAACTAATCAAAAATATTGATTATGGTATGTTTACCACAGTCGATAATGATGGAAGTCTGCATAGTTATCCTATGTCAAAGAGTGGTAATATTAACTCTGATGCTACTCTTTGGTTTTTCACCTATGCAGATTCTCATAAGGTGGCTGAGGTTGAACATTATCCGCAAGTCAATGTCAGTTTTGTGTCAGCCGAACAGCAGCGGTTCGTTTCTATTTCAGGTACTTCGCAACTTGTAAAAGACCGCAATAAGATGCGAGAACTATGGAAACCGGAACTTCAAACTTGGTTTCCTAAAGGACTGGATGAGCCAAATATTGCTTTGCTGATGGTGAATATTAGCCAAGTCAATTATTGGGATAGCGTATCGAGTTTTAAACCTCAAAAACTTGAAATCTTTCAGGAGATTCATTAATTTGTAGCTCTTTGAAGAAATTATTTCTTACTTGTTAATTACTGGTGTGACAAGACTAAAATAGTGGATCAACAATTTTTCAATTATTGAGATTTGAGTTGCATTAATTTAGGTTTGTCACGCCAGTAGACTTTACATTTACTAATTTTAATAATAAATCATAAAGGCGTCATATCATGTCCGGTTAAAGACTTATTGTTTAGACTGACACGGAGAGAAGTCGGAGCGCCGGCTTCCGGCGAGCTGAACTTCGGGAGACACGGGGACGCGGGGACGCGGAGAGATTTTAATGATAAGTGATTAGGCGGACATGATATCAGTCGTCAGAATTCAGAATTTGATGGGCATTGGGTTAAGAAACGAACCGTAAAGGACACAAAGAGCGCAAAGTACAGACTATTGTAAGGGCGAACGGCCTTACCCTACGGGAAGGCAGAGCCTACGCCCCTACCTGTGTACCTCATTTTAACCCAAGCGTATTGTTTTATAAACTAGTCATTATTTGGGCTAATTCATTCGATAAATCTATTTCGCAATCTTGGCGTTTTTTAAATAAAACACCAGCGAGAAAATAATAATCGCCAGAATAAAATGCCATTTTGTTTTCCCTTAATTTCTCTATGTGTTTTTTCACCTTTGGCTCAGAGCTATAGTAGCCGAATCGTAAAGGTAAAACCATAAAATTTTCCACACAATAACCGTTTTCTTTTGCTAGATTCAGCGTACTTATTGGATGAGAAAAACTAGATAATAAAACCAATACATTTTCATAACCTAACGTTAAAAGCTCATTGGTAATTGTAGCTCCATCTATGCCTCCAAATAAAAGTGGCATATATATATCACTATCCGGTGCGGGGAGATATGGCGGATTAGCAATCAGATATCCTGCGTTGGGTTGCGAAGACTCAAACAAACAGGAATTATGGATTATATATTTATCAGTGAGTTGATATTCATCAATGGTTAAATTTGCAGCTTTCCATGCAGAAGTATTTAATTCAAATCCTTGAATTACACCATGAAACTTATTTCGCAACAAAGAATTAATTACAGGGCTGCCATCTCCCGAACCAAACTCAACAATGGATTCGTAATCTGGACAATTCCTAATTACAAGGTTTTCTAAGCAGTTGGAGTAGAAATGAGATTCTTCAGGACAAAAAAAGATGTCTTTCATTTGACTTTAACTCAACAATAAGATAAGATTTAGACAACAAAAAATCATTTACTACCTTGTATCAAGGCAATAAAAAACCGTTCCTTTAGCAAGAAACTGTTTGCAAAGGAAATTAATTAGCAGGTAAATGAGCAATCAAATGCTAAAAAATAACCTGCTATTTTTAATTTCTAATTTGGGAAATTATTACACGGGTAAGGCAGTTTGTTCTGCTTGGCGTATCGATCGCACAACAGCACTAGCAGCGCGATCGCCCATTATTTTTTCCTGGTCATAGCCAAGTACTAACTCCCATGCATCATTGGGATATCGTTCTGCTAATGGCAAAGCCACATCATCTAACATCCAACTTCCGTGGCGTTCATCTTCCCTGATGTGCAATTCCCAATAACCCATCGCTGCATCTGAAAGTCCTAGTCGTTGCGCTGCTGTGAGATAGTTTCTGTAAACCGCAGGGCCAGCCACCTCAAAATATGTCAGCGCACCACTGTAACGTAGAAAATAGCGTTTGCGCTCAGTCATCAGAAAATTATGATTAGCACAAGCTAGGACTTCCCAAGGTACTAAATCGAAATATCCTTCTGGTTGAGTGTTCATGCCGAATTCAGCAAGCATTTGGGCAAAAAATGTCGAATGCTTGCGAGATAGACGACCATTGCCGTATTCTTCAAGTAGTACCCGCACCAGCGTACACTGTACTTCATTAGCAGCACCACCTAAAACGCGGGAAAGACGGCTAGCTTCTACCAAACCATCAAAAGAAGCGATCGCCAGCAAGTGACGATAGCCAATTTCCGTCATTTCCTCACGGATATAGCGACTATTTGGCGATAATAGCGGATCTAAATCAGCAGATGCACGCTTAATTAAAGCTTGTTTGACATCCAATTGTTGCAGTGCAGCCAGATCTAATTGTGCAAGTTCCCACTTTTGCCAAGCAGTTTCAATTTGGTCACGACACGAGTACAAATAAAGCGATCGCTCATTGGTATAATTATGCAAATCATCGTACCAAAATAGGTTTAGCCGATTAATTCGATAAAGTATCCGTTGGAGAAAAAGGTGAGCTTGCTCATCAGAGCGATCGTTTCCATAGGCAGCGTCAATTGCCATAGAAAGCGTCTGTTGAAACTCATTCGCTTTTCGCGGTTTTATATCCAGTTGACTATCCAAATTCTCCATTGCCAGCAGTTCTATAAATTGCTGCTCAGCACGGTCGTACTTGGTAACCGTTGTTTCTTTTGTTTGCGTATTTTTTTTGCCAATCCCAGCCTTAGGGAACATAACTATATTGCTTTGCATGGAATCTTCTGTAGCTTTAAAAAGTGAGAAATTAGTTTCACCTCTAATACCTAAGTTTCCACACGAGTAGTGTTCTGTACCTCTTTCCCTGGTTATAAACAAAGATTAAGTCTAGAAGATTGGGCATGGGGCATGGGGCATTGGGAAGAGGCAGGGGAGCTCCTAGCAGGGAGCAGAGGGGAAGATTTTCTCCCCTGCCCCCTGCACCCTGCCCCTCTCCCTCATCCCCCTCATCTCCCTCATCTCCCTCATCCCCCTCATCCCCTTCAATCCATCGCCTTATTTGGCGGAATCTCTTCCAAAGGAATCAGCGCTTGAATTACCGACTTCACAATTGGGGCGGCGACGTTAGAACCATAGGCATTTTCTCCTTTTGGTTCATCTACTAATGCGAACACTACGTAGCGAGGAGATTCCACTGGTAAAATAGCTACAAAACTAGTGATTCTCGCACCCTTGATATAACCGCCATTGGGACTGGCTTTTTGGGCAGTACCAGTTTTACCACCAATGCGATACCCAGGAATTTGTGACACTTTACCAGTGCCTTCAGACACAACAGTTTCCATCATTTCTACTACCTTTTGGGCTGTTGCGGCTGAGAAAATTTGGCGCGGTATGGTGCGAGAGGGTGAATCATGCATCTGTCCTTTGGTATCAATCAGACCCCGGACTACATGGGGTGTAACCAATTTCCCGCCATTGGCTAAAGCGCCGTGCATCTGTACCAACTGTATGGGTGTCATGGAAAAGCCTTGACCAAAGGAAGTAGTAGCTGGTTCAATGGGCGAAGCGATAAATTCTTCTTGACTCTTGAGGCGACCGCCAACTTCAAAAGGTAAATCTGTGTCAACTTTTTGTCCTAGTCCCAAGCGTTCCAGCCAGTTGTAGTATATTGCAGGTTTTAATCGCTGGATCATTTGCACCATGCCAATATTGCTAGAATTTTGCAGGATTTGAGCGATGCTAATCCGCCCATAACCATTGTTCATCGCATTTTTGATGGTGTAATTGGCTACGCGAATAGAACCGGAGTCATTAAATATATCATCTGGTTTAATGACACCATTTTCCAGAGCGATCGCCACATTTAAAGGCTTGAAGGTCGAACCGGGTTCATAAAGATCCGCCACCGTCCAGTTTTTAAACAGTGAAATATTAGCTTTGGCATATTCATTAGGGTTATAAGTGGGCTGAGAAGCTAAAGCGAGTAAGGAACCATCCAATGCGTCCATCACAATTACCGCCCCGCGTTTAGCCTGAAACTCGTCCATTTTTTGTTTAAGAGCAGTGCGGGCAATTCGTTGCAAACGGCTATCAATAGTCAATTGCAGTCGCAAATCATCAAAATGTAAAAAACCTTCAGGGGCGTGATTTGGCATCAGGGCGCCAGTACCCGTTCGACTGAGGCGCACCGTTTGTACAGAACGTTCTAGTAAGTTTTCTTGAGAGTATTCCACACCCGCTTGACCGCGACGGTCAACATTCACATAACCCACCACATCAGCGACCAAATCCTCCGACGGGTAAAATCGGGAGTATTTTTGAATTAGTTCTAAACCATTTAAGCGCAAAGAAGTAATGCGATCGACAATTTCTTCCGGTATCGCTGGGGATAGCACAATCCCACTTTTTTTGCTTTCAAAAGTCTTCACCAATTCCGGAGCATCTTTCGCCAATATTGGGGAAAGTAGGTCTGCTATCTGTTGATTAGACTTATCAAATAATTTCGGATGAGCGTACAAAGTATATACAGGGCGGTCAATCGCCAACAGATTATTATTGCGATCTACCACCGGACGACGGGGCATAAAAGGTCGCAAATTTACCATTTGCTGGTTTCGTGCGTACTCTGTTAACTTTGGACCCCGAACAATTTGCAAGTTATACAAGTTAACACCCAATCCCAACCCTGCTGTCACTAATACGCCCCACACAATAAACAGTCGGGACTTGGTATCGGATGTTTGTTGTTGGATATTAGACGCAAATTTTCCCAAAAAACTTTGTTTAGAACGCCTCTGTCGCCTTGGCAATCCTGGATTCCGAAACTTTGCAAATCTTGTTTTGCTTGGTGACTTTTGCATTGGGTTTGTCCTTAGTCATTATCATGATGTCCGCCAAATCACCCATAATAAACTCTGTTGTAGTAAGGACTTTAGTCCTGGCTTGAGGACTAAAGTCCTCACTACAAGCAAACATTTTTATTCAGCTTGATTAACCAGACATGATATTGGTCATTAGTCATTAAGTCTAATTATTTAGTCAACAATGCCCCATGCCCAATACCTTTAATATCCCAATGGCGAGAGTCTTTGTTGTTGGGTTTGGGGATTTGGCTTTGTCTTAGGCGATGCTGGTTCGGAATTAGAAGATGCTGGAGGTAAGAAAATCATCTTTTCAGGAGTTGGCGATACCAGCCCTGTTGTTGGCTGTTCTGCTTCCTGTGCCATTTTGTTTGTCAGTGTTGCGTTAGTTGTCGTTAATAGTCGCTCATGACGCTGGAGATTTTGCAGTCTGCGATATGACTGACTCCAAAGCTCTTGAGAATATACTGTCCAGCCATAAACTGCAAGTGTCGCTGCTACCAACAAAAACACCAAAACTGACGAATAACGATGAAAAGTGTACAAACGCAGCAACCATAATGGTGTTGCTCCAGAACCAGGCATGATGGGAAGACCAACAAAACCTACCTCTGGACTTTTGTTGGTTTCATTCGGCTGGTCATTAAGATTTGGCATTTGTCTGCCCAACTCTTTCGGTAATTTGGGCATAAATGCCTCATTTGTGGAAGAAATCGCTAAATTTTTTGCAGAACGCTTTCGTCTTGCAGAGGATACTTGTGTTGCTTGGGCATTAGGTACAGAAGCACTCTGCGCTGCTGACTCCAAACGCGCAGAACGTCTTCCCTTGCCAAAAGAAAGGATAGAATTTCGCCAAAACCAAGAACCTTTTGTAGAAACAGCTGATTTACGAGCAGCAACCATAAATTTTTTTAGATGGGAAATATTGTACTTTCAATTGATTGTCTGTTTTTGCTGAGGTTAAAATCGCCTTCTATGCAAGAAACACACATAACAGACTACACCCTTTTAACTGTTCTAATAGCTAGCTAGATCGATAGTTTGCATCGCCTAGATATTGCAATGTTTACAATCAGCGATTAGCAGCTGGCAGCAGGCTGTTTAGATATCGCACCTAAAGTATGGCAACCGCAGGCGGTAAGGTGCAATACTGTGTGAAAAAATAAAAATAAGTCAGAATTCACACAAAAATTATCAGCAGTTTCCGCTGCTCACAAGTTCGGGGACTCAGACTAAAAATAAGTAATTTTTTATACGATTATTTGTTTACATACAGCAGTTCCAGCATAGCTAAATCTCACAATTGGAGATTTGGAGATGATTTGAAACCCCCTGTATTCATTCACTAAGTCATACTCCAATGCATTTTGGATTTTGGCGAGTGAATCTGAAATTCTTAACAATAAAATTTTTTGTTATCATAGTTCGACTGACAAGAAAATTTAATACCTGGGATTTTGCTCCTGAGCTAAGAGAAACTAATCAAATGGCTGTATCAATACCTTTGCCAAATCGAAAAATATCCTGATTTGTAGGTTGGGTTGAGGCACGAAACCCAACAAATACGTTGGGTTTCGCTTCGCTTAACCCAACCTACAAAAAAATGGCAAAGGTATTGCTGTATGATAGCTAAATTTGAAAAACAATACCCCAAAGGGTTGTTTTTTAAGTATGTAATCTTACAGCATTTAAAAAAAAGCGATAAATACGGTATCGTATTCAACAGGTGAAAATTTTTCTAGCCATAATTGGTGAAAGAGGAGTTATGAAAACAAAAATCTTTGGTTTGGCTCTAATGTTAAGTCTGGCTGCAATTCTCGGAGCCTGTGAAGGTGGTGATGGCGGCGGTACTGCTACCCCAGCTCCTACAGGTGAACCAACAGATGCACCTCCAGCTGGAACTACCCCTGCTCCTACTCCCGCAGCTACTCCCACAACTACCCCTAAATAAGGCACTCTAAAATTGAGTTGAAATCAGCCCAGAATAGGTGAGTGCGAGTGACAAACTTCCTCACTGCATAGCTTGAATTAATCGAGTTCGCATGAAAACCCGCATTTGTGTGTTGTTGGTGTGTAATAACTTTGCACTGCCTATCTGGGAAAAGCTGGTTTAGCTTGGTTGTTTGTAGAGTAGACAAAATCAACGAAGTTCAGATTCCAGGAAGTCCGATCTCTGGACTTGTGTCAAAATTCCAAATTTCGCAATTCTGTACCCTTCTCCTGACGGAGACGTTTAGCTTGCTTCTCCGTAGGAGTATGGGTAATTACCTCTCCTAGACAAGTCTGATTTTCAGGCTTCAAGGAGTAAATTAAGTTTGTAGTCAGGACTTTAGTCCTGGATTTTTAAGCACTAAAGTGCTTACTACGAACTCATCAAAATTAATGAAAAAATTCATCATGTATCAAAAAATCAGATCTGGTGATGTCCCTGGATGTTGCCAGATTTTTATTAGGATGGTGTGTTGGGTATAAAATATTTGGAAAAAGCAGAGGGTATTGGGCATTAGAAAAACAGATTTTCATGCTGTGTTGTGAATGCAGTCGGCGAGATGGCGAAAATTAAAATTAGCAACCTAGTTAAATTACTTACTGTATTTGTAGTCAGTGCAACGATTACATTTTTCAGTAGCTATTGGGGATCGGGGGTAATAGCATTACCGCCAGCAGAGGATATACCAGAAGAGATATTACGGACACAGATTATCATAGAAGCGCGATCGCCTATCGATGGCAGACCCTTAACTGCTGCTGAATACGCCCAGCTAGAAGCACAGCTACAAGAAGCACCACCGCCAAAACTAGACCCGAAAATTCGTGACCAGATTTTTTTACTTCGGATACGAAAAACTTTACTTCAGTTTTTCCCATTTTTAAATCTTTAGCCATTGGGGAGGTGGGGAGATGAGGAGTGTGGGGAGTGTGGGGAGATGGGGGAAAGAGAATTAATGCTTCCCCATC
>JAVRBV020000095.1:0-53344 GCA_034531095.2 Nostoc sp. CreGUA01 | reverse complement strand
CTGGCTAATAGCGAAAGTCCTCTTTAGAGGACTGAAAATTACAGTCCATTTCAATGGACTTCAGCTATGAGACCGCCGTTTTAACGGTGGGCGGACGCGCAACACCCAACGAGTACGCTATTTTTAGCTTAAGTTGACACCAATGAGCAATGCTGTGCCCTTACGAAAAATATGGTTTTTACCCTTATACATATTTGGTATTTATTGTCAATGCCTAAGTCCGATAAATAATCCCCCCAACTCCTGTAATTTGCCAGTTGTTGGAGGGACGTTCAAATGTTGCAGCAAAAAGTGAATTGATATCAGTTAACAACTAATAGATTAATTTTTGGTTAACAACAGGTTAAATTTACATTATATTGACGATCGCCATTATTGTTTTAGGGGAATGGCGATCGCAAACTCAGCACCTTCTCCTGGTGCTGAAATACACTCAAGAGTTCCACAGTGTTTTTTGACAACAATTTGGTAACTAATTGATAATCCCATACCAGTGCCTTTACCCACAGGCTTGGTAGTAAAAAATGGGTCAAATAAGCGTTTGCGTACTTCTTCTGTCATCCCTAACCCATTGTCAGAAATGCGAATAATTACACAATTGTCATCAATGGAAGTACGGATGCGAATTTTGGGCATGGGGCATTGGGCATTAAAAAGTTCTTTAATTTTGAATTTTGAATTTTGAATTTTGAATTGATTTGTCTCCCCCATCTCCCCATCTCCCCATCTCCCCACTCCCTCTTCTAACGCATCGATCGCATTTGTCAGCAGATTCATAAATACTTGATTCATTTGTCCGGCGTGACAAACTACTCGCGGCAAGTTGCCGTAGTCTTTAATTACTTGGATTTCGGGATGTCCTGGTTTGGCTTTCAAGCGATTTTGTAAAAGTAGCAAGGTGTTATCCAAACCTTCATGGATGTCCACTGGTTTCATGCCGTCTTCGTCAAGGCGAGAAAAATTGCGTAAAGATAAGACTATCTGGCGAATGCGTTCAGAACCCATGTTGATAGAGTTGAGGACTTTGGGCAAGTCTTGTTTGAGAAAGTCTAAATCAATGGCGTAAATTTGTTCGTGAATTTCTGGTGCTGGTGGGCAGTAGTGCTGTTGATAAAGTTCTATTAAGTGCAGCAAATCTTCGATATATCCGCTGGCGTGGCTAATATTGCCATAGATAAAATTGACGGGATTATTGATTTCGTGGGCAATTCCGGCTACCAACTGTCCTAAACTAGACATTTTTTCAGTTTGAATCAGTTGGGCTTGGGTTTGTTGCAGTTCTAGGAGTGCCGTTTCTAGTTGCTGGGCTTTGTCTTGGGCAGTTTGGGCGGCGATACGACTTTGGGTATAAAGTTTAGCTTGGTCAATGGCGATCGCTATTTGGTCTGTAACTGCTTGGAGTAATTCTACTTCACTTTCTAGCCAAGGCCGAAAGCCATTACAATAACCACAGCTAAAGGCGCCAATTTCCCCGGATTGGGTGTGTACGGGTAGTGACATAAAAGCAGTGAAGCCGAAATCGTTCAAAAACTCCCATGCATCACCATAGCTTACAGTTTTAACATCATCGATGCGGATGATTTCTCTGTTCAAAGTTTTGCTGGCGATGAGTTCGATTTCTGCATTATTTCCTTGGTCTTTCAGCAGACATGGTAAAAACAAACTTTTGGCTTCATATACTCTCTCCCAGTAGGATACCTCAGCGTTTTGTCGATACCAAAAAAAGGCGCATCTATCTATTTGAAATAAGTTGCGAATCTCTTGGACTGCGGTTTCCACAATGTAATTGAGATCCAAGGAAGCTCGAATTTGGCTAGAAAGACGATTGAGTAATCTTTCCCGCTGGACGCTTTCTCGAAGGGCAATTTCTGTTTGTTTGCGTTTGATGCCAATGGCAATTTCTTGGGCGGCAAATTCCAGCGCTTTAAAAGTTGATTCTGTGACAGCTTGGCGGGCAAACATGGCTATTACCCCTACAGTTTCACCTTCAACAATCAGAGGATAACCGGCAAAAGCAATCATACCTTCTCGCTGTGCCCACTCTTTGTTACTCACGCGGGGATCTGTCTGCACGCAGTTAGTTAGGTGGGGTTTGCCTTCTTGGGCAATCAAACCAATTTTGAATTTGCCAACTGGAACGCGCCGATGAGGCCCATTAATATGGGTGTACATTCCAGAACTGACTTGCAACTCTAGTACATTTTCCTGTTTATTCAGCGTCCAAATTCGAGCAAAGGCCGCATCCAGATGTTGAATTAAAGCCTCTGTGCAGCGGCGCATCATGTTCTCTAAAGTGTCACTCTGGGTGAGGGCTGCGTCTACATCGGCACGAAAATTTGCCAAACGGGCGCGTTCTGTCAGTGCTTCTTCTGCTTGTTTGCGGTCAGTGGTGTCGTAACAAATGCCGACGAAGTTCAAAACGTTACCATTGGCGTCTCTAGTAGCAGATGAGTTGCTTGTGTGCCATCGCCAACTGCCATTTTTGTGTTTTATCCGATATTCAATTGCATCTTGTTTTTCGCCTGTTGTGACAACTCGTTGTAAATAATCTGCACACATAGGCACATCCTCAGGATGTACAAACAGACTAAAGGATTTGCCTTCCACTTCCGTAACTTCATGCCCTAAAATATCAGTCCAGTTCGGAGAAACGTAGGAGAATATTCCCTCAGCCGTCAGCGCAAAAAGAATGTTATTGGCATTCTCAATAATCGTGCGAAACTGGGTATCTCTTTTGAGGGATGCAGCTTGTACTTTGTCCTCGTTTTCGCGGATCAGAACTATAATTTGCTGCTCTGGTAATGGTAAGAATCTAGCTTCAAAGTGACTATTTACTACTGTGTATTCAAAACTAACTTCACATTGAGTTACAAGTACTTGAGTCATTGCTTGGTGGAAGCGATCGCCTACAACATTCGGTAGGCATTCTCGCAAACTCTTGCCCCGTTCAACTCTTTGTGCCATATACAAATTTGGCATTTTTCCTGGACGATAATCCAGGATGGTTCCATCAGCATCAACACGAAAATAAAAATCAGGAAGTAGTTGCAAAATAGCTGCAAAATCTGATGTTTTTTGCTGCAACTGCACTTCCAAATCTTGGCGTTTTGCAGTTTCCGCTTGCAGTCGCATTAATGCTTTTGTTAATTCTTTGGCGTGTTTTTTTACTGTGAATTGACCCTGTTGATTAAATAGTTTTTTACCTTGTTGTATCTTTTCTTTTTCAAACTCAGGTTGTTCAATATAGCTTTGCACCTTTCTTAAAAACACTTTTCCCTGCCTGCTCTGCCTAAATTATTGAGGTAAAATCTCTGAAATTAGAATTGTTAAAAAATGTGTATAATATTTTTATCTCAGCCTGGTAATTATCTTAATACTTTATTTCTTTTTAGATATACATTAATTCCTGTTTTTGTGTAAATAAATTAGGGAAATGCTGAAGTTTTGATTAAGATGAACTTCACCATTTTTATTCAAACTGAAAATTTTTTCACTTAAGTAAAATTACTTAAATATCTTTTTTCCTGAAAATCATCGATAAATTTATACTGATTATCTAATTTAATGGCTGAAAATCTGAATTAGCTTTACTTGCCTGTGTTTAGATCCCCGACTTCTTAAAGAAGTCGGGGATCTGACTTTTCACGAATTATTTACAGATATGTCTTCATCAAAAATTCACAAAATTCAAGATTTTCATATCAAATCAATATTTATTTTTCCGAGGAAACCCGGCTTTTTCAAAGATGAGGGAGATGAGGGAGATGAGGGAGATGAGGGGGATGAGGGGGATGAGGGAGATGAGGGAGTGTGGGGAAAGAGAATTAATGCTTCCCCATCCTCCCACACTTTCAATGCCCCATGCCCCATTCCGTTGTATAGCCCCTTGGCGATCGCATTTTATATGTTATAAAGCTCAGAGAAATTTATGTTAGGCGGAAACTACTCTATGGAACCAGACAAACTGGCTAGTTTTAAAGAGTACGGTGAATTCATCCTCCGGAAGATAGATTCTGTACCTGAATACCCTTCACAACAAGAAGATTGGGTTCCAGCTAGCCTTGATGATTGTCTCCGTCGTCTGCGGGAAGCTGCCGAAAAAACTGTAGATCTCGCCACTTCGCCTGTGAAAATTGGTGTGATGGGGGAATTCAGTAGTGGCAAAACTTTACTTTTAGGCAGTTTGATTGGATATGCAGATGCTTTGCCAGTCAGTGAAAACCCGACTACTGGTAATGTCACAGCGCTTCACATTATACCCCAAGATGACTTTACAACTACGCAACTCAGTAATTTTACTGTAGAGTATCTTTCCCATGAAGGGGTGCATGAGTGTCTGCGGTTCATGCTGGGGGAGGCAAATAAACGGACAACAGCAGCAGGACTGCCTGCTATACCAGTGTCAAGGCTGAATTCTGGTAAAGATATTATTGACTGGTGTGAGGAAGCATGGAACAGTTCTAACAATTTAGATTTACGGTATTTACTTAGGGAGTTAATATTATTTCTGCGGGCTTATCAAGCTTACGGAGAAGTCATGTGTAGTGGGCGCTACCAAATTGATGCTGCCACCGCCCGCGAAGGTCTACAGCTAGTAGAACAGCCAATGGCCATCCAAACTCTCAAATTTGAAGATTTACCGCCAGCGCATATTCGCTTACCGAGTCCACCCCAGAGGCTACCAACGAAATTATTACAAAACAGCTTTCCACTGATTCGCCGCGTCGATATTGATGTCAAAATTTCACGGGAAATTTGGGATGTTACGGGTGCTGCTAAATTTATTTTGATTGATTTTCCGGGATTGGGGGCTGCTAATTCGGGGGCTAGGGATACCTTTTTATCACTGCGAGAATTAGCAGAAGTACAGACAATTTTAGTACTGCTAAATGGTAAATCTCCGGGAAGCGATCGCGCGAATAAAATCTTCACGATGATGCAGCAGCAGCGACCAGGACAAGACCTGAAAGATTTAATTCTCGTTGGTGTGGGTCGCTTCGATCAACTACCTTTGGAGAGTGAGGGCGGTGAAAGAGAACTCGACCAGTTAACTGAAGATAGAGATTTACACGAGGAAATTGTTTTCCAAAAACTCAAAGTTCTGCAAACCACCATTGACGGTGCAAAGGCGTTTACAACTCAAAAAGACCGCATTGTTTTACTGTCGCCACTATTAGGACTGGCTGATTTAGCAAAACGTTCAACTAAAGTCAAAGCAGGTTCACCAGAGTTTTTAGCTAACTTGGATTATCCTGATTATTTAGACAGATCTAAACGGCTACAAGATAAATGGGCACGCTTAAGCCAACGGCTATTAGACTCTGATACTCGCAGCTATTTAGGCAGGCAATTAGGTTATTTTGCTCAAGATGGTAGTCTTGGAAAGTTACGAGAATTAATTCAAAATCACGTTGCTACTCATGGACTAAAGCAATTATATGAAGATACTAAAAGAGCCGCTGATGTAGTGAGTCAGCAACAAGATCATTTGAAAGACATCATCGATGAAATTCACGAGCAAGGCATTCCTACAGGGGACAGTCCGGCTTTTATTGAATTGCGGTTTGTGGTGGAAACTTTAGATAAAATCTACAGAAATTTTCAAAAAAACTTAGGAAAAGAACCACTTAAAGACCGGCGCGGTGTTGTTGTCAGCGATGTAGTTAAAGACGAACTTACCTTTAAAATACTTAATTGGAGTCAGTGGACTTTACTGTTTAATAAAGTCAATAATGGTACTATTGCCCTCGCCGAATTTAAAGGTGCAGCAGGGAAATTATTTGATAGAGGAAACCGCCTCAATAGTTCTTTGCCGACAAAGAGTGATGATTTTTATCCAGTATTTGAAAAAACCGTTAAAGAAGTAGAAGAATTTGCCCGCGATCGCATTCGTCAGGCTGTGGTAGATTTGTTAAATCAATTGTCAAATCAGGTAGCCCCAGAACGCGACCAATTGAAAGCAATTCTTAACCCAGAAATGGAACAAGAAATCGAATCCAAATTTGGTGTGGAAGAAGCCGACCTCTTTTATAAATTATTGCTAGGATGCGACCCCAACGAATGGAAAGAAGCAATCATTTCTGAAATTAGTAACCAAGACAAAACCGTTGCGCCCGAAATCATTTTTCCCCTAGCGCGTCAAGACGATAAACACAACGTTGGTCAAATCTTTGACTGGGCACCAGAAAAAAGCCAAGGCTTACCGAGATCTAGCAATCACCAACTTTTAGTACTGCGATTGCGAGATGAAATTACTGCTAGCGCTAGCCTTCATCTTGTACAGTATGTTAGTGAAGTGAATCAACAAATTAATTCTGAACTAGAAGGCATTTTGGATCAAATTATTCCGAGTTTACAAAACCTCTCGAAAAAAGAAGCATTACTGAGATATTTAACAGCCGGCGAGTTACCATCTGAGGTAGCAGTTCCTACGTGGTTGCAGATTCTTTCAGATATTGCCGCTGTTTCTTACTAAAATGTTTTCCGAACGGCAAACTTCTACTATTTTAGATTGAGAATTTGCAATGCTTTTTCAAAGCGATCGCGTAGGGTAATGAGGATGTATTTGTGAGACGAGATGCGATTTTTTATACGCTTTTTAAGCGTGTTCCAGGGTTGCTTTTTGAGTTAGTAGAACAGCCACCAGCCGAAGCTGCTAACTATCGCTTTGAATCAGTTGAAGTTAAAGAACCAACATTTCGGATTGATGGGGTATTTTTACCTCCACCTGATGCAACATCTCAAATTATCTTTTTTGCTGAGGTGCAATTCCAAAAAGATGATTTACTGTATCATCGCTTTTTCTCGGAATCGATGCTGTATATGTATCGCAATCCAACACTTTATGATGATTGGTATGGAGTAATTATTTTACAGTCTCGCAACTTAGAACCCGAAAAAACCACTATTCACAGATCGCTACTAAACAGTTCGCAAGTACAACGCATTTATTTAGATGAGTTAGGTAATCCTGATGAGCAAAGAGTTGGTATCAGTTTGATGCAGTTAACTATCGCTTCGGAAACTCAAATGGTGGAACAAGCGAAACGTTTAATTGAACGAGTGCAACAAGAACAGATCACTGTCTTAGCTAAAGAGGAGATAATAGATGTAATCACAGCGATCGCTGTTTATAAATTTGCCAACTTAAGTCGTGAAGAGGTAGAGGCCATGTTAGGAGTTAAGTTAGAAGAAACTAGGGTTTATCAAGAAGCCAAACAAGAAGGACGAGAAGAGGGACGAGAAGAGGGACGAGAAGAGGGACGAGAAGAGGGACGAGAAGAACTAACGCTTGAACTTGTACCTCGTCTCTTAGCTCGTGGTATGTCGATAGAAGAAGTTGCCCAATTATTTAATTTAACCATAGAACAAATAAGACTTATAAGCGAGGAAGAATCTTCAACATCAACTTAGTAATTCTAGCGATCGCTCTTTCATGTAAAAGCGATCGCCCTATAAAAAAGCCACCGTTAAACAGAAATATTTGCTATAATGAACTCTTTTGAATTGAACAACTATACTGATAAACAACCAAACGAGAAACAACAAAAAAGATTTCCGGGATGGTTTGCATTAGATTTTGGTACGTCGAATTCTACAGTTACACTTTTCGATCCCATTGAAGTACCCATCGCCGAAATTTTACCCAAAGAACAAGAAATTCGATTGCGCGATCGCTTATCACAATGGCTGAGTTCTCCTGCTTCCATAGCTTTACCAGATGTTAGCGATGAAGATTGGCAAAAGTTTCTTCTAGAAATTAGCAAAAACCTAGAAATAGAACCAAGAAAATTAAGTGAAGTTTTTGAAACTGATAACAAAGAGCGATTTTTGGAAGCAATTCGCCAAATTGAACTTTGTTTAGGAAATAGCGAAAGATTCCGTCGCGCTGTCAGCAAAAAACTCTATCAAATCTATCATGAAGTGTTTCGCGTTCCTACCTTAGAATCGCAAAATCTGATTCCAGTTGTGCTAGATATCGATCGCCGTGAAACAGAAATTCCTAGCGAGTCGGAAATTTCACATTTAGGTGAATTACAACTGCGGATGGGTAGGGAAGCTAGAGATAATAGAAAAAAAGCGATCGCCCAAGGTACAAGCAGTACTTTAAAGGAAATTATCAGCAAGTTTCATCATTCACCCAAACGCTATTTTGGTCAAGAGCGATCGTTTTCAGTGATTTTGGATGGAGAAGAACAAACAATTACCGCCAAAGAACTAATTCAATCGGCTTGGGCACATTTAATCAAATTAACTGAAGATTACCGCCAACGAGCGCAACGCAGGTTTTCGGAGGGCGATTTGTTAACAGCAGTCGTTACCTATCCAACAGTAGCACCGCCTGTTGTTCGCAAGGAAGTTAAGGAATTAGTTGAACAGTTGGCGATTGATGATGTGCAAACTGCTTATGATGAAGCTGTTTCTGTGGCCATATTCTTTTTGTGGCGAGAATTTGGCGGGAATCTGAATATTGGTATTGAATCATTTAAGACTCGTTGTCGCCAAACTGGAAATAAATGGTCACAAAATGTTCTCGTTTTGGATATCGGTGGCGGAACCACAGATTTAGCTTTGATTGAATTAACTTTGTCAGATAAAACTCCAACTTTTGCTGATTATGAAGACCGGGGTTTGGGAGGACGTTATTATAAACTGACTCCTAAATTATTAGGTTCATCTGGACATTTACAGTTGGGTGGTGAATTAATTACACTGCGAATTTTTAGATTATTGAAAGTGGCGATCGCTGACTTTTTATTAACAGCAGTCACCACGGGTAACATTGAAAGTGAAAAACTAGAAGATTTAATTAACTCGGAGTTAAATGAGCGTTTCTTAGAACAAGGAAAATTTCAAACAGGCAGTCTTTTAAAATGTTTGGATAAAGAAAATCCCGAAGGTGATGTTGCTTATAAAGATGCTCTCGATACTGCCGAAAAAGTATTACCTACGCGCTGGCAACAAGCACCCCAACGCCTACAAACATTTTATCTTCTCTGGGATTATGCAGAAGCAGCTAAACTCAAACTTGGACAAAAACCACCGACTGATAATGCTTTATTAACCTTCACACTCTCCGAACAAGAAATTTCTGAACTCCTTAGCCAAAGTGCTGTTAAATTCCAAATCCAAGACCCAAATAGCATCTGCGTCACCCTAGATAATCAGCAATTTGAACGAGCCGCAGTTTCCGGAATTAAAGAAGCGATCGGTATTGCTAAAGGATTAATGGAAAGCCGTTTGCGCCCCGATGATGTCACCAAAGATTATTGGAATTCTCAAAAAGTTGATTGGTTAATTCTGTCTGGTAAAACTTGTAATCTTGACTTAGTACAACGACAAATCTATCAAGAATTTAGTAAATCTCCCTATTTTGTTTGGAATCCAGAACGCATTACTTTTGTTCTAGAATTTACCAAATTAGCCACATCTGCCGGTGCTTGCTATGCTGAAAAATTACGTAGATTAAGATTCGATCCAGAAGAATCGAAAACTTTGCTACGTAAGGGAGCCAACCAGCTAGAAATTGATGTTAAAAACCTGTTTTATTACTTGCCTTGTAACTTCAAACGTAAAACCCAAAGTAACGATTTATTGACTATATTCAAAGCTGGTCAAGAACTCTATCAACTAGCATCTTGGGAAACTGTGGCTAAAGTTCGGACTCCTTGGCAAGGGATACAATTAACTAATATTATCTACCGCCAAGATTACGAGGAAGGAGATTTACGACTTTGGGGTAGCTTCGACGGCAAAAATCTGATGAATAAATTAGGAATGGAAGAAGCAGAATTTCTCAAAAAAATCAAAGTCCAATTTGAAATTGACCAAACCCTCGAATTCAACGTATTGCTTTGTTACGGAAATCCCCATTACTTAATTGATGTTCCTGGTATTGACTTGGGAGCAGTAGTTTCAGAAAATTCACCGCTATTTGCTGATGGTAAATTGAAGTGGAATATCGCTGTAGAAGGCTCTAATAAAGATTTAAATGATGGTGATATTGCTGTCAATGTCATCGAGTCCGCAACTGTCGATCAACCAGATGCCTATCATTTAGTATTTGAAGTCGGAAATGATGATAAATCTTTCCAAAAATTTCATTACTTGCGTGATGGTGTGACACAACCAGGAATCGGATTAATTAGTCATCCCTTACCTCCCTTCCCAAAAACTGACCAACACACTTTCTATATTTATCAAACAGACGCCCAAACTCAAACGAAAAAATGGATCAGAATTGGCGCACTTACTAAACCAGACATGACAACAGATTATCCTTGTCAATATCGCGTCACTCTCGATAATCAAGGTATTTTGCGGATGCACGCAGGTGAAGTGCCTTATTGGACATCAACAAATCAAGAATGTCTTAAACAAGAAGGATGCGTTTATTTGGCTGAATTAGAATTACAACCTAATGAAGTTGATAAAGAACGCGATCCATTTTGCGGTATACATTAGAATTTGTTCGCGCAAAGACGCTAAGACGCAAAGGTTTTATTGGCGTGTTGCGTCTGAGTGTGAGATAGAAAAAAGCTCTTTCTCTTTGCGCTTCTGCGCCTCTGCGTGAGATAAAAAGGTAATATCAATGCAGCACTTCCGCCAATTATTAGAAATACAAAACTCCGAATTAGCCCAATTATTGCGCTTTACTCTCTACGGACTTGAAACTACTTTAAATCAGGCTCGTGCAGAATTTCCACTAGATCCAGGAGTCAAGCTATGCGACGAGTTGTTGCAAGAACTTCATAGTTTATTGCAACCTGCGCCTACACCCTTACGCCTAGATATTGGTTGGGAAGATGCCGTTATATCTCCCCAAAATACATTAAAACTCAATCATTTAAGGGAAGCTTTTGATTCTGATTCCGAACTTAATTATTATCTGGGTAATTCCCAACTGCAAAGCCAAACTGACTCAGATTTATGGAATGAAATTCAGCGAAAATTGTTACGAATACCCGAAGATTTAGCTACATCTTGGCGACAGCGTACTTTAGATATGGCTCAAGAAGTTGGCGCGATCGCCGATAATTCTAATCTCTATCAACTTCCTTTTATCCGCGATGAAATTATCTACCCTGGACTTAGCGGTACTGTGGAAACTCAGGGATTAAGTTTATCTCAAAAAGCACTTTTAAATTATCAAATTTGCCAAAATAATGAATCTGATTTATCAGCGGGATTCTTATTTTTATATATGAAATTTATTGAAATAGAACCAGATTTATATCATGCTTTAAAAAGTGTTTGTAGCTTCGATATCATCTCGCTAAATTCCAAACCAGAACAGCGGCATCAATATATTAATGCTTTGAGCGATCGCTGTCAACGCACCCAAAAAGCTGAAGAAAACGCCGATCCCCTGTCTATTTTACGTGCTTGGATTGATATGGATGAAGCAATACACTCTTTGGTATTTGTACCCCCAGCTGAACGTTATTCATGGTGGGGTAAGCTACAAAACGAATCACGGCGCATCCTCAAGAAGATAGCTGATAAAGCCATTAATGCAGGTCATGAAACCCGAATTCGCCAATTATCTGGACTTTACGCAGATATCTGCACTTCATCCAAAGATGACTTACAACTAGATTTTGGCGGTACCCCTGGGGAAGTGTTAACTTGTCTGCGGGTACATACGCGAATTAACCATGAAGAATCCCCAGGGCGTGTCATATTTCGCTCATCACGCTAGTTGCTAGTAATAGTCATTAGTCATCTGTATTTACAAAGAACACATGACTAATAACTATTTTCTAAATTTACAGAATGCCCCAGAAATGTAAAATTCCTTGACCAGAGAACGATTCAATTAGAATGGCAGCTAAAAAACCAATCATTGCAAAACGACCGTTCCAGTTTTCACTCTGAGGAGTAAAGCCCCAGCGTAAAGCATTAGGATCTTCCGAAACCGAAGGCGTAGTCTTGTTTGCGTTTGACATAATTAACACTCCGAGCTTCTATGTTGTGACGGTTATCACCGCCTGTAAAGTAATGTAACAGATTTTTACGAAATTGCAACATAAACTAAAAACAAATCAGTAACCGAGGATATGTTACGGATACGTAGTTTTTTGTGGTATGGTGGCGATCGCTTAGCGACTTCCAAAAAATAAATTGTTCCAAATTATTTGTACATTTGTAGGGGCGCACAGCTGTGCGCCCCTACGTTCGCGGAGCGTCCCGCAGGGATGGGACGTTTTTTTATTGGAAGTCCCTTACATTTACCTGAAATAGGCTGTAAGTTAGTTTTGGCATCAATTTTCAAATAATTCGATATATTCTGTAAATTATGCTCAAAAGTCCTCTCCGATATCCTGGTGGCAAGTCAAAAGCAATAAATCAAATAATAGAATACTTGCCAGATAATTTTTCTGAATTTCGAGAACCTTTTGTCGGCGGGGGTTCTGTATTTATTTACTTAAAACAAAATTTCCCCAATATCAAAATTTGGATTAACGATTTAAACCGCGAACTATTCTTATTTTGGAAGTTTGCCCAATCTGATATAGCTCAGTTAGTTAAAGAAATTCGCTATATTAAAGCCAAATACACAGATGGTAAATTACTGTATACACAATTAACCACTGTAGATGTCAACAATTTATCTGATTTTGAAAGAGCAGTCCGCTTTTTTGTCCTCAATAGAATTA
Organism: Nostoc sp. CreGUA01; assembly: GCA_034531095.2. Classification (GTDB taxonomy): domain Bacteria; phylum Cyanobacteriota; class Cyanobacteriia; order Cyanobacteriales; family Nostocaceae; genus Nostoc. The sequence continues at coordinate 40,685 of JAVRBV020000095.1, read as the reverse complement.
CGTTCTCTGGCACTGTAGAATCAGGCGGTTTTTCCCAAGAAGCTTTCCATAAACGTTTTACTGATTCTTCAATAGAACGGCTAGAAAAATTAGAGAATATTCTGGATAAAAATGTAGAAATTACTAATTTAGACTATAGTTACCTATTACAAAGACAAGGTGAAAAAGTATTTTTATTTTTAGACCCACCATATTTTAGTGCTACCAAATCAAAGCTATATGGTAAAGACGGTGACTTGCACACCTCATTTCAACATCAAATATTTGCTGAACTTTTGCAACAATGTCATCATCGCTGGCTAATCACTTACGACGATTCTTCAGAAATTCGAGAAAATTTTCAATGGGCAAATATCTCAGCCTGGGAATTACAATATGGCATGAATAACTACAAGCAAAATGGTGCAGCGAAGGGAAAAGAGTTATTTATTACTAATTACGAAGTTAAACGGTATTTGGAGAAAAAAGTACCAAATCAGAATCTTATGAATGGAGCTTTGCAGTTAAACCTTGATATTTGAACTTACAGCAGATTTCAAGAAAAGTGAACTACACAATCTAGGCCTGGTAGCTAGTCCGAGAGCCTATTCTGAATTCTGAATTCTGACTTCTGAATTCTGACTTCTGACTCCTGAATTCTGCTCTAACTTTGATGAAAGCCAATTTTCCGGTAGGATAGCTCCCATGCCCGCAACGTAGCTACACCATACAACACACAGAAATCTTAGCTATGACAACTTCCTCAATTCCTGCACAAGAATCCTATTATGTTCTGCTGCAACAATTAATAGATGGCCAATCATTGTCACGTACTCAAGCTGCTGAATTGATGCAAGGTTGGCTTAGTGAAGCCGTTCCTCCAGAATTATCGGGAGCAATTTTAACAGCACTGAACTTTAAAGGCGTTTCTGCCGACGAGTTAACCGGCATGGCTGAAGTATTACAAGCGCAATCTATAGGAGGACACGGGGACGCGGGGACACGGAGACACGGGGACGCGGAGAGTTCTTTGTTTGGATCTTCTTCCTTCCCCGCGTCAGAGCGTCCCCCATTCTCCGCGTCTTCTTCCGTAATTGATACTTGCGGCACTGGTGGAGATGGTTCGTCAACTTTTAATATTTCCACAGCGGTTGCTTTTGTTGCGGCAGCCTATGGCGTGCCTGTTGCCAAACACGGCAATCGTTCAGCTTCAAGTCTCACCGGCAGCGCCGATGTTTTGGAAGCCTTGGGTGTAAATTTGGGTGCCCCCAGTGAAAAAGTACAAGCTGCTTTACAGGAAGTGGGGATCACTTTTTTGTTTGCCCCTGGTTGGCATCCAGCACTCAAAGCAGTTGCCTCATTACGGCGGACTCTCAGGGTGCGAACAGTGTTTAATTTACTCGGTCCGTTAGTAAATCCCTTGCGTCCAACTGGGCAAGTGGTGGGTTTATTCACACCGAAACTTTTGCCGACGGTTGCCCAAGCTTTGCAGAATTTGGGCAAGGAAAAGGCAATTGTGTTGCACGGGCGAGAAAAACTCGATGAGGCTGGGTTAGGAGATTTAACTGACTTGGCAGTGTTATCACAGGGAGAAGTGCAGTTAACTACCATTAATCCCCTAGATTTGGATGTCACACCTGCTCCCATCGGTATGCTTCGGGGTGGCGATGTGCAAGAGAATGCGGTGATTCTCAAAGGTGTACTCCAAGGCAAGGGAACTCAAGCGCAACAGGATGCGGTAGCTTTAAATGCTTCGTTGGCGCTGCAAGTAGCGGGTGTAATACCGCTTCTCGATCACGCTCAAGGTATTAAAATCGCTAAGGATATTCTGCAAAGCGGGACGGCTTGGACGAAGTTGGAGCAGTTAGTTCAATTTCTGGGGAATTGACTTGCGATCGCAATTGTGGGCGAAACTCTACCACATTACGTTTAATTGTGACATCGTAATTCCCAAAAAAGTCATGTCCTAAAAGTCCAATTTCTAGTTCCGTACCAGCGATCGCTACAGGCACTCGATTTGCCGTCACGCCGCCAAGTGCCATTGACTCAACATAGCCCACAGAAAATTCAACAGCTCTAGAACTGGCGGTGTTTGCCTTAGCTTTCCCCACTGGCACTATTCCCAAAGAATTTGCCATTTCTTGGGTGATCACAGTGCCACTGGCTCCCGTATCTACAATCATTTCAAACTTTCGCTGATTGTTGAAGGTTACTTCCACAATTGGCGTACCACCAGCCCGCCTTTTAATCGGCGCTGTAAACACTGGTTGCTCTGGAATCACCATTGCTGATGAAGATCTTTCTGTTTCTGGTGGTAATAATTTTTTTTGTACAGGAATCGATAGAGGCGAACTAAACTTTGGTGTAGTTGCTGCTTGGGGAACCACAACTACTATTTTTCGAGGTTCCTGAACTGCCACAGGGCGAGGAGTAGCTTTTTGCTTGGCATATTTGATTTGGCGCTGATATTCTGTGATTTTCGATTGAGCAAAGGTAAACTCTGGGGTTTGTCGCTCGACTTTTTGCATCAAAGCGATGGCATCCTGATATTGATTCGCCACCAAATTCCAATCATCTGGGGATTGAGCAGATTGGCTGATACTCCAAGCGCTGACAGCTTTATCTAACGCCAGTTCAAAAACACTAGGTTCAGTTTCAGATGGCTCTACCGACTGTGCTTCAGGGGTAGCTGCTGGTGTTTCTGGTTCAGTGACCGTAGGCTGCACCGATGCCAAATCACCAATCGGCGCGGGTTTTTCGTGGCCAGTAATCGTAGTGTTTCGTTTATCTTCACTACAGGCAACACTCAAAACCGCTAGAACGCTGAATGCAAAAATTAGGGTTGCACGGGATAAAAAAGTCGCAAGCATAATTAATATTAACTGCCCAAGCTCCTGCAAATCCACTCTTTAAAGATTTTAAGTAAAAGGCAACAGACAAGGGCAAGATACAAGAGGCAATAGAAAATTTTAATTTTTAATTAACAACTGGAAAACTCCTGGTTGTTCAACTTATGGGATAATTCATAATCGCAGTCTTGGGAATGGAGTATCGGGGATAAAAGAAATTAGGGAAAAATTCCTAACTCTTAACTCCTAACTCAGCACTCCCCACTCCCCATTCCCTCCTCCCCACTCCCCATTTATGTCCTTGTCTGACGCAATACCAGCTTTACTTGTCTTGGCAGATGGAACCACTTATCGCGGTTGGTCTTTCGGTGCTACGGGAACCGCCATCGGAGAAGTGGTATTCAACACTGGGATGACTGGCTATCAAGAAGTGCTGACCGACCCTAGTTATTGCGGTCAGATTGTGATTTTTACTTATCCAGAATTGGGGAATACTGGCGTCAATCCTGAAGATGAAGAATCAGAACGCCCACAAGTTAGGGGTGCGATCGCGCGTAATATTTGTCACCGACCAAGTAATTGGCGATCGACGCAATCCTTACCTGACTACCTCAAACAGCACCAAATACCAGCTATCTACGGCATCGATACCCGTGCCCTCACCCGCAAAATTCGGATGTTCGGAGCCATGAATGGTGGCATTTCCACAGCCATTCTGGATGAAGCGGAATTGCTAGAGCAGGTGCAGGCAGCTCCGAACATGACAGGATTGAATCTCGTTCGCCAAGTGACTACACCAACAACTTATGAATGGTCAGATCCCACAATTCCAGCCTGGGAATTCAACTCAGAAACTGCGAAGAATATTGGAGAACCCTTTACAGTTGTTGCCCTTGACTTTGGCATCAAACGCAATATTCTGCGTCGCTTAGCAAGTTACGGTTGTCGGGTGATTGTTGTACCTGCTGATACGCCACCAGAGGAAATTCTCAACTACAATCCTGATGGTGTCTTTCTTTCTAACGGGCCTGGCGACCCTGCTGCTGTGACTGAAGGAATTGCAACTGCCAAAGCGCTGCTGCTGAGTCAAAAACCCATCTTCGGGATTTGTATGGGACACCAAATTTTAGGTCATGCTTTGGGAGCAGAAACCTATAAACTCAAATTTGGTCACCGTGGTTTGAATCAGCCTGCCGGTCTACAACAAAAGGTAGAAATTACCAGCCAAAACCATAGTTTTGCCATTAACCCAGATTCTCTACCTGCGACAGCTGTGGAAGTTAGCCACCTGAATTTAAACGATCGCACCGTTGCCGGGGTACGTCACAAATCCCTACCTATATTCTCTGTACAATATCACCCAGAGGCCAGTCCTGGGCCTCACGATGCTGATTACTTGTTTGAGCAATTTGTTCAAGCTATGCGAACAGCACGTCAAGGTGATGGGGAGTAGGGATGAGGGGGATGAGGGGGATGAGGGGGATGAGGGAGATGAGGGAGATGAGGGAGATGAGGGAGATGAGGGAGATGAGGGAGAATAACTCTTAACTCCTAACTCCTAACTCCTAACTCCCCACTCCCCACTCCCCAATCCCCAATGCTCCAACAGATTGTAGACAACACGCTCAAAAACCATCTATACTTGAGCGTTCACTTTAACTTATGAGGAGGGAATTATTGCTGAGCCACTGAATCTAACCGTGAGCCTGAGGGGCACTCGTGAAGTCCGGGATAACTGTCAGCTGTTCCGCCTCACAGGTTTGTTAGATGCCTTTTCTGAGCCGACATTTCGCAAGGTACTTGAGAGCAAGATTGAGGAAGGTCCTAAGCATATTATTTTGGATCTCTCACAAATCGACTTTATTGATAGCTCTGGCTTGGGTGCTTTGGTGCAAGCAGCCAAGAAGGCTCAAACTGCTAATGGCACTTTGCAAATTGTCACGAATGCCCGGGTCACTCAAACGGTCAAGCTTGTTCGCTTAGAGAAGTTTCTCTCCCTGCAACAAACAGTTGAAGCGGCTCTAGAAAACGTCAAGCAGTCTTGATTGCTCGACCTCTTGAGATTAACTTAGCTATCTAGATTCAACATCGGATAGCTGAATTTTTAAAACTTCTGGCAAAACCTCTCTCCTTGTGGGAGAGGCGCTCAGCCAGTTGAGCTATTATATTTAAAATTGAGTAACACTTAAAGATACAAACTTTGTCAAGTATAAATGTTGAGTTTGATCCCCTTAACACCTGTTCAAAAGTGGGGAAATAAGTTCTCAAACTCTATTTCAAAAAGGAAAATTTCAGGAAATTCTCTAACTAATTTGTGTATCATCAACAACTTTCCCAGCGTTTTCTTAGAGATATGACTGTTGGCTAGGATATTCAATAAAAACCAAGGCTGGAGAAAGTTGTAGGATATAAAAGGGAACTGAGAAATCTCGATATAAACTTGACGCGATAATGTATAATTAGGGATGTCTGCTTAGTCAGTAAACACAGCAATTCAGCCAATTTAAAAGCCGAGCTAGTAGATCAAAATTTTATCTTTATGTAAGTAATTCAGAAATCGCAATAAGTAGGGAAAATTACCTCGGCAGGGGTTAATATCCGGGTAATCTAAAATGCCAAGTTTTAATCAAAAAGATAAAATTTAGTAAGTAATTCTGATAGTGTTGATTATGCTAGGTATACTATGATGGCATACTTCAGAAAAATCAGTCTTTGAGAAGAATGCCTGCACCATTAATTGAGCTAGTCAAGGAATGATTTATTTGTGAAGTCAAAGGAGGAAGGGCTATTAGATGGAGAAGATGAAGCTGCCAAACAGAGTTTATCTTGGACTGAAACACTGTTGTTAACCACAGCACCATTATCCCAACAGATTTCTTTTTCACAAGTACAACAAATTTCTCCCACTGCTTTAGCCTATTTGGGGGATGCAATATATGAAATATATGTTAGAATATTCTATCTACTGCCGCTACAGCGACTAGATACTTACCATCGTCTGGTAGTGGCACAGGTAAGAGCCGAAACACAAGCGCTACATTTGCGATCGCTGACTCCTCATCTGAGGGACACCGAATTAGAAATTGTCCGCAGGGGTCGAAACGCTGCTACAGGACGCCCTAAGCGGCTCGATCCCAAAATTTATCAACAGGCAACTAGTCTAGAAACCTTAATTGGCTACCTGTATCTCACCGATTACCAGCGCCTAACTGAACTGTTAGAAATACTCCATCTGGAAAAATAGTGAAAACTCAATTTCACAATTATCAAAACAGTAGAGTAGGTCTGGTAAATTGAGCTGATTGAAATGCCCATTATACGCTATATCCTAAAACTAAAATGTCGAATCAACCCAGAAAAATCAAGACTTCTAGCGAACCAAATCGTGGGCAACCCGTAAAACTCCAAGGGAAGCGTGTTGTTACTAATCCGATTCGCAATCCCAGAAAAAAAATAGATATCAATCCCATCTCTAGCAATTCGCGCCCACAAAATAACAACTTCTCCCATCCGTCTCTATCTACAAAACCAGCAGAAGATAGCGATTTAATCTACGGCCGTCATCCAGTATTGAGTGCCTTGCAAAGTCAGCGCGGCCTCAACCGCATCTGGATTACTACCCGTCTGCGCTACGATCCCAACTTTCACCATTTGCTTTTGCAAGCCAAGGAAAATGGCACGGTGATTGATGAAGTTGAACCCAAGCGCTTAGACCAAATCACCAATGGCTCTAATCATCAAGGTGTGGCTGCTCAAATTGCTCCCTACACCTATATTGAATTACCGGATCTCATTGAAAAAGCCAAATCTGTAACCGATCCCGTAATTGTTGTGGCCGATGGAATTACCGATCCCCACAACTTGGGAGCAATTATTCGCACTGCTGAGGCGATCGGCGCTCAAGGATTAGTTATACCGCAAAGAAGGGCTTCTGGGATCACTTCCACGGTTGTTAAAGTTGCAGCTGGCGCTTTAGAAAATTTTTCTGTAGCCAGAGTTGTTAACCTCAGCCGCGCCTTAGAAGAATTAAAAACAGCTGGATTTTGGATTTATGGCACTGCTGCAACCGGTAGTGAACCCCTACACACAGTCAATTTCAGTGGTCCGATCGCTTTGGTCATTGGCTCTGAAGGCGAAGGTCTGAGTATGCTAACTCAGCGCTCCTGCGATGTTTTAGTATCAATTCCCTTACAAGGCAAGACTCCTAGCCTCAACGCCTCAGTAGCAGCAGGAATGGCACTCTATGAAATTTATCGCCAGCGATCGCAAAATACGCTGCATTTAGAGAAATTACAAAAAATCTCTTTGAAAAAATAGCAGTAAAAGAGTATAAAGAAATGTAAAAGATAATAAAGTAACATATCCTTGTAACACCCTGTAGCACGTTTAGAAATTGGCGAAAACCATGAAAACCATTTGGCATAACCTCAAGGAAGGGTTGATTAACACGTTCAACTACCTCGGCTTGGCTTGGTGGGTAGAAATTGCAACGCAAAATCCCCGCTGCACATACTACTTTGGACCATTTCTGAATTATTCTGATGCAAAATCGGCCAGCATTGGATACATAGAAGATTTGGAGACCGAAGGAGCGCAAGGAATTGTTGTGAATGTCAAACGCTGCAAACCCAATACTTTAACAATTGCTGAAGACTTGGGGGAAAGATTTGACCGCAAAGTACAGCCTGCCTTTGGCGGTCAAATTTAATTTAGGCAAGAGAATGGGACGTGGGGACGCGGGGATGCGGGGATGCGGGGACGCGGGGACGCGGGGACGCGGGGACGCAAAGAAAAAGGACACGGAAAGACACCAGACACCGAAAATTCTTTTAACACGTTGTCCCTGCGTCCTCTTCTTTCCCCGCGTCACCGCGTCCCCATGTCCCCCCGTCCTCTTCCCTGGGGATGTTCTTCTAGCCAGCGGTCAATGTCACTCAGTACGAGTTGGGGAACTTCCCACGGGAAAAGGTGGGCGGTATTGGGGTAGCATTGCCACTGGCAATTGTTGAGGTGTCGAGCTGTTTCTAAACTGGAATCAACTGTGATGTGACGGTCTTGGACACCAGCAAGTACTAGACTAGGACATTGAATTTGTGGTAAGTCTATAAGTCTGTCATATCCGGCTTGAATTGCGCTGTAAAGGGCGCGAGTAGCAGCAGGAGAAGTTTGCAAATATGCCGGCACTGCTTGGGTGGCAATATAGTTGTAACTGGTAGATGTATGTTGTTGGATTAAGTAGCGAAAAAGCGATCGCTTGCCAAAAGTTTCAATATTCCACTGCCAACCCGGTTTTATATAATTTACTAGGGCTGCAACGCCAGTATATAAATTATCTTGCCAAGTGATGTGAGGATGACTGCCACGCGGTTTTGCGGCTGTGGCTACCAAAATCAGACCTGTAACACGCTTTGGCAGACGCAATGCCAATTCCATTGCCAAAATACCGCCAAGTGACCATCCCAATACTAAGCATTTTTCAATTTCAAAGCGGTCTATCAGCGCTTCTAAGTCGGCCAAATGGTCATTCATCTTAAATTTGCCATTCCAGCGACTTTTGCCGTATCCACGCAAATCTGGGGCGTAAGTTTGGTAGCGTTTTGATAAATGATTGGTGAACACAGAAAGACTACGACCAGAACCAGGATGACCATGTAGGGCTAAAATCGGGAATCCTTGACCTTGGACGTAAACGTTGAGATTTGCAGTAGTAGTAGTATAACTTTGGCGATCGCTCATGACTCACCGTTCTGCTCTGTGCCAAACAAATGTTCTAAAATACGTTGAGTTTCGGTTCTCAATCCTCTAATTTCAATCCTGATTTCTCTGAGTTCAGTGACAATCGCTTCAAAGTTACGTTGAGTTCTTTCATGGTTAAGCTGATGTATCTCAACTACCTGTACCAAAGAATTTACTGTTGAACGTAGTTCAGCCATCGCCACTCTATCCGCTTGTATAGCTGCTGCGTTCGCTTCTATAGCTGCTGCGTTCCTTTCAGCCCTTTGTGCTGTGCGTTCTAGAATTGCCTCAATTCGGTCTAGTCTTTCTGTCATAGCAGTTTTTTTCTCCTATTCTTCTAATTGTGTCATACCGCTAGCAACGAAGCATTTTAGTATTCAATGATACTCAAAAATACAGATTTGCTAATTTAAATAAAGGTAAAAAATCTCACACCAAAAGCTAATTTTTGGGTGCTTTTCTTTTGATTGATACAATAGACATCTCCAGAAATGATGTAAGGGAGAAGCAAGCTACGCCCCTACCAAGGATTTCAGGTAACGCAGAATTAATTGTTGGAGATGTCTAATGTACGACTTTTTAGTTTATAAATTTAGTACTACAAATTTATACAAAACTGTACTTGGTGAAGTTGAAAAAGTTATTTGTACACACCAAGGTTAATTGAGAATAGTATTAACCTTACAATAGGTGAGTTTAAGAAATCGGCTCAAAAACCATTTGCGGGATCAACACTTCGTCTTGTAATTGTCCGATGCCTAAAAAGCGAGTCTCTTCATCATAAACTCGCACAATTCCAGAAATATCGAAAGTTAGAGAAATTCGCTGACCTTGACACCATTTTTGAGCAGCTGTTAGTGGTAAAGTAACTGATGACAAATGTTGTAACGGCGCGTCAACAGAAATGGGTTGAAATGTCCCGGCTTGTAGTTGCGCTTCTAAATCTGTCAAACTCAGACTTTCTGTTAAATGGAAACCACTGCTTTCGGTACGAATTAAAGCCGCAAGGGTGCCACCAGTTTCTAAAATTGCACCCAAGTCACGAGCGATCGCTCTAATATATGTACCACTTCCACAGGCGATCGCCACATCCAATTCTGGAAAATCTCCTTGGCGCCAGTCCAAAATTTCTGTGTGAAAAATTTCCACTGTCCGCACTGGAACTTCTACCGTTTTACCTTGACGTGCTAAGTCGTAAAGACGTTTTCCATCTACTTGAATTGCACTGTAACTCGGTGGTATTTGCTCAATTTTTCCTTGAAATTTTGATAGCGCAGTTTTTACTTGTGCCAAACTTAATCCAGCACAAGGTTGGGAATTAATTATTTCACCTTGTAAATCATCGGTTGTGGTACGCACACCCAGTCGAATTGTCGCTTTGTAAGCTTTGTTTTCTGGTAAATATTGTAATAATCTAGTAGCTTTACCAAAGGCGATGGGTAATACGCCAGTAGCGGCTGGATCTAAAGTTCCTGCATGTCCTACGCGTTTGAGGCGCAACAGTTTTCTTACCCGCGCCACACAATCGTGGGAAGTCCAATCAAATGGTTTGTTTAAGTTGAGAAAGCCTTGAGATAACACAAAATCATTACTTATTTTATATTGTTAAAGTATATTAAATGCTGAAAACATCAATATAATATTTTATTGTACAGCAAATTTCAAGTTGATAAAATGAAAAAAACAATCTTCACTACTACATTTCTTCTTTGCTCTATGTTTGTTGTGAGTTGTGGTGAGTCTAGCAACAATACTTCTCAACAAAATCAACCTAATCAAGAAAATACTGTAACACCTAATAAAAGTAATTCTGAATCTAGCTCAGCGAATCAAGAAAAACAAAAACCAACTAATGATTCAGGCGAACAAACAAATATTAAAAATGATAACCCAGCTTTTGGCACTATTAAAGATATGCAAAATGGTGATTTAAAATGTTATGTTTCTGTTATTGATCGCAATGGGAAATTATATGAAAGCGTTGGTGCAACATTTGATGTTTGCGAGCCAGATAAATACGTTAATAAAAATGTCAATTTATTTTATCAACTAGAAAATGTCAATGATTGTCAGAGTGCTGAGCCTTGTGGAAAAACAATCAAAGAATGGCTGATTACTAAAATCGAAATTCGAGATTAAAAAAGAGGGAATAGGGAGTAGGGAATAGGGAATAGGCAATAGGCAACAGTAAAGATTTTTGGGTTGATTTTTAAGCACAAAGCGTGCTTAAAAATCAAGGACTAAAGTCCTAACTACAAACTTATTTACCTATAGCAATCCGATTTGATTATTGAAAAAATTTAAGTATGTGTAGGGTGCGTTATTGCGAAGCATAACGCACCATTCTTAAGGATTTGGTGCGTTAGCCTACGGCATAACGCACCCTACGTATATTTCAAAAATCAAATATGAGTCCTATATCAGAACTAATGACACAGACCAGTAGTTCACTTTTTAACCATTAAAAATACCTTTGGTAGGGTGACTGTAACTTTAGTTCCTTGTCCTACTTGACTGGATAAAGTGATATTACCACCATGTAATTCTACACAAGCTTTGGCGATCGCCAGTCCTAAACCTGTGCCAGGAATTGTATCAACGTTACTTGCTCGACTGAAAGATTGAAATAAATTTTCTTGATCTGCAATCGGTATACCAATTCCCCGATCTTGGATGGAAAAAATGACTTGTGATTCTTGGCCAATGAGGTGGAACTCTACAGTACCTCCATCTGGAGAATATTTAATTGCATTAGACATTAAGTTACTAAAAATTTGCTGTAAAAGCCCGCGATCGCCCGAAAAACCGTGGTGATTCCCGCTAATTTGAAAAATCAATTCGTGGCGATCGCCTGCTGTTTCTCGCTCTTGTTCTATCAAATCTGAAAAAAATTGTAATAAATCAAGCGGCATTGGCTTCAGCTTCGGTTTATCGACTTCAAATTGATTAACTAAAAGCATGTTGTCCACAAGTTTGGACATATACCTTGCTTTTTGTTCAATAATTCCCAGAAACTTTTGCTGTCTTAATTCATCAAGTTGCGCGCTATATTTTACCAAAGTTGATGCAGCAGCCAAAATAGAAGTCAACGGCGTTCGATACTCATGAGAAACCGTTCCAATAATTTGGGATTTAAATGCATTGAGTTGTTTTTCTTTTGCTAGGGCTGCTTGAGTTTGGGCTAACAATTCCGCCTGTTGGATAGCGATAGCTAGTTGCACCGATACTTCATTCAACATCTGGGCATCATCAGTTTGCCACTGTCGTTCAAAAGAATTATGGTGAGCAATCAACAAACCCCAAAGCTTGGGAGTTGGGTTGCCATTGTTGCTGAGATTAATCGGAACTACCAGATTTGATTCAGTGTTAAATTGCTCTCTCAGGCTCAAATGATTACACAAGCCAAGCTCATAAATATGAGAGATTGGGGATTGGGGATTGGGGATTGGGGATTGGGAATAAGATGCGGTGACGTGGTGACGCGGTGATGCGGTGAAAGAAGAAGACGCGGTGAGGCGGTGACGCGGTGACGCGGTGAAAGAATTCTCTTTATCCCCGCGTCCTCGTGTCTCCGTGTCTCCGTGTCCTCCTTGTCCCCAGTTTCCAGCTCCAACGGGATCGCACAGCGCTACGGTATGGTATGACTCAATTGAGGAGGCAACTATCTGACCGTCTCTATCTGGGGCGAACTGATACACCATCACGCGATCGCATTTTAGGAGTTGCTGCACCTCCGCTACAGCCGTATTCAAAATTTGCTCTAGGTTAAGAGACTGGCGAATTCTCAAGGCTGTTGTAGCAATTAGTCGCTGCCTGTCCTGGGTTTTACTGAGTTGGGTTTGCAAGCAATTATGCTTGATGGCATTGCGGACTGCTAGTTGCAGTACATCCTGTGTCAGGTGTTGCTTAACCAAATAATCCAGCGCACCTCGTTTCATTGCTTGTACCGCAACTTCTTCATCGCCACGTCCTGTCAACATAATCACAGGCACAGCAGTCTTAAATATCTCTTGCTGCATCTGATCGAAGAGTTCTAACCCACTTTTATCAGGTAGACAATAATCCAGCAGAATCACATCGCAGTGTGTTTTTTGACACAAGGCGAGTCCTTCTTCTGCACAGTCAGCCTCTAAAATCTGGTAGGACTGGTGCGGATCTTTGAGAAGATATCGACGATAGATTTTCCGATCTGCTGCACAATCATCGATGATAAGTAGCGTCCATGTGTCCAACATATTAAGTATGAGGATCGGGGAGCTGTGTAGATCCCTTTTACCCAGATTGTGTTTTTATTGCATAATTCTAAAAATAATATAAAATAAATATGAATAAAATCTAAATTCTTTACCAAATCTAAAGCGATCGCAAATACTACAAGGCAGTAAAAAAGACAGGAAAATGGGGAAAACCAATCTCAGAAATTCACTCAGGCAAAAATTCCACAGCCGAAACATCAAGAAGATTTCGTCCCCTACTCCCTACTCCCCACTCCCTATTTTCCAGACAGCAAACACACTGACTCAAAGACGAAAATATCTCTGTGCCCTCCAAGCGGTCTTTGTTGTTATCCCTTTGTCCCTACTGCCTCACCAGTGGAAAATAAACAAACTAATCCAAGACGGGTGGCGTATTCGCTTCCAGCCAGTAATCCACGAAAGCCTGAATCGTCTTTTTTAGTTCGTGAGCATCCATCGGCTTTACAAGATATCCATTTGCACCCTTTTGGTAGCACAATTCAATATCCTTGGGGTTCGATGAAGTAGTAAAAACAACAATGGGGATTTCCTTGAAACTTTTGTCTTGCTTGAGCCGAGTTAGGATGTCACGGCCATCAATACCCGGCAAATTGAGATCGAGCAAGATTACAGACGGTCGTAATGCTACTTGAGAGGTGCATAGGTCTTTGTCCTGGTCGTAGCGATCGCTCTTTTGTTGATAGAGGAACTCTAAAACCTCATCCCCATTAGTACAACGATGTATGGGGTTCTGGACGGACATGCGCCGCATCAGACGTTGTAGCATCCGAAAATCTTCATTGCTGTCCTCAACAACGAGCAGAGGTTCATGAAGTTTTTTTGTCATTCGTCGTCTTAAAAGAACTTAACAAAAATATATATTTGGTGACTATCTTAAACTATTCGAGCGTAAAATAGAATATCGAGCCAAGGCCTAGGGTAGATTCGACCCAAATTTGACCGTTGTGCAGCTCAACAATTTTCTTAACAATAGCGAGTCCAGCACCTGCACCTCCGCCGTATTTTTCCTGGGAGTGCAGCCGCTTAAATAATCGAAAGATAGTTTCTAAATGGTGTTGTGGAATTCCAATACCGTTATCGCGGATATAGAAGATTGGGGACTGGGAAGAAGACGCGGGGAGGGGGTGACGCGGGGACGCGGTGAGTAATTTCTCAGTGTCCCCGTGTTCCCGTGTTCTCTTTCCCTGTGTCCCCGCGTCCCCCCGTCCCCGCGTCTCCATGTCCTCTTTCTCCGTGTCTCCGTGTCCCCGCGTCCCCGCGTCCTTATCAAAGTAGCCAATCTCAACCCATTTTTCGGCTTTATCGTTGTATTTGAAGGCATTACCAATGAGGTTACTGAAGACTTCGTTGACAAGAGTGCGATCGCACTGAATTATGGGTAAAGGGTGAGGAATGCGAACATCAACAAACCCTGAGTTTTGCCGACTAGCACCAAAGACTTCCATTACTTGGGCGACCAATTCGTTGAGGTCGGTTACTTGCTCTCGTAGTTGTGCTTGTCCTAACTGAGAGAGTCGCAGCAGAGCATTAATGAGTGTTTCCATGCGTACAGACAAGGAAACTACTGTCTGCAAGCACTCAATCCCGTCATCATCTAATATTTGGCTATAGTCTTCTAACAGTACGGTCGAAAAGTTATAAATACCTCGCAAAGGTTCCTTGAGGTCATGGGAAGCAGCGTAGGCAAAAGAGGCTAGTTCTTGATTACTGCGTTCTAATTCCAAATTAATTTTGGCTAACTCGTCGGCCTTGGAGAGTACAATACCAACGATCGCATTTCTCAAACTCAGGGCACTCTCAAGTTCGCACGCCCTCCAAGGTAGAGAAGTTAATCTCACTGTTTCTTGCCAAGCTGCAAAAGATTTTCGCACAGATACCGTAAGGCTACCATCTGTTTGGGTTTGAATGGATTCATGAGGATTACCCGCCCAGTTTACTGTTTGAATAACTTCACGACGGAACCAAAGGATGTAATAACGCTGAATTTTAGAAATCCGCAGTAGCAACAAGCCGCTAGCAGTATCTTTAAATATCAGCGCCTCTGGGTAAAGTTTTGGCAAAGAATCAGTAGAAAACAAGTTGTCATTAACTTGGGTATCCGCCCATTCAATCAGCGCCCGCACTTGGTCAATATTCGGTGTTGCTCCCACGAGGGTAATTTCATTATCTAGACAAATCGCTGCTCCTGAAGCGCTGACGAGATCCAACAAACGGATTTCCGGTTTGATGAGGGCATCGATAAAATTGTCTGCTTGGGAAATCGACTTGAGAAACTCAGACTGTAGCGATTTGAGCTTTACTTCATAGTCCCATTCCGAGTGACTAATTTTGTGCGCTAATTCTGAAGAAACAATCTGTCCCAAAAATTCGCACATTTTCAACACTTCGTAGGAAATATACTTTGGTGTTTGATGATGACAAGATATTAATCCCCAAAGCTTTTGCTCTTGAATCAGCGAAATCACCAAAAGAGCCGTCACTTCCATGTTTTGATGATATTCAATACAACACGAATCAAAACTCCGTAGCACAGAGTAGCTTAAGTCAAGATGTTGATGTGTTGTCGGATTTTCCGTAGGAACTAGCTTGACAGGTTCGGCAGTTAAATCGGGGATGAAGCGGAGAAAGCAACGTGTGTATAATTCCCTAGCTTGGGCTGGAATATCTGTAGCGGGATAGTGGAGTCCTAAATAAGGTGATAAATCTTCTCGTTTAACTTCTGCAACTACAGAACCCGCTGCGGACTCGTCAAATTGATAGACCATCACTCGATCGAAACTGATGATTGTTTGAACTTCCTGTGCTGCAATGTGCAAAAATTCTATCAGATTCGATGTGCTTTGCATTTTAGCGATCGCTTCACTCGCCAATTCATGAAAGCTCAAGAAACTCAACTCTGATTGTGAATCAGTTGGTTCTAGCTCTACAATCACAGCCTCTTGTGTACGATGAACAATCGCGTCAAAGTATCGTTCATTATTTGAAGTGTT
Organism: Nostoc sp. CreGUA01; assembly: GCA_034531095.2. Taxonomy (GTDB): domain Bacteria; phylum Cyanobacteriota; class Cyanobacteriia; order Cyanobacteriales; family Nostocaceae; genus Nostoc. The sequence goes on along the minus strand of JAVRBV020000095.1, from coordinate 24,875 downwards.
TATTAATACTTTAAATCCACTATAACTACCAATTTTTTTCACCAAGCACTGCTTAACAACTTCCACTTTTCTAGCGTCTAGCAAATAGCTCAGGGGTTGGCTGAGTAAATCTTCTGGCTCTGTACCCAAATATTCTTGGGTATTATTGCTGACTCGCACGATCTCTAGCTGGGTATTGAGTGCTAAGAGTACGCCATGAGGTTGAATAGAGCCAGGTATATGAATAGGTTTGGAATCGTGGTTAGTCAGAGCAGTAGCTTGGGCAGTGGTATCTTCAGACTGGCTCATAAGTCAACCGATGTAAAGCTGATTTTTACAATAGCGCAATTAAATGTCACATTTCTTTAAAGTATATGCTCATAAGTGTGGAGGCGATCGCATATTCACGGTATTTGTTAAATTTTTTACCGTTTGGACTGCGGGACTGGGGACTGGGGATTGGGTGAGAGCGCCCAAAAATGATGTTCGGGGCAGACAAATTTTGGAATATTTTCCCAGTCCCTTTTACTAAATAGTTTTGTTTGTTGTATTTAATCTGACAATATAAAAAAACACTACTCAAACAGTGAGAATATGGTTATGGGTAAAAACAAACACCAAATTTCCCAAAACAAGCAAATTTTATATGTCTCAAGAAATAAGACTAGTGACAACGAAAGTTGATTTAATCAAGTTGATAACACTAAAGAGTGCCCACTAGGCAGCTAGTTCGCAGCTAGCCACCTGTAGGACTTTCTCCCTAATTGATTAGCCAACTTAGGAGACTAATACATCGTGTCAAACAGATTTGAGGATGCACATCCTCTTGAAGATAGAGTAAACATAAATTTTGACAATTTACATCACCAAGAAGAGAGAAAAAACACAGGTATTTTTCAAGAAAGAACAATTCTTGTCGTTGATGATAATGAAGATATTCTGGCCTTAGTTACCTGTGTTCTTAAAAGTTATGGAATTCGTGTAGTTACTGCTTCATCAGGGTTAGAAGCATTTGAAATTCTTAAAAAAATAAGAGTGGATCTTTTGATTAGCGACATTGATATGCCAGGAAATTCTGGATATTTATTAATTAAAAAAATCCGAATGTTGGCGTCGGCAAAAACCAGAGAAATTCCCGCGATCGCCTTTAGCGATCGTGGTGAAAATAGAGCTTATAAACAGGCTATTGCATGTGGATTTCAAAGTTACATGAAAAAGCCTTCAAATCCTACACAGTTGATTACAGAAGTAGCAAAATTATTGGGACGTTCTTGTAGTGGAAACTTTTCGTTATTTGGGGATTACTCCTGTTTAGGAGAAAGGTGATTTCTCATTTGTCATTTGTCCTTGGTAAATGTTTAAGTCCCCATTTTCCACTTATTTTCACAAAGAAACTTCTAACCTGTAATGCTGACAGAGAGTTTTAAGTTTTGCAAGTATGAGTACTTTGACATCAAATTACTCTGTATTTTTTCACCTCCATACAAGATTTAACTCTTGGTTTTGATATCATACAATTCGCATAAGGTAAAGAGTTTTTGTTTGAGGCGATCGCGCAGACTCTCTGGTGATACAATCACGCAATCTTCCCAGTAACGTGCAACTTCTCTAATCAGCCAAAACTCATTTACAACCCGTCGCACTACTTGACGCACATCCCCCATCATTTCGTCTTCTAAGTCATCTTCCCTACGTTGATAAGACTTTACCATCCAGCCTCGAAAGTGTAAGTACACTTGTATAGAGTCTAATCCCTCTCGCCATTCGCCGCTTGCAGGTACGATTGAGCGAATTTTATCAAAGGTTAAATTGCGGTTGTGCCAAAGTTCTCGCAAATCAGGAATCAAATTTTCTACATCCTCTGTTTCTTCACACCAAATCATTAAATAAAAGCGTTTATCAAAGAAGCGTGGTTCCGCATAACGTACTGTGTACTGTAGTTCTTGCCCTTGGGAATTTTCATAAAGCAGGTAAAAAGGCTGTTGATTTTGCCTATATTCATCTATTTGACTTCGCCATGCTTGTATGAGTTTACTTGCTTGCTTGAGTAAAGATTGGCGGATTGCTGCGTCTAAATTTCCTCGTTCCAGTAAAAGTGTAATTACAGTTTGAGCTTCACCAATACGACCTGTATCACTGAGGGCTTTGATAGCTTGCTGCAAGGCATTAACTTGGTTTGAGTCAAGCGTGAAAGGCTTTCCAAGTTCTACTGATTTTTGAGCGATCGCCACTATTAAGCCGGAAATACTGGGTTCTTTGCCCCAATATATGTTGAGGTTGCGGGCGATCGCTTCTAGTTGCTCCTTGGTTCCTGGCGGAATTGACAGTGTAATTGTTTCTTTTTTTCTCGGCATTCCTAAAATGTATTTGCACTTTTAAATTAGTTGTGCCATAATCATATTTGTAATTGTATATCAGGTTTTTGCTTAGAAGTGCATAGACACATACAAGAAATGATCTTCCTCAAATGAAATTGTAATGACATTCTTTTGATACTTTAGCAATGGAGCTATTACAGAAGACATAAAAAAAGCCAGAGAGTAAGTAACTCTGGCCGATGAACCCTCATAGGGATTTGTTTGCGAAAATAAACTGACCCCTATGTATATATGTCACTATTTTCAATCCCTGATAGGGATTCTGAATATATTTGGGGTCATAAACAAATATAACCCAGTATGGCCTTAAATTAGAGGTTTGAGAAATTAACATCAATGTTTATATGACACTAGACAAAATTCATGTTTATACTTAGAGCAGGTAGATGTCGTTCAACCTGCAAGAGGTCATAGGTCATGAACTACTCAGTGGAGTATATCGCCCACAAGATCGCTGAATGTCTGGTTCTGATTGACAAGTATCAACGCGAAATCCTTCGATTGAGGAGGGTAATCGCAGATTTGAAATGTCAACCAGTAACTAATGACGAAGGCGAAGTCATAAGTTATAACGACTTTGAGAGCTAAATCTAGGTAGCAATTAGCGATAGTTTGCTGTCCAGAATTTCCCTTGACTCCAAATATTTGTTTCGGTAAACCTTGTATTAGAGGTCATCGTATAAACCATGAACGAACAAACATTACTAGAAAGAATCACATTTAACCCCCAAATTTTTGGCGGTAAACCAATCATTCGAGGTCGTCGTCTAGCTGTTGAACATATTTTAGGAATGTTAGCAGTAGGAGATACTATTGAAACTTTGCTAGAAGCTTATCCCTGGTTAGAACGCGAAGATGTACAAGCCTGTTTAATCTATGCACGAAGGTTAGTTGGTCATGAACGAGTTGAACCTTTATTGATAGAATCTCCAAGGTGAAAATACTACTAGATACTTGCATTAATGCTAAGGTGCGTACCGATTTACAAACGGCTGGGTATGATGTGGTTTGGTCTGGAGACTGGCCAAAAGATCCAGGTGACGAGGAAATTTTAGCAACCGCCTATCGTGAAGGCAGGATTTTAGTCACCCTCGATAAAGATTTTGGAGAGTTAGCAATTCTGCGGGGAAATGCTCACTGTGGTATCTTGCCTTAGTTAATCTCTCAACCAAAGAACAATCAATAGTTTGTTTGCAGGTACTTCAGCTTTACGGAGACGAATTATTCTCTGGTGCAATTGTAACTGCTGAATTAGATAGAGTCAGAATTCGACCACCTGAAAATAGGGCTTGAAAATTCATTCAATAAAAACTCGTAGCAGTAGCGCCAGAAATTCACTAGACAGACTATGGTGGTTGTTTACCACTTGGTGAAACTGAGTTTGGCATTAAATCTATTTACAATTTATATCTTTCAATATGATCAAGCGCAATAGGCTTTTAAATCGCCCTCCTAAAAGCTTGGAGGAGCGTTATTTCAGCGAAATTCGCCCCCAGGTTTACGAAAATCATGCACATCATCATCAGTATGGAGTGAGGAAAGGGACAACCCTTGCAGAACATCTAGACTCTGCGTGTCAATTTATTTTGACAGTCAGCCAAATAGCAGAAGTACCTGAAGATAAGCGACCTTTGCTATTGGCTGCGACGGCTGTTCATGACTTGAATAAATTAGATCTTCAAGAAAGAAAAGTAAAAACCTTAGCTAGAAACAAGGACTTTTTAAGAGAACAGCTTGAAAAAGCTTGTGTATTATCTTTTGTGGTGACAGAAGATGACTTTGAATTAGTCAGAAAGCTGATTGAACGCCATTCAGGCCACAACGTCAGCGATGGAGCAAGATTTTTACCAGAAGACCCAAATATTGAACGTTGGGCGGCGATGTTGACTGCTGCGGATTTGTTTGATTTAGGAATTCCAGATGAAAAACGCTTTCGCAAACTGGAAACAGAATTAACCGTTGCTTTTGATAGAACTTGCAAACTTTTCAGAGTGCGCCTTTCTGAAGATAAAGGTTATATTACAGCCCTGTTATTGGGTGCTTGTGAAGAAGTTTTACAAAAGTATGGCTTACATTCTTTAGCAATTTTCCCTGATGGCGAGCTTTTTGAAGGAGAAGCTTTACCCAATGTAGATTTGACAAAAGAAATCGCTGCTGTTTGGCAAAGTAAAATTGACCAAGTATTTGGGAATAATATCGAAAGACTTGTTAGGTCTACTAAGGATGGGATTAAGGTTACTCAACAAGCTATCCAGCAAAATATTGAAGAAGTTGTAGTAAATATAGAAGCTCTTTTAGAAAAGAAAAAAGCTAGTTATAAATCAGACAAGATTGCTAAAGATGTAACTAAGTGGGGTGATGCGGCTGGTGCGGAAGCACTAGAAAAAGCGGCTGAACTTGGTTTAATACCTGTAAGCAATTCAGAAGAATTTGCTATATCTGAGGGATTGAAAGCAGCTTATCTCAGTTACCGTGAGGCTGGATTAAGCCCTAAAGAAGTTTGGGATAAAATTGCTGTTCATACTGGTATTTCTGAACAACAGCGTATTGCAATTGAGTCATTTAATGGTCAATATGGACGACCTTTATTTGCTGCTAAGGCTGCTGTTAAGGGAATAGAGGGTATTAAAGAAGCTCTCCAAGAATCTTTTCAACTGAGAAAAGAAACTACACAAACTTCAGAAGAAATAGAAGTATCTGAGGAAATCGTTGCAGCAGTTAATAGAATGGTAAATTTACCTTTTGCTATTCGCTTAAATGGAGTCAACGATTTAAATGCTTATGTAGAAGCAAATCCTAGACAAAGATGCTCTTTAGGTTCTACTTCTAGTGATATAGATGAACTAATTTCAGATAATATGCCTCCTGGTACAAAAGTACAAGCTTTTTCTAACCGCTTACCAGGTGGTATCAGTGCAGAACCTAAAAGACAAGCAGATTCAATTGCAGCTTTAGCCTACCAATTAATAGCAGTTGGCGCAAATTTTACATCTGTTAAAAAACAAGATCCTTTTTATTTACATTTTTCATTACCGAAAGGTTCTTCTCCAGAACTTCTGAGAATATGGCGAGATTATATAGATGGACTAGTTACTACTAATGCTGAGGGAGGCCCTGTAGCTGTTGATGAACTTAAACTGTATCGGGATGGAATTTTGCAATTTACTGCTAACAAAGTTGTTGGCTTTGCATTGCCAAAACGACGAGAATTTGTTCACACTAATATAGTTACCCCTATTAATTGGGGAGATGCTAATGCTTCTTTAGCTTTATTAAAATCATTGAGACTAGCTTTAGAAATATCTTTATCTTTAGATATTGGTTTTCCTTTTGTCCTAAGTGGCAACTTGGAAGTAGAAATATCAAAAGATACTGATGATAGTAGGACTTTTGGACGAGTAGAAGGAATACCATCAGCCCTTCAATATGTGCTTGGAAATGGGCAATATAAACGTTTTAAAAATGAAGAGGATCAGGAGAATAAAAAGATTTTAAGTGCAGAAAGGATTCTTGAAAGACTGCGGTGCATTGGGAAACTAGCAATATCTGTTGCAAGTATTCAGAAAGCTGATGATTGTTTGTATGATTTGGCTCGTGCTTGTGTCAGACCAATTGAGCTTTATTACGTCTTGCTACGTTGGACTTTGCGAGAACAAGATGAACCAAATTTTCGATTAGTTTGGAATCGCATTTCTTTGCCGTTAAATACTTTAATCAATAACCTTATGCCTAGTAATCAAAACACGCTATTGACTCAATATCTCAGAGAATCTGCTGCAATTGCATCTGAAGCTAAACTATGGGGAAGTTCTCGTGATAAACGTACATCATTAGTAGAACCTTTTGCCAAGTTTACAGCCGCCGTGCGTTCACATAAATCTTATATGGATTTAGATTTGATGTTCGCTGCATTAGTACAGCAATACCATACTCGGTTAGACCGAATTCGTGAACATGGAGTTAAGAAAACTAAATATGAACACATCAAACGCTACTATGCAGTTTTACGAAAACTCTATGAAGAGGTTTATCAAGCACGCCCAGAAAAACTTTTAGCTGATCAAAAAACCTTGGAAGCAGCTTATTTATTCTTCTTTGAAGAAGCAGATGCTTTACTAAGGAGCAAGTCTAATAACGAATCTATCGAAGCTACTACATCTATATAATGAATAAGGAGTTTATCATGTCAATTCAAAAGCTTTCTTCAGTTCTAGCAACAACTTATGAAAACTTCCCGAAAGGACGTTTTATCACTTTAGTTGTTTTAAGAACAACCCATTCTGAAACTATCTTTCGCACAGAAGGTTCAGGTGAACCAATGTGTAGCGAGTTTGTCCAAGCTGGTTTAGAGGGTGAAAATCAAAAAACTATAATTCAACGCTTGGTAATGACTAAGCGTAAACAAGTAGCACCAGAAAGACGCTACGGACGAGAACATTTAAGAGCGCATGAACTTTTATACACCAACCCTAAAGATGGCTCTCTTTGTTCTTTAAACACTAATGCACCTTGCGAAATGTGTGTAGATTGTTTTCTCTACGGTTTTGCTGCTGGTGGGGGTGGCGCACAGAAAAGCCGCATTTGGACTGAAGATGCTTTTAGTATTTTACCTGCTAATGATGTTGTAGGCGATCGCACAATAAACGCCATCTACGAAAATGGCACAATGCGGTTAAAGAAAGATGAGGATACAAAAACATCAACAGCCTTAAATACTAGCGAATACATTAAACCAGGCGTACATTTTCTCGATGTCGTCACTCTTAAAGATGTAACTGCTGATGAACTGCGATACATCATCGGAAATATTCTGTTTACCAGTCGTTACGGTGCTGTTTCCAGTCGTGTGGGACGCATGGAAAACCAAATATTAGGTGTGTTTGGCAGTATTACCGAACTTCCTAGTTCTTTGGAACTTGTACAAGCTACCTATGATGTTTTAGAAAAGCCTTTAGAACATCCTCTGAACATTAATCAATTAATTACAGCTAGCAAACGAGTAATTGCAAATTGGCAAAATAAGAGAGGAGTGTCTTTGCAATTATCTGAAGCAGAATTAATAGATTTAATAACTAATGTAGAAACTCATTGGTCAGAAGCCGAACGTGATAATTTTCTGAAACGCTTAAGCAAATCCTATGAACCTTTCCGTCAGGTTGCGGCTGAGAAGAAAAAGGCAAAAGGTAAAGGCAAAAATACACCAGTTGAAGTAGAGAGTTAGATTATGTCAACAATTCCTTTTCAACAGGCAAAACTTGTTGAATTATACTGTCTTGAACCAGTCTTTTTTGCCTCTAGGGAGTTGTCTGATACCTATTACACTGAGGGGGTAATTGGGAATTATGCTCTTACCTATGCTTTAGGTAGGGTAAATTCCCCCTATCGCCTCCAAGGTCAGGCTACAGGACGACCAACCTACAAAGAAGATTTACAACCAATAGCACAGGATTTTTATATCTTACCTGCGTCACCTATAGGCAGAGTTACATTCAGATTTGAACGATTTAATGCGCTTTCTGATGCTTATTGGTATGCAATGACTAATAACCGTGTGGCGACGGCGCGAGAAGATTTACCATTACAACGCCAAGGGAAAAAACCAAATTCATTTAGACCAAGTAATTTTCCCCAAACTGGAAGACTGCGAATGATTGAACGCGGTAATAAATTTCAAACTTTGGTATTTGGGAATCATCAATTACCTGCTTATATTCGCGTTGGTAAATTCATGAGTAAAGTTAAAGTGAAAGTAGTCAATGAATTTCTTGTGACTTTACTACCAGAAGATGAATATCAAAGTCAACATTATCTAAATGCTGCTGATTTACCACAGCAAATAGAGACTTTAGCTTTCGATTTGATTTCTATTCCTCCTGCACCCATCATTAAAAATCTGCGTTTTCGCGGTGCTGCTTGGCAGGTTGGGGAAATGGTTGTACCAGCAGGACTACATTTTTGCGGTAGAGAAAGTAGCAATGAGTAATCAAAAATTAGTTATCAGATTAGAACCACGTAGTATTTCAGCTTGTGCATCCCCAGATAAAATATCTTTCATTAAGAATGCACTTCAACATCAACTAGATGTATTTGAACAATCAAAAGATGCTGATATTATTCTTGATTTAGCACCAACTGGCACAGGTAAAACTAAAGCAGGATTAACAGTATTAAAGCATCAGCAAAATAAAAGTGCTATTTATATTGCTCCCACAAATGCTTTAATTGAACAGCAAACAGAAGCCGCAAAACAGTTTGTGCGTGATGCTAATTTACCTCATATTGTGAAAGCAGCTTCGGCTAAAGATGTCAAAAATTGGACTAACGATAAAGTTGGTAGGCGTTCAGGAGAAAAACTATATAATATTTTGCGAAATCCTGCCACAGTTTTTGATGATGTGGGAGCAAATACACCAATTATCTTGGTGACAAATCCTGATACTTTCTACTATGCAACTTTTTTTGCATATAACCAGCTAGATAGAGCTAATATTGCTGCTGGTTTTTACACTAAATTTTCTACAGTCATTTTCGATGAATTTCACCTCTACGATGCCAAACAGCTTGTAGGAATGCTGTTTTATCTTGCTTATTCTCATGTTTTTCGCTTTTTTCAAAATGGAAGAAAAGTAGTATTACTAACAGCAACACCAGAACGAGCTTGTGAATTAGCATTGGAAAATTTAAAACAGGCTGGTGTGAAAATAGCGAGAATTGATGGAGAAGTGGGTAATACTAATCTTTTACCATCACAAACAGCAGTTCATTTAGAATTAAGACCAAAACCAGAAAGTAAGGAAGAGTGGTTAGCAGAACTAGCAGCAGAAGTTGTTAGTCGTTTTCGAGAAAGACCACATGAGAATGGTGCTGTAATTCTTGATTCTCTTGAGAATATTAATCGTTTGTCAGATTTGTTACGACAGCAAGGACTTAGTGATTATGTCGGACGGATAACTGGCCCTGCACCTAAACGAGATAGACAAAGGGCTATGCAGTGTCAAATAATTTTAGCTACTAGCACTGTAGATGTAGGATTTAACTTTGAAAGACATCCTGAACCAAGACGACAAAATTTAGACTGGTTGATTTTTTCGGCACGCGATCGCGCCGCATTTTGGCAGAGAATAGGAAGAGTAGGGCGTGTTTTAGGTAAAACTGAAACTAATGTTGATTCAGAGGCTATTGCTTACTTACCGTCTGATGCTTGGGAAGAAGGCTTAAGTTCTCTTGATATTGCTGGAGGACGTACAGCCTTAAAAGAGGTACTTGATAAACTTCCCTGTTTGGATAAGCCTTTTTTAACAGCTTACTGGCGTTCAGAAGCATCTCTAGAAATTGCACGTCCTTTGTTAGAACTGGAAGAAGCGTTTGAAAATTTACCAGATGCGGAATTAATTCCAAAACTGTTTGAGACTTTAAAATCTGTTTTGGAAGGTAAACGCAATTGGGAAGACTATCGCTATAGAATGAAAGTTTTACGTGGTGCTGAAAACATCGCTCAAGAGTCTTTACATAAATTAAAAACAGGCTGGAAATATCTGAAAGGTGGTCAAGCTTTTGTCAAAACCTTTATCAAGGTAAAATCTCCTGAAGAGTGGGATGATTTACGAACCGGATGTACAACTTTAGACGCATATGAAGATGTGTTTAAACAAGATACTGAGGTACTAAATGAACTAAAAGAATTTGCTGAGGTTTTTAGTACAAGCTACGCACCATTATTTACTTTTCGGTATAGTCTATTTGAAAGTTTGCCAATTCTTGACCCGCATAATTTAGTCACAGATGAATCTCAAGAAACCCAATTAGATCCTTTTCATCTATTGCGCTATTACGAATTTGCTGAAAATGGTAATTTTATCGAAATCATAAGTCGTGCCACTGAAACGTATCAATTAAGCTTTAGAATGCGTTATCCTGGTAGCCGACAAGAGTTTGTTAATACAGAGCTGAACAAGTTAACAGCTTTTAAAAATTGTAGGGTTATCCGCAGTATTGGAGAAGCAATACGACCAACACCAGAATTACAGGCATTATCAAAATATCTATTACCAGGAGTAATTATTTGCTCTAGAAGTAATGCTGCTGCTCTCTTTCAATTACATAAACAAGGAATTGTTTCCTATCCTATAACTATTGTTTGCGATGATGATGAAAAAAAATATGAATTTTTAGCAGGTTTGTCAGGAATCTTAACAATGGCAATGAAGTTTAAACAGCTACGTCTCCCAGATGATGAGGTTTTTATTGCGTGATAACTAATTAAATTCTCGCACCATTACTGCGAGAATTTGTTGGAAATTAATTTATACAGCAGTTTACAAAAATATGCCTCACAGCCTCGTACTTAACCTCATTCCCCAATCTCCCATTTACCCGGAATTCCTCACTGGGAGACACTACCACGCACTATTTCTTACTCTCATCAGTTCTGTTGATTCTAGCTTGGCAGACTATCTGCACTCCTCCAACGCAGATAAAGCCTTCACTCTCTCGCCGTTGCAAATACAACGACAACACAAGCAACATCACACTTTGCAATTTAGTCATCAAAAACCTATCCCGGCTGGTACTCCCTGCTGGTGGCGTATTTCTCTACTTGATGACACTTTGTTTAGTAAATTAACTGGACTTTGGCTAAATCTTAACCCCGATCGCCCTTGGCATTTAGGTTCTGCAAACTTACATATTACCAGTATTCAAGGTACTCCGCAATCTACGCAACCTTGGGCTAATGCTTGCAGTTATACACAATTGTATGAGCAAGCATCACCAAGCGATCGCACTCTCAATTTCACCTTTGCTACACCTGTATCATTTCGTCAAGGTGCATATGATAATGTCCTTCCTATCAAAGAATCTGTGTTCAACAGCCTTTTGAGTCGTTGGAATAAATACAGCGGCATTGAAATCTCTAGTATTGCCATTGAATCAATTTATCCCAGTGCTTTTGACATTAATACTGAAGTTATCAGTAACTATGAAAGTAAGTTTATCGGTTGTGTTGGGAATATTAGCTATCGGATTTTGGGTGATGTTGAAACCCTGGTAATTAAGCAAATTAATACTTTAGCTAATTTTGCATTATACGCAGGTTTGGGGCGTAAAACAACGATGGGGATGGGAATGGTGCGGCGAGTATAACCATTTTGGATTTGGAAATAGTTAGTTAAACATATGAATGAAAGTGATTACATTCCTATTGCGGCGTTAAATCAATATAGCTACTGTTCGCATCGCTGTTGGCGAATGTTTTGTGCGGGAGAATTTATTGATAATCAATACACAATTGAAGGTACAAGTTTACACGATCGCGTCCATACAACTGGAGACGTAAACCGCGAAGAAACTTGGCAAATCAGAGCAATTTGGTTGAAGTCAGATAAATATCAACTAATAGGTAAATCCGATTTAATTGAATCTGAAAACGGGGAATTTTATCCAGTAGAATATAAACGAGGACGTAAGGGCGAATGGGATAACGATGAATTACAAGTTTGCGCCCAAGCTTTATGTTTGGAAGAAATGACAGGTAAAGTTATCAATACTGGCTATATCTACTACGCACAAACCCACCAACGGCAATTAGTCGATATTTCTGAAGAATTACGTCAAAGTGCGATCGCCACTATTGAAGCTGTGCAAACACTACTATTTACAGGCGCAATGCCCAAGGCTATCAAATCCAATCGCTGCGATGGATGCAGTTTATATTCACACTGTTTACCTCAAGCTGTAGAAAAATTAGGACGCTATCAAGAAGCTAATTAGTGAGGATTCAGGAGTGATATTATGTCCGTCAAATTTACCATAATAAAAATACCCCACCCCCAACCCCTCCCCTTACTAAGGCTGCGGTGTACACACAAGTCTTATCAAGTTGCCTAACAGCGTTTCGATCCCCCCTAACCCCCCTTGAAAAGGGGGGAAAGTTTCTTAAAGTCCCCCTTTTTAAGGGGGATTTAGGGGGATCAGATGATTTGTGTGTACACCGTAGCCTTACTAAGGGGAGGGGAGACAAAACATAGCTTTGGCGGGGTGGCGTTCTTGGGGTATTTAAGGGTAATTTAGCGGACATCATATCAGAATTCAGAGGATCAACAGATTTTCTAGCTCAATTCCATTCATTTCAACGCAAAGTTACTCTTGTAGAGACGCGATTCATCGCGTCTAAAAAACCAATTGTTTATTAATTTAGGATGTAATTATGGGTACAGTATACGTCACTCAAGAAGATGCTTTTATCGGTAAAGTTGATGAACGACTCCACGTCAAATTTGAAAAAAAGACAATTTTAGATGTCCCATTAATAAAGGTCGATGGTGTTGTAGTTTTAGGACGCGCTACTGTTTCGCCAGCTGCAATATCGGAACTACTAGAACGACATATACCTCTTACTTTTCTCACAGAAAATGGTCGTTATTTAGGAAGAATAGAACCAGAAGTGACTAAAAATATCTTTGTCCGTAAAGCGCAATGGCAAGCAGCAGGTGAATCAGCCGAAGCAATTCATGTAGTACAAGGTTTTGTACGCGGGAAGTTAAAAAATTACCGAAACTTACTTATTCGGCGTCAACGTGAAAGCGCAGGTTTAGATTTATCTGTGAATGTAACACGTTTAGAACAAGCGATCGCACCAATCGAGACTACCACAAATATTAATTCATTACGCGGTTTAGAAGGTGCTGGAAGTGCTGCTTATTTTGGTTGTTTCGACCAATTAATTCGGACTACAGAATTTACTTTTAATAAACGTGTCCGCCGTCCTCCAACCGATCCCGTTAACTCTTTACTCAGCTTTGGCTATTCGTTATTGCGCCATGATATTCAAGGTGCTGTTAATATTGCCGGATTCGATCCATATTTAGGATATTTGCACTGCGATCGCTACGGTAGACCATCATTGGCATTAGACTTAATGGAAGAATTTCGTCCCTTGGTAGTAGACGCAATAGTATTGTCTGTATTAAATAAGCAGTTGTTGACAAAAGCAGATTTTATCACAGAACCCTTGAGTGGAGCAGTTTCTCTAACACCAGAAGGACGAAAAAGATTTTTGCAGCAATATGCACAAAAGAAACAATCCGAGTTTAAACATCCTGTGTTCGGACGCAAATGTACTTATCAAGAAGCATTTGAACTACAGGCTAGATTGCTAGCGAAATACTTGATGGGTGAAACCGAAAAATATCCACCATTAGTTTTGAAGTAGAAACTGGAGAAAAAACTAGCAATGAATGTTGTTGTGTCTTATGATATTTCAGAAGATAAACGTCGCACCAAAATTCACAAAATTCTCAAGTCCTATGGACAGTGGGTACAGTTCAGTGTATTTGAATGCCATCTCACCGATACTCAATACGCAAAATTGCGATCGCGCTTGAACAAGTTAATCAAGCCGGAAACCGATAGTATCCTCTTTTACTTTATATGTGCCTGCTGTCTAAGTAAAGTTGAACGTATTGGTGGGGAAAAAATTCGTGATGACAGTATTTTCTTTGCCGAATGCGCGGATGGGTAGGTGTTCAAAACGAAATTGGAGGAAGTAACCTTCAAAGTCCCCTGGTGCAAGAGTTTTGGGGAAAATAGCTAAGAAAGTACCCGCGCACCTTACACAGACTAGGTTCTAGCTGTTTTCCTCAAACCCAATGTCAATTTCACATGCTATCATTACCTCATCCGCGCTACCGAACCTTGAAAACCCAATACAAACTGTGTTTCAGGCTACCGCAGTTGAAATTTCATTTACTCCCTATTAGGGATTGAAACAGAAGAAGCAATCGAATGGCGGGATGCATGGGTAGGTTGAAATTTCATTTACTCCCTATTAGGGATTGAAACCAACAGTCGGATTGGGAGGGGGGGGAGGAACCTGCTGAGGTTGAAATTTCATTTACTCCCTATTAGGGATTGAAACAAATATGCTTCCTTATTGGTGTTTACCTGAAGGTGTTGAAATTTCATTTACTCCCTATTAGGGATTGAAACTACTGCGTTGGCGAAGCCCGCCGCAGGCATCGCGGTTGAAATTTCATTTACTCCCTATTAGGGATTGAAACAGCTACCAAAGGTTGACTTGGACGCCCATCCATTGTTGAAATTTCATTTACTCCCTATTAGGGATTGAAACCATAAATTATGCCTTTATCTTTCTATTCCCATATCGTTGAAATTTCATTTACTCCCTATTAGGGATTGAAACGCACAATTTTGCGGCTTCAAAGCACTCGCGCCAAGGTTGAAATTTCATTTACTCCCTATTAGGGATTGAAACGCCAAAATAATAGGTGCGATCGCATCTCTGGCGAGGTTGAAATTTCATTTACTCCCTATTAGGGATTGAAACCTAAGAACTTGTTGCAGTACTTGAGCATTTACACGTTGAAATTTCATTTACTCCCTATTAGGGATTGAAACAGATTGTGAAAATTCTTGAGAAAATGCTAGCATAGGATGTTGAAATTTCATTTACTCCCTATTAGGGATTGAAACAGAGTAGATGTATACCTGCCAAAACCTTTGGTGGAGTTGAAATTTCATTTACTCCCTATTAGGGATTGAAACGCTGCCGCTTCAGCTGCCGCCTTCGGAACGGTGACCGCAGGTTGAAATTTCATTTACTCCCTATTAGGGATTGAAACGCGCTGAGGAAGCCGCACAGCGTAACCTAGATAACCGTTGAAATTTCATTTACTCCCTATTAGGGATTGAAACGATTAAGTAAGCTGCCAGCAAATTGTAAACTAATTGCGTTGAAATTTCATTTACTCCCTATTAGGGATTGAAACGTAGTCTAAAAGCTGAAACCACTTATCTTTTAATAGTTGAAATTTCATTTACTCCCTATTAGGGATTGAAACTTCTTTTTCAACGTTATAATCAAGGGTCTTTTTCAAGTTGAAATTTCATTTACTCCCTATTAGGGATTGAAACTCACCAATTATTCATATAAAATATTCGGTTTAGAGTTGAAATTTCATTTACTCCCTATTAGGGATTGAAACAAAAATCTAAAGAGTATTCCTATCTCGGAGTTGTTAGGTTGAAATTTCATTTACTCCCTATTAGGGATTGAAACATTTTCTTTAATTTGTAAGAAAGTAACAACTTCTAGTTGAAATTTCATTTACTCCCTATTAGGGATTGAAACCAAACTTCTGTGGCATCATTTAAACTGGCATAGATGTTGAAATTTCATTTACTCCCTATTAGGGATTGAAACAAAAACGATCTATTGGGGATTGTCGAAGGATTGCGTGTTGAAATTTCATTTACTCCCTATTAGGGATTGAAACAGGAGCGTGAGGTATGTACCATTCCCCAATTTGTTGAAATTTCATTTACTCCCTATTAGGGATTGAAACAAATGACATAGGGCAGACCTTAATTGTGGCAATAAATGTTGAAATTTCATTTACTCCCTATTAGGGATTGAAACACTATTCCCCAATGCCCATTCCCCAAACCAATAAAAGTTGAAATTTCATTTACTCCCTATTAGGGATTGAAACACGGAGACTAAACTAATGCCAAAAGTTCAATTTAGTTGAAATTTCATTTACTCCCTATTAGGGATTGAAACCAAAGAAGAGAAACACAAAAACCCGCCCCCTGAGTTGAAATTTCATTTACTCCCTATTAGGGATTGAAACAGGTTGGTTAGTGAGAAATAACGTGATTTACGTCTAATGTTGAAATTTCATTTACTCCCTATTAGGGATTGAAACGAATTTCCAGTATTCGAGTTGGAGGACACGGAGTCAAAGCGTTGAAATTTCATTTACTCCCTATTAGGGATTGAAACGTTTCCATTCAGCAGGAGTTTCAGCTATTCCAGGATTGGTTGAAATTTCATTTACTCCCTATTAGGGATTGAAACCAAGGAAACCCAAACTTTGAAGGTAAAACAATGCCCAGGTTGAAATTTCATTTACTCCCTATTAGGGATTGAAACAATACAGCTTAGCAGCAAGACATGAAAAACGCGATCGCAAGGTTGAAATTTCATTTACTCCCTATTAGGGATTGAAACCAGTAATAATTCTTAAAAAGATAGGTAAAAAAAGCGGAGAGGTTGAAATTTCATTTACTCCCTATTAGGGATTGAAACATTCTGATTTTATTTCTGATTATGTAGATTTCATTGTTGAAATTCCATAAATCATTCGGTTGTACGTTCCATAGAAGCATTGCCAAAGCTAAATGCAACATCATAACCTATTCGCATCATAAATAATCTGGCGTTTGGATTTTTCTGCTTTAACTTTAATCCTGGTTCTATACCAATTTCATCAATCCCATATTCGCCAGTCTCAGCATTAATCACAATCATCTTACCAATATTATCGCCCTGCTCTACCTGTTGGCGAATACCATTTTCATAAAATTGATTAGCTCTTTGCGCGACTTCTTCTACAGTCCAAAAAATAGCCTCCATAATCGCACCTGCCTTTTGCTTTTAAATTATTGTAGCTAAATAAAGTCAGTCGGTGTAAATAATCATCCTTGGTTTGTAGTTGCGCTACTCTCCGAGAAGCCGCTTTGTGGCTATAGCGCTAAAAAGCAAAGACTAAATTTACATTACTTAGTTTTACCAGCTAAACATTGACTAGTAGTCTATGTCATTAATTTTGATAGCTTTGTAGTAAGCACAAAGCGTGCTTAAAAATCAAGGACTAAAGTCCTAACTACAAACTTATTTACCTCACAGAACTAATGAAACAGGCTACTAGGTGTAATGCAGAACCGACAAAAGATTAAAACTCCTTGCAAAATCAAATAAAAATCATCACATTTAGTAACGAAACACCAATATCCAGCATCCAAAATCCGAAGCTAAGTATGGTGTTAGGAACTTTTTGTTTTACAAATTTACCTCCTTGAATATCCAACACTTGTGCTAATTCAGTTGTATTCAATGACTTAATGAGACTCAAACCAAGAGACTTACTAGAAATACTTTGAGTGTAGCTAGCATTAAGATAACGAATATGTTCTGACTTTCCTGCAACATAAGTTTGGAAGAAAGGCAAACTTAAAACATTCATGTAACGATGTGCTTGGGAAGCATCGCCAATCATTTCAACGGGTAATGATACTTGTTGATTTCCAGAGTTACTATTACCAATGGTGGAAAAGTGAGTACCACCAACAAGCATGACAAGATACTTTTGTGAATTTGCCAACCAAGAAAAAGGTAGAATTTGCTCGGATAAAGCCGGCGCAACGGTATCATCACTACTGCTGACAATCATCACTGGAGTTTTTATTTGATTCAAGCCAGCTTGGCCAAAGATAGAACTGGTAATTGGATTAACTGCGATCGCGGCTTTAACTCTCTCATCCCGCAGGTTATAATCTTTACCAGAATTATTCAATTCCAAAGCCCGACACTGAAGCAGTAAAGACATATTCCAGGTTTTTTCCAATCCTGTTAGTTGACAGTCTTGTTTTAACTGCTCAAAGTTAATTTTAGCGCCCGCCAAGGCTAAAGCTGTGTAGCCTCCCAAAGATTGACCAAATACGCCAACGTTTTGCACATTTAACCGATTTTTCAACCGTGAATCAGATTGGTTAGCTTTTTCCAATTGATTCAATATATATGTAATATCTAAAGGTCGGTCTTGAAATTCGCTTGGTTGTGCTAGTTCATTGGCGTGTTTATTCAATATTGAACGCAATTTTTTCGGATCGCTACCAGGATGATTGGGAACAGCGACAACAAATCCATAGGAAGCTAAATGAGTCGCTAAATATTGAAAGTTGCTGCTATCTAAACCCAAGCCATGAGAAATTACAATTACAGGTGCGCGAGTTGGAATTTCGGGAAGGTAAACATCAGTTAATAATAGGCGATCGCGCGTTGAATCAAAAAACTTTAACGTATATTTTTGTGACTTAAACTTTCCCGGAGTTTGTAAGTTAGGTAATTGTGATAAATTAGGTTTTTGGATGCTAGCAGCTTCGATATTTGAGTTTTGGGAAACTGCCGCGATCGCTCGCTGGGTTTGATTAACAAGTTTATCTAATTCTGTAGCTATTTGGAAAGTCTGCGCTACATCGAGATGAATGCTGCTGCTAGGATATTTGCGTAACACATTTAAAAGTGTTAAGCCTCCTGATTCAGCAGATGCTAAAATCAGCGCCGAACGCAAAGCATCAAATTCTGATTCTGGCTGAAGAGATTTGGTTTTAATCACTTGCGCCAACCGATGCAGCAAAAATTCTCCTTGGGATGTATACAGAAGTTGCGAAACAACTACCGGAGTAACTTTCACACGATTGAGTAAAATTTGCCGCAATTCTTGAAGCTTTTCAACAGGTAAATATTGTTGATATCGCGCTAAATCATCGTGAAGTACACCTGTTTTTGCGTAGTTTTCTAAAGCTGTCACTGAAATCGAAACTTCCAGTGCTGAATAAGATGCATAAATGCGTTCTGCTGCCAAAACAGAATTACTCATTCCAAACGTTGGCAGCACCATTGAAAGAACCAGCAATAAGAAATATTTTCTCAGGGTGCTAGCCCAATTACCAAACAAACTATTCATCGCTCAACTATTTCGGTGGTCTGATTTTGTCACGTGTTGGCTTTGGTAGTTTTTCGGACGCCCTGCTTGGTTTACTGAAAATTATTAGCCTCAATTTTTTTGAAAAAGAATTCAGAATTCCGAACACAGAATTCAGTATGATTTCTTTTTCAAACATTCTTTTTTTGGCTAGAAGTTAAACAAATTAGAACGCTACGAAGTCAAACTTGTGGGAAAAGTATCGATTTTACAAAAGAATGACTTTAGTAGCTGCCTTCACTAGAAAATCATAACAAATCAAAAAATGTTCTGCCTCAGTATTTATGTTGTAACTTTGAAGATGGCACGAAATTACTAAATAAAAAACCGGAAAAGCTTTTGAAAAAAATTCCTAGCAATTAGCAAAATTATTCTATTAAAAATTGATAATTCATCCGGATTAAGTATGATAATCCTCGAAAATAAACAAAATTGTTGTTGATTTTTTTCACATTCTGAATTCTGTTAGCGCAGCGGGGCGTAGCCCATTCTGACTTCTTCTTCAATCACTTTTTCCCAAAGCGATCGCTACTGAACCAGTGACTACTAAACCGGCTCCTAATAGTCCTAGAAAAGTGAAGTGTTCTGGTGGAATCAAATCAGGTGCGATCGCGGATACAACGGCAACTGATATTAATGTCACAATGGGAGCCAAAGCTAATACTGCACTAACTCGTGATGCTTCCCAATGTTCTAATGATTCAGCAAAAGCACCGTAAGCAATTAGAGTATTCAACGCACAAAAAATCAACATTCCTAAGTGCAAGGCATCAAGTGTAAAAATTGATTTTACTTTAGCTAGAGGAGTGAATAATAAAGCACACCCACCATAAATAATTAACATGATGCTAGCGGAGGAAAAAGATTGTAATAATTGCTTTTGTGCCAAAGCATAAATAGCCCATGCTGCTGCTCCTAATACAATCAAAATACTACCTAATATATAGGTATCAGGCGCTGTAATTAAATTCCTTAGCTGTTCTCGAAAAAACAAAAAATATCCGCAAGTCAGTACGCTCACACCAATCCATTGATACAGCCGATAACGTTCGTGAAAAATTACTAAACCGCCCAAACCTAATAAAAGGGTAGCTAATTGAATCAAAACTTCGGCATTAGCAGGTGATGTTAATGCTAAACCTTGCATAAATAAGAAGTAATTAAATCCTAAAAAGAGTGTAGCGATCGCTAATAGTTTCGCCGAATTCAAACGTAATTGTTCTAACTTGGGCAATTTACCACTTATTCCTAAATATCCAAAAAGCAGTATAAACGATACTAAAAAACGAAACCAAATAACTGTATAAACATCAAGTGCTTGCAGAGTTACCGAAAGGGCGATGGGTAAAATTCCCCACAGTAAGACTGTTAACAACGATAACGCTAAGCCTAACCGCCAGCGACCAGAACTTTGATGAAGTGACATTTAAATAAGCTACCCAAGGTAGGGCTAATAATAAGCTCAAACATATCTATTTTACATATCTAAATTTTATCAAACTCTTGCTATACAAGCATATTGACCAATATTTTCTATGAATAAATGTAGAAAATATTACTCAATTTCCAAAATTGAGTTATACTATCACAACTTTTTATTCACATAAAATTAGTAATCAATTTACGCAAACAATAAATTTTTAGCTTTTTCCCCAATGTATAATTTGCCGCAGTCTTAATTTATAACCAACAACTATGGGGATAATGTCCGTAATAGTCTTGGTGCTAGTTTTGACTAGCTTACCAATTTATTTACTACTCATTTCAAGAGATCGATTTTTGCTGAAATTTCTGGCTACCAGGATTAAGCAAGCAATTCAAAGCTTTGCTAATTTTGACCTTGATAAATTTCCTAGAGCAACGCCATCATCCAAATTACCCGTTGACATCAAGCCCCAAAGGCAAAGATATAGACTCCGCAAGCTGAAACTTCTGCGATCGCAATTTTCCAAAACCATAGTCATTGCTGCCATGATTATGGCGGCAGTAATCGCTGGAAACACCGTCTCAGCGCAGATTACCAGCACACCAGCTTCGCTCAAAGGTGTGTCTGTTCCAGAACCCGACAATCTCCGAGACTTCGTAAAAGACAAAGCAGCCGCCATCAAATTAGGAAAAGCTTTTTTCTGGGATATGCAGGTTGGTAGCGACGGCGTAACCTCCTGTGCAACTTGTCACTTCCATGCAGGAGCCGACAACAGATCGAAAAATCAGATAGCTCCTGGGCTTTTGCGGGTTAACGCTGATGGTACAGAAAATTCCGATACAGTTTTTGATGTTGGTGGTTCGCCTAACTACCAACTCAAACCAGAGGATTTTCCTTTTCACAAATTATCACCAAACGATCCGGCGATCGTTGTGTCTGACCGTAACGATGTCAGTTCTTCCCAGGGGGTCTTCAATACGAAATTTGTAGATGTCATACCCGGTAATGCGGAAGACCAAGTAAAAAACGAGCCAGATCTGGTGTTTAACGTCGGAGGCGTGAATGTGCGCCGTGTTGAACCGCGTAACACCCCAACTGTGATTAATTCAGTATTTAACTTTCGCAACTTCTGGGACGGAAGGGCACAAGAGATTTTTAATGGGGTGAATCCCTTTGGTTTAAGAGACCCCAACGCTTCTGTCGTTAAAGCAGAAAGCCCAAATCAGCCGAAATTTGTGAAAATTAGCTTGAATCATTCGTCCTTAGCTTCCCAAGCCGTCGGGCCACCCCTGAGTTCCTTCGAGTCCTCAGCTGATGGTCGCACCTTTGAAGAAATTGGTGATAAATTTGGGCGAATTGACAGAAAATCTCGTAGTGCTGCTAAAGGTAAAAAACTGCCTCGAAAACTGGGACAAAAGTTATCTCGCCTCAGACCACTAGGTAAACAGCTGGTACATCGACAAGACAGCGTTTTAGGTGCAGATAGCAGATGGCCTAAACCTGGACTCCAAGATAGAACCTACGATCAAATGATTAAAGATGCTTTCCAGCCTGAGTGGTGGAAGTCTAATCAACTCATCCAAGTTGATTCTCAAGGTAGAAGGACTTTTGTGAAAAAGCCTGATAACTCCTCTGAGACTGATGAGTATACACTAACCGAGTACAACTTCTCACTGTTCTTCGGGCTTGCAGTTCAGTTGTACGAGTCTACACTCATTTCCGATAATACGCCCTACGATCGCTTCTTGGAAGGAAACACCGCAGCCCTCACCGACCAACAACAACGAGGGAAAGGACTATTCGAGGGCAAAGCTGGCTGTATTGGTTGTCATGGTGGAGCAGAATTCACTAATGCCTCGGTTAGCAAAGTACAAAGCCAACGGCTAGGAACAATCAACACTCCCACTCAAAGAATCGTCTTTGACAACGGCTTCTTCAATATTGGCGTTAGACCCACCCTAGAAGACACCGGTGTTGGTGGTCAAGACCCATTTGCTAATCCGCTTTCCGAATCGCGGGTTGCTGCTTTGGGTAAATTCCCACTACTTCTGGGTTCAAGCCCCAATATTACAGTTACCTCCAGCGACAGAATAGTTGCAGATGGCAGCTTTAAGACACCAGGGCTACGCAACGTAGAACTGACCGCCCCTTACTTCCACAATGGTGGCTATTTAACTTTGGAGCAAGTGATGGACTTCTACAACCGTGGTGGAGACTTCCGCCAGCAAAGCGCCCTCCGCCCCTTGGGACTAACTCAAACTGAAAAAGATGACTTGGTAGCTTTCATGAAAGCACTCACCGATGAGCGAGTTGTCCGCGACAAAGCGCCCTTCGATCATCCGCAGCTGTTCATTCCCAACGGACATCCAGGAAACGAAACCTCCGTTACCAATGACGGTATCGGCAAAGCCACAGATAGCCTACTGGAAATTCCTGCTGTTGGTCGGAATGGTGGTGCTGGTACGCCAAATTTCTTGGAGTAGTGGGGAGATGGGGAGATGGGGGGATGAGGGGGATGAGGGAGACAAATCAATTCAAAATTCAAAATTCAAAATTCAAAATTAAAGAACTTTTGAATGCGTGACTTTTCAATGCCCCATGCCCAATGCCCAATGCCCCATGCCCAATGCCCAATGCCTTATGAGCCAGATTCTATATTGCTTACTTTTGTGTGATCCAGGTAATTATAGACTCTGCGAGAAACTTCACGGACAAAATTTCCAGCTCTTGGATCGTGGTTTGGTCTTTGCACCAAAACACCTGCTAAATAGCTTTTGCCGTTGGGCATTTGAATAATACCCGCGTCACCAATAATAAATCTCAACGTACCAGTTTTGTGGGCGATGGTGGCTCCTTTACCAATACCAGCTGGTAGTAAAGTATTGGTCTTAACACGGCGCATAATACCTAAAACTTGATTGCGGCTGTTTGGCGATAGCAAACGATTATTAGAAACTAACGCCGCCAATCTCACTAAATCTTTAGAACTAGTTGTATTTTTGCCAGGAATGTCCGGGAGTAAATTCCGAACTGCTGTATTTTGCAATCCCCAACTGCGAAAACGTTGGCTAACTCTTGCTGCACCACCCAAGCGATCGAGAACCATATTTGTTGCGGTATTATCGCTGATTGTCATCATCAAGGTAGCAGTTTCTAAGACGCTAAATTTAGTGCCAACGGGTTTGTATTGCATAGTTCCAGCTTCCCCAACCCTTAAATCGCGCCGCATCACTAATTGATCTGTGAGTTTAATTCTGCCGGCATCTATTTCTTGAAAAAGAGCAACTAATAAGGGAAATTTGATTGTACTTGCAGCAGCAAATCTTTTTTCCCCATTAATATCTATATAATTTCCTGTGTCTAAATCCAAGAAAAATATTCCGGGAGTCAATGTTTTATAACTCGCTAATAAAGTGCGAATTTGAGAAGTGATGCCGACCATTTCTTGACCCAGATTAACAACTCCTGCAAATGTAGCTGCATCTGTGGATTTAATGGCAATATCTTCTCTGTTTTCCCCAACAACAGGATTATTTTGGCGTTCAAATGAGTTGAATTTGACAATCCAATGAGTACGAGAATCTCCCTTGATTGACACATTCTGAGAAGTAACATCATAACCAGGAGCTAATTCTACGACAAAACGAGTTGTTTGAGCGTCTGGTTTGCCGATGCGAATTTCTTTAACTGCATTCCCAAAACTTTGTTTGACGCTATCAGAATTAAGAGTAGTTCCAGGTAAATCAATCACCAATCGGTTGGGATTATCTAATAAAAATGCCTTTGGTTGTATTCCAGAAGTTGTAGTTAGGTGTAATTGGTTTTGGCTAGAATCAAAATACCAAGACTGTAATTGTGAGGCTTTAGCTTGTCCTGCAAATAGAACCAAACTGCTCAGACCAATGGCCAGTAGATGTGATTTCATGTTGTGATTGTGTGAGTGCAAGTAAGGAGCAACTAACCAGCTTTACTTAGATTGTTTTCTGATGATTGTGCTGAACTTCCGGAAAAAATTCAGACAATTTTGGATTTTAGATTTCAGATTTTAGATTGACCCTATGAAGCAATCCAGGCGCTTATACCATCAATAAATCATCGGTGATAAAGGTCATTGAGTTATTTTTGGAGATGATATTTGGGATTACATAAGCACGATAAATCATCATTACTTATCACAAGTAAATTGCTGACAGTTTTATTCATGATGTGAGTTGACAACAACAGAAATTGTTAACCCAGCGGAACGACGAACCAAAGATTAATTATGTTTCCAACTTGATGCATTGGGAATGGGGGGATGGGGGGATGGGGAGATGGGGAGATGGGGGGATGGGAAGATGAGGAGATGGGGAGATGGGGGGTTGAGGAAGAATAATAATCCTTTGCTTGCTTCCTTTACTCCCCTACCTCCCCCTCACCCCCCCCCCCCCCCTCTTCCCACCCCCCTCTCTCCCCCCCCCCCCCCCCCCCCCCCCCCCCCCCCCCCCCCCCCCCCCCCCCCCCCCCCCCTCCCCCCCCCCCCCTCTT
>JAVRBV020000094.1:0-36603 GCA_034531095.2 Nostoc sp. CreGUA01 | reverse complement strand
TATAGATTCTTCATGCATAGATGAGGGGGAGAAAAGGGGTTGCCCTCGGCAACCCCTTTTCTCCCCCTTAAAATGATTATTATTCTTGAGAAAACCTGTCTCTCGTTTTTCTTGGAATAATTTATTCTTTGGAAGTCCCTTGATCTGTTGGTCTAAACTTTTTACTAGTTGATTCAGGGTAACTAAAGCCTCTAATTGCTCAGGGTCAAGACCGCGATTGAGAAAAAGGCGTTCTTGTAGTTCATGCAACTTAAAGCTTAGTTGCTGAGAAATTCCTAATGCATCGCGGCTTAAACGTGTCAACTGTTGTTGCTGATAAAACTTTAATGCTGCTCCCCGTAAAACTTGGAGTGTAGCTTCTTCCCCATAAATTCCCGGCATCACTCGCAGGCGTAATAACAAACGCGTTTTTTGATACAAACATTCTTTTTCGACTTGTTTTGGTTCTGCAACTTTGGTAATGGGTAGGGAAGCAAACCGCTTTAACTCATTAAGTACTCCTTGAAAAACTGAGAGTGGCACTTTGTCTAACACAGACTGCAATACTCCATTGTCACTCCATAGTATCCTGCCTTCATAAGGTTGTCTTTCTAGATATAGCCGACCAATTCCCCCTGCTAAAATTCGCCCTAGTAATTCTTCTAGTAATTTCTTCGGTGGTAATGTTGCCAGCACTTCCACTGGACTAAACAGCTCAATAACTTCCACTGGCAGAATAGGTAAATTTTCTACTAATGGGGCTTCGGAAGTATCCCTTTGTTGGCTTGTATTTCCGGAAGTCAAGAAGGTAGAAAATTGAGAAGGATTATCTGGATTTGGTGGTGGCAAATCTTCTGGCTGCCAGGAATGCTCGCTAGTCTGTGTCTCAGGTGCTGTGAATGTTGGTAGGTGCTGTGATTTATAGTCAGCATCACCAGTAATAAAGCTGTCAGCAATGGTAACTGTTATTTGGTGATCCGCTTGTTGAGCATCTAGTTGAGATGTATTCTTGTGATTGAGGTAGGCTGACAGTATTCTGCGGTGAGCGTCAGCTGCGATCGCCTCAATTACCATTGAGCAATTGATATAAGATAATATTCGACCAACGTAATCTAGTGCCTCACTGTCTTGGGGATGAACCATACCCACTAAGAGCTTGTTGTCTTTTAAACCAAAAGGCAAAATTTGGTGGTAAAGACAAGCTTCAAAAGACAAAAAACTGTCCATTAGCTGGAATATTTGTTCTCGTTCGCCTTCTTGCTCCCACTTACTTTGTGTAGCGGTTAGTACCTGTTGCCTGTTGGCTGTGGTATTTATGAGTTCGCCTTCTGAAGACAACATAGATTTGATTACTTGGTATTTTCTTATATATTATTTTCCTTCTAGTTTAGTAGGTAGTTAATAAAGATACTTTGTTGGATTGTTAAAAATTCAATTATCTATTACATAAGTAGACGTAAGTAGAATATAAATTTTCGATTAAGTATTAGTGAAAATACTGGGCATGGGGCATGGGGCATGGGGCATTGGGCATGGGGATGAGGGAGATGGGGAGATGGGGAGACAAGGAGACAAATTAAAATAAATTTCTTTCCCCTTCCTTGTCCCCAATTCACCTTGTCCCATGCCCCATGCCCCAGTATGGCTTACTCCTGAGTTCTTAAAGCTTGGGCTGCAAGATAGACTTTTGTCCATTCGCCTAGCACTTGATGGGTTTTGAGTTTTAATTGTTGGGCGATCTCTTCTATTGATTTACCTGCTCTGCGCCAATCTAGGATCTGCCGTGCTAGGGGAGTGAGTTTTTCATAAAGTTGCTGCCATTGGTTTTGTGTTAGCCCTAAGTTATGTTCTTCTAAGGAAATTGAGAGCCAACTATCTACGAGTTCTGGTTTACCTTTGAGGGCAAAGACGCGCACAGCGTGGTAACTAATTTTTTCTCGCAGTCGGTATACTTCTCTAATCGGCTTATTGAGTCTCTTAGCAATTTCTTCTTGGGATTTGCCTTGGAGATACAATTTTAGCCACTCTACTGCTTCGGTTCCCAGATTTTCTTGTAAATAATTTTCAAATTCTTTTTGTACGGACTGACGTAGGGCTTGTTGTTCTTCTAGTTGTTGTGCTTCTTGATATTCTGCGATCGCCTGACTATCCACTAAGTTAACTCGATTGTCGCTGTCGTCTGTGAGAACTTCTTCTGAGACTAGTCTAATCAAATCCCGGCTTGGTACTTGAGTTAAGCCGCCACGCTGAGTGCGACGCAAGTAATTCACAAAACGGTAAGCCAATAGGGGTTGATTGCGTACCGGCCGCAAACAATATTCTTCTACACTGGCAAACAGCAAAGCATCGGCTAAACGCCGATCGCTTGTATATTTGGCGATGTCAACCATTTGCTGTTGCATGTAGGTGTCGTTTTGCAGTAATTCTTGTAATACTTCTTGCAATACATCGATGACACTACGCTGGCGATCGCGGCTCAGGGCAACCCAAGTCTGAATTTTATTCCGTAATGTTGCTAAACTCCCCAGTCGGGTTATCAAGTTGCGATAAGCACGTTCTCGCCCCAGCCCCAAGTAGCGTTGACGTAAAATTCTCCAACGATATTCCATTGCTTGCTTGGCAATCTCAAATTCTTTCGGGTTAAACAGATCAAACCGTTTTGAGTCAGATCCAAGCAGCCAGAGAGTAATACTTCGCCGAGTCGCTTCAGTTTGTTCTGGACATTCTACAGCCAAGCGCTTTTGCCAATCTAGAGCCAGTTTTTCCAAATCCTTTGTCATCGCGAGATTGCGCTCCTCGAAACTCAATTTTGAAGTTTGCATCACAACCCCCATTCATCCCACTTAACCTAATTGTTTAACTGGCAGCCGCCCCAGATTTCATGAGTTTCATGAAAACATCTCAGTGATTCCACTTTTATTACGTCTAAATTCACTAACTTTATGCAGAAATTTTTGTGTTGATGTTTTTCTTTGATATTCAGAGTGCCCCAAACCAATATCTATGAGGTATTTCCGTCAATTCTGTTAATTTAAACTTTTTGTTAAGTTATGTTTTTTAACTGACAACAGAAATCTACCTAAAGTAGTGAGAATAATACATGATTACAAAAGATGGGTTGGAGAAATTTGACTTTCGGGAACTCAGTTGCGTAAGTCCTGGAATATAATTTAACTTACCATTCGACGTTATTCCACCCGTATAAGTTTCAACTCTCAGCAATACTTTACGTAGTTAAATACTTGGTTTTGCTTTCAACCATAAAATAGTTTAGCTAAGTGTATACATAGTAACTGGCAATTAATAATAATTGGATGGTAAAAAGATACAATCAAGCTAATTGATGCTTGAACTGATGTCAATGGTGAATACTGATTGTTTAATCGAAAAATACAGCAATTATGCTGTATTTTGCAAGTCATAATTGGGAATTAAAATACGTTTCACTCATACTACAGAGTTTGTGTACTTCATTTAGTTTGAAATCTGCTGTAATTTACAGCCTATTTCAGGTAAATGAAGTGTACTCTTAGGGGCACAATATATTGTGCCCCTACGATTATCTGTACCTCACCAGCTTACAATCTGCTGTAATGGGTAAGTAATTAGACAAACTTAAGATAAAACCTGATGAGCTTTGCAGAAAAGCAATGTAGATGCCAATAGTTGGTTTGCTGAATTGGAGCGACAGCCGTTGCAAAAGTAGAATAATTCAGCAATGCCAGATTTTGGATAGATATAGTCAGCGTCACTGGCGATGGATTTGAGGATGCTGGATGGCGATCGCTATTCTAGATAATAGGGATAAATATAGGGATTGTTCGTTTTGATTTTTCAGCGGAGCCAAAGACGCTTGACTTAACAAACAAGCATAAGTAATTCGTCTAGGGCGATGACTCCGCCAAAGCCAAAACAGAAAAAACAGGGCTTGATTTTATCGCCCGTTGGAGGATCTAATAATGGGATTTTCTACAGATTCTCGATATTGTTGGACTTCTTCTGTATAAGCAATTGGCAAAACAGCTTCAACGTTTTCATGGGGACGAGGAATAATTACCCAAGATTCTAGGGTGCCACCATAAACATTTTCTGCTGCTTCAACACCGGCAGCCATAGCTGTTTTGACTTCAGAAACATCACCACGAATATTCACCGTAAAGCGAGCGCTACCAACTCGGATGTAACCAACCAGAGTGACTCGGCCAGCTTTTACCATCGCGTCTGCTGCTGCTAGCACAGCAGGAAAACCTTTAGTTTCCAGCGACCCAACTGCCTGTAGTGACATTAGTAATCTCCTGTATAAATAAACGATATGTGGCGCGACAAATTAATTGTACGAAGCTTCGCTACAGATTTTGATAGCAAAACTGCCCAAAAGGTTCGGCTAGCGGCGTACCAGCGGCTACGATTCAAACAAACACTTTCTTCCCCACTCCCTACTCCCCACTTCCTTTGTTTGTCAGAAGAGACGGAAAGGTTCTGATTTTTGAGTGAAATGAATTGGTAATATAGTTTCCACATTTTCCGGGGGATTGGGAACAATGTAGTGGGTGATTACTGTTTCGGCTTTTACTTGCTCTCCAGCATTAATACCTTCTTCAACGGCTCTTTTTACTTCAGCGACTTGTCCCCGGATGGCGACTACAAAGCGGCCACTCTCGGCTAGACCATAATACACCAACGTGACTGCGGCAGATTTCACCATTGCATCTGCCGCAGCTAAGACACTAGGAAAACCTAAAGTTTCAATTACGCCAACCGCCATTGGCATGGCATTAGCTCCTGAGTCAAGAATAAGTGATATTTATTGTACGAGGCTTTAGTCCTAATTTTTACATTTTGGAAAACTTTCTTTAATGGCAGGTTGGGGGGTGGGGAGTTGGAAGTTAGAATGTTTTGATAGGCGCTGCATTATGTTTTATATATTACAAGTATTACTTGAGATTATTGGTTTGTGTAATTTTGTGGTTAAACAAAATTAGCTATGTTTGCAAGTGAGCTAGTACGATAAACTAAAATTTATGTTTCCGAATTTTCTTCCTACAGCAGTTGGGCAACTGACAGAACCAGACTCGATCGCTCTAGCTCGGAGTATTCAAACGACTGCGATCGCTACGCCTTTAACTAATCAATCAATTACCACAACCTATGTCAAGCAAGGGAGTGGTGGAACTCCGATTTTATTAATTCACGGCTTTGATAGTTCTGTATTAGAATTTCGTCGGCTTTTGCCATTACTGGCTGAAAATCATGAAACCTGGGCAATAGATTTGTTGGGTTTTGGATTTACTGATAGGCTCTCAGGAATTGCCTATAGTCCAACAGCAATTAAAACCCATCTTTATTATTTTTGGAAAAGCCTAATTAACCAACCTGTAATTTTAGTCGGAGCTTCAATGGGGGGTGCGACGGCGATTGATTTGGCGCTGACTTACCCAGAAATTGTTCAGAAGCTGGTGTTAATTGATAGTGCTGGGTTGGCGGGTGGTTCGCCATTAAGTAAATTAATGTTTCCGCCATTGGATTATTTAGCAACTCAGTTTTTGAGTAATATGAAAGTGCGCGATCGCGTTTCTCGCATTGGATATAAAAACCAAAGTCTGGCTTCTTTGGATGCTTTATATTGTGGTGCTTTACACCTACAAATGCCGAGCTGGCATCAAGCTTTGATTGCTTTCACCAAAAGTGGTGGTTATAGTGCTTTTAGATTTAAAAAATTATCACAAATTGTGCAACAGACGCTAATTTTATGGGGCGATGCGGATAAAATTTTAGGTACTAAGGATGCCATCAGATTTAAAAGAGCAATTCCACAAAGTACCCTCGTTTGGATTCAAGATTGTGGGCATCTTCCTCACTTAGAACAACCGCAAATTACTGCCCAGCATATTTTAAATTTTTGTGATGAATGTTATGAACTTCCTGGACGCACGCAGCAGTGACACAGTTATATTTCTCAGCCAGGAGAATAAATTAACATTGGGGACTTGATATAGTAATCCCCTTTGATTTTTAACATTATTTTTCCGCAAAATAGCATTTCCCGATAAGCGTGAGATACGAGGTAGGGGCGCAAAGCTTTGCGCCCCTACAAATTTCCGTACCTCATTTGATTGCGGTAATAGTGTTAATTTCACTAAATTTTAGGGAACTATATAGCTTAATACTGCTCAGTCAAGGATTACAGCAGATTGCAAGTTGGTGAGGTACAGATAATCGTAGGGAACATGGCTGTACCCCTACCCAGGTACTTCATTTACCTGAAATACGCTGTATTTGTAGAGATTTGAGGATCAAGCCTAGAGCAACTAGATTGTTTGGCTAAATTTGAAAATTTTCTAGAAAGTCAGTTAAAAGAGAAATAGCTATGAAAATAGAAAGAAATAATAGTTTGGATAGATTAAAAGCATTAAGTATTATTTTTGTTTTTCTCTGGCATTTACGACCATTTCAATTTATTATCAGCGATCGTAATCATGTTACAGTATTGGCGATCGCCAAAATTATCAGAGATTTAGAACTGCAATTATGTTTAACAGCGGTTCCCATTTTTTACATTGTTTCTCTCTACTTATTTTTTCAAAAGTCTAGTGAGATAAAATATTTCAAAAAAAGACTTGCTAAGCTGATTAAAATTTATTTATTTTGGGTGGTTATTCAGAATATATTTTTTATGATAGCTAGGAGAGAAATTCCCGATTTTTCATGGCAACTCATTATAGGTTTAGAGCCAAGCTTACCATTTGTTGGAGATTCAGTTTTCTATTTTCTATTTAATTTAATTTGTTTGACGATTTTTGCTTTTATATATCAATTCATCAAATCAGATTCTTTAAGAAGAATAATCTCTTCTCTAATAGTAGTATTTTGTTTATTTTATTTTGAAGCTTGTTGTTTACTAAATTTTAGTATTCCTTATCATTGGTTAATAAATTTTGTGATTTATGTTCCCATAGCTTTTTACTTAGCTAACTTTCCTGAGAAAATATTAGGCTTTAAGTTTTACTACTTCATTGCATTTATATTCTTTTCGTTCCATGACATATATTTGCGTAATTCTGGCTATTACTCAAATATTTATGGACGAATTGCCATTGTTTGTGGAGCCATGACTATTTTCTGCTATGTTCATTCCCGAAAAGAAATCAAAGAGAATTTATTAGTACAACAATTATCTAAATATTCTCTTGGTTTATTTTCATTACATAAATACTGGCAATACTTGTTCTTTTTGTTAATTAGTCATTACAAAGTTGGCATAGATGCAGGATTTTTGGGAACTCCTTTGAGTACAATCTTTATAATTGAAGGATTTTTTGTTGTATTTTTTAGTGTTATGACAATTTATTCATTGAGGTTAACTTATTTCAAACAGTTTGTTACCTAAGGGAGAAGCAACTGCCGTTGTGTTAGGCGCATATTTCAATATTATTTGTCACGAAAATATTACAAGAAGGGAATAGGGAAGAGGGAATAGGGAATAGGCAAGAAGTATGAATAAAAACTTTAGTTGTGGGTATAGAGCCGCACTTAAAAAAAGATGTTTTAAGGGGACGCAAGGCGCGTTCGCCCTTGGCGTCTTGTAGAGAGAAAAACAGCGTCCTTGCTTCAATCCCACGTTTTAAAACGTGGGTTGTTCCTATTGCAAGAGTGCCTATTCCCTATTGCCTATTTGAAATGAGCGCCTAATATCATGTCCGCCTAATCACTTATCATTAAAATCTCTCCGTGTCCCCGCGTCCCCGCGTCCTTGCGTCAGTTTAAATGATAAGTATTCAACCGGACATGATATAACGCGTCGTGTTATGTGGGGGTGCGTGATAGCAAAACCGTAACACACCCTACCTTTTGATTTACTAGTCAAGTAACCACATCTGATTTGAACTATCATCAGACTCATCTGGTTGATGTTGAGCTAATTTTTCGGATGAGCGATGTGATTTTTTGTAGTTAAGTGGATTGTAGTGTTCTTTTATTGGTTTTATAGCACTAGTTTCTTTAACAACAAGTTTAGATTTATCTTCAGCCGTTTGTTTTAAAGCATTAATTTCTTCTATAAGCTGGGAATTTGCTTCTGCAAGTTGCAGCGCTGCTTTTTTGGTTTCGTCAAGTTCTTTTGTTAGCTGTTCTGCTATGGTTTTTTGTTCAGAGGCTAATGTTGTTTGTCTAGATAATTTTGATTTCAAATCAGTAATTTCTTGTTCTAGAGAAGCTTCTTTTTGATGACTTTTTGCTAGATTAGTTGTCAAGTCTTTGATAGTTACTTCTAAATCAGCTTTAGTGGGATTTGTGCGTCTGGTAGTAGTTGGCTCAGGTGCTTGTGGAGAAGATTCTTCATCAGTTGCAGGTTGTTCTTGGGTAATTTCTTCTGCGGAAACTTCGATCGCAGATTCATCTTCTGGGGATGTAAATTTTTGTGCCTCTTGTTGTAGCAAATCCGATAGACTTTGTTTCTTAACCATTATTTCCTCCAATCACGCTGTAATTCATCAGCTGCGCGGCGATAATCTATCTCCGCTTCCCGTGCGTTTCCTCCGCGCCATTGAGTAATTGCGACACCTTCAAGCGCGGCTCGTTCGTGAGCTTTGTAGGCGCGGATGAGGGTATCAAAAGCAGGAATACCTAGTCGAGTCAGAGTTTTTTTTGCTTCTAATGCTTCCCCTAGACTGCGCGTATCGACTTTGGTGAGCAATACCCGATGGGGAGTTCCCAGGGGGATAACGGCTTCTTTAACTGTTTCCACGAGGACAGCTAAATCCATTGCAGACGGGGGTGTAGGCAAAACTAGATAATCTGCGATCGCAATTACCGCGACTAATGCTTCAGAGCGCAGTGCGGGAGGCGTATCCACCACTACTAAATCGTAACCTTTAATCTTTGCTAAATCACCTAAAAGTGTCGGATCTGTTTCTTGAGATAAATCAAATCCCATTCCTTGCTCACTACGTCCAAACCACCAACTAGCAGAACCTTGAATATCTGCGTCAATCAGCAACACCTTTTTTTTCTTCGCAAAGTTTGCAGCCAGATTGATTGCGGTAGTCGTTTTACCGACTCCTCCTTTACCGTTGAGAATAGCGATGATCTTTGGCACTGCTTTAGGTAGAAAAAGGGAGTGGGGGGTGGGGAGTGGGGAGTGGGGGGATGAGGGGGATGAGGGAGTGTGGGGAGTGTGGGAAGTGTGGGGAGTGTGGGGGAAAGAGAATTAATGCTTCCCCATCCTCCCACACCTCCCACACCTCCTAACTCCTAACTCCCAATGCCCAAAGCCCAATGCCCTGTTTGGCCAATACCCAATGCCCAATGATGAATATACCGCTTTGTGTGACCCCCGATCGCATAAAAACTCGTAACAATAAAATTCAGAAGCTATCAATTCCCTAAATTTCTATGACAGAAACTTACAACTTACCTGATGGGTCTCGAAAACCGCGCTGGCTGCGGATGGTCAAGTTTATTAGTCAGCCTTTAAAGTATGTGGATGATTTTGCCAAAATCTATGGTGATACTTTCACGATTCAGAGTAGTCGCTCAGATAACCCTATTGTCTACTTTAGTACGCCCGAAGCGCTGGAGCAGATTTTTACCGCTGATTTGAGTTCTTTTGAGGTGGGCAGGGGGAATATCGGGCTAAGATTTTTACTTGGCGATCGCTCTTTTATGTTATCAGATGGCGATCGCCACCAAAGGCAACGGCAATTATTAGCTCCGCCTTTTCATGGCGAAAGAATGCGGGCTTACGGTGAAGATATCCGTGAAATAACACAACAGGTGAGTCATCAATGGCAAATTGGTAAGCCTTTTAAAATCCGTGAGTCGATGCAAGAAATCACTTTGCGTGTTATCCTACGGGTTGTGTTTGGTTTGGAAGAAGGAGAGCGATTTGAGGAATTGAGGCGATCGCTAACTGATTTACTAGATTTTATGACTTCGCCTTTAATGTCTAGCGCCTTCTTTTTCAACTTCATGCAAAAAGATTTTGGTAGTTGGAGTCCCTGGGGTTGGATTCTCCAACAACGAAAAAAAATCGATCAAATTATTTATACTCTACTTCGGGAACGTCGCGCCGAATCTCAACACAATCGCCAAGATATCCTCAGTTTGATGATGGCTGCTCGTTATGACGATGGTCAAGGGATGTCAGATGAAGAATTACACGATGAATTAATGACACTGCTAGTGGCGGGACATGAAACGACAGCTTCGGCGTTGACATGGGCATTGTACTGGATTGATTATTTACCAGAGGTGCGTGAGAAGTTGCTACGAGAACTCAACACCGTTGGCGTGAATTCCGATTTGAGTACCATTGCTAAATTGCCTTATTTTACAGCAGTTTGCCAAGAAACATTGCGAATTTATCCAATTGCCATGAATGCTTTCTTGCGGATTGTGAAAACTCCAATTGAAATTATGGGTTACAAATTGCCCAAAGGAACCCTAATTGTTCCCAGTATTTATTTAGCGCATCACCGCGAAGAAGTCTACCCACAATCCAAACAGTTCAAACCAGAAAGATTTTTAGAAAGACAATATTCACCATACGAATATTTACCATTTGGTGGTGGTAATCGTCGTTGTATTGGCATGGCATTTGCTCAGTATGAAATGAAAATTATCTTGGCAACTGTTTTGTCAGAATTTCAGGTATCTCTAGTCAACAAACGTCCCGTGCGTCCTGTGCGCCGTGGTTTAACTCTCGCCGCACCTACTGGAATGCGGATGATTGCAAGACCTCAAGAAAAACTGGCAAATACACCAGCGTTAGTTTAGATAATTAGGTTGGACATTACAATGTCCAACCCACCTAATCTTCAAAATAAGATTTAATTTCTTGTTGACTGGCGAGTTTTTCATAATGTTCTTGGTTGCGGTATTTAATTATTCTCATAGGTTGATTTCCCACAATTGCTAAAGGTTCAACATTATTAGTTACAACCGTACCAGCTGCCACAATTGCACCATCTCCAATGGAAACTCCAGGAATAATTAAGACATTTCCACCAATCCAAACATTGCAACCGATAACAACAGGTTTATGAATATAGACATTATATTCATAGGGTAAATCATTACTTTCATAGTCATGATTTGCAGAGAGAATAACAACGTTAAATCCAATTGTTGTGTTCTCGCCAATTGTGATGCCGCCACGTCCATCTAACATCACATCTTGTCCGATGTAGACTTTATTTCCCAGAGAGACATTTTGGGGATGTTCAATTCTCACGTTTCGCTTAAATCGTAAACCAGAACCGCAAAATTTTAACTTACTCTTGAGTTGTTGATGTTTATATCGCCTAATTTTAGTTTCTACGTATTCTTCCCACTCTACCAGACGAGGTACTAACCGTTGTTCAAATAATTGCTCTAATTTATTGGTAATTTTCTCTTTGATTTGTTTCATAAAACCTCACGGTAGTTGAGTAAAGCTATAGTTTTAACCAGGTAGGAAAAACAACGCAGGTATTTTAGCACCCTTCACATTTATTAGGTTTCCCCAATTAGAGTATTTTCTCCCGTGTGAATAGCTTTTATTAAAAAAGTGGCTAGACAAGGAGTTTTTTCACATTTCACCTGCTGCTTTTTTTTGAGTCATAAGAGGGAAGACTTTACCCAGATTTCTACAAAGCAATGAACTAAACAATAAGCGCAGAGTTATTTCTCTTCCTCCGCGATACTCTGCGCTTACCTTTGCGTGCCTTTGCGTTAAAAAACAATCTCTTCACTAGACCTCTTGCAAAAGTCCTTCTTTTCCTCTTCTTCTTTGCGCCTTTGCGCCTTTGCGTGAGACAAAAAATTATTTATGCAAGAGGTCTACTCATCCGTTGTTCCAACAATTCCAACAGAGCGATCGCTCTACCTTGTTTCCTGTTCGTAGGTGAAATGATGGTGTTCTGGGGACATCGCTTTCAAGCCTCTCTTAGAGAAGAGAAAGAATTACTTAGATGTCCTAACTCTCATAAAAAATATCTTCAAAATCTCGATATCCACTCAAAACCCTCTCCACTTGGATACCATTTTTAACTGGTCTGTAAAAAATGACTTGATTATCCACTGGCAAACTACGTAAATTAGGTGCTAGTTCTTCACGGCTACGCCCAAGTTCCGGAAAATCTGCTAATAAAAGACACTTTTCTTCAAAAGCATCAAGAAAACGACTAGCTGCACCTAAATTAAATTGGCTTATATAGTTTTTTATATTTTTTAAATCTTGCTTGGCAGCAGCACTCAAAATATATCTGCTCATGCTTAACTTTGCTGCGCTCGTTGAATTTCTTCTCGTAATTCTCTTAATACTTCTTCCCCGTCAAAGACATTACCGCGATCTGATTGTTCAATTCCAATAGCAATTTCTTTGCGGAGTTCTTCTAATCGCACTAAACGTTTCATTTCCCATTCCTCTAGCATTTGCAAGGCAGCGCAAACTACTTCAGAAGCAGATGAATACCTACCTTGCTTAACTGTTGATTGGATAAACTGCTCTAGTTCTGGAGTTAAAGATATATTCATAATATGGGAGATAATCTTTTAATCAACATGACTACATTTTACTATAGCGATCGCTCTACTGAAATTGTAGAACAATCAGCATAGACGCAAACACTACATCAGCTTGTTATTAACTAAAATCTTCTCTCTGTGTTCCTCTGCGCTTACCTTTGCGTGCCTTTGCGTTAAAAAACAATCTCTTCACTCATCCGTTGTTCCAACAATTCCAACAACCCATCCACATCCTTCCCAACTTGCTCAAAACAAATCGGTGGTGGTGGTTCCGGTGCAAACTGAATTAACTTAATTTCACCCTTGCCAATTCCAATCATCACAACTTCCACTTCGGGCTTATGATTCTCGACAATTCCCAAAATTTCTTGCAGCCGATTCTCAACTCTAATATTTAAATTCTCTATCTGTTCTTGCGGACAATAAACAAAATGCGGCTTTGGTTGCAAATCAATACCAACAGTACCTTGACTGTCGCCATTTACTAACCATAATCCCCAAAATAGCGCCGCCAATTCTTGCTGATTTGCTTTGACAAACTTATCCAACTGGCGACGCCATTTGTTATCTCCTGTTTCCGGCTGACTGCTACCAAACATCATAAATAATTCGTAGTTCGTAATTCGTAATTCGTAATTAAGAATGGGTGAGATTTATCTCAAGCCACTTTGTACGCGCCAGAGACTGGAATAAATACCATCTTTCTCCAACAATTGCTCATGGGTTCCAGATTCTACTAATTTCCCATGTTCCATGACATAAATGCAATCGGCATTGCGGATGGTGGAAAGACGATGAGCGATCGCTATTGTAGTTCTATCTACTGTAATCCGTTCTAGCGATCGCTGGATTGCTGCTTCTGTTTCATTATCCACCGCTGAGGTGGCCTCATCTAAAATCAAAATCGGCGGATTCTTCAAGACTGCACGGGCGATGGCAATCCTTTGTCTTTGTCCGCCAGACAACTTTTGTCCTCTTTCCCCTACAATTGTCTCATAACCTTGGGGCAAGTTAATAATAAATTCGTGCGCCTCCGCTACCTTCGCCGCTGTGATAATTTCTTCTTCTTTGGCATTAAAGCTACCATAAGCGATATTCTCGGCTACAGTGCCATGAAATAGAAACACATCTTGACTCACCAAACCAATGCAGCGGCGTAAATCTTGCAAATTCAAACTTTGCAAATCAATCCCATCAACGGTAATGCTTCCGGCTTGCACTTCGTATAACCGCAACAAAAGTTTCACTAAAGTGCTTTTACCAGAACCAGTAGAACCTACAATTGCAATAGTTTTTCCGGCTGGAACATCCAAAGACAGATTTTTAATTACTGGAAATCTATCTTTATAGGCAAAATAAACATTTTTAAATTGCACTTCACCGCGCACTTCATCTACAGGTAACGCTGTATTTCCTGTATGAATAGCAATGGGAGTATCTAACAAATTCATCACTCGATTAGTAGAAGCCATTGCCCGTTGATATTGGTCAAAAGTTTCCCCTAATCTGGTTAAAGGCCACAACAAGCGCTGGATTAAAAACACCAATACACTGTAAGTACCTACAGACATTTTTCCAGAAACTGCTGCCATCCCGCCATATAAAAGTAATGCTGTAAAGCCTACCAAAATCAACATCCGAATTAACGGTACAAAAGCGGCAGACAGGGCAATTGCCTTCGCATTACTGCGACGATAAGCTTCACTATCTATTTCCAAACGGTAGGCTTCATAAACTTCAGCAGTAAAACTTTTAATAGTAGTAATACCGCTAATATTATTTGCCAAACGCGAGTTGAGAAAACCTACCTTTTCCCGCACCTCAGAATAGCGGGGTGCAAGTAAACGTTGATAAGCAAACGAACCCCAGAGAATAAATGGCATCGGCGACAGAGCCATCCACGCTACACTAGGAGCCAATACAAAGAAAGCAGCGCCAATAATGACCACAGTTGTGGCAACTTGGATGATATCATTCGCCCCCACATCCAAAAATCGCTCTAATTGGTTAATATCATCACTGAGGACAGACATCAAACCGCCAGTGCTGCGTTCCTCAAAATAAGCTAATTCTAAATCTTGTAAATGTTTATATGCATCCAAACGTAAATCATGCTGAATATTCTGTGCTAAATTACGCCAAAGTCGAGCGTAGGCATACTCAAAAACAGATTCCAGAATCCAAATGATGACAGTGAGGAAAGAAATAATCAAAAATTGTCCAAAGACATCGCGTACCCCTAGCTGTGCAATTATGGAATCCTCTTGTTTGACTACCACATCCACCGCGACACCAATTAACCCTGGTGGCGCTAAATCGAAAAATTTATTGAGGATAGAATAAGTAGTCGCTAGCCAAATTTGTTTACGATACTGATGCCCATAGTCAAACAAACGCTGGAGAGGATGCGTTGAATGTTTACGCCTTCTTGATACTTGATGAGATTTGAGTACGGTAGCCACGGCTTTTTGCATTTGCGTGCAATTGATATTATCACGGAATCAAGTTTTGAATCCTGAGTCTGGAGATGGGGGGATGAGGGGAGGCGGGGACGCGGGGATGGGGGGACACTCTGACGCGGGGACGCAAAGAAAAACAAATGACAAATGACATGGAGAAAAGAAATTGAAAAATCAGCAATTTGGTAATTGGCAAACGAGTGTTTTGGGAATTGTCCTAGCAATATTAGTGATTGTTGGGCTAAATTCTTTTATTATTATCAACCCAGGACAAGCAGGAGTAATTAGCATTTTGGGTAAAGCGAGAGATGGTGCTTTATTGGAAGGTATTCATCTAAAACCACCTTTTATCACCGTGATAGATGTGTATGATTTGACGGTGCAAAAATTTGAAGTGCCAGCGGAAAGTTCTACAAAAGATTTGCAAAATTTATCTGCGAGATTTGCGATTAACTTTCGCCTCGATCCTATAAAGGTAGTTGAAGTCAGAAGAAAACAAGGAACATTAGAGAATATTGTATCGAAAATTATTGCACCCCAAACCCAAGAAGCATTTAAAATTGCAGCAGCCAGAAGAACAGTAGAAGAAGCAATTACCAAAAGAAGTGAATTGAAAGAAGATTTTGATAATGCTTTAGGCGATCGCTTAGATAAATATGGAATAATTGTCTTAGATACTAGCGTAGTTGACTTGACATTTTCACCAGAATTCGCTAAAGCAGTTGAAGAAAAACAAATTGCCGAACAGCGGGCGCAAAGAGCAGTTTATGTAGCGCGGGAAGCTGAACAAGAAGCACAAGCAGAAGTTAATCGGGCAAAAGGTAAAGCAGAAGCTCAAAGACTCCTAGCAGAGACACTCAAAGCCCAAGGAGGGCAATTAGTACTGCAAAAAGAAGCAATCGAAGCTTGGAAAATAGGCGGCTCTCAAATGCCAAAAGTCCTCGTTATGGGTGGTGACTCAAAAAGCGGCGTACCATTCATGTTCAATCTTGGTAATGTACAAAATCAACCGTGAAAGTGACTGGGGACTGGGGGATGAGGGGGATGAGGGAGACAAATCAATTCAAAATTCAAAATTCAAAATTCAAAATTAAAGAACTTTTGAATGTGTGACTTTTTAATGCCCCATGCCCAATGCCCAATGACGCCACTTGCTCCACTTGGGGAGACCCCAAGACCGCAGTGGCTCCCCCATGCCCCATGCCCAAAATCTAAAATATAAAATTGTATGGGGCTAGTCCCGACTCAAACACCACAGAACAACCAACAACAGAATAAACCAATTTTATGTCAACTCCCGATCCTCAGAATCTCAGCGCCGAAGAAGCGAAAAAATTACTGAATAAATTCAACTGTCTAGACATTGCCCCTATCCTGAAGCCATCAGAAAAAGCAGTAATTCGTAATGCCTTAATTTTGATGGCTAACCTTGCTGACTATGAAATTTTAGGAATTTGTGCAGATACAGCAGAAGAAGGAATATTAGCTATGAAAACCTATTCTCTGGCCTTTGGTTATGAACCACCAAACAATTTACCTACACCGGAAGGCCCTGTTTATATCAAATTAAATGGCAAAAACGGCTTATGTTATCTCGATTCCTATGCCGGACATCATCGTGGTGTTTTAGTCTCTTGCCAATCTTTCAACGAAGGCGGAATTAACGAAATGTATGGACATCTCCCCTTGGATTTATTTGTCTAAAATTCATCAATTGTAGGTAAGCCACATCCCTTACCTACTCCCTCCTCTTCTTCCTTTGCGCCTTTGCGCCTCTGCGTGAAATAAAAAAACTCCATATTATTAAACCCTATGAGTATCATTACCCTCCAATCAATCCAAAAAGACTTTGGCATCAAAGAAATATTAAAAGACGCCAGCTTTAGCCTCGATGTAACCGATAAAGTCGGCTTAATTGGTACTAACGGTTCAGGCAAATCAACCCTACTAAAAATGATTGCCGGCTTAGAACCCATCGATAGCGGTCAAATTTTAATCAACTCTGGTTCTAAAATCATTTATTTACCTCAGCAGCCAGATTTAGATGAAAATCGTACAGTTTTAGAGCAAATTTTTGCCGACAGCGGCGAACACATGGCTTTAGTGCGCGAATACGAAGAACTTTCTGATAAATTGGCTCACTATCCAGATGATAATCAACTCATGTCGCGCCTTTCTGTGGTCATGCAAAGGATGGATACAAGTGGTGCTTGGGAATTAGAAACCAACGCGAAAATCATCCTCACCAAATTAGGAATTTCTGACTTTGAAGCCAAAATTGGCACTTTATCTGGAGGCTATCGCAAACGCATTGCCCTAGCAACAGCCTTGCTAGCAGAACCAGATGTTTTACTCATGGATGAACCAACAAACCATCTCGATGCTCTTTCTGTAGAATGGTTACAAAGTTATTTAAATCGCTATCGTGGCGCACTTTTTCTTATCACCCACGATCGCTATTTTTTAGATCGCGTCACCAATCGTATCATCGAAATTGACCGAGGCGACATTTACACTTACACAGGCAACTACTCATACTACCTCGAAAAGAAAGCTTTAGCTGAAGAATCTGCTATTAGCAGTCAACGCAAACATCAAGGCTTATTGCGGCGCGAGTTGGAATGGCTCAAAAAAGGGCCAAAAGCCAGAAGTACAAAACAAAAAGCGAGAATTGACCGCGCCCATGCTTTGCGGGATACTGAATTTAAACAAGTCCAGGGGAAAGTTGATATTTCGACAGTTGGTCGTCGCATTGGCAAAAAGGTTATTGCATTAAATAACGTTTCTAAAGCCTACAATGGACGCACCCTGATTAATAATTTTACCTACGAATTTAGCCCAGAAGACCGCATCGGTATTATCGGCGCTAACGGTGCTGGGAAATCCACTTTAATGGATATTATCACTGGACGAATTCAGCCTGATTCTGGTAGTGCAGAAATTGGGACTACAATTCACATCGGTTATTTTGACCAGCATTCTGAAGAATTGCTCACAGCATTAAACGAAAATCAGCGCGTGATTG
The DNA here is from genome assembly GCA_034531095.2 of Nostoc sp. CreGUA01. Lineage (GTDB taxonomy): Bacteria > Cyanobacteriota > Cyanobacteriia > Cyanobacteriales > Nostocaceae > Nostoc. The sequence goes on along the minus strand of JAVRBV020000094.1, from coordinate 18,636 downwards.
ACTACATCAAAGAAGAAGGAGAATTTGTCAAAATCACCGATGGTACTCAAATTACTGCTTCCCAAATGTTGGAGCGATTTCTGTTTCCTGGAAATCAACAATATGCCCCAATTCATAAACTTTCTGGGGGAGAAAAACGCCGTTTATTTCTATTGCGCGTTCTCATGAGTGCCCCCAATGTCTTAATATTAGATGAACCGACAAATGATTTAGATGTCCAGACATTGGCAGTATTAGAAGATTATTTAGAAGATTTTGTCGGATGTGTAATTGTAGTTTCTCACGATCGCTATTTTCTTGACCGCACCATCGACACAATTTTTTCCTTTGAAGAAGGCGGTAACCTGCGGCAATATCCAGGGAATTACTCGATTTATCTGGACTTTAAGAAGGCTGAAGAAGCAGCACTGCAACAAGCTGCTAACACTAAAGAAAAGCCCAAAAATGTAGAGACGTTGCACGCAACGTCTCTAAGCAAGAATGTGGAGAATCAAAAGCGGCGGAGATTATCCAATTGGGAGAAAAAAGAATTTGAACAGTTGGAAGGTAAAATTGCCCAGTTAGAAGCCCAGAAGGCAGAAACCGAGAAAACACTAGGGAATGTTGCACCGGGGAATTATAGCCAGGTGCAGAAACTGTACGAAGAAGTGGAATCTTTAAAACAAGCGATCGATGTGGCGACTGAACGGTGGTTAGAATTGGCTGAGATGGAGTCTTGATTTGTTAACTTTGAATTTTATTAACTCCCAACTCCCAACTCCTAACTTTTTTTAACTGTACTAATAGTTTGTAATAATTGATTAGCTGTATAAGGTTTAGATAAAAAGGCTTTAATACCTATCTCATAAGCGGCATCAACTTTATCTGCCGAACTCAGTCCACTGACGGCGATAATTTTGACATCTGGGTTAATTTTTCGCAGGGTGCGGATGGTAGTTAGTCCATCCATTGATGGCATCAGCATATCAGTTAATACAAGAGATATTTCATCTCGGTGTTCTGCATATAAGGCTATAGCTTCAATGCCATCACTGGCTGTAATTGCTTTATAATTATGACTTTCCAGAGATGTTTTTGTCACATCTCGAATGGCTGCTTCGTCATCTACAACTAAAATTAATTCTCCTTGACCTGGAGGTAATTCTTGTCGTTGTTCTTCTATAGTCTCGCTTGCATCTTGAGCTGGCAAATAGATTTTAAATTGGCTGCCTTTTTCGGCTTCACTGTATACGTTGATAAAACCGCCGTGGCTTTTAATAATACCAAGGACTGTAGACAGACCAAGACCAGTACCTTTACCAACTTCTTTCGTGGTAAAAAATGGCTCAAAGATCCGATCTAATATTTCTGGTTGAATACCAATCCCCCCATCGGTAACGGTAATCACAATATGATGACCAACTTTAGCATCAATATGCATCTTGGTAAAATTTTCATCAATGAAGAGGTTTTCGGCAGATATTTTTAAAGTTCCACCATTTGGCATCGCGTCACGAGCATTGACACACAGGTTCATCAATACTTGATGTAATTGGGTGGCATCACCGCACACAGTCCAAAGATTTTGAGGAATTTGGGTAAAAACTTCTATGGATTTGGGAAAAGTTTCTTTAATAATTTGCTGAATTTCTATGATTAAATGCTTTAGTTGTAGGATGGTGCGATCGCCTTCCAATCCACGGGTAAAGGATAATACTTGTTTGACTAGGTTTGCCCCTCGTTTAGCGTTAGTAATCAATATTGGCAGTAGTCGCCGAGAACGCTCATCGTGTACTTGTGCTTCTAAGAGTTGAGCTGTCATCAAAATTGGGGCGAGAACGTTATTCAAATCGTGGGCGATACCACTGGCTAAGGTGCCAATACTTTCTAGTCGCTGGGCCCGGAGAAATTGGGCTTCTAGTTGTTTCTTTTGGGTAATGTCAGTATTTACAACGAGGATAGTTTGTGTTTTTTTACTAAATTCATGTACCAATGTCCAACGGCTTTCAACAATAATTTCTTTACCTGATTTTGTTTTTTGATATAATTCTCCTTCCCAAGAACCATTTTTCATCAAAATACTGAGTGCTTCTTGAACTTGAAATGTTTGTTTTTCTTGCCAGAGAATTCGTGTCTTTTTATTAATAGCTTCTTCTTTTTTGCAACCGTAGAGATGCTCAGCAGCTTTGTTCCAAAATAAAATTTTATCGTCTAAATCACGAACAAAAATTGCATCGGTGGCAACATCGAGTAAAGCGGCTTGTTCCCGAATTTTCTGTTCTGTTTGTTTCCGTTCAATGGCGTAGCGAATAGAACGCTCTAATAAAGGTGTCGTTAATTGGCTTTTTTCCAGATAATCTGCGGCTCCGGCTTTCATGGCTTCTAGGTCTATTTCCCAATCGCCCTGACCAGTGAGTAAAATTATTGGAGAACAACAGCCGTTGGCAATGGCTTCGCGCAATAGTTCTAGTCCGTTGTGCGGTCCCAAACGGTAGTCTACAAGATAAATGTCATGTTGGTGGAGAGCGATCGCACTTCTGGCTGCTTCATAATTATCCACCCATTCTAGCTGGCAGTTTGCTACCTGAAATTCACTAAACCAATAACGAGTCAAAATATAATCATCTTCATCATCATCAACGAACAGAACTTTGATGGGGCTGCTGTCCATGTTTGTCTCCCATTGCTTCTATTGGCAGTTTCACAGTTTCAAACCAGTATTTTCCGAGACTTGTCATTACCTCAACTAAAGAAGCAAAAGTCACTGGCTTAATGATGAAGGAGTTTGCACCCAAATTATAGGTATTATATATATCTTCTTCGGTACTTGATGTTGACAGCATCACAACAGGAATTGGCCGCAGTTCTGGGTCATTTTTAATTTCTTTGAGCGCCTCGAAACCGTCTTTTTTCGGCATATTCAAATCTAATAAAATCAACCCTGGATGCGGTTTGCCGCTGTTGCTAGCATATCGACCACGATGGTATAAATAATCCATCAAATCTTCACCATTACTAACAATGTATAGTTCAATTGGCAATTGACTTTCTGCCAACGCCTCCCGAACCAACATTCTGTCGTCTTCGTCATCATCAGCCATTAAAATTGTGACGTTTGTTTCTCGACCTTTCACTATGCATCGTCTCCTTTGCATTGGTTTATTAGTATGAATCAAGTTATTAACTTGGCACAGATGGCAACTCGCACATTGACAAAAATAATCAAATATGCAATCCACATATTGAGCTATGAAAGCTTCATTTTTTCACAAAAAGTTGCTGGTTGGAGCAATATTTGTCGGTTCAAGGCAAAAAAAGAAAGAAAAAACCTTTAACCCTTACCCTTAAACCTTTTCCCCCAATCAAATTCTGAGTTGAAAATGCTTAACCGAGTAGTATTGCTGGTTGCAGTAGTTGTCTAAAAATGGAGACAACCAAATCTTATTAAGAATTAACATAATGATTTATCTATACAATCAATAAGTCCTAGAAATTAGAGGTCACAATTGTACAATTAAGCTAATTTTTGGGTCTGTTCTTAATCCCTCTCCAGGAAGAAAAATTAAGGTTCACAATTAATTGATAATGTGACAAAAAACTTTGATCCTTGCCCTGGTTTGCTTTCGGCTGCGATCGCTCCACGATGACGTTCGGTAATTTTCCGGCAGATAGCTAAACCTATGCCAGTGCCCTCGTATTCAGTATTACTGTGTAAACGTTGAAAAACATTAAAAATGCGATCGAGATATTTTTCTTCAAAACCAATACCGTTATCTTCCACAACGATTTCACAAAGCTCAGAACTATTAGACACTTTATTTGCTTGACTGTTTAAAATACTACCATAAATTTTGATTGCGGGCGGTATTTCTGGGCGGTGGAATTTCAAGGCATTACCGATGAGATTTTGCAGCAATTGGCGCATTTGTAAAGGATCGGCTTTGATGGTGGGTAACTCTCCAATGTCAACAGTGGCCCCAGTTTGCTGGACATAGACTTCTAAATCAGACAACACTTCTTGGGCGACCTTTGCGAGATTTACGGATACAAAAGGCTGGGATCTGGTAGTAACTCGTGAAAGTGTCAGCAAGTCTTCAATCAATGTCTGCATTCTGTTAGCAGCATTTTGCATCCGTTCTAAGTAATCGCGTCCCTGTTCAGTCAATATGTCACCGTAGGTAACTTTCAGGCGATCGCCAAAGGTTTTAATCTTACGCAGTGGTTCTTGCAAATCGTGGGAGGCGACAAATGCAAATTGCTGCAATTCTTGATTGGAACGGGCGATTTCTTGGCGCTGGCGAATTTCTTGTTCTAGAATTTGGCTTTGAGCTAAGGCAATGCCGATTTGATCTGCCAGTTGTTGCAAAAGTTCAATTTCCCAGCTAGTCCACTGACGGGGATGGGCGCACTGATGGGCAATTAATAGTCCCCAGAGTTCATTTTTCAGTAAAATTGGCACTACAAGGTTAGCTTTGATGGCAAATCGTTGCAGTAATTCCAGGTGGCAAGGTTGGATATCAGCTTCCCTGATGTCCCTAATGGAACTAATTCCCCCTTGGCGATAACGTTGGATGTAATCATCACGAAAGCAAGAGTCAATAATTTGCTGCCCCATCACCACGGGCAAACCGGGAACTACTGCTTCTTGAACCGTCATAAAAGAGCCATTTGGCTGGAGGCGCAAGATTAATACACGGTCGGCAAGCAGTAGCTTTTGCACCTCAATGACGCTGGTTTGGAGAATTTCATCGATTTGTAAAGATTGCCGAATTTTCAGGGTGATATTAGCGAACAGTTGCGATCGCATATTTTGGCGTTGTAATTCTGCTTGGGCGCGATTGCGTTCGCGCAGGGCGGCTTGGCGTTCGGTAATATCCATCATTGCGCCCATAATTCGCACTGGTTTACCTGTGTGGTCATGGACAACGTAACCGCGATCGAACACGTAGGCATAGGAACCGTTGCTGCGGCGAAAGCGGTATTCATTTGACCATAATTTCTCACCGCTATCGATCAAAGCACGCACTTGGTTAGCGATTCTCTGCCTGTCGTCTGGATGTATGTGTTCGCTCCACCATTGAGCCGTAAAATTTATTTGCTCTATTGAATAACCAAACAGTGTTTGTAAAGTTTGATTCCACCACACCTTATTAGTCAATAAATCCCAGTCCCATAAAACATCGTTGGTAGCACGGGCGACTATTTGGAAACGTTCTTCACTTTGACGCAATTGTTCTTCTGCTAATTTACGTTCAGTGATGTCCGTATGACAACTGATCATCCGCACTACATTCCCATCTTCGTCCCAGACTGCCTGACCGCGATTCAAAACCCATTTGTAAGTAGCATCTTTACACCGAATTCGATGTTCGCTGATGAAAAACGGGGTAATCTGGGCAAAGTGATCGGCGATCGCTTGTCTGACAAATCCCATATCATCTGGATGCACCCGTGTTGTCCATTCATCTAAATTCTGAGAAATTTCTTCTTGTTCATAACCAAGCATTTCTTTCCAACGAGTTGAAAAAAATACTTGATTATTTTGCAGGTTCCAGTCCAAAATACCATCATTATTACCCTGCACCACTAACTGGCAACGTTGTTCGCTTTCTTTGAGTGCGTTTTCCATCCGTTGACGCTCAATGGCAGCAGCGAGAACATTTGCAATAGATTGGAGAAAATAAATTTCATCTTTGGTGAAAGTCTGGTGTCTAGTTGTGTGTGCCCCCAAGACACCAAAAGGACGCTCTTTGCCATGAATCACTACGCTAATTCCGCTGACTACTTGATGGTCGTGTAGCAGTTGCGGTCCGTTGAATCGCCTTTCGGTTCGCAGGTCATCAACAATCACCGGTCCGCTAGCAAGTAGGGTATAGCCAGCTTGGGAATTCATCAAAGCGCTGACGGTAGCGTTTCCTACCAAACCAGCCTGCCAACCGACTCCGGCCTTTAGCAGTAATGCATTACCATTTGGCAGCAGTTCTAAAACTTTACAATATTCAACTTTTAGGCATTGGGCGACGATGCTTACACATAAGTTCATCAGTGTAGTCAAATCTGTACCAGCCAAGGCTATTTGGCTGAGTTCTGCCACCATTGCCTGCTGGTGAACATGAATTTCTAGCGCTGACTCTGCTTGCTTGCGCTTGGTAATGTCTACATCGATTGCAGACATTCCCACAGCTACCCTTGACGCATCCCAACAGATGACTCCTTTGCTGGCTAAATAGCGAATGCTACCATCGCGCAAAACAACTCGAAATTCGATGTCATATTGTACCCCATCCCTAATAGCCTGCTGATGCGATCGCCTGACAAAATCCCGATCTTGGGGATGAACGCAGTTAAGAAAAGCATCATAGGTGTCGTTAGAAGTGCCTTTTTCCCAGCCAAAAAGTGTTTCTAGATTACCTGAGTAAGTAATTTTGTTACTCAGAAGATCCCAGTGCCAAACGCTCATGCCAGCAGACTCTAATGCTAACCTCAGCTGTGCTTCCCGCAGTTGTGCCTGGGCAGTTTGTTGTTGTAATTCGTGCTGAATACGATTAGCTTTTAGAAGACGGCATAATCTTTGATGTAATATCGGCCATTGAATTGGCTTAGTAATAAAATCAGTTGCACCCACAGCAAAAGCTTTTTCCACAGATGTCCGATCGTCATAAGCAGTAATCATTAACACTGGTGTGTGTTTGCCATCGGAAAGTGCTTGCAGTTGAGCGCAACAGCTAAAACCATCCATCTCTGGCATCATCACATCCAACAGTACTAAATCTGGGTGTAGCCGAGTATAGGTAGCGATCGCCTCTAAACCATTACTCGCTTCTACCACCTGATACCCTGCTTGTTTCAATAGCTCACACAGATACCTTCGCATTAAATGGTCATCGTCTACAACCAGAATCAGGTTAGTCATTTGTCGTTTGTTATTTGTCAAACAATTTTCGGAGATCCTGTTAAATCAGGGTTCACACCCCAGGATTTTTCCCTATTCCAACATATTTAGAGACGTTGCATTGCAACGTCTTTGAAAACACACCCCAGACCTGAATGGCACTTACTTAAGTAAAAGTAGCTGTCCAGATCGCCGACTTCTTGAAGAAGTCGGGGATCTAAATCTAAGTTAACTAAGTGATATTCCGTCCTAGACCTTATTGTACTGAGTGGAATTATTAATTATTTTTTTAGCCACCACTCTTGCAATACCCACTTCCCACTCAAAAGTCCTTTGTACATCAGGGTTTTAGACTCATTTAAATCTATTGTTATGAAAACTTGACATTTAAGGCTGAATTTTGGATGCTTCGGTTCAATATGTCATAGAATCATAACAATACGATCCCAGAATGGCTGATAAATTCGTGGAATAGCCAAAAAATCTATTCCAACCCCTTGATCCCTACATATGCTTAGTGGTTAATATTGACTTAACAAATACAACTCCTGCGATCCCAAAGAAATGCTAATTTTGGCATAACTAAAGGAATTGATAGGAAATGAATTCAATTTAAAAAAGACTAAAAAACTTAAAAACTGGGCAAAACCAGGAGTCAGGAATAAGAAATTCATCTGGAGTGGATGACATTTAATATCGCATTCTTTAACCAGGCGAAATCATTTACCGCTAAAACTACTGGAGGCCAAATTAATGGCAAAAGAACGCCCGCCACTAGAGGAGATGACCTTACGGCAACTACGCAAAGTTGCTAGCGAATATAGTATCTCTCGCTATAGCCGAATGCGTAAATCCCAATTGCTGGCATCAATACAAGAAGTCCAGCGCAGCAAAATTTCGCTCAGTCCATCTCGTTCATTGGAGGCACAAGAAACCGTGGAAGCAGCTAAGTTTGAATTAGGTCAGGAAGATCGTACTGGCGGATCTCTCGCTGATGTTGATGAAGGACTCCCAGAACTGCCCTCTGGTTATGGTGAAAGCCGGATTGTACTCTTACCCCGCGATCCTCAATGGGCTTACACCTACTGGGATGTTCCCAATGAACATAAAGAAGAACTACGCCGGCAAGGGGGACAACAGCTGGCACTGCGGATTTATGATGTTACCGACATCAATATTGATTTTCAAAGTCCCCACAGCATCCAAGAATATCCTGCTGATGAACTAGCAAGAGAATGGTACTTACCAGTTCCAGTCAGCGATCGCGATTATGTCATAGATATTGGCTATCGTGCTGCTGATGGTCGTTGGTTGGTACTCGCCCGTTCCGCCAGAGTACATATTCCCCCCGTATATCCTTCTGATTGGATTGAAGATGTGTTCATCACAGTCAACTTTGAAGAAGATTTGCGCGGCAAAACTCAATACGAACTCGTTCCACCCGCCAAAAAAGTGGCAACAGCTGGTGCAAATGGCGGCGGTAACCCCATCTACGACCAAATCTTTGGTTTAGCGGAATCTGCCGAAGCCCAACGCGTTGCTGGTTCTCTGTTTGGCTCCATGCAGCAAGCTGGTTCAGTACGCCCCGAACAAGCCATCAGTTCCTACATATTCCCCTCTGGTGTGGGTATGTGGGCAGTTCCCACCGCATCAGGTTTAACCATGTCCGGTGTGGGAATGTCGGGTGTAGGCTTCTCAGCTTCCGCCGTCCCAGTGCGTCCGCGCAAGTTCTGGTTAATAGCCGATGCTGAATTGATTGTTTACGGTGCAACCGAACCCGATGCTACCGTCACCATTGGCGGCCGTCCAATTCAACTGAATCCAGATGGTACATTCCGCTTCCAGATGTCCTTCCAAGATGGTTTAATTGACTATCCAATTGTGGCTGTGGCTGCTGACGGCGAGCAAACTCGCTCAATTCAAATGAAATTCAATCGTGAAACACCATCCCGGAACACTAACACCAAAGAAGAAGCCGTTCTAGAGTGGTTTTCTTAAGTTTTAGTTTTCTGATTAACTCCAGACTGAAATTTTAAATTATTCCCCGCTATAGTAATTCTGTAGCGGGTTTTTTGGATGATGATGTCTAAAAAAAATTTACTTTTGTTATTAATGGCGATCGCTGCTGTAAGCTTGTTGTCAGGTTGCCAAAAAATTGCAGCCAATTCAGCACCAAAAACATCTCAAATTTGTCCTGGTAAAAATCCCAAATTCAGTATTGATTTTTTTAAAACTAATAATCAAGGACAGAAAAATTCCAAAGGTATTAACCACGTAATTATATTTAATCCGAAATCAGCAGAATTAGATTTTAAAGTTAATCTTGGTTTATCTCATAAACTCTACGCCAAGGATGCTCAAGGAAAATTACGCAAAGAATATGTACCGAAACAATTTCGTGACCTCATCGTTGGTGATAACGCTAAATTAAATGGAAAACTACCCATCGCCGCAATTAACGCTGACTATATAGATACAGAAGATCAACCACAAGGCTTAAATATTTCTCGTGGCGTAGAATATTCAGGGGCATTTAAAAATAAGCGTTCTTCCTTTGGAATATCAGGAGGTTTACCTACACAAAGACAAGCCACCATCCAAGCTGGGAGAAGAAACAGCAATGTTCTCAATTACAATTTAGTAGGAGGAAATGGTAGATTTTATCGCCAAGGTAAATTTAAAGATATTTGTCAAGATTTGGGAGAATTTGCTTGTAAAAGTGCAACTAATCGGTCTATGGCAGCTATCACTAATCAAGGATATGTAATATTATTAGTGAATGATGCAAATGCTAATTCCGAGATTGAGTTATCTAACATTAATCAAGAGTTATTACCAGATACCTTTGATAATGTCTTGGAAGGTATTGCGAAGAATAACTGTTTAGGCAAGATTCAAGAAGGAATTTTATTTGATGGAGGGATGTCTCCAGGATTGTATTACAATCAAAAAATCTATGTAGAAAATTATGGCGCAATTGGTTCAGTTTTTTTGATTTATAAAAAATAAATTATTCAATTTTGTGGGGCGGGCAAGATGCCCTTGTTATTGAGACCGAAGAAACAGCACCAAAGTTAGCAAAACGCTTAATTGAGCAAGCCAAGCAGCAGGTGACTGATGAAGTTACTCAGCGCGACCTCATCAATTTAATAGAGACAATTATCGTCTACAAATTACCACAAAAGAGCCGCCAGGAGATTGAAGCAATGTTGGGTTTAAGTGAGTTGAAGCAGACTAAAGTTTATCAAGAAGCCTTAGAAGAAGGTAAACAGCAAAGTAAGTTAGAAGCAATACCACGGATGATAAAATTTGGGTTGAGCTTAGAAGCGATCGCTCAATTATTAGATTTACCTCTGGAACTCGTCCAGCAAGCAGCAGAGAGTTTAAAAGAATAAATTAATCCCCATTTTTGCTTCAAAAAATACATATGACACCTGAAGAAATTACGGCTACACTAACAGAATTATTTGGCACAAATGTTAGTGCATTGGCTCAGTCCGTGGTAAACATTGGCCCTGATTACTGGGAAGTAAACACTTCTACTTTCCGACTGTTAGTATTACTGTCCAAAGATAATACTTGGTTGCGAGTTTTACTACCAATATTACCATTACAAGAAGCCGAATCTTTTTTAGCAGAGTTTTTGTCAGCTAACTTTGATGAAACTCAAGAAGTGCGGTATGCTTTGCATGATGGGCAAATTTGGGCAGTGTTTCACCATAACGCTAGCACTTTGGTAAAAGTGGATTTTGAAAGAGCGATCGCTCGACTAGTTTCTCTACATGAAATAGGTTTAGATAATGTTTTCAATCGATTAGTTGAAACCCGCATCCGCCAAGTTATCAAAGCAGCAAAACTCCAAGGACAATCTCTGCAAGCTACCATCCAAAACTTAGAACGCTTTTATGCAGAAGGAATCATGGGTGAAATCGACCAAATCCCAGAGGCGCGAGAAGAAACCCTAGCTGCTTGGCGGCGTCAGTTAGAACGCCTATGGAATGAAGTATAAATTTGGAGAAGAATACAGAATTCAGGAGTCAGGAGTCAGAATTTTCCTTAAAAAATTATGGATATCATTGAAATTCTCAAAGAAGACTATCAAAGATTCCCAGTAAATCAAACTTACAGCATTTATGCTCCAGATGTTTATTTTCAAGACCCATTAAATAAATTTCGTGGAGTTAAACGCTACAAAGAAATGATTAATTTTATCCAGACTTGGTTTTTAAACCCCAAGATGGACTTACATAATATTCAACGTTTGGGAAACACAATTAAAACAGAGTGGACACTGAGTTGGAATACCCCTGTCCCTTGGAAGCCACGTATTTCTATCCCTGGTTGGAGTGAATTAGGTCTTAATTCTGATGGTTTAATTGTCTCCCATGTTGATTATTGGAACTGTTCGCGCCTAGACGTGGTGAAGCAGCATTTTTTATCTTGAAATATAAGTATTTCAAATAAATCAACAGTTGATAAGTATCCAAATGTGATTATTCAATTACTTTTTAATAGCACGAACTTAAACCATCTAGCTCTGGTAGCTAGCAAGAGAGCCGATTCTAATTCTGAATTCAGCAATTCTGACTCCTGAATTCTGCCGTAAATATTGAGTTTGGCGATCGCTCTATTCAACCTACAAATTATGATCAATAATAAACTCAACCTGAAAGTGCGATCGCAATGACTGATAAAGAACTCAAACATCTAATTGAGAGTAATGCTAAAACAGTCCAAGCTATGTTGGATGAAATCAGTGAAGCTAGGCATGAACGGCAAGAAATCCGAGAAGGCATGATCCAACTTCAAAATGCAATGGCACACTTAACCAATATACAAGATAGAATAACTAATTTGCTCGTTGCTGTTGATGGCGATCGACCTACAATTCTCAAAAAACTTTCAGCAATTGAAACCAAGCTAGATCGGCTATTACAGCAAAACTCAACAGATGAATTAGGGTAAATACAGCAAATATTAGGTTAATAAACTACACAACCTCAGTTTCAAAACCAAGCATAAAGTTTGTTTTTCTCCCAAATTCTCCTTGAGTGCATCTACTTAGTACCAAAGCTTACTCTAAAATTCCTACCAAAATCTTGACTATTTCTGCCAAATCATCAGGCAAAGTATAAGATGCAATATCCCGTGTAACGGTACGTAAATTCTGCTCTAAAGTCCCAAATACCCACACATCGCCCATTGTTACAGCACCATACACGGTATTTGAAGCATCTTCTCCCATCGACAGTGCAATCATTTCTACTGCTAACTGCGTAAATCCCCGTGTCAAGTCATCCCGTTTTGCTTCAACCACAACTAAGTTGTGTTGTGACTGAATGAAATAATCTAGATTTCCTTGCAGTAGATTATTTACCTTCAAGGGGTACTCAATTCGCAGCAGTCGCTTACAAATAACCGCTACTCGACTTAAAACGGGCGCAACCAAAATTTCTCTTTTGGCAGTTTCGCTGCTAAGAGTGACATAAGGAATAGTATCTTCAAGTTGTTGTCGAAGTTCATCGAGTCCCTCTAGTTGATTACTCGTTCTCGGAAGTTGTAAACGCTTACGAACAAAAGCATAGTCAAACTCTGCTAAAACTTCATCTGTATCACTGGAAAACTCAAAATATGAACGAAATGAATAATTCCCATCCGGTTGGAGAATTTTTGGTTTTGACATTACCGCCTCCTACCGTATTTCCCTAATCCACTACTATATAAATAGCAGTCAATATGCCAACATAGCTGGATTATCCCCCATATTTATTATTGAATTGTTCGCGCCTAGACGTGCTAAAGCAGCATTATTTTCCTTAAACAGCCGATAATTGTAAATAAATGTAAAAAATCCTCAGGCAGGAAAGAAGCATTCATGCGTGTAATTTTAATGACTGGCAAAGGTGGCGTAGGTAAAACCTCCGTTGCTGCTGCAACTGGACTCCGTTGTGCAGAATTAGGTTATCAGACCTTGGTTTTAAGTACAGATCCTGCTCACTCTCTAGCAGACAGTTTTGACATGGAAATGGGACATGTACCCCGAAAAATTCGCCCAAATTTGTGGGGTGCAGAATTAGATGCACTGCAAGAATTAGAGGGAAACTGGGGTGCGGTGAAACGTTACATAACCCAAGTTTTACAAGCAAGGGGTTTAGAAGGTGTACAAGCGGAAGAATTGGCAATTTTACCAGGCATGGATGAGATTTTTGGCTTGGTAAGGATGAAACGCCACTACGATGAAGGTGAGTTTGATGTCCTAATTATTGACTCAGCGCCCACCGGCACAGCACTGCGCTTGCTGAGTTTACCAGAAGTTGGCGGTTGGTATATGCGCCGCTTTTACAAACCATTTCAAAATATCTCGGTAGCACTTAGACCTTTAGTTGAACCTCTTTTTAGACCAATTGCTGGTTTTTCCCTACCAGATAAAGAGGTAATGGATGCGCCTTATGAATTTTATGAACAAATTGAAGCTCTGGAAAAAGTATTAACAGATAATACTCAAACCTCAGTGCGTCTTGTGACTAATCCCGAAAAAATGGTGATTAAAGAGTCTCTCCGTGCCCATGCTTATTTGAGTTTATATAATGTTGCCACGGACTTGGTTGTAGCAAATCGGATTATTCCCAGTGAAGTAAAAGACCCATTTTTCCAACGTTGGAAGGAAAATCAGGAGCAGTATCGCCAGGAAATTCATGATAATTTCCACCCTTTACCCGTAAAAGAAGTGCCGTTATTCTCTGAGGAGATGTGCGGATTGGCTGCATTAGAACGCTTGAAAGAAACCCTTTATCAAGGTGAAGATCCCACTCAGGTTTATTACCAAGAAACAACTATTAGAATCGTACAAGAGCAAAACCAATACAGTTTAGAACTTTACTTACCTGGCATTCCTAAAAATCAGGTTCAACTGAGTAAAACTGGCGACGAATTGAATATTACAATTGGCAATCACCGCCGTAACTTAGTTTTGCCGCAAGCCTTAGCAGCACTACAACCCGCGGGGGCAAAGATGGAAAATGACTATCTGAAAATTAGTTTTGCTGCAATGTAAGAGTTGAATTTTCTTCCCGATTTAGGTATTAACAAAAACTTCAGACTAATCAGCAAAAATATTTTCTGATAGCTGATACAGACGCAATTTTATTTGCGTCTTTTTTTTAATTTTTTATAAATTTAGTTAGGAATTTGCCGTAGTTTTACTGAAGACAAATTGATTAAATAAATTCAAGAATGTCATTAGATTTAATCATGTGTGTTTCCAAATTATTAATTAAAGATATTATCAGCAATGACCTCGAACTCTGAACAAGATTGGCGGGGAACTCGCCATGAAGAAACTTTACTACACCGGATTACAAATCGTATCCGACGCAGTTTAGAACTAGAAGATATTATCACAGTCACAACAGCAGAGGTGCGATCGCTACTGCAAACTGATAGAGTGATGATTTACAAATTTCATTCCGATGGTAGCGGTCAGGTCGTTGCTGAGTCAATTTACAACAATCGTTTACCGTCGCTACTAGGCCTAAATTTCCCTGCTGATGATATTCCATCCACCGCCCGTGAGCTATTGATGAAATCACGAGTGCGTTCTGTTGTCAATGTTGATACTCAAGAAATTGGTGAAAGTCACCTGCATGATTTGGAAAATGGAGAAACCACCACAGAAAAAATCTGTTACCGCCCTGTAGATCCTTGCCATATGGAATATTTGAAGGCAATGGGGGTAAAGTCATCTGTGGTAGCTCCTATTCTTTATCAAAATCAACTTTGGGGACTACTGGTATCTCATAATTCCCAAGCGCGTTTGATTTTGGAATCTGAACTAGAAGTATTACAAATAGTAGTCGATCAACTGTCAGTTGCGATCGCTCAAAGCACTCTCTTGACTCAAGTCCGTAAAACAGCCGCACAAGAAGCCATCATTAACCGCATTGCTAGTCTGCTACATTCGCTACCAACAATCGTGTTACAGCCAGCCCTCGAAGCCACCGTTGCTGCCTTTGATGGTGCTGGTGGTCGGCTTTGCATTAGAAATAGAGCTTTTGATTTCCACAATGGCAGCATCTCCAGCTTCACAGAATGCTTAATCCCCGGAAACAGTTGTGTCAAACTTTATACGTGCGGTCAGCAACCTGTGACGCCAGAACAAACCATATATCCACTGATAGAGCAATACAGCGCTTGGCAGGAATACTACAAATCCCATGAAGAAGATGATATTTGGGCAATTTTAGATATTTATCAAACTCCAGGCTGGCGAAGTTTGCAAATTGCTTTTCAACCAACTAAAATTCGCAGTGTGTTGGTGGTTCCACTCTACTATCGTCAGCAGTTGTTGGGCTACTTAAGTATTTTCCGCAACGAAATAGATACAGAAACTCTTTGGGCGGGACAGTATGACAGCGACAAGAGGCAATTATACCCCCGCCGATCTTTTGCAGCTTGGTGTGAATCTAAAAAAGCCCAAGTCCGGCCGTGGACGCCCGAAGAGATTGAACTGGCTAAAAACCTCGGTAAACACTTTGCTTGTGCAGTTCAGCAATATGAATTATACCAACAAGTGCAAGTCTTCAATGAAAACTTAGAACATCAAGTTAAAAGACGCACAATTGAATTACAACGCACAGCCGAACAACAACAAGCTGTGTTTAAAGTTATTGCCGAGATTCGTGAATCTTTGGACACAGACACAATTTTTCAAACAACTACTAAAGAAGTTTGTCAATTAATCAAAGCCGACAGGGTTTCTGTTTATCGTTTCGATGCAGATTGGGGTGGTGAATTTGTGGGGGATTTCGAGGCTGCTAGTCCATACTGGTCGAATGAATCCGATCTAGGTATTAATACTATTTGGAATGATACTTACTTACAAGATACACAAGGAGGACGCTACCGCCACAATGAAACATTTGCAGTCGATGACATCTACAAAATGGGGTTTGCTCAGTGTCATATCGACAATTTAGAGCAGTTTCAAATTCGTGCTTTTGTACTTGCTCCGATCTTTGTTGGGCAAAAACTTTGGGGTTTACTGGCAAGTTATCAACACTCTGGCCCTCGGCAATGGAAAGCCCCGGAAGTTGACTTTCTCAGTCAGATTGCAGCTCAAATGGGGGTAGCACTCCAACAAGCTGAATTACTCACTCAGACACGAGAACAAGCGCTAGATTTGCAACAAGCAGCAGAACAACAACGGGTATTGTTTGAAGTTGTAGCGAAAGTTAGGGAATCTCTGGATTTAGATGCAATTTTTCAAACAACTACTCAAGAAATCTGTAAATCACTGCAAGCCGATCGAGTTGCAGTTTACCGCTTCCAAGCTGATTGGAGTGGTGAATATATTGCTGAGTTTGTGGGTGAGGGTTGGATAAAGTTAGTAAATCCTGGTAGTAACATACTTTGGCGAGATAGCTATTTGCAGGAAACCCAAGGTGGGCGATATCGCCACAATGAAACCTTTGTAGTTGATAATATTTATGAAGCTAGTCACTCCCAGTGTCACGTTGCAGTTCTAGAGCAAATTCAAGCAAAGGCATATGCCATCGCCCCAATATTTATTGGGCAACAACTTTGGGGTTTATTAGCAGCTTACCAAAACTCTGCACCACGTCATTGGGAAACCTCAGAAATTAAATTTCTCACTCAAATTGCCAATCAGCTTGGGGTTGCACTCCAACAAGTCGAATTGCTGAATCAGACTAAAGAGCAGAAAGAAAAATTGGCTACGGCTTTGGAGGATTTAAAGCAAACTCAAACCCAACTGATTCAGACTGAAAAAATGTCTTCATTGGGTCAATTGGTAGCTGGTGTTGCCCACGAAATTAATAACCCAGTGAACTTTATTTATGGCAACATTAATCATGTCAGCGAATATGCCCAGGATTTACTGGGAATTCTAGATTTATATTTGCAAAACTGCCCTAATCCCGACCCACAAATTCGCGATCGCGCAGAAGAAATAGACCTAGAATTTCTGACTGAGGATTTGCCAAAAACTCTTTCCTCGATGAAAATTGGTATCGATCGCATCCGGCAAATTGTTTCAGGTTTACGGAATTTCTCTCGCCTTGACCAAGCAGAAAAAAAGCCAGTTGATATCCACGAAGGTATTGATAGTACCTTGTTGATTTTACAGCATCGCTTGAAAGCAAAACCCGAAAGTCCGGCGATTAAATTAGTTAAAGAGTATGGCGAACTTCCTTTGGTAGAATGCTATGCTGGTCCGTTGAATCAGGTATTTATGAATGTTTTAAGTAATGCGATCGATGCCCTAGAAGATTACAGAGATCCATCTAAAGCTCATAACAGTCAAATTACCATCACTACTGCTATTGGAGAAATAGAAGGTAATATTAAGAGTGTAATAATTCGCATCAAAGACAATGGTCCAGGAATACCCGAAGACCTGAAAGTAAGAATCTGCGACCCATTTTTTACTACTAAACCAGTAGGAAAAGGCACTGGTTTGGGGTTATCAATTAGTTATCAGATTGTTGTTGATAAACACGCTGGTATATTTAAATGTGATTCGCAGCCAGGGTTAGGTACAGAATTTTGGATTGAAATTCCGATTACACAAATCACCAAATCGCAGCATCAAATTCCGTAGATTGGCATAAGGCACAAAATCCTTAGCTTAGTTAATACGAGTAATTTAGCCTGCTTCTGTCACTCTCCGAAAACATTTACCATTTCTGAATTCTAGAGCTTTTGTATAGCAAGCGATGTCTACGACGGGCTACGCCTACGCGCGATTCTTTTCTAATAACAAATACAAGACCGATTTTTTTCTAATAGTATAGCTTGTATTGATTTTATCAAGTTATATGCTGTATTATAAACGGTGAATTTTCTAATAATCGTAATCATACCCTAGTTTTTTTCATACATTCACCCAAGCAAGGAAAGTCGCTCGATGATACCTCCAATCGTTAGTAATTTCACCAAGCGTCGGCAAATATCAGCATTTGCTTGCGCCATTGCAGCCGCAACTGTAAGTGTTGACTTCTTTAGCACTAAATCAATTGCTCAAGCCCAGCTCCTCCCCGTAATTTGCCCAGTAGGAACGGAGACAGTTACTTACAACCCACTACTAACGAACCAAGTACAAAATGTTACCGTTAATATAACAGGTTCCGTAAATCAATGCATCGGCGCTCAACCGATTACCTCAGGAACTTACAACTTCACCGTTACGGGTCCGACCTCCTGCAACAACATAGGGATTTTTCCAACGTATGTAATTACATACAACTGGAACAATGGGCAATCTAGCCAAGTACAATACACCTTAACTTCTAGCAATCAGATTGGGGGTCAAATTATCCTCACTTCTTTGGGAACCATCACGAGTGGTTTATTCCAAGGTAGGACAGCACAAAGAACCATAACCCTCTTGGCAACGGATGTCCAAGCTTGCCAAAATCAGGGTCTCTTCAGCATTGCAGGTATCCAGCAACTGATTATTTTGGGGTCACTATAGCCCTTTTTGGTCAGTCTGGGAGAACACCCAATCATATCAAATTCGGGTAATTACTTGTAATAAAATTTCTCAATGTATTAGCGCGTCTAGTCTAATTTGTTGGGTTAAGTAATCATTTATCATCAAGTATTGGTTTTTTCACACTGAACAACCCAACATTTTAAGCTTGCCGCGCTAGTAGGTTGGGTTGAGGAACGAAACCCAACACCTTATCTAGATTCGTGTTGGGTTTCACTGCCGTTCAACCCAACCTACAGATATCATAAGTGTTTAA
>JAVRBV020000093.1:0-40260 GCA_034531095.2 Nostoc sp. CreGUA01 | reverse complement strand
TTACTGGCGTGCCGATGAAACCAACTATTTTACTGATATTTCAGTGCTTAAATGTTCGTCTCTTAGTCACGCTTACTTACAATTTTCTTGCTAACCATCTTGACAAATCCTGTTTTAAATGGGATGAATCAGCCCTGCCTTGAAAAGGGGGGAAAGTTTCTTAAAGTCCCCCTTTTTAAGGGGGATTTAGGGGGATCAGATGATTTGTGTGTACACCGTAGCCTTAGTAAGGGGAGGGTTGGGGTGGGGTTTTAAAGTTTCACGCAAGAAGTCTATTGACGCAGAATAAAAAATTCAGAATTCAGGAATCTTTTAGTGGTGGATTCAAACTTGCCACTAATTGATTTTGACGCCTTGTCGGGCATCTTTGGCTGCGTTTGTGAGTTTTGACTTCTGGATTGTTTTTCAATTTTTGGAAGTCTCCTAAAGGCAAAACTTCAAACAAAGCGTAAATCTTCACAACAGAACGAGGGTGGTTGTGCCAAGCCTGGGGGAGAATAGCTTGAGCAGTTACAGCATCTGACCAAGTGAATAATCCATATTGATTGACTTTTTGAATTAAAGGCTTTAAAACTCCTGTCCAAGGTCGATAGTTCCACAAAGATGATTTACCTTCAATATCCAATAAATCGTATCCCAATAGCTTTAATCTCGGATGATTTTCTGGAATTTCGTGTTTGCTAGCATTTGCAAACAATAAATAATATTGCTGGCTAGATATTGGACTTGGAAGCCAATCGAGCAACTCCCAAACTTCCTCTAATGAATTTAGACGAAAGTTGTGCGAATAACTAAGGTGTGGATTGCACCAAGAATCAATACTCCGAATTTCATAGCCAGCAGGCAAACCAAGATTGTTTGTATACTCTCTATATTCGTAGTCCTTAAAAAACTTAATTACTCTTGTACTTAACCACATTATTTGTACTTTATAGATATCTAATAATAAATTTAAATTTCTCAAAAATTGTGTTTTAAAAGAAATAATTCAGCGACATATAAAGTTTTAGCTCCCTCAATCACCACTTTTAAAATATCGGTCTAACAAAGAAATTTTCTGAGATATCAGTCAACAATCAACAGGCTTGAAAGTCTTTTAATGTCTGAAATCATCCTTCAACTGCTATATCTCAATATACAATTTATTAACAGCATAGTAAATGACTTTTACAAAAGATCTTACTTTTCGTACTTTTCGTACTTTTGCCGCTGATTTTTATCGGCATTCCAAGTTTTAAAGGCACTGCCCTAAGAAATTGTTTTAAAAAGAAAGAGGTAAAACTATTGGTTTATGGATAATCAAATCTAGCGATTTGGTGGCGTTTGAAAAACTATAAGTGAAAAACATAAAGTTGCTCGTTGAAATAAGAATTCCTGCATTCCACTAAGTTTCACACGGGAAGCGTCAATCCTTAAAGTTATGAAGAATTTATCAAGGTATGATAAGTAATTCTAACGAACTTTAAAATTATTGACATGGAGAAGATAGCGATCGCCAGTTTGTCAACAGCTATAAACCAGCCCTAGCCAGACTTTAACAGGCTTTTAGCTAAAGTTAGTAATTTACAGCTAGGCATCCCCATGTCGTACTTACTGTAATATTAAATACACGCAGTTGTCGGAATCCAGTTAACAGTGTCATAAAGAAAAGGTGAAGAGTTAACCTGTAGGGTATAACTTACCCAAAAGTTGCCTGCACCTGTAGCTTCAATGGATCTATCACACTCATGACTGAACTCACCCTACGCCTACAAGAGGGAGATACCGAGACAACGATCGCAGTTGACCAAAATGTATTTACAATTGGTCGTCTGCCAGAATGTAACTTATATTTACCTTTTGCTGGAGTATCCCGCAACCATGCCCGCATTGTAAAAACGGCTGAAGGTATGTGGACTATTGAAGATCTGGGTAGCAAAAACGGCACACAAGTAAATAAATATCTTGTAAACTGTCCCCAAGAGTTACATCACGGCGATGTTGTTTGGCTTGGTAATGTTAGCCTGGTAGTCTTGCTCACAAGTCCTGTTTCACAATCGACATTTATACCAGAGCATCTGCCAACTTTGGAAACTAATGAGCAAAAAACAATCCTTCACAACGTTGAACAATTACAACAGCAATGGATTGCAGCCGATAGTAAAGATGGGAACATCAGCAATAAAGATAAAACTATTGCCCGTCTCAAAGACTTAGTTGATATTGCCAAAAATCTTTGTGCTGCGGCATCCATAGAAGAGATTTTTTCCCAGGTACAACAAGTTGTATTTCGTTACCTTGATAGTATCGATCGCTTGGCATTATTAATTGATGTTAATGGTTGCGGGCACTTAGAATTAGTGAATGCTGCCACCAGAAATGCTTCTCAACAAAAACATCTTCCTGCCGATGGTAGTTGGATTAGTCGTAGTATCTGTCAAAAGGTATTTGCAGAAAAAGTCGTTATTCAAACTGGTGATACTCATCAGGACGAACGATTTGCTAGCGAACAGAGTATTTTAGTCAAAGGCATTCGCAGTGCAATGGCAGTGCCTTTATGGGATGAAAATAAAGTTGTCGGCGTTCTTTATGCCGACGCTAATCTTTCTTCTTACCATTGGACAAATGAAGGTGAAGAAGAACTCAGCTTTTTTTCAGCTTTGGCAAACCTTGTGGCTTCTAGCGTCCAGCGTTGGCTACTAGCAGAGAAACTCAAAACAGAAGAAATGATTCGTCACCGACTAGAACGTTATCATTCTCCAGCAGTGGTGCAGCAGTTGATATCCGTAGGTGCGTCGCCGGATGGACGTTTAGCGCCAACAGAGAGCGAAATTAGTATTTTATTTGCAGATTTAGTGGGTTTTACAGCAATTTCTGAGAGATTAACACCAACTGCGATCGCTCAATTATTAAATAATTTATTTGAAGAAATGCTCAAAGAAGTATTTACTTGCGGCGGCACTTTAGATAAATATATTGGCGATTGTATTATGGCATTTTTTGGCGCTCCAGAAACGCAACTAGATCACGCCGATCGCGCCGTGACTGCTGCCAAAGGAATGCTAAATCGTCTCGAACATCTCAATGCCAATAATTTCTGGCAAGAACCCCTACAATTACGCATTGCAATTAATAGTGGTAAAGCCGTTGTCGGAGATGTTGGTAGTTCCCAAAGGGTAGACTATACAGCATTAGGCGCGACAATTAATCTGGCAGCCCGCATGGAAGGAGTTTGTCCTCCGAGTGAATGCGTGATTAGTGAGGCTACTTATGCAATGCTTTCACAATCTTCAGACTTCCAGGAAATGGGAGATTATCGCTTTAAAGGTATCGATAGATTAGTGAAAGTTTATCAAACAAAATTGCAGCCAGTATCAACAAGTATTAATCCAATCATTCATCTTTAGTTTGGGAATAGGGAATAGGGAAAAATCACTAATTATTAATTACGTTAGGGACATCCAAATAAAAAATATCTAACTATTTATGTGGGGTGGGCGTCACGCCCGCCCACTAACCAAAGGCGCTAATGTTGCCATTGGTGTCAACTTAAAGTTAAGGAATAATTGTCAATAAGTCATCCTACTGAACAAATGCTTTTTATTCCAAAAAACTCAAATCCAAATGACCCTAAATTTGAATTTGGATTCGAGAAGAATCTTCCAAGAAATGGGATAAGTTGGATTTTTGGGAGTGCAGCCGCTTTCTGGATTCTATTAATAATTACTACAGCAATAGTACCAAAGCTATTATTTAGCTGATCCTACTTAATTTTGAGATGAAGTTGAATAGCTTTATGCTCTTTAGCTGACCGTGCCAGCGAGAAAAATTTGCTCTGCGGTCAAATTCAACTCTGGAAAAGTTGATGACTGGATGCGGTCATCTCCTCGAAATTTACTGACGCGATACTCATCTTCTTCTAAAGAGCAAACTGAAATAGTAGGTTGTTTAGGCTTGCCAATAAATTCCCTACCGCCCAATGCTGCATAATCAACAATCCAATATTCCGGAATTCCCATTTGTTCATAATCAGCATATTTTTTCAGATAATCATCACGCCAATTTGTACTGACTACCTCAATTACTAAAGAAATAGATGCTGCTTGGGTAACAGTTGATTGTTTTTTCCACAGAGGTTCATTAACTAAATTAGGCAGATTTAGGACTAGTACATCTGGCGAATAAGCAGATTCGTTTTCCAATGGTTTAACTAATACTGTTTTTGGTATACCATAGGGCAGACCAAGGCGACTATATTCCAAAGTTATTTTTGTAGATAAAAATACAACAATCTCTTCATGGTCGCCTGTTGGTTGGGGTATTTCAACAACTACTCCATCATATAGTTCGTAACGTTTAAGAGTGTTATCTGGATATTGAGCAACGAATTCATCGAATGTAACTACTTTGCGTAAGGCTTGAGTCATGGCTGAATTCCTCGAATTCTAAATTATGACTTCTTCTTATATTGGCATATTTTATCAAAATAGAATTCAGGAATCAGAATTATGAATTCAGAATGAATTGGAGAGTTTGGTAGGGTGCGTTAGCGGCGAGAGTACGGCACTGTCAATGATGTTCTACTGACAAATCACTACATCTAAACTGTTATTTTGAAGGGATTTTCAAACAATTCAGCACTAGATATAATATGGGTATATTAATGTATAAAAAACATTTACTATAGGAATCATATTTGATTTGGTGAAAAATCTAAGTATTTGTAGGGTGTGTTAAGCGTAAGCCGTAACGCACCATTCTTAAGGGTTTGGTGCGTTACGCTGTCGCTAACGCACCCTACGTATCTTTTCAAAAATCAAATAGTAGTCCTATAGTGAAAATCAATGTAGAGACGTAGCATTGCTACGTCTCTACAAGAGTTTCGAGTCAAGCAGAATTAATTTCTGGAGATGTCTAATCTATAAATGCGATCGCCAAAATAGCAAATGCGATCGCCAAAATAGCAAATGCGATCGCCAAAATAGCAAATGCGATCGCCAAAATAGCAAATGCGATCGCCGAAATAGCAAATGCGATCGCCGAAATAGCAAATGCGATCGCCAATGTTTATTCGTCGTATTTTTATTCCAGTTTCTTCTTCAATTAATTTTTAAGTATAAATACATGGTCAAATTGTATATATTACTTCAATTTTAATTGCGAAACCGTAATATCTAGCAACGACTTCTTGGTTAAAAGACTAGAATTTGGGTGGTGGCTTCCAAAATAGATCTGTGTAACACTAGGAAGCCAACAGTCAAGCTATTTTTTAACGGGAGGTCAGGTAATGGCGATCGCCACGATTAATCCCGCCACTGGGGAGACTTTTCAAACCTTTGAGCCACTCAAGGATGCAGAAATTAACGCTAAACTCGATTTGGCGAATCAGGCTTTTGAAAGCTATCGCCAGACTAGTTTTCAAAAGCGATCGCACTGGTTACAAAAGGCTGCCGATATTTTAGAGCAAGACAAAGCCGAATTTGCTAAATTGATGACTCTAGAAATGGGTAAGCCTTTCAAAGCTGCCATCGCCGAAGTCGAAAAATGCGCCGTCGTCTGTCGCTACTACGCCGAACACGCCCCTGATTTTTTGGCTGATGTTGCCGTCAAAACCGATGCCAGCCATAGTTTTGTTCGCTATCAACCTTTAGGGGCGATTCTGGCAGTCATGCCGTGGAACTTCCCCTTCTGGCAAGTTTTCCGCTTTGCCGCACCGGCACTCATGGCGGGAAACGTTGGCTTACTCAAACATGCTTCCAACGTGCCCCAGTGCGCTTTGGCAATAGAAGAAATTATTCGACGGGCAGGTTTTCCTGAAGGTGTATTTCAAACTTTATTGATTGGTGCTGCCAAAGTCGCCGACTTAATGGCAGACGAGAGGGTAAAAGCCGCCACCTTAACAGGAAGCGAACCAGCAGGCATATCCCTCGCCATCGCCGCAGGCAAACAAATTAAAAAAACAGTTTTGGAATTGGGAGGAAGCGACCCATTTATTGTGTTAGAAAGCGCTGACTTAGAAGCAGCAGTTGTCACAGCTACTACAGCGCGGATGTTGAATAACGGGCAATCATGTATTGCAGCAAAACGTTTTATTATCGCAGAAGCGATCGCTGACAAATTTGAAAAATTGTTGTTAGATAAATTCGAGGCGCTAAAAGTGGGCGATCCCATGCAACCAGACACCGATATCGGACCACTGGCAACTCCTGGGATTCTCCAGGATTTAGATCAACAAGTACAAACTGCTACAAAAGCTGGTGGTAAAATCCTCATCGGTGGATATCCATTATCAGATCGTCCAGGGAACTTTTATCCGCCAACCATTATCATAGATATCCCTCCCGATACACCAATTGCCAAAGAAGAATTCTTTGGCCCAGTAGCCTTGTTATTCCGGGTTCCAGATATCGATGCTGCCATTAAACTTGCCAATGATAGCCCCTTTGGCTTAGGTGCAAGCGCTTGGACAACTAATAACCAAGAACGCGATCGCTTGATTGAAGAAATCCAAGCCGGTAGCGTATTTATCAACGGTATGGTCAAATCCGATCCCCGATTGCCCTTTGGTGGTATTAAGCGTTCTGGATATGGCAGAGAATTGAGTATCCAAGGTATACATGAGTTTGTCAACGTTAAAACCGTGTGGGTTAAATGATCAAAAGTTAGGAGTGAAAAGTTAGGAGTGAGGAGTTAGGAGGGAGGAGTGAAAAGTTAAGAGTGAAGAGCTATTAATTTCAACTCCCAACTCCCAACTCCCAACTCCCAACTCCCAACTCCCAACTCCTAACTCCTAACTCCTAACTTTTCACTCCTAACTTAATATTGTCGCTAGTCAGGAAATAAAATGAATACAGCAGAACTCTTGGTGCAGTGCCTAGAAAATGAAGGAGTACAATACGTTTTTGGACTCCCTGGTGAAGAAAACTTACATGTTTTAGAAGCACTAAAACATTCTTCGATTAAATTTATTACAACTCGTCACGAACAAGGTGCGGCATTCATGGCGGATGTCTACGGACGGCTAACCGGAAAAGCCGGAGTGTGTCTTTCGACTCTTGGCCCTGGGGCAACAAACTTGATGACCGGGGTAGCAGATGCCAACCTCGATGGTGCGCCTTTAGTGGCGATAACCGGTCAAGTGGGAACAGATAGAATGCACATTGAATCCCATCAATATTTAGATTTGGTGGCGATGTTTGCACCTGTTACTAAATGGAATAAGCAAATTGTGCGACCGAGTATTACACCAGAAGTAGTAAGAAAAGCATTCAAGCGATCGCAATCAGAAAAACCCGGTGCAGTTCACATCGATTTGCCAGAAAATATTGCTGCCATGCCCGTAGAAGGCAAACCTTTGCGTAAAGATAATATTGAAAAAACCTATGCATCTTTTGCTAGCATTCGGGCAGCAGCAGCAGCAATTTGCCAAGCAGTTAACCCATTAATCTTAGTAGGAAATGGGGCAATTCGCGCTAGAGCTAGCGATGCCGTCACGCAATTTGCCACTCTGCTGAATATACCTGTTGCTAATACCTTCATGGGTAAAGGTGTGATTCCCTATACGCATCAATTAGCATTGTGGTCAGTGGGATTACAGCAAAGAGATTTTATTACCTGTGGATTTGATAATACAGATTTAGTAATAGCGATCGGCTACGATTTAATAGAATTTTCTCCCAAAAAATGGAATCGTGACGGCAAAATTCCAGTTGTGCATATAGGTTTAAATCCAGCAGAAATTGATAGCAGTTATATTCCTGATGCCGAAGTCGTGGGAGACATTTCTGATTCCCTCTATGAAATCTTAAAATTAGCAGACCGCCAAGGAAAACCCGATCCCTTTGCCATCAGTTTACGAGCAGATATTCGTGCTGATTACGAACAGTACGCCCATGATGATGGATTTCCCATTAAACCGCAAAAGTTAATTTATGACTTACGGCAAGTCATGGGGCCAGATGATATCGTTATCTCCGATGTTGGCGCACATAAAATGTGGATGGCGCGTCATTATCACTGTCATAGCCCCAATACTTGTCTTATTTCCAATGGCTTTGCCGCAATGGGTATTGCGATTCCTGGTGCCTTAGCAGCAAAACTCGTGCATCCTAAGCGCAAAGTCGTTGCTGTAACTGGCGATGGCGGCTTCATGATGAATTCCCAAGAATTAGAAACCGCCTTACGTGTCGGTACACCATTTGTCACCATCATTTTTAATGACGGTGGCTATGGATTAATTGAGTGGAAACAAGAAAATCAATTTGGCAAAGGAAACTCATCTTTTGTGCATTTTAGCAATCCTGATTTTGTGAAATTAGCCGAAAGCATGGGTTTAAAAGGCTACCGAATTGAATCAGCTTTAGATTTAATTCCCACACTCAAAGAAGCCCTAGCTCAAGATGTACCCGCCGTCATCGATTGTCCTGTAGACTATCGGGAGAATCACCGCTTTAGCCAAAAAGCCGGCGAATTGAGTTGTACGTTGTAGAAAGTTAGGAGTTAGGAGTTAGGAGTTAAGAGTTAGGAGTTAGGAATTAAGAGTTAGGAGTTCGGAGTTAGGAGTTAGAAGTTTTTGATTCTAACTCATCACTTACAGCAGATTGCAATTTGGTGACGTACAGACAATCGTAGGGGCACAACACGTTGTGCCCCTACCCGTGTACTCCTAATTAATCCTCTTCTGGGCAACATCTTCTACTGCATTGCATTGCCTTTTGTCAATATCTGACTTAATAACGAGTCCCTTAGTAGTGAGCGCTATTTCCACTCGGTATTGACCATTCACCATTTGAATAGCGGCGTAAGTTACAGTACCAAACATCATCACACCACAAAGTGATAAAGTAATTTGTAAAACTCTCAATTCTCGTTTCATTTTTCAAGCCTTTAACTCGTTACATTCTCATTACAACTTGGTGCTGGTTGAGAACTGAGTTGAGAAATAGTCAGCGATTAGACGAGTTGTTAGTTGATTATCAGTTAAGTTCAGGATGACTCTAATTTCTAGAGTGCAAAAGGCGATCGCTAACTACTGAGATTATTTAACCAGTATAAAAACCTGATATACTCACAGCAGATTCTCCATGAGCAATAATGGCGCGATCGCTCCGAGTAGCCCCAGAGTATATTCAAAAAGTCAAGTCAGCACTTAGGCGCAATAGCTATTCCAGCCAGCAGTCCTTGGCTAGTGATGTCGGGTTTTCTCTCTCCACAGTCAAAAGCTTCCTCAACGGCAAACCTATTGACTATAAGAACTTTCGAGAAATTTGTGAAAAATTGGGTTTAGACTGGCAAGAAATTGCATACAAAGAACTTGAACCAACCAACGGCGAACCATCACCCTTCATCACAGGCGCACCCATCACCCAACCGCGTTACTTTTTTGGACGGGAAAAAGAATTAAAACGCCTCTTCAACTTACTCAAACGCCATCCCCTACAAAACGCCGCCATTATCGGCAAAAAGCGCAGTGGTAAAACATCCCTGCTGCACTACCTAAAAAATATCACCACCACCCCAGCACAACAGTTGCGTCCTGAGCAAAAATCTGACTGGCTACCGCATCCAGAAAATTACCGTTGGATTTTTGTAGACTTCCAGGACGCACGAATGCAAAGCCGAGAAAATTTACTCAAGTACATCCTAGAATCACTGAAGATGCAAATGCCAACACCTTGCGATTTAGATCGTTTCATGCATGTAGTCAGCGATAATTTGCATTCTCCCACAGTTATTTTATTGGATGAAATTGGCGTTGGCTTGCAACGTTGTCCAGAATTAGATGATAGCTTTTGGGAAAGTTTGCGGTCTTTGGCGACTAACCACACAGACGGAAATCTGGCATTTATCTTAGCTACCCCCGAATCACCAATAGAACTAGCAAAAAGCACAGGACACAGTTCCCCCTTTTTCAATATTTTCGGCTACGCCGCACATCTAAAAGCATTGACTCAGCCAGAAGCACGGGAACTGATAGCAAGTTCGCCCATTCCCTTCACTGAAGAAGATGTAGACTGGATTTTGACACAAAGTTGCTGCTGGCCACTGTTATTACAAATTCTGTGCAGAGAAAAATTATTTAACTTAGAAGAAGAAGAGAATAATGATAATTGGCGTGAGGAAGGATTAAGACAAATGAAACCATTTACTGATTTATTAGATTCATAACTAGCGGAGTAACCATGAAAGCACACCGAATTGAAACAAAGTTAACTAAAAACGGAACCTTGATTCTTGAGGACTTACCGTTTCAAGCAGGCGAAGCCGTTGAAATTATCATTTTAGAAAGTCACACTCATCCCCAAGAAGGGAATTTGTATCCTTTGCGTGGCAAACAACCGTACCGTTATGACGATCCTTTTGAACCTGCCGTGCCTTTGGAAGATTGGGAAGTCTTGCAATGATTATACTGGATACCCATATATGGGTTTGGTGGGTTCAAGGTGATGCAAGACTGACCAAACAACATCAGAACTGGCTGCAACAATATGAATCCCAAGGGTTAGGAATCAGCATCATGTCTTGTTGGGAAGTTGCCAAATTGGTAGAGATTGGCAAACTAACTCTACCGTATTCAATTGAGGAGTGGTTAACAGAAGCTTTAGCTTATCCAGGAGTGCAGCTACTTGAACTAACAATTCCAATTATTGTTGAATCAACCAAACTCACAGGTTTTCACCGAGATCCATTTGACCAAGTTATTGTAGCCACTGCCAGAATTTACAACTCTCCTTTACTAACTGTTGATGCCAAAATTCTGGCATATTCTGGGGTGCAAACTCTTAGGAAGTGAAACAAAAGTTGGCGTTGCTGAATTAACCTATAAATTGTTCTTTGCGCCTCTGCGCGAAGCTCTTTAATATTCTGATTCAGCAAAGCCGAGTATTAAATAAGGAGTGCAAAAACGTTGACTTCACCACAACTACCCCCCAACGCCTACACCGATGCACCCCAGCAGCACCCCAACTTAATCCTCGGTAGTCTGCAATTGCTTTTCTGGCTTGTCTTGCGCCCTTTAGCTTGGCGTAACCACCTCAAACGCATTGACCTTGACCTTAAATCGGACTCCTCGCTGATTATCTTGTTGAGACGAGGACGATGGCGACACCTTGCTCTGTGGCGGCTGTTCATCCAGGGATACTTAATCTTACCTATCCTGGCTAACTTACTATTAGGCTTGGTGCTATGGGCATTGCGTGAACCAATCGTAAATATAGCTTTTCGCGTGGCGTTTGGCGTGGCGTTTGGCGTGGCGTTTGGCGTGGCATTTGGCGTGGCGTTTGGCGTGGCGTTTGGTGTGGCGGGAGGCGTAGTGTTTGGCGTGGCGGGAGGCGTGGTGTTCGGCATGGTGGGATGTGTGGCTGCTCAAGCCGTGCAAATTGAACTTGATGCACTCCGTTTACAAGCCTGTAGAGATATTGAAGCTATCCGTGAAGCTCATCGTAGTCTGGTAACTGGCGAACTAGAGAGTGAAGTTAGCCCCCTACTACTAATACTACTAATCTTTAGCCGTAGTCTGGTAACTGGCGAACTAGAGAGTGGAGTTAGCCCCAGCCCCCTATTACGAATCTTTAGCCGTATCAGTGAGGATGTTGATGCTGCACTCAATCAAGCAAGTGCTTATAACCAGCGCTTACTCCTCAGAGATGTTGCAGATAAATTAAATCTACAGTTGGAGAACTTCGCTCCTAGCAGCAACAAATACACAGTCCGTTTCTACCCCATTATCAAAAGTTGGCGTGAGATAGTAACTAATTATGCAGATGAACTGGCTAAGATTAGTGAACTCCGCCAAGAAATTGACTCGCCTTACATTATCGGCGTACCCCTCACACGGGAACAAGAAATTTTTACTGGGCGCGATGACATCGGCTTACGCATTGAGCAACTACTGCGCGATCGCCGTCGCCCACCTCTGCTACTATATGGTCAGCGACGCATGGGTAAAACTTCCCTCCTCAACAATATCGGAAAGTTACTAACTAATACCATCATCCCCATGTTTATAGACTTGCAAGGCGCACCTTCATCAGCGAGCGACCATGCAGGTTTTCTCTACAATCTCGCTAGAGAGATGGAGAAGTCAGCAAAAAAGCAAGGTTTAACTCTACCATCCCTAGCCCGCGAAGTACTAAAATCTGACCCCTTCACTTATTTCTATGAATGGCTAGATGAAGTAGAACAGGCTCTAGAACAAAATACCGCTTTACTGATGTTAGATGAATTTGAGGTGCTAGACAACGCCATAGTCAAAGGTCGCTTTGACGAACAGGATGTTTTAGGAATGCTGCGTCACCTCATCCAACATCGTCCCCGTTTTAAGATTTTACTGGCTGGCTCCCATACGATCGCAGAATATCAGCGCTGGGCTAGTTATCTCATTAATGTTCAAGTTGTGCATATCTCCTACCTCAAAGAAGCGGAAGCACGACAATTAATTGAACGTCCCGTCAAAGATTTTACCCTGCGGTATGAACCGAACGCAGTTGAGCGAGTACTGCAACTCACGCGCTGTCACCCATTCTTAGTACAACTACTCTGTGCGGAAATTATTGTCCTCAAAAACGAGCAAGACCCCTCTGTTCGGCGATTGGCTACTTTAGCGGACGCGGAAGCAGCAATACCAGAAGCTTTGCAAAGTGGGGGCTTTTTCTTCGCTGATATTCAAAACAACCAAGTAGATGCCACTGGACAAGCTATTTTACGTTTTATCGCTGCTCAAGGGGAAGGGGCTGTAGTCAGTTGCGAAAGTTTATTACAACAGTTTCCTGATGCTGAGATTACACTCAAATTGCTGTTGCAACGGGAGTTAATTGAGGAAGTTGAGGACGGTTACAGGTTTCAGGTGGAGTTAATTCGTCGTTGGTTTGATGGAAGGAATTAGTCTCACGCAAAGGCGCAAAGGCGCAAAGAATAAGAGTTAAAGAAGCCGTTTGTATCAGAATTTATTCAACCCGGCAGAACGACGATAAAGTAACCAGATAAACAGCGGTGAACCCAGCAAGGCAGTGACGGAACCTACTGGTAGTTCTACTGCTCCTAATCTAGAAAGTAAATCTGCGAAGGTCAGTAACCATGCACCAGCAAGGGCGGAAAGTGGCAAAACAAAGCGGTGATCTGTACCAACGAGTAGCCGAACACCGTGAGGGACAACAAGGCCGACAAATCCAATTAAGCCGCTGATGCTGACTGCACCTGCGGCTAATAATGTGGCGACACCACCAATTAATAGGCGCGATCGCGTTAACGAAATTCCCAATCCCACAGCCAAATCATCACCCAAAGCCAACACGTTCACCGATCGCGCCAACAAGCATCCCGCCACTAATGCAACGATGATGTAAGGACTAGCAGTGGAAATTTCTTGCCAACCCCGTCCGTTGAGGCTACCAACTAACCAACTCAGCGCAATTTGAATTTGACCGTCTTCAGCTAACAGCAACAAGGTACTTTGCACGGCACCAAATAAAGAACTGATGGCCACACCGCCTAAAATCAATCGCTCGACTGAAATTCCCGACCCCGCACGACCAAGTAAAATGACGATCGCCGAAGTTAAGATTGCACCTATCCACGCAGCTAGAGGAATGGCGATGGGGAATATTTGCCAGACGATCATTAAAATTACAATTAATCCGGCACCCGCAGAAATGCCCAGAATAAAAGGATCGGCAAGACTATTGCGTAACATTCCTTGCAGCAATGCTCCTGACATTCCCAAAGCCGCGCCGACGATGAGAGCAGCACAAATGCGCGGGAGACGCAAATCCCAAACAATTGTCTGTTTAACCGGATCGCCTTGGCGAAGAATGGCTTGCCAAAACTCAGACATACTCAAAGGTACTGCTCCTTGGGAAAGCGATAGCGCTAGCGTGACCACCAGTCCTACACCAAAGATTAAAATAGCCCAGAGTACGCGGTATTCACTGAAAATTGTCTGAAATAGTCTTTTCATTAATTGAGGGGGATGAGGGAGATGAGGGAGATGAGGAGAGAAGTCTGAGCGCCGGCTTCCGGCGATCAGAACTTCGGAGGGATGAGGGAGATGAGGGAGTCGGAGATTGTCACACAGTTTATCTATGGAATAGTCACGGACATAATTTTAGAGCTGATTACCGAATCCCCAGTCCCCAATCCTAACCATAAGCGCCGTTGGGAAGAAATCCCAACAGTTGCTTCAATCTTGGGTTTGCATCTTCATAGCAGTGACTAGGCATTTGATAATTCATAAAGGGTGCATACTTGTGTCCAACTAGTCTCTTGGCATAAGTAATCTGGGTAATGTAGCGAGTGATAGAGGAAGAGTTTCTGGAGCCTCTATGCCATACCTGATTATTAAAACAAACGGCAGAACCCATCCCTCCCAAGCAACTGTAAATTCGGTCTTCGTATCCGGAAATATCACCGTCGCACAATTTACCAAACAGATGAGATCCTGGAATCACTTGAGTCGGGCCATTTTCTTGGGATAATACATCGGTCAAGTAGTAATTCACTGTAAATGCAAGAACATTCAACCTAATATTAGTTAAAGGTTGCCCATCAAGCGAAATTACATGGGGTGTGTCGTCTTGGTGCCACGCATTTTTAGCTAATCCGTCAGTTTGTGGAGGAATTTTAAATGAGTTATTGTGAATAACATGAATTATATTAGCATTGGGAATACCATCATCGATTGAATAGCCTATTCCATTTGCTCCACCAATTAAATGTTCTGCAAATGTCACCATTGGTTCTAAATCAAAAAGCTTCAGATTCTCTTGAGAATGCTCGAACATTCGCTTGATTATTTTCTTTGATTTTTGATAATCTTTTCGTTCAGTTTTCTGGAGGTTTTCATCTAAATCATTTCTTAAAATCTCACATTGTTCCGGTGTCAAGACATTGGGAATAACGATAAAACCATTAGTATGAAAATATTCAATCCATTCCTTTAGTTGCTCTGTAGTTGGCTGCTTAGCAGCTAGATATTCAGGCATTTTATTCCTTGTTGTACTGAGTCAACACTATTTTATAAGTCTCCCTTAGGAGAAGTCTGAGCAGAGGTTTCCTCTGCTCAGACTTCTCTCCTTTTCCCCAGTTCCCCTTGTCCCCCCATCCTCTTCTTTCCCCGTGTCTCCCCGTCCCCGCGTCCCCGTGTCTCCCCGTCCCCGCGTCCCCGTGTCCTCTTATCCATGCCCCACTACATCAATTCCAGCCCACCTCGATAGCCAGTAACAATGCGGCTACCATCCTTGAGAATGTGGACTTCGATTTGGTCGCTAGCCCAGGTAATCTGGTCACAGAGGGCAGAATTAAATATATGAATCCTCTGGTTACTTGAAGAAACTGGAGAGTTGGGAGAATTAATTGCCAGAGATTGCACAAAAGGCCCGTCAATTAAGATATCGAGTTGTTCTAACAATTCTTGGGAACCTGGAGGCGCAGATTCAGACTGTAGCTGCTTGAGGGTAAACCCAGTAAAAGACATTACATTCAACCCAGCAGCTTTGACCTTACGAGCTAAAGATGCTAACGTAAATGCTTGGAAAAACGGTTCTCCACCAGAGAACGTTACACCAGTGTTGCGTATATTACTGAGAATATTTTCAGCAAGGGTATCAACGGCAACGATTTGGTTAGCCTCAAAAGACCAGGAGTCGGGATTAAAGCAGCCAGGACATTCACGCGGACAACCTTGCACCCAAATAACTGCACGACAACCAGGGCCATTGACTTCTGACTCATCAACGTAACCCATAATGTTGAGATAGCCAGAGGGAATTTCTGTGAGTGCTAGTGATGGGTCAGTTGGCTTAGTTTCCATCTCTTTAACTCCTTTTAAAGCCGTCGCCTGTTAACTATATAACTATAACGAAATATTGTAATCTTTCACCTTAGTAAGAAACTCAGGCTTTTTTGTCGGCGTTTGTACTCAATCACTACTTAAAATGGGTGTTTTTGTTATCGAGTTTTGCTACTAACACCAATTTGAAGAATGATTGTGACAGATGGAATACTTAAAATAATTACCTGCAACTTTGTAACAGTAATTTCAAAGTAGTAAATTAACTTGCGTGTTCCCAGTCACTAAGTAATTCATGCTGCTGTACTATTTTCTTGGATTTGCGGAATGGTACTTTCGGAGTACCAATATTCATCCCAGGAAAAGACTGTTTTTTGGCCTTAGTAGGTCTATTTTCTTGTGTTTTTGAACTGATTTGTGTAGTTTTCATTGCTAATTAGATATCTCATTCAAACTTCAGCACCAATTTATAACATCAATTTTGAAATGGCAAATTTCTGAAGATAGATAAAAAATATATTGGCCAAACAGGGCATTGGCCAAACAGGGCATGGGGCATTGGGCATTGGGCAAGCAGGAAGTGTGGGAGGATGGGGAAGCATTAATTCTCTTTCCCCCATCTCCCCATCTCCCCATCTCCCCACACTCCCTCATCCCCCTCATCCCCCTCATCCCCCTCATCTCCCCATGCCCAATTTACATAACTCCCATCTCTTGCAACCCCTGGTGTAGTCTTTTGGCCTCTTGGGGGTTATGCTTTTCATGAAGGGCGATCGCTTTTTTGAAAGCTGTCAAACTTTCTTGATGATTGCCGACTTTTAGCAGCACTACACCTAAATTTTGATATGCTTCGGCGTAGTTGGGATTTAGCACGATCGCATTTTGATAACAAGCGATCGCATCTATAAACAAACCCAAAGCTTTAAATGTCATCCCCAGATTATAATGTCCAACAGCAAAACTCGGATCGATTTTCAAAGCTGCAATATAAGCATTTTTCGCACCATTAAAGTCTCCTGCTGCTTTGAGTAAGTTACCCTGGTTGTTGTATGCTCCTAGTTTGAGCATGGGATAAATTGGCAATTTAATGGCAGTTTGATAATGAGAAATAGCTTGTGGGAAATTTTTTAAGCGAGTGTAAGCAATGCCTAAATGATAGTGAAGTTCGTACAAGATATCGTAGTTTTCTTCACCTGCTGCGTGACTTTCATTTATGCGCTGTAATCCTCGTCTGAGTAACTCCATCCCTTGGGTAATTTTGCCAGTTTCCACATACAATGCCCCTAATTTACTGCAAACATAAGGGTCATCAGGATGAGTAGCGAGAAATCCTTCCATCGCTGCTGCGGCTTTGGCATATTTATTATTTTGAGCGATCGCACTTTTTTGATATCCTGTGTGGAGAATTGCCACTCCCGGTAAATAACCTATTTGCCAATGGGGTTCTTTAGTTAAAATTGCCGACACGCTATCATCCACCAAGGCATGGTAAGGACGGTCAAAGTGAATATCTGGATGATTGCGGAATAATCTGGAAACCAGAGAATAAGGAGATTGTTCTGCACCAATTTCGTGGCGGACAAGATTGAGTAACAGGTATTCCTCCCTAGCGATGGTGTCTCGCAATAGCGGTACAATTCCTGGCGTGAGAGTTTCATCCGCATCTAACACCAAAACCCAATCACTAGTTACATATTTTAAAGCTGCATTGCGGGCAGCACTGAAATCATTGCACCATTTGAAATGATGAACTTTTGCACCGAACTGTTGGGCAACATCAGGAGTGCGATCGATTGAGCCTGTATCCAACACTACCATTTCATCTACTACTTTGTTGACACTGCTCAGACATTTAGGCAGTGTTGCTGCTTCGTTTTTCACAATCATGCACAGACTCAAACTCATAAGCCAATGGTTATTTAATTTAGTGTTTGAAAAATTGCGAATGGGGCATGGGGAATGGGGAGATGAGGGAGATGAGGGAGATGAGGGAGATGAGGGAGATGAGGGAGTGTGGGGAGTGTGGGGAGTGTGGGGGGAAAGATTTCTTCCCCATCCTCCCATACCTCCCACACCTCCCACACTTTCTGGAAAGCCCAATGCCCAATGCCCCATGCCCAATGCCCAATGCCCAATGCCCCATTCAATTATGTGCAAAAATCAAGATTAACAAAATTAGTGAGTAAGTAATTCCAGCAGCAAGGGGGAATTTAATGCAAGGCCAAACCATCGGTGGACGCTACCAAATTCTCACCCAACTGGGACAAGGGGGATTTGGCACGACTTTTTTAGCTCAAGACATTCAAAGACCAGGGAATCCACAGTGTGTTGTTAAGCATTTTAAACCACTGTCTACTGATGCATACACTTTAGGGGAAGCTAAACGTTTGTTTGACCAGGAAGCCTTAATTCTGGAAAAATTAGGAAAGCATGACCAAATTCCTCAGTTATTGGCTCATTTTCAAGAGAATCAACAATTTTATTTAGTTCAAGAATTTATTCCAGGTCATGACATTACCCAAGAAATAGCTCCTTTAGGCGAGCGATTGAGTGAATATGAAACTATTAAGCTTCTAAAAGAAATTTTGGAAGTTTTAGCATTTGTCCATCAGCACAATGTGATTCACCGGGATCTCAAACCTGCCAATATTCGACGCAGACAATCAGATAACAAAATAGTACTAATTGATTTTGGGGCTGTAAAACAAATTACTACTCAAATGACTAATTCTCAAGGGCAAACAAGTTTTACAGTTGCCATTGGTACTTATGGTTACATGCCAAGCGAACAAGCTAGTCGCACTCCTCAATTGAGTAGTGATATCTATGCAGTGGGAATTATTGGTATCCAAGCTTTGACAGGAATTAATCCTGCTGACTTTGGCAGTCAAGGACTACCAATAAATCCGCATACAGGAGAAATTGATTGGCGCAATCAAATACAAGTAAGTCAGCAGTTAGCAGAAATTTTAGACAAAATGTTGTTATATGACTTTCGTCAACGTTATCCCACAGCAACATCGGCATTGCAAGCTTTAGAAATCTTGGAGAAAATACCAGATACTACAATTCAAAAAACCTTGCAATTTCGACGACCTCAGAAATTTTTCCTCAGTGCAGGAATAACCGCAGTAGTCGCTACTGTCAGTCTATGGTTATTGCAATTACAAACTCCTAGACAAAACTTTTTGACGTATCAAGATTCTAGTTATGGCATAAAAATCCAATATCCAGAGACTTGGAAAATTCAAGAAACACCAAATCTGATAACTAAAGAATTAGTGACATTTTTATCACCACAAGAAAGTGAAAAAGATAATTTTCAAGAATTTTTGACTATAACTGTTGAAGATTTTTCTGGTACTTTTAAAGAATCACAAGATTTATTTATTAAAGAAGTTAAAGCTACTTTGTCTGATGCAAATATTGTGAATATCAGTGAAACGACTTTAGCCAAGAAACGAGCTAATCAATTGATTTTCATCGGCAAAGATGGAAAAAACAATCTCAAAAATTTACAAGTTTGGACTTTACAAGGGAATCAAGCATATGTCATTACTTATTCAGCTGCAATAGATAATTACGATCGCTTCTTATCAACCGCAGAAAAAATGATTGAATCCTTTGAAATTAATTAATGATTTTGTGATGTGGTGAAGTACACCTGTAGGGAACATGTTCCCTATACCTTGCGATATGATGTTATGTTGTACTGTATCTGAATGGGAACTGCTATAAAACGTAATCTTAATCAAAAATATGGCGTCAAAATCCTCTCCAATGCACCAATATTTGAGATAAATCATGGCTCAAGCTTTACCTAAACAAGTAACCTTTGATGAATTTATCGAGTGGCTACCAGAAAAGTCAGAAATACGTTACGAACTACATGATGGGGTAATTGTCGAAATGCCAAAGCCGACTGGGAAGCATTCAAATGTCACCGGCTTTTTGATTGAGGAATTAGTTTTAACTATCATCCAAATGGGAAAACGGGGTATTTGGACAATTCCTAGAGAATCGATTGTCAAGCCTAGCAACGAAAAATCAGGCTACGAACCAGACATCATTGTTTTAGATCGAGATGCTATTAGCAGGGAACCTCGTTGGGAGCGTGAATCAATTATTGAGAATGCAACGAGTGTGAAATTAATTGTTGAAGTTGTCAGTAGTAATTGGCGTGATGACTATCACAAAAAGCTGGCTGACTATGAGGAGATGGGTATTCCTGAATACTGGATTGTGGACTATGCCGCATTGGGTGGACGGGTGTTTCTTGGCAATCCTAAACAGCCAACTATCTTTATTTACCAATTGATTGAAGGTGAATATCAAGTAAGGCAGTTTCGGCAAGGTGACTCACTAATATCACCGATATTTCTAGATTTAAATTTGACTGCTGACCGGATTTTTCAGGCGGGAAGGTGACGGAGGCGATCGCTGCTTCAACATTAAATAACTGGAGTTTCATTATTTTACTTTCCATACCGATACGGTTGAGTTAAAAATCCGGGTCAATCGCCCTTTGATTGTATCTAACACATCAATAGGTGTACAATCAAAATAACAGATTTATCATCTAAGTGTTGGGTAATATTTAATAACGTCTTTCTTTCAAGTTTACCCATTATTAATGATTATTTAAATCTGCTAAATATTGTAAATTAATATTTTATATAATGAAAAATTCATTTGCAAAAAGAGCAGAATTATTTTATCAAAAGCTGAAAGAATATTGGCGATCGCCCAACCGTTGGCTTCTAGATACGCCAGAAAGGGCACTCTTAGAAGCTTACGAAGCAGCTCAGAGAATTAAAAATATTGAAAATGAACATTTTGATGGCAATAAAATCTCGTCAGCCTCAGGAAAATATAATGAAAATGTCATGTCTTATTGGCAAATATACCTTGATAAAAACTTAACTATTATCAGGATTAGGTTGCTAGAATTCAGCCTTAGTCGGACAATTATCGATATTTCTAATTCTGTTTTGTTAGAAAAATTGCAAATTATTGATGAAATTGTAGAAAAGTACGCTATCAAAAATAAACTCATTAATTATCAATCACGAAAAATTAACCAAAACAAACTCAAAAATCTGCCAGAATCATCTAATATTAATGACATTAAAACTACATCTCCCTTTGAAAAAACTGGAGTTTTCCCTGGGTCTATTGGTAGAAGTATTAATGTAATTAAAGGAGATTTTTCACCCAATGCAGAAGAAAATTTTACCAGAAATTACCGATTATCTAGAAATAGGACAAAAAGTGCCCTCACGTTTTTTCTCATCCTAATTATTGTCCCGCTTTTGACTCAGCATTTATCAAAAGAATTTTTAGTAAATCCCATATTAGAAAAAATTCGGGGAAAGAATACAACTCAAATTTTCATCAATTCTGACATGGAAAAAGAGGCTCTCCATAACTTACATCTTTTTCAAGCAGAATTAAGATTTGAATATCTACTGAATCAAGCACCACAACTATCATCACAAGCAGTACAAGAACAGATAAAAAACAGAGCAATTGAGATAGCTGAAGAATTTCGTATTAAAAGTAACAGCAGTCTTAGTAATATTTTTGCTGACTTAATATCACTAATTTCTTTTAGCGTGATTATCAGCCTCAGCAAAAAAGAAATTGTAATTGTTAAGTCATTTATAGATAACATTGTCTATGGCTTGAGCGATAGTGCCAAAGCATTTTTAATTATTCTGTTTACAGATATGTTCGTCGGATTCCACTCACCGCATGGATGGGAAATTCTTCTAGAAGTTTTGTCAAAACATTTAGGTTTTCCAGTAAATGAGAGTGGAATTTATCTATTTATTGCTACATTTCCCGTGATTTTAAATACCATCTTTAAATACTGGATATTCCGGTATTTGAGTCGCTTATCTCCGTCAGCATTAGCTACATTAAAAGAGATGGATGAATAATTATCAGAAGTCAGGAGTCAGAAGTCAGAATTCAGAAGTCAGCACTCCCTCATCTCCCTCATCTCCCTCATCTCCCCACTCCCCCCCACTCCCCACTCCCCACTCCCCCATGCCCCTGGAGCCTCTTTTTGACGCCTTTATCCCTGATTCGCTACGCTATTGATATCCCAGTTCTTCTGAGGCGTGGTATGGATTTTGAAAGCAAAGCCAAGGTGCCAACTGCTACTGATAATATAGATTTTGCTCCAGCAACTACTACTCATAAGCCACTACAATTGCTGCGAGAGACTGAGGCTTTGTTACGCCGTCCAACCGTAGCAACACTAGCGCCGATTTTACCACCAAAACTCAGTAATAGGTTGCAAACAGCCTCATCTTTAGCAGATGATTCTTTTAAAGAACTGTCAGAAATTGACATAGACAATATTAGTGATTTTGAACTGCGACCTGCACGAATTTGTGTAGGCTTAAGCTTTATCGGTTTTGGAGCGCTGATGATATTAGTACTGCTGTTGTACTTAAACACCTTGCATCCAGAACTCAATGCAATAGAGCAGATGCGGCAATACTGGTATCAATATGTTTGGTTTGTCAGTTTAGGTATCGCAGGAATGTTTATCTTGGGTCGTGAAGCCATGCGTCCGACACCAAAACGCCGAAAATGAGGAGATTTCATACATGAATCATGATGCTTTTATTGTTCCACCAAATTCAAAAATTTCTTTGAAAAAAGACTATGACCCAGCTTATAAAACTGATTATCATGTAAAAACTGATGCTGTAATGAAATTACAGGCAGATATTGAACGAATAGCAAATTACCAAAATATTCTCTATGCTCAAAATACTTATGCATTGTTAATTATTTTTCAGGCTATGGATGCTGCTGGTAAAGACAGCACAATTAAACATGTGATGTCTGGTGTGAACCCACAAGGATTTCAGGTGTTTAGTTTCAAAGGTCCGAGCGCAGAAGAATTAGACCATGACTACCTGTGGCGAACAAGTAAGGCTTTGCCAGAAAGAGGTCGAATTGGTATATTCAACCGTTCATACTATGAAGAAGTTTTAGTAGTTCGCGTTCATCCAGAAATACTCAAAAAGCAACAATTACCAAAATTTCCTCAAGGAAATCAGATATGGGAGCAGCGCTTTCAAGAAATTAACAACTTTGAAAAATATTTAGTAGATAATGGCGTAATTATCTTGAAGTTTTTTTTGAATGTTTCCAAATCAGAGCAAAAAAAGCGTTTTTTACAAAGGATTGAATCCCCGGAAAAACATTGGAAGTTTTCAGATAGTGATGTCCGAGAAAGAGCTTTTTGGAATGATTATATGAATGCTTATGAAGAAGTTTTCAATCACACTAGCACAAAATGGGCACCGTGGTATATTATTCCAGCCGATCGCAAATGGTTTACACGCCTGGTAGTTGCCAATATCATCTGCACAAAATTAGAAGAACTGAATTTGAAATACCCAACAGTTAGTGAAGAACACAAACGGCAACTTTTGGAAGCAAAACGTATTTTAGAACAAGAAGATTAAGGGATGTTTGTTGAATTGTTTTGAATACTCGACTTTTGGTTTGAGGGGAGTGGGGAGTGGGGAGTGGGGGATGAGGGGGATGAGGGGGATGAGGGGGATGAGGGAGATGAAGAAAAAATTCCTGATATGACTCCTGATACCATTTCACGAAAATCCTGATACATATAGATTTTTCGTAGGGGTTTAGCACTGCTAAACCCTTACCCACTCCTGACTCCTGAATTCTGACTCCTGAATTCTGACTCCTGAATTCTGACTCCTGAATTCTGACTCCTGACTTCTGACTCCTGAATTCTGACTCCTGAATTCTGACTCCTGAATTCTGACTCCTGAATTCTGACTCCTGAATTCTGCTGTAAAATCAGTTTGCTGGGATACCTAGCAAAATTGCAATTCTGGAGTTTTGTGACTCTGTGCTTACTCAGTTACCGACTATCAACGCCCTGAAACAGCCGACGAGTTCTGCTTGGATCGAACAAGCGATCGCTAACTTAGATATCATTTTACTAGACCACTCCCACTGCGAACGTAAAGCCGCAGGTGTGGCCTTGAACTTTATGTTCCGCTACCCTTCTAATACTAAAATGGTACGGGAACTCACAGCGATCGCCCGCGAAGAACTAGAACACTTTGAGCTAGTTAACCAATGGCTAGAACGGCGGAATATTCCCTTGGCTCCCCTACCACCACCACCTTACGGCGCTCTTTTAAAAGCTGCTGTACGCCCTCAAGAACCCCAACGATTTTTGGATTCCTTACTAGTCACAGGCTTAATTGAAGCTCGCAGCCACGAACGCCTGGGATTATTAGCTGCTCACTGTCCAGAGCCAGAATTAGCAAAATTTTATCGTGGCCTCATGGCATCCGAAGCGCGTCACTACGGTATATATTGGGTTTTAGCTGCTACTTACTTCGACAAAGAAATTGTCATGCAACGGCTTGATGAATTGGCAATTGTTGAAAGTGAGCTACTGGCAACTTTGCATCCAGAACCTAGAATTCACAGTTAGTAGACTAAGGCCACTATGAAGCTTCAGCTAACACACTTGAGATTACTCGTCTCCAACTACAAAGATTCTTTTTTGTTCTACCGAGATCTGCTAAAATTTGATGTTGATTGGGGTGATGAAAATAGCGGATATGCTGAGTTGAATACCGGATATCTCAAGCTTGGTTTGTTCAAACAAGAATTAATGGCCAAAGTAGTCCCAAGTATCGATCAGCCTTCATATGTTCCTAATCGAGATAAAACCGTCTTGATTTTTGCAGTCGATAACGTGGATGAAGTATATCAGCAAGTCAAAAATGCTAATGCGATCGTTGTCACTCAACCAATAGACCGTCCAGATTGGGGAATCCGCACAGCTCATTTCCGCGATCCTGATGGCAATTTAATCGAAGTTTACAACAACCTGGGAATTGTTAGTTAAAAGCAATTCACGAAATTTTAGATTTTAGATTTTAGATTTTGGATTTTGGATTGAAGATTCATTCATATTATGTCTGGTTAATCAAACTGAATAAAAATGTTTGCTCGTAGTGAGGACTTTAGTCCTGGCTTGAGGACTAAAGTCCTCACTACAAACTGTTTATTATAGGTGATTTGTCCGACATCATATCACAATTAAAAAAAATATAAAAGCAAGCGAATACTTGCTTTACAATCAACACCAAAATTCTTGATTTCAGCCCTACTGAAAAAGCGCAGAAGACAAGCATAGCGTTAATCTAAAATCTAAAATCCCAAATTGCTCAATCATTTGTTGGCATTTTTGATTCAAATAAACGCACAGGTTTAGTTTGCAAATTAGAAGCAATTGAACTAACTCGATCGACTACAGAAATCATATATTTGTAATCTGGTACTTGTCCATTAGGTACATAGCCAACTTCTTGAGCCAAACCTGAGGGTAACTCGCTCATCACTTTGCGGATGAATTCTTGACGGTTACGCTCTACACTCGGCCCAATTAAAACCACACCCAATGGTACATAGTGGGGGTCTTTATGGAGTATGCGGAATTCAGTCGGACTAAACTGTGAAGCGTGGAGACTCAAATCAGCCTCCGAAACTGCACAGGCGCTAGCTTTTCCTTGAGCTACCAATTCCAGCCCTGCTTTGGGTGTGGGTGCAAACAATATTTCAGCTAGTGTTGTACCATAAAGATTGTAAAGAGGAAAATAATATCCTGTTGCCGAACCTAACTGACCTAAAGCCACTGTTTGACCTTGTAGTTGTTTTAATTCAGATATTGAGCTGTCCTTGCGAACAACAAAAATTGAACGCAAATTACTAATGCCTATTAAAGGAAACAGAGGAATATATTGGTAGCGTGCGATGGCAATAGCCGCTAAACCCGGTGGAGCAAATACCAACGACCAAGCACGAGCCTCAAGGCGTTCAACCGCTTTATTTTCATTAAAAGCAGGCTCTAATTGAACATATGAGTTTGTCTTTTCACCCAAATAACTATTGAATTTAGCATATTGGTTAATTATTTGTTCGCCTCCACCATAGTTGATAACACCAACAGTCAACGTACCTTGAAAGGGCTGTCTGCGTTGACAACTAGCAAATGTCAAACCTAGTAGATGAAACAGAAATAAACGGCGGGTAAATCGCACAAGCATCACTAATTATGATTAAGAAAATAACTG
The DNA here is from genome assembly GCA_034531095.2 of Nostoc sp. CreGUA01. Lineage (GTDB taxonomy): Bacteria > Cyanobacteriota > Cyanobacteriia > Cyanobacteriales > Nostocaceae > Nostoc. The sequence continues at coordinate 14,349 of JAVRBV020000093.1, read as the reverse complement.
TGGTTCGAGAACTAATTTCAATCAACTGATTGACTGATTAAATAGGCGAAACTACAACCAAAAATTAATATTTATTAATTGAGCGATCGCCAGTTTTGTAATAGGTATAAATAAATAGATATTAAACAAGCTCATATACCACATTCGTTGCTTAGGTTATGTTAAACAACATTACGTTAAAAAACTTAAAAATAGGTGCAAAATTTAACTTGCTTTTAATATTAGTTTTCATCGCCAGTATTTTGGGAAGTGGCATTGCCTTATCCAGTGTACTTCAGACGAGAGCGCAAAACGAAGTAACTTCTCAAGCGCAGATTCTCATCCAAATGGTGAATGCAGTGAGAAACTATACACAAGTTCGGATAGATCCCTTATTAGCACCTAGACTAGAAACCAACCCAACATTCATGCCTGAAATAGTGCCAACTTTTTCTTCAAAAGAGGTTTTTGAAAATTTTCGCAAAAAGCCTGAATATAAAAACTTTTTTCATAAAGATGCAACACTGAATCCAACCAATTTAGCAGATAAAGCTGATAGCTTTGAAACTCAACTTGTAGAGCGTTTTCGCAACGAACCAAAAACCCTAGAAATTACTGGCTTTCGCAACTTGTCACAAAGCGAAGTATTTTACATCGCCAGACCACTCAAGATTACACAGCAGCAATGTTTACGGTGTCATTCTACACCAGATCAGGCTCCTAAGAGTCAATTGGCAACTTATGGTTCCGAAAATGGTTTTGGCTGGAAACTGAACGACATTGTTTCTGCCCAAATAATTTCTGTTCCTTCCGCAGAAATTTTTGCCAATGCCAAACGTACTTGGATATTGATTATGGGACTTTTGATTACTATCTTTGCAATTATAATTTTCTTGATTAACTTTCTCATCAAAAAAGCTGTAATTCAACGAATCAAAAGAATTGAAAAAATCGCCCAAAAAGTCAGTACTGGTGACATGACTGCTGATTTTGAAGAGATATCCAATGATGAAATTGGTGGTTTAGCAGAAGCATTTAATCGCATGAAATCCAGCTTAAGAATAGCTATGGATATGCTCAATAATCAGAGTTGAATAATGGGGATTGGGCATTGGGCAAGCAGGAAGTGTGGGAGGTGTGGGAGGATGGGGAAGCATTAATTCTGTTTCCCCCATCTCCCCATCTCCCCACACTCCCCACACTCCCTCATCTCCCTCATCCCCCTCATCCCCCTCATCCCCCTCATCTCCCCAACGACACTAGTATGTCAAAATGAAAATACCCGATATCTCAAGGTGAGCGATCGCTCAATCAAGCAACATAAAAGGATTGACCTGAGTAATGGCAGAAGAACCGAATCAAAATGAAGCGCCAGAAGAAGCTCCCAGCAAACCAGCCGCCGCAGCCAAAGCCGCCAAAAAGGAAAAAGCCCCATCTGTTGAAGATAAACCATTTGTAGAGTTTATTGAGCAAGATTACTTACCAGCTTTACAAAAAGCGATCGCTCAACAAGGTGTACAAGATTTAAAAGTGGCTTTTGCTAAGCAAAAAGTACCAATCAAAGGCTTTGAATCCGCCGCAGAGTCCTGGCAAATTATTGGCAGTTTGCAAAACGGTCTGTACAATTTCAATTTGTATTTTCCTGAAGAAGATATTCAAGGGAAAAAGGGTTTTTCTTGTAATGAAGGCAAAAAACCCAGTACTCTTGAATCATTCTTAATTGATGAGCGCAAAATTACATTAGACCTATTGGTATATGGCCTAGTGCAGCGTTTAAACGGTCAAAAGTGGCTAGGTAGAAATTAATCATAGGGCATGGGGCATGGGGGATTGGGCATGGGGCGATGAAGGAGTATGGGGACTGTGGGGAGAGAGGGGGAAAATATTTGTTCTCCATCCTCCCACACTCCTAACTCCTAACTCCTAACTCCTAACTCCTAACTCCTGACTCCCCATCTCCCCATCTCCCCATCTCCCCATCTCCCCTTAAAGCTCATGAAAATGATAGGTAACGGCTCCAGAAATGGGGTCGTTATCAATTTTTACATAACCTGATTTATACATTTCCTTGAGAGTTTTTTCTACTTCGGCAAAGCTGGCTCCTGTGGCCTTCACCCCTTGAGTGACAGTGAGACTACCACCCCTGCTTTCCGCCACTTCAATGAGTTTAATCATCAGTTGATTGCCAGTTGGGGGATGAACTTGAGTAGCGATCGCCGCAGGCTGATTTAAAGGTACACCAAATGGGGATACACCTGCTTTGAGTCTCAAGTTGGTTTCGTATTCGTCAACCATACCGGGGATCAGAAGCAAATCCACAGCCTGCCCAATGTAAAATAAACCAAAAGTACACAGCCATAACAATCCCGTCCCGATCTTGCCATTGTATAAGCGGTGTAGTCCCCCCAAGCCAAAAAATCCGACTCCACACAAGATGTAAGAGACAAGAAGTCGGTCTTTATGTTGATTGTTTTCAGGATTCATCTTGTTGTCAACCGTTTGGATTTGCTCTTGTTTTCTAAAATGGTTGTCCCATACTGTTTTATTGGAGAACAGTATGGATAGCTAGGCTGATATCTTGCACCAGTTGTTTGATGACAATTTTTTTGTTTGGCACTGCTGAGTATCCCCTTGAACCCTGATTTTTTTCTTGTGGAGAGTGCCTTGTCTACGGTTATTAATAATGGTGCGAACTAGGGAATATAGTCATTAGAAGTATTTACTGATGGTGCCAGTCATGGATTAATAAAGCCATTTTATTTATTGTAGTCAGAACCACGGAAAATTACCGTGATAGTACCAAGCGACCCTGGGGACTGGGAACTGGGGACTGGGTAAGTGTTCCCAAAATTGAGAGGGATTAAATCTCCAAACATAATTAGCTTCAAACTTAATCTCCAATTCCTAATCCCCAATCCCCAGTCCCCAATCCCTTTTTGTTGCAACTCTTAATGTTTTGCTTAGTTGTTTCTCACCCGCACCTTGGTAGACTGAACTTTATACAAATCAATTATTGTCGGCTGTTGAGCGTTGCCAAACCAAGACCATTATCCTTGGCTTTGGTGGTGTACTCAAGATAATAAAGACACTCATTGCAATCAAGACATGGTAGATTCCCTCAAAAAACCAGGCTTTGAAGAAATACGGCCAGGAATTAAAGTCCCCGCGAAAGAAACCCTGTTAACACCTCGGTTTTATACTACCGACTTTGATGAAATGTCGCGGATGGATATTTCCGTCAACGAAGACGAGTTGAGAGCCATTCTCGAAGAATTTCGCGCTGACTACAACCGCCATCACTTTGTTCGGGATGCCGAGTTTGAACAATCCTGGGATCACATTGACGGAGACACTCGTCGGTTGTTTGTTGAATTTCTAGAACGTTCCTGTACAGCAGAGTTTTCTGGGTTTTTGCTGTATAAAGAACTCGGCCGTCGCTTGAAAGACAAAAGCCCCGTCTTGGCAGAGTGCTTTAACCTGATGTCACGGGATGAAGCACGTCACGCTGGCTTTTTGAATAAAGCTATGTCGGACTTTAATCTGTCCCTAGATTTAGGGTTTTTGACTAAGAGCCGCAATTATACCTTCTTTAAGCCAAAATTCATCTTCTACGCGACTTATCTTTCTGAGAAGATTGGTTATTGGCGCTATATCACCATCTATCGCCATTTGGAAGCACATCCTGAAGATCGGATTTATCCGATTTTCCGGTTCTTTGAAAACTGGTGTCAAGATGAAAACCGTCACGGTGATTTCTTCGATGCGGTGATGAAATCCCAACCGCAAATGCTCAATGACTGGAAGGCACGGCTATGGAGTCGGTTCTTCTTGCTATCGGTGTTTGCGACAATGTATCTCAATGACATCCAACGCAAGGACTTTTATGCGACCCTGGGACTGGATGCGCGAGAATACGACATCCATGTAATTAAGAAGACCAACGAAACCGCAGGTAGAGTATTCCCGTTGATGCTGGATGTGGAAAATCCAGAGTTTTATGAACGGTTGGACGTTTGTGTAAACAATAACGATAAGCTGAGTGCGATCGCTAACTCCAACACTCCCAAATTCCTGCAATTCTTCCAAAAACTGCCGGTTTTTGTCTCCACTGGCTGGCAGTTGTTACGGCTGTACTTGATGAAACCCATTGATGCTGCTTCTGCTCAAGGCGCAGCTCGTTAAGTCATCACAGTTTTGCGAAAGCTTTAGTGGTTCTGTTGATTGCAGAACCACTTTTTTGTTGACATGCATAAAAATCACTATTTGTCAATAGTTTTAGGCAATTAATTTCGCCATGTGAGTTTAGTATGAGAGGTGGTGGCGATCGTAAAGAATTACCTTTCAATTCTTTGTTGAATAGCAGTTACTAGCTTGCCAAACCATAGATCAGACGGTATCTGATTTTTATTATTCCATACCCATTTAATAGCTGTAGTGAATTCATGGAACTCCTCGCTACTGATAAAATTGAGAAAAACTTTTTCTCGTCGAGGTAACCATTTTTCATTTGTTTGTTGAAGTTCTTGAATTACCCAAAGCTCAATTATTGATGAACTGAAAGAGTAAATGTTTTTCTCTTCTTGAATAGTGTGAGTAAGTATACCTTGTTCTTCCAGTTTGATTAGCTCTCTCTCCCTTTGACTAAATATCAAGCCAAGACTACTCAAGTCAAAGCTTAGATTCTGATGTAAACGACTTCTCAAATTAGACAGGGCTAATAGTATTAACAAAGTCTGCTCCATTTGAGAACATCTGTGCCAAATACTTACGAAAAACTGCCTAGTACTACTTTTCAATTCATTGACAATTTCTTGAGCATCTAGCGAATTTGAACTTTCTATTTTTCTGGAAATCAAAGAACTGGAAATCTGTAGTAAAGTCGGATGACTGCCACTAATTTCCTTTATTGCTTCCTGTATTTCTGATGTGATTTTTTTATTAAAACATTGGAGAAATTCGTCAATTTCTGCCTTATTGAAAGTCTTTAATCGCAAAAATAAATAATGATTATACCACGGAGCAGCGTTGGGATTGAGCTTTGGTCCCAGTTGATGAAGACGCTTAAGAGAAGTAACAATCATTGACATATGTTGCCCTTCCGCTGAATGGACAGCCAAGTTACGACACTCACTCAAAAACATTTGCATATCATGTTCAGAGTATTCTGGATTTTCAACAAGGGCTACATCGTAATCATCTATTAGCAATACCAAAAATTTTTCTTTTCGCTTAAGTTTCCTTAATATCTGACGTAGACTATCTCTAGATGTTCTACCTTCTATTAAAAGAGTATCAATATAAGTATGTAATTCTGGTTCAGCGTGCAGATTATCCTTCAGTAAGCTGAGTATTTTTTTCCAAAAACCAACAGGAGTAAAGGGTAAAATTTGTTCGCAACTAAAGCGAACAATTACAGCTTCGGATAAAACCACTCCGTGTTCTTCCCAAGCTTGGGGTGATTCTAGTTTATGCAAAAAGGAGGTTTTGCCCATTCCTCGACCGCCCCAAATCGCCAGGTGGCTACGGTTATAAATTTGGTCTAAAGCAGCAGCAACTTCAGATGCTCTGCCCACAAATGGCTGTGAAGGCTGTACTGAATGAATATCACGGTTTGGTAATGTCTTCAATTGCCATATTTCATCTCGCAATGGGTGACGTTGTAATAGCCAACGATAGACTAATTCTATTTTGATTTTAATGGGGTTAATATTTAGAAAATCTTTATTAATTAAGAGTTGGATTGCTTCTTCCAAAGGATCTGTTATCATCAATCCATAGTCTTCGAGTAACTTTAAAGGGTTTTGAGAGATATTTTGTTTTTGAGCCTCTGCTACTGCCGAAAAAACCACCTGCTCTAAGATGGATAAAGTATACCAGTACCATGCAAAGCCACCTTCTGCAAGTTCAATAGCTTTATCTACAATAATTTCTACATCTTCTTCTGTAATATTGTATTTTTTTAGTTCCCTAGCTCTACTAAAAATCGCAAAACATAAGATTTGAAGAAAATAAGGATGCCCTGCTGATAAGTTAATGATTGCCTCTATTGCCTTTGGCTCATACTTTAAATAATCGCCATCTGTCACCGTAATAAATTGCTTAATACTCTCTTCATCTAGCCCACCTATTTCTATAACTGGAGCATCTCTGAATAATTGCAGTAAATTTGGCATAGCACTAAGAGTTCTGCTAGCTACCGCAATCACATACAATTCTTCTTGCCTAAGTAAATTTTCTAAAAAACGTAAAAAATGAAAACTTTGTTCTCTACCATTTTGACTCACAACATCAAAATCATCGAATAATAACACCAATTTTTTATTGCCAAGTATATCGTAAACCGTCGGTAACAAGATATCAGTTAAAATACTTGGATTTTTGTCAAAATCTGGCGTTTTAATAGAATTTAATATAGTTTTATCTATATCAAGACTTTCAACAATATCACTAGCAATCGCATACAGAATTCCACCTAGACTAGAATTGCCGTGTTCTTGCAAATCGCAAGTTACAAAAACAAATTCATTCTGAGATATCAAAAAGGGAATATTTCTTAAAATAGAAGATTTACCTATACGTCTTTGACCGTATAGTAGAATGAATTTTTCACCCTGTTGCAAACTATCTTGTATTTTATTGAAAATAAGTTCTCGCCCAAAAAGCTTTTCAGGTATATGAATTGGAGTACTAATAATGTAAGGATTGCGAGTATAATTAGTCGATGAATTTCTACCCAATATTTGAGGAATAGAAGTTACACGTTCACGAGTTCCAATAGTTACTGGATGCGGAGTTACCACTTGAGTAACGCTAATTTTGCCAAGACTCAGCACCCTAATTGGCATCCCCCAACTATTCACCAAGGTTACCGTAATCTCTCCCTGCATCTCTTCTTGCGCGGCTGTTAGCAAAAACTCTGCTGCTCCATAACTCCCGCCAAAGCGGTGTAAAACCACAGCTGGCTCACCCAAAGGCTGACAACTAAACAACTGCGAAGTACCCAACATACAGTAAATTGGATACTCTTCTTCCTCATAAGGCCAATCATCTGAGGATGATTGCAAATCAATTGTCATCAGGTAAGTTTTACCCACCTGTGCTTGACGCGGGTAGCTAATAATAGGTTGAATAGATAGGGCTAATTGCTGAGTATTAGACATAAGGCTATTCTCCTTGTCGGGTGAGCCGGAGTACAGTCATTGGATTGCCGTAGTATACATACATGAATCTGTATATTAAAGATAAAAGCTGTTTTTCTGTTGGGTTATCACCTAAATTTTCTACTGCCTTTGACCGCAGTTTTTTTAGTATTGCAGCAACGGAAAGCTGAGGAAAACATAAAGATTCTTTAATTAACTCACAAGCAAATTCCGCTGCATAAATGTCACCCACAGCAGCTAATGTACCAATTACACCCCGCGCCCCTTGAGCTAAAAAAAGTTCTACAAAACCCATGCGATAGCTGTGGCGAATAACGGGATCGACTAGTTCACGAGCAGAATGACAAGCATTAATAAAGACAATTCCTTGAGATTGTTGAACCAGATTTAGTGGAAACTTACTTAAAGTTTCTAAGTTTAACTGTTGGTTCTCTTTTGAACCCGATCCCAGAGCCATTTCCTTGGGGCTATTTTTAAAGGTTCCATGACAAGAGATATAAACAAAACTATGGTCAGCATAATCGTATTGTAAATGAGTATGGAATTTATATATACTATTATCTTCACTGCTTTTGTAGATTGTTCCTTGCAATTTTGTTAAAGTTTTAAGTTCATCTTTTGCTCCTTCTAATTCTGTATCGAGTACATAGGCAACTGTTTTACCACAGGACATATCTGCTTTAAAGTTCAACTCAATATAATTATCATTAACAATGCTAATAACTTTTCGCCAACGAACTGTTGTAATTAAAGCACCTATGTATTGATGTGGCGATTGATAAGGCGATAATTCTAACATCTCCCAAGGAATTTCAAAATCTGTGTGGTCAGCTATTACTAAACATAAATGTTCGCCAAATTCATCCCTTAGATCCTTTATCCACTTACGAAGCTCAAGATTTACATGGGAAAAATTCTTCATCCGCTTTTTAATTTCGTCGGGATAAACTTTCTCTGTGACTTGCTTTCCTAAAGAAAGCTCAGGTTTATTTTCTGGGTCAGTTCGGTCTAGTTTTTTGTATAAATGACCTCCCCAGACACTATATTTATTCTCCCCATATTCAGAAATATGTAAAATTGCCACATTTGCTGGTGGCTTGATTGTGATGTAAAGTTTCTTAGCCTCAGGTAATTCTCGTTCTGTTGCAATTTCTGTACCTTTTGGTATCGACGGCGTAGTTGGTGTTAGCTTTACTGTCTCTGAAGCTTCAAAAGGTAATTCTTTAGTTCGACTCGAAACTTTTGGTGAAGCGATCGCTCTTTGAATCAAAGATTTTGGTTTATCAGCCATCATTCCTCCTCCACTATCCCCAGTGGTGGAATCGCAACCACAGATGCACCCATTTTTTCAGCTAGTTGTAAGGGCAAATTTGCATATTGTTTGGGCTGGGGATTCAGCAAAACTCTCTTGACTCTATCCAATTTCCCGATACTTTCAGCTACCAACAAAGCATCTTCTACACCTTTACGTCCCACAGGCTTTTTAATAAAACCGTCTAGTGGTACATTCCCTCGCCCGTCACTAATTACGACCAGTACCGCCTGCTGTACTGCACTACGTCCGTGTTGCAGTGCATGGCGTAGGGTTTGCAAGCCCAATTGCAAACCATGAGCAAGGGGAGTTGCTTTACCCCGTCCGGTTTCTAGTCCTGCATTAATCCGAGGCACAAGTATATTGTGTGCCATGATGCGCTCAGCTTGTAACAAATTGCTGGCATTTGCCGCCCCCACCTGGATTAAGCACACACTAGCTCTCTCTACATACGCCCAACTGAGGTAGGGCAATAATTGTTCTTGCCAGTTGCAATCTTGTAAGCAGGTATGATCGAGTACCAACATTAGCATTTGCTCTGGGACGGGCGATCGCCGATAAGAATAAAAATCTGTAGGAGACAATAACAGTAACGATTTTTCGCTCGTCGTTTCATTTTTGCGACGAATTGGCTGATATTTTGCCGCTTCCAGCAACGTCGGCACTAATGCTATGTCTTGCAGAGTTTTCGCCTTTTCCACGCCTATAATCGAACCTCTAGGCGCAGCCTTCGACTGGAAACGCCTCATAGGCAACCTTAGTGAATCTACCTCCCGTTCAACAGTAGCGGTATCCTCTGGATAAGGATTTTCTAGTTTAGAAGTCAACTTCAGGAGTATTGGTGGTGAAGGCTCAGCTTTATCTGGCTTATACACAAGCTCAGATATCTTCTCTGTTGTGCCTGGGAGTTGGCGATTTGCGGTTTCTGATGGTGGTTTTTCTTCTTGACGCGGCGGTTCTCGGACAGGTTCAGGAATCGGATTTGGTGTTTGTTTTATTGGTTCGCTGATAGGTTCTAAACCAATCATTCGAGCAGCAATATCTACATGATTTGCGCCCATTTCATCTGCACCCTCTAGCCGCACATTTGCCAAAGACAATCGCGCTAAAGCAATTTCTCTGCGTGGATAAATTTCCGGTTGTGAGGTGTAATTCAGTATCCTGGCTATGGCTTTCGGGGAAATCTGGGGGTGATGTTGCAGACCTTTTTTAAGTTTGTCCCTAATTTCAATTGGTAGAGGTTCAGGTTTCTTGGCTTTTTCTAATCCTTCCTCATCAATCAATTCCAGAATTTCCTTTGCCCTGTCCGTCGTCTTCCCGATCTGTCCTTTTAACCGCAGAGCAAATCTGTCTAACAAGTGCGGAGAAACCATTCCCACTTCGCCAGTCGCACAACCCGCCAACCAGCAGATATTTGGTTGGAATTGGCTTTGCTGTCCGTGACGTTCCAGGTGTGCCACATCTGCTCCCATTAGCACCACACAAGCTCGTGCTGCTGCGAGACTCAGCTTAGTCAAGTCTGGAATTATCGCCAAGCAAAGTTGGGAATCATTTGTCAGCAAACCCGGTTTCCATTCCAAGGCCTGTTTTTCTGATTGAGCGCTTAACTGCCAGCTACCCCAGAGGTTTTCCTCTGACTCAAAGCTGTTGAGATATACAGTTTTCACTGGATAGCCAACAACCTCCAGCATGTCCGCTGTGATTTGGGCAGCCAACTGCAACACTTCCAAAGAGCTATCAAACAGCAGGATACTTCGCAAACCTGGAGTGATGGCAGCACAGGCAAGCGATCGCGTAAATGAGTCATCCAAACTGAGTCGAAATGATTCTGCCAACTCAGTCACCTTCCAGATCTAAAATATCTCTTACAAGCTGCTGATATTTTTCATTCCACAGCATCTGACTGTTTTGCAGACCTTCAGGGTGACGATGCTGAAGCGCCATCTGAACCACAGTTGCCACATGTTCGTTTGTTACTTCTTCCACACCCTCAAGCGCTGCATAGGCACGAGCAGCCAAAGCGATAGTATAGTCACCACGATTACCTTCGGCTTTGACAGCTGCTGCTAACTTCACGCAGTTTCTCGCAATGTTTTCAGGGATTTTAACGAAGGAAAACTTCTTCTTGGCAGTTTCTAATACATCCTTGCGTTTTTGATCTTCTTCTAAAGCGTCATTAATATAAGATGAAAATTTTCCGGATTTTAATTCAGTTACTGCTTTATCGAACTCTAAAACCGTTTGCAGAATTTTTACTCGTTCATCTTCATTAGCTTCTGCTGTAACGCTGACCATTAAACCAAAACGGTCTAGTAACTGCGGTCGCAGTCCCCCTTCTTCTGGGTTCATCGTTCCCACCAGTGTAAAGGAAACTGACAGTTGTTCATTTTGGCCATCTCGTTGCACCTCTAGGATTCCTGTGGAGGTGACATCAAGAATAATATTCACGATATGGTCATCAAGTAGATTCACCTCATCAATATAAAGTAAGCTACCATCTGCATCTGTGAGCAATCCTGGTTGGGGTTTCAGTTGGCTTTGCATTAATTTATCAATTTGCCAACCCCCAACTACTCGGTCTTCTGTAGCATTAATTGGTAAAGTAACCGGGAGTCCAGCGTACATCATCTTAGTAAAAGCCCGTACAGCCGTAGATTTACCAGTTCCCCGTTGTCCGCTTAGTAACACACCACCAATGCGTGGGGCGATATATGCCAACTCCAAAGCCAGCTTTAGCTGTTTTTGACCAACAATCAGCGAATAAGGCAATATCTTAGCTAATGCCGGAATTGATTCCACAGTCATAGCGATTTTAGATTTTAGATTTTGGATTTTGGATTAAAAGCCTTTAGTGCCAATTTGGTATTAAGAATTCAGAAGACTTAGAGGATGTTTTAAAAGTCCTCTTGTCGGTAACAAAACGTTTTAGATCCCCCTAAATCCCCCGATGAATTGGGGGACTTTGATTCCGGTTCCCCCCTTTTTAAGGCTAGGGGGGATCTAAACGTGTCCAAAATCACAGGAAAACACTTTTAAAACAACCTCTCATACCATTTCCTTGTAACTTACGCCAAATTTTCTTAGCTTCTTTCTTTGCGTGCTTTGCGTCCTTTGCAGTTCGTTGATCATATAGTTTGGCGCATCTTCCTACAGAATTGGTATTAGAAAAAAAGTAAAGTTCGTAGTAAGCGCTTCAGCGCTAAAGCGCTTACTACAAACCTTTAACTTTTTTCAGGCGACTTAGTTAGGTGCTGAAGTTAGCGATTGTTGAGAAGTGTCCTGAGTGATTAATTGTTGCGGAGTTTCCTTGAGTTTCCATTTCATGGTGACTTGCATTTGTGCTTCCCCGCTAGCTTTTGCTATTACTGGTATTACTGCACCCACCTCAGAACCAACCTTGATGCCCAGTTGGAGTTCTAATTCATCAGGCTTGGCAGCATGATGCATTTGTTGAAAACTTTGTATGGCTTTGGCAGCACATTCACGCGCTAGCTTTATGCCCTCTCCAAAAACATCACCCACATCCTGGACAGCTTGGGCAACCCTTTGCTGAGAATCGCCTCTTGTATTCCCATAGGGATCGTATCCATTATTTACATTTGCATCAGGTTGTTCATCTACTTCAATGAAAATTTCAACTAGCTGTCCTTCAACCAAGCTCGTACTTTTAATAATGGGCACAGGTATTGCTCCACCTAAGATTTAACTATTCCGTAGGGTAGATACATGTTATCTTTACATTATTACGGATAATTTTCTCAGTAAATGGCAATGAGTGGCGATGTCTACGACGAGGTTCTCTACGAGACGCTCCGCGAACGCTAACGCACTTTCACAGAATTTTAGATTTTAGATTTTAAATTTTGGATTGAAGATTCAAAATTCCCCGCGTCTCCGTGTCCCCGCGTCAGCCTTAACTACAAGTATTCAACCGGACATGATATTATTCCTGCACTGTCATCGGCAGACGAATGGTGAAAGTAGAACCAACACCTGGCTGACTGTTGACAATAATTTCACCACCCATCATTTGGCAAAAGTGACGGCTAATTGCCAAACCTAGTCCTGTACCACCGTATCTTTTCGTAGTCGATGTATCCCCTTGTGTAAAAGGTTGAAATAATTGCTGCTGTTGACGGTGAGACATACCTATGCCTGTGTCGCTGACAGTGAAAGTAATGCTGCCCAAAGGAGCATCTAGTCTCAAGTCGTCCTTTTCTCTTTTCACTGTCAGAATCACTTTGCCGTTTGTAGTGAATTTACCTGCATTACTAAGTAAATTTAATAACACCTGACGCATCCGAGTTTGATCGGCGTACATGGTGCCAAGTTGCTCATCAAAATTCACTTCTAAGACATTGGCATTTTTTTCTATAGTTGATTTGACTGTGAGGACAACGTTATGAATCAGCGTCGCAATCTCGAACGTCTCTGGGTAGAGAGTCATTTTCCCCGCTTCAATTTTTGACAAGTCGAGGATTTCGTTAATCAAGTGCAGTAGATGTTTACCGGCTGAGTTAATTGTTTCTAAGTCTGTGATAAAGTCTGCCGATAAACCAAGATCCGTTGCGTCGTCTTCTAGAAGTTGGCTCAAGCCAATCACAGCGTTTAACGGTGTGCGTAACTCATGGCTGACATTTGCCAAAAATATGCTTTTTGCCTTGCTAGCAGCTTCAGCTAATTCTTTAGCTTGTTGTAATTCTTTAGTTCGCTCAGAGACTCCCTCAATCAAACGATTCAGAGATTTGGCGAGGAGGCCAATTTCATCTTCGGTGGTGATGGGAGCTCGCAAATCGAAATTAGATTTCCTTGCGACTTGCTCAGCCACTTGGGTAACAACGATTACTGGCTCAGCGATCGCTCGACTAGTCCGCCAAGCTACAATAGCTGCGATCGCCACGGAAACCAGCATACTGGCAATTACAATGAATCGCTCAACTACTTTTGCCTCCTCAACGGATCTTTGCCTTTCTTGTTCCTGAACTTCGGCAGTTTGCAGGATATTAGTCAAATTTTGCGAAAGCTGATCTAGCCGCACGGCTGTATCACTACGCATAATTTCTAATAATTGCGATCGTACCGACGAAATCTCCTCTTGCTGTACTGGCTGGGAATCAATTTTCTTTAAAACTGCCTCTATTTCGTCAGCATAAGCTTTTAAATTAGTTTTATAATCCTGCAATAATGTCTGTAAAGTAGAACTTGTTGCGGCTAGCCTCTTAGGTTTACTGTCGATAAATCCATTAATTTCTGACTCTAGTTGCTTAGCTTTTTCAAAACTTTTCAGAAAATCAGTTTTTTTGTTTTGCAACCGTTTTGGATCTTCCAACACAGCAACCAAGTTAGAACTATGCAATTGTGCCCCTACTACTGCATCCTTATAATTACTCAGTAGTTGTCCTTGTTCATAAGCTTGATTGAATTGCCTGACTTCCCTTCCTCGGTAATAGTTGGCGATTACCAACCCAGTCAGCGAACCAAAAAAGCCAATTCCAATAGCTACAAAGTAGCCATAGCCAATTTTTTGATGAATGCGCCAAGAACTGGCTTTAAGTTTCCCTCGTGAGGGAAATTCTATAGTCGGGAGTTCGTCTGTTGATGGCTCTGACGCTGACACTTTTTTGCTTTCTGAACTGCTGTCAATAGGGGTTGGCTTTTGAGTCGGCATTTCTCAAACCTCCTTGCCTTCCCGCAAACATCACCAAATCAGTCTAGCTTGTGCAAACACTTCAACTGGTGATTAACATCTAGATTATCCTCTTTTATAGCAAGAGCAAATCATTAGTTACCAATTAATTAGGATCAGCTTATGGGCATTGGGCATTGGGCATTGGGCATTGGGCAAGCAGGAAGTGTGGGAGGTGTGGGAGGTGTGGGAGGTGTGGGAGGATGGGGAGG
>JAVRBV020000092.1:0-47054 GCA_034531095.2 Nostoc sp. CreGUA01 | reverse complement strand
ATTGCTAAAGAAGTAGATTTGGTAGAGAAAAACCTTTTTACTCCCCTATTAAATGAAGTTGAGGAAATGCAAAGTATATTAGTTGCAAGTTTAAACAAACTCAAAGTTTGAATTTATAATTTTCTTCTTCTTCCTTCTGCCCTCTGCCCTCTGCCTTCTGCCTTGCCCCAACCAAGATCACCAAAAGTTGCCAAGAACCAATATTTTGCGTAAGTCCTAACTTCAATTAGGGGAGCATTTTAGGGATTGAAAGCTACAGGCATTGATTTCATACCTCGCAACGACGGGTTTTCATGCCATTCAATTCGATCTGTATCCAGGCAGAGATCGCTAAAGCGGCGCACAATAGTATTTATGGCAATTTGTGCCTCAAGCCTACCAAGGGCTGCACCTAAGCAAAAGTGGGTTCCTTTTCCAAATGCCAAGTGTGGGTTTTGGGGGCGTGTAATGTCTAATTTGTCGGGATTTAAGAATTGGTCTGGGTCACGGTTAGCTGCACCAATTACTAAAAATAGGCGTTGTCCTTGGCTAATTTGTTTGCCATCGATTTCGAGATCGGTAACTGCTATGCGGGCTTGCCGTTGTATTGGGCTATCATAGCGTAAAAACTCCTCTACAGTAGTTGTGATTAGCGAGGGGTCATCCTTTAACTTTTGCATCTGTTCAGGATTTTCGAGTAAAGCAAGTAAGCCGTTAGCAATCAAGTTAGTGGTAGTTTCGTGCCCTGCAAAAGTTAAGAAAACGCAATTTGATAAGAGTTCGTCGTCATCAAAGGAATTTCCTTTTTCTTGTGCGAAGATGAGGCTACTCATGAGATCATCTTGGGGTGTATGACGACGTTGTTCAAGGATGTAGCGAAAGTATTCTTTCATTTCGAGAATACTTTGTTTAGCACTGGTCAAAATTTCTGGCTTGATGCGGAACATACCAAAAAATGTTGCCAAATCTGATGACCATTTCTTAAACTGTTCGCGGTCTTCAGAATTAGCGCCAAGCATTTGGGCAATGACGATTGCCGGCATTGGGTAAGCTAAATTATGAATAATATCTAGATGACCCTGGTCATAGACACCATCTATTAGTTCGTCTACTAGCGTCTGAATTCGCTCTGCCATGCTGTCAATGATGCGAGGAGTGAATGCTTTGTTAAACAGTACACGCAGACGTGTGTGTTCTGGGGGGTCGCAAAACAGAATCCATTTTGATAGAGTTTCAATTAAAGGAAGTATGTTTTGTTGCTCTGATTGTGGTAATTTACTAATCGGTGGACGCTTGGCCGAAATTCGTTTATCTTGCATAGCATCTGCAACATCTTTATAGCGCATCAGATACCAGCCCCCAAAAAAATCACTCCAGTAAACAGGATCTTCTAATAAAATACGCCGATAAGTAGGATAGGGATTGGCCAGTACTTCTGGAGCTGTTAAATTGTATCGGTCTTCTCCTGGATTACTTGGTGATGACATGAGTTAGAACCAAAACTAGTTGGTAAAGATACAGGATTAAGCTTATCTATTAGTGACCAGATTATCACCCAAAAACACCAAGGAAAATTATAATGTATTTCTACTGTTGAACAAGGTACGGAATTTGTAATTATAATTACCCTAACCCAGGGAGTTACCTAATTATCAACATATGTAGAAAATTTTTCCACACCTGTAGCATTAGCTGACTGGAAAATCAGATTATCATTTTCAAAAAGAGATGATATATCTTATGTGCCAAAGTTGTCAGCAGGTTATAGAACAGCTAAATATTAATATCGAACTGTTCTTTGAAAAATTAGCAACGGGTTCAAATAAAAAAGAACTAAGTGAACTCGATCGGGAAATTATTTGTCAATCCCTATTGGGACAATCTCGACAACACATTGCTAAAATATTCAATTTACCTGAACAAAGAATTAGAGATAGATTGAGTAATAATATTTATCCGAGAATCGCAGAACTAATGGAACTTGACCAAGAGCAAATAGCTGGTAACTGGGTCAAGCTTTTGAATTTATTACTGCATTGCGATCGCGGCTATAAATTGAATACTGCTCCTCAATTAAATAATGATAATTTTCAAGGAAGTTTTGGTAGACAAATTTTTCTCTATCCTCCAAATCAAGATATCGTAGAGTTGCAAATCCAAGGAACAAAATTTTATCAGCAAGGACTTTATTATCAAGCATTAAAGTGCTTTATATGGGCTTGGAAAAAAGAACGAGAAATTTATCACACAGGTAATCCCGAAGTTTTGATTTACATTAATAATTGTTTAATTGAATATAAACAATCTCTTTTACAACAGAAAAGAATCAAAACATATACTTTGGCTGTGGTCGTGCCATTTTATCATAATCAAGGTCACGTCGCTGCTGAAATTTTACGAGGAATCGCTCAAATTCAACTCCAAATAAATTTTCCCACTTTTGACAAAATCGCTTTAGAAAAAGAGATAAATTTAGATGATATCAAACCGGATATATTTTTCAAATTAAATCATACAGATAACCAAATAGTATTGCGGATTTTGATTGTCAACGATCCTAACAATTTATATGCTCCATATAACCAAACCGCAGAAAATTTAGCTGATTTAGCACCACAATTAAACTTAATTGCTATCATCGGTCACTACTCAAGCGAAATGACTAAAAAAGCGCTAAATTTTTATTCTCAAAATGGACTAGTTTTAGTAAACACTAGTAGCACATCTAATGAACTTTCTCATTTATCTGGTGGGGAAAGCTTATCTTTTTTTAGACTTACTACCCAAGATAATATTAATGCAACACAATTAGCTCATTGCTTGATAGAAAAATTTGCAGGTAAAACTAACATAAAAGTAGCTATTGTCTATAACAAAAATAGTAGTTATAGTACTTCATATAAAAACAGCGTTGAAAATATTTTAGAAAAATATCATGAAAAATTTGTCTTCATCAAAGAATGTAATTATATTAGTGATCAATACTATCATATTCAAGCTTATATCGAAGAAATTAAACAAGATGGTGTCGAGATTATTATCATCATTCCCGATGGAGGAATTGAACCGAATTCCTTGGATAATGCTGGGCTGATTAGTCGATTAAAACTGAATAAATGCCTGATAGCTGGTTCAGCAACTTTTTATCATGAAAATGTTTTACATTGGATTGACGAGCAAAGCCAATACAATATAGTCAATCCCGAAGAATGTCAAATTATAGCTTGTGTTCCTTGGCATTGGCACAGCCAGAAAAACGGGTGTAAGAGTGATAATCAATTAGGGCAGCATTTTTGTCAAATAGGCACTCAATTATGGGGCGAAGAAAATTTGACTTGGCGCAGTGCAACAGCTTTTGATTCAGTGTTAATAATTTTCAGAATTTTAGAAATATGTGAAATTAAAGATAGTCAATCTTTACTAATCGACATGAATAAATATTTCAAAGAACAGAAAAAACAAGTGAAGGGAGTCACAGGAAATATTGAGTTTCAGGAAAATGGCGATCGCCTGAATCCCCCAACAGAAATAGTAGCTGTAAAATGGAATGTACAACAGCAAAAATGGCAGTGGACAATTGAGAACAGAATTCAGAATTCAGAATTCAGAATTCAGGAGTAATATCATATCCGGTTGAAGACTTATAGATGGCGATCGCTAATGCTATAAATCCCCATACATAATATTAAGTTTATTTAAAACTGTATATTCTTGGATGGCTATTTGGAATTTTCAAAGAAGTTTTCATCCCCATGAGGGGTAAGAGATTTAAAACAAGTAATTACAAAAGGTCAACGCGTAAACATCGAAGCGTTTCCATCCCCGTGAGGGGTAAGAGATTTAAAACCGGTAGTTACTAAACTTTCTTTCGTTTTAGAATGCAAAAGTTTCCATCCCCGTGAGGGGTAAGAGATTTAAAACTATGCGAAAGGTCAGGGAAGAGCTGTAATTCAAGCTGGTTTCCATCCCCGTGAGGGGTAAGAGATTTAAAACCAGTTGTGAACCAAGCTTGTAATGAAACTGCTCGAAGGTTTCCATCCCCGTGAGGGGTAAGAGATTTAAAACAAATGCACAGTGGGGCGTTGACTATGACGTGGTTCACCCCTTAGTTTCCATCCCCGTGAGGGGTAAGAGATTTAAAACTGCGAAAGTCTACTCTGTATTAACAACGCCAGATGAAAAAGTTTCCATCCCCGTGAGGGGTAAGAGATTTAAAACCCTACCTTTACAGAAAGCTTACCAAATAAGGCTTACAGAACTGTAAAATTGAGGGGGGTCTATTTTACCTGTCAATAGACTACAATTATTGACAATAATCACAGTCTGCAAGTAACTCAAACCCTTATAGAGTAAGTTATCTGAGGGGGTTTACGAAAGAATAAGCTTTTCAAGCTTTGAACGACCCCCTCAGGTTACGTTTCTTAACAAAATGGCTTTAATAAACTAGTACCGCTTCGCGTAATTCGTAATGGGCTACGCCCCCCGAAGTTAACGTAATTTGTAATTACTGTTGCGTAAGGGTTTTAGACATTTCAAATGGTATGTTCATTTCCGCCGTGCTGTACTAGCCATTAAGTTAGACGTAAAAAATATGTACTGATTAAGTTTTCAAGGTGCATGTGTTGGTATAAACCATACTATAGCAAGGGACAAAATGCAATCTATTAGACTTGTCCCACAATACTTTACCCCACCCCTCAATCCCTCCCCTTACTAAGGAACTACGGTGTATACACAACTCGAATTACCCCCCTTATAAAGGCTACGGTGTACACACAAATCTTTTAGAGTTGCTGCGTAACGTAGGGTAAGTTAATTTTTGCAGGTCGATGTAACTAAGGTGCAGGTCGATGCAATAAAGGTGCAGGTCGATGCAATAAAGGTGCAGGTCGATGCAATAAAGGTGCAGGTCGATGCAATAAAGGTGCAGGTCGATGCAATAAAGGTGCAGGTCAAAAGACTTGTGTGTACACCGTAGCTTATAAAGGGGGGAAACAGGAAATCCAGTTCCCTCCCCTTCACAAGGCTACTGTGTATACACAAGTATGGCCAGCATAGGTTTCAACTCTTCTATTAGTTTCGTAGGGTGCGTTATGGACGCAAGTCCTAACGCACCGTCAATGATTTTCGGTTCGTTACGCTGGGATTTTAGGTGCGTTACGCTGGCGCGATAACGCACCCTACGAAACTTAAATTTGTTGTGCTAATGGTTTTTTTCGACTTGTGTATACACGGTAGCCTTCACAAGGGGAGGGTTAGGGTGGGGTAAAACCCAGATTCATCAGGTATTTCAAACTTGTGTATACGCGGTAGTACTAAGGGGAGGGGAGGTTTTGGCTTTAGACAAACCCGGGGGGGGGTGACACGGTGAGTGTAAGTCAATGAAGTCAATATTACCTCTTGACAAGGGTTTCACATTAAGTTGACACAAATGGGCATTGCCGTGCCCCTACACCTCGAAGTGTAGGCATCGGTAACTTCTTTGCTGTGCTAATCTTTATTAGCCTTTGCTTTCGTCGTTAAGAACTCTTCCCTTAGCGAATTTTGCTATTTCGATATCCTAACCATGTCCATCCAACCCACAATCCAAAGCATATACACAGACGGTGCTTGCACTGGTAACCCTGGCCCTGGTGGTTGGGGTGTTGTCGTCTACTTCAGTGATGGCTCAGTTCACGAAATGGGCGATGCATCTCCCCACACCACTAATAATAAAATGGAAATGCAAGCCGCGATCGCCGCCCTCCAATTTCTGCAAACATCTCAACAAGCTCAACCCATCACCCTCTATACTGATAGCGAATACTTAATCAACTGCGTTACCAAGTGGGTGAAAGGCTGGAAAAACAAAGGCTGGAAAAAAGCAGACGGTAAACCCGTGCAAAACCAAGACCTTTTAGAAACATTAGATGAACTCAATAGCCAACAAGTAAAATGGCAATATGTCAAGGGACATTCTGGTAACATAGGTAACGAACGTTGTGATGCGATCGCTCGCACCTATGCCAGTGGTAAAACCCCATCTCTACAACAATTATCTTCCACAAATCTTTATAAAACTTTACCTAACACAAGTGAAACAAATGTAGCAAAAGTAGCTGATGATGAGAAAAATTCTAGAATAAGTAACCAAAATACACACCAAGTCACTACTTCTGCACCAGAAATAACCGTTATGGAACCATCAACTGGGCCAACTGCGACCGTAACCGATGAAAAATCATCAGAAATGAGGGTTTTGCAACTCCGCAACTTAGTTGAAACTCTGCGTATAGCTGACGAAATTTCCGAAAAAGGCTACTTAATTACCAGTTCGGAGTTAGCAGATTTAATGGATGTCCACGCCAGTGCTGTTACCAGTAGAGGGGATCAATGGCGCTGGCGAAATTGGATAGTCTCACGAGTACGCCGTGAAGGAAATCAAATTCTTTGGGAACTGGAACGCGGGGATCGAGTGGGGGGGGAAGAGGAGTGAGGGGGATGAGGGAGATGAGGGGGACGCGGGGACGCGGGGACACGGGGAGATGAGGGGGTAGGGGGAGAATAACTCCAAACTCCTAACTCCTAACTCCTAACTCAGCACTATATTTTCTTCCCCGCCATTCGCGTGGGGTGCGGAATGCAGATAGGAAGATTCGTAGTATGGCTATGGGATCGGCGAAAGGGGAAAGCCAGAATAACCAACTGCCTTTGGCATTTTGGCGATCGTAAGAAGGTGCGATCGCCATTAGCATACCAAAGCGAATCACTATCAGAAATAAATTCAAACCCAGCAGGAAAAATGAGGGCATAGGTAGAGAGGCGATTAATCGCATCTCTAGTGAGAGAATCAAGATGATTAAAATTGGTAAACCTTGGACTGCCAAGAGTAGCCATAAATCTCCCCACAGCTGAGAACGAGAGGTTGCATCTTTGAGGTCGAGACTGCGCCCCCATTCCTTCCACGTCTCCATCGCCCCTTCATACATCCGTACTTTTAGTACTTTTGCCCCATCTAAAAAGCCCACTTTATAACCTTGAATAGCAATATTCCGTGCCAAGGTAACATCATCACAAAAAGAACTACTCGCACTACTGTAACCACCCACAGCCGCTAAAACAGAACGACGACACAAAAAACACTGTCCATTTGCCATTACCCGTTCTGGCTGCTGTGTATTAATCCCAGCTGGGTCAAATCGGTAAAGCAGAGTCATCAACAAAGCCGGTTGTAGCCAGCATTCCCCCGGATATTTGAGGATGAACTGGGGTGAAAGGGAAACTAAATCATAACCTTGTACTTGGGCTGTCTTTACCAAACCAGCAACCAAACCAGGATGCAGTTGAACATCAGCATCCAGCCCCAGAAACCACTCACTAGTTTCTGAACTGTGTAGAAAACCATTATGCAACGCCCAAGGACGTCCCACCCAACCAGAAGGTAAGGGATCGTCTGTCATCAAGCGAAAGCGCGGATCTTGTTGCTGCATCGCCTTTACCAAATCGGGAGTAGCATCACTGGAATTGCTATCCACAACAAGAATTTCCCGAACTTCGTAGCTTTGCCGACTTAAGCCAGCTAACAGAGGGCTAATGCGAAGCGCCTCATTGAGTGTAGGAACAACAACGCTAACCCTACCCAACAGTTCCGGCGTCGGCTGTTGCGGTTCTATTGGGGGATGGCGTCTTGGTCCCTTTAGCAGACGCGACAGCAAAATGGCCGTTGCTGGTACTTGAATAAATAGCAATAAAAGTGAAATAGCGCTTTCTACTATCAAGGCGTTCTCATTAGTCATTTGTTATTTGTTATTGGAGAGTGGGGAGTGGGAGTTAGGAGTTAGGAGTTAGGAGTTAGGAGTTTGGAGTTTGGAGTTTGGAGTTTGGAGTGTGGGAGGTGTCTCCGGTGTGGGAGGATGGAGAACAAATATTTTCCCCCACACTCCCCACACTCCCCACACTCCCTCATCTCCCTCATCTCCCTCATCTCCCTCATCTCCCTCATCTCCCCACTCCCCACTCCCCACCTATCTGCTTATTTCAAAACAACTTTAACGCTTGCTGCTGAGGCTTCTTGAGTTACTGGTTCAATGGCAACTTGAGCAGGTGTGCTTGAACTCCTCAACCACAGTGCCACGGCAGGAATTACACCCAGCACTGAGCCGAGTAACACAGGGATGAAGAAGCCACCGGCTAAGCTGAGTCCGGCGGCGAAGGCAAAGTTAGTTAAATAAACTACTAAGGGAAGATTGAGTTGCGATCGCTCTAATTCTATCGAGGTTTTTCCCCACAATAATCCTGCCACACTCATAAACACCGCACTAGTGCCAAACCAACCTGCATAGTTTTGGTAAGGTGTTCCAAAGAAAGCCCCTGGTTGCTCCCAATACCAAAAAGGTAGAGAAGATTGACTCATTGCTGGCTCAAGGGCAAAGTCCCAGCAAGTGAAGAGTAAGGCACCAACGGCGACAGCCGCAATATGGCGTCCCCAACTGGGTTTTTCGGCTACCTTCAAACCAGACCTGGCAATTAAATAAGACGACAGCCCAACATAAAACCAAGATAAAGGAATTGTAAAAGGAACTAACCCCCCAATCTTGTAACCTAAGCCACTCAAGTAGCTATAATCACCAAATGGAAAACCTGTGCTAGTTCCTAATAATTCACTTCCCAAAGAGATAAACACAGCCGGGAGCATAAATGCCAGCCAAGTTCCTAATCCCAGCGTCCGGTAGGCATAAATAGAAACAGCTATTGTTCCCAAGATGATATCAACTACGCCGCCCCCAGCCATACTTAACTGTATGGCAGTTTCTCCAACCTGGGATAAGTTTAAAATTATTTCGGCATGAGGTAAGACTAGTAACATCCCTACTAGTCCAAAAGCCTTTGACAAGATATGAGCAATGAGGCATACGCGCTCAGCAATAACAAGTTGTCTCATGATAATGATAATTCCTTAATCAGATGTGACACGCGGCTACTCGGCTGCTAACAGTTTACAAATCTTTATCAATATATTTAACTACTTTGTGCTGTATTCTGTACAAACTTGTTTGCCTTGCTTAGCAAAAGTATGACAGGCTATAAGTGAAATCGAGTCTTTAGTTACTCGACTTAGCGATGAAATAATGCTTTAGCCTTGTACTGGCAATATCAACCCATGTCAATTTTGAAAAGAGTTCCTTGGGTGTCCCTGACGCTAGTACTGCTTAGCTACAGTACTTTGGGTTGGGTAATATCTGAAACAGATCCTCCGATGTTTGTGTGGTCAGCGATCGCAGCTGCTATCTTGCTTTTAATACTAACTTTGACAACTCCTTGGCCAAAAGTGACATACTACTACACTATTGTGTTTGAATCAAATGTTAGAGCTTTTGGCGTTTCAGTTTTAGCAGCTTTGTTGTTTTTTATTATGCTTGCCTGGTTTAGGATTTTTCTTGATACCTTGCTGATTATTTCGGCAACTATATTAGTCAGGATAGACTTTCAAGTAGCGGGTCTGAAGAAAAAACTAGCTTTTTGGAGTACATCTATTGTTTCATTGACAGGCTTGGTATTGGGTGTCTTGATCTACAAGTTAGTAAATTCTGAAATTTTACTAACTTTATGAAATTTAGATTCTTCAAAATTCAACGTGTTCAAACAGCAGCAGAGATAGAAAAAAATCCATGATAAAAATTGACACCCAACTAGTAACAACTGCTTTTGTTGCTGATTCTCCTACTTCCTTTGCTCCTCCCTTAGTAGTTAATCCCCAACTACAACCAATAACAGCAACTAGCAACCCAAAAATAAACCCTTTGAGCAAAATAATCAACAAATCTGAAGGTTCTAAAAAATTTCTCACTGATTCTAAAAAAATTTCTGGAAAAATTTTGTAAAACTGCCATGCTGCAAAAACCCCGCCGATGATGCCCATAACTAAAGCAAAAACTGTCATCAAAGGCACCATCAAACAACAAGCAATTACTCTAGGAAGTACTAGATAATCAATAGGATCGGTTTTGAGCATATAAAGTGCATCAATTTGCTCTGTCACTCGCATTGCACCTATTTCGGCTGCAAAAGCAGAACCTACTTGTCCCGCCATAATACTGGCGGTCAAAATTGGAGCCAATTCTCTGCAAAAAGCCAATGCAAAAGCACCTCCCACAGCATTGACAGCACCAAATCGTACTAATTCTCTCGCCGTCTGAATAGTAAAAATCATTCCGGCAAAACCACCCACAAGCAAAACTGGAGAAATAGAACCTGGTCCAGCTGTCACCATATGCTGCAAAATCTTGCGGTAGTAGGTTTTTCCCTGGAGTAAATGCAGCCACACTTGACCAAAGAGCAGTAGTGCTGCAAAACAACGTACAATCCAACATTGTTCAAAATTTGTTTTTGGTTGCAATTCAAAGAGTTTGATATTTAATAATATTTCCCATAATGTAATGTTAATAATCCTTTATGAACAGGATAAGAGCTATCATTTTTGTGTTGCTATTAATACTCTCTTTTTTAGTGGCGCTTCCGGCTTTGGCATCTGTATGCCGAAATTATAATGGTCAGCAGATTTGTATTCTCAGTATTAACCGGAGTGCCAAAAACTATTGGGAATACAGGGCATCTGTGAGTGTAGACGGAGTAAAAACACCCATTGAAGTCTACAATTGCCGTCAACGAGTTAAGATTCAACAAAATGGAACTGTTTTGCCTTTTGAGCAAAAAAGTGCTGGTGAAATGATATGCAGCTTTTTTAATTCTTCTGGGCGCTAAACACGCGCCAGATAATCAAGACTGTGAAACCTAGATAGGCGACTACGGTGAACCATTCTTGCCAGCTACTAAATGTATTGTTCATCAGCAAAAGCCAAAAATAAATATTTCTAAATCCTACACCCGAGTCAAGAACACGCAAAGAGTAGGAAACACAGCAACAGGTTCAGGAATGCTGGGTACTGAGTTTATTGTTGAATTTTGAATTTTGAATTTTGAATTGTTAATGTGGCGTGGGTGTCTCGTCCTATAGACTTGGACAGGTTTTCTGACTAACCCCACAATTAGCAGTATAAATTACTGCTAATTGCTTGGTGTATTTTCCTCGTGGGCTTGGAGATCAAAATTACTCTGAAAATTTTTCGCTAATTTTCCGGAATTAATAATAATAGAGTGGTATTACATATCAGAGCATCGATAATTATACTGAACTTCTATAACTAACCTGTGGGGAATATAGCCCCATTATTTCAAAAGCCCGGTCATAAAAACTGGGCTTTTGATTTTGCTTTTATGCAAATCATCAATTGGGGTAGGCCGGAAAGCCCGCCTTACTTAGCTTGAATTGGGGTTAGAGCTACACCTTTGTAATAATGCCCCAAAATTTGCAGGTGGTTCACTCCTTGGCGAGCTAGATTGTATGCTCCCCATTGGCTCATGCCTAAACCATGACCGAAACCAAGTCCTTGGAGGACAAAACTACCATCTGCTCCCTTGGAGACGCTAAAGCGGGTACTTTTGAGCTTAAGTCCTGTCCGCACTTCCTCCCGCTGTAGCATCTTCGTCCCTTTATTACCAACAATTTTCAAGACTTTGACACTACCAAAAGGTGATAATGTTTCTGGAATCATCGCCGTCACACTGCCTACCTCAGGAAATTTAGCGCTAATTTCGCTGGGTGAGAGGGTTTTCACCCAGTTACACTCTTTGATATTTTGGTCGTAGTCTTGAACAGCACGTAGGTAGGGTAAGGCATTTCCCCAAACATCTTCGACATTTTCGGTGTGTCCGCCAGAACAAGCATGAAAAACTGAGAGAATAATCTTGTTTTTATAAGTTAGTACTTGCCCTGCTGTTTCATCGACCGCTTTGTAAGTGGCAGGAGATTCACTAATCACACCTTTGTAAATTTGCCAGCGATCGGGGGTGTTGCCTAAATCGTAAATGGGATTATTCCGTTGTTTTTCTCGTTCGTAAAGGGCATAGGTGCGGGCGGCGATCGCCTGGGCTTTCAAAGCTTCAGCAGGCCAACTAGCATTCATTTCGCCACCGAGAACGCTGTAGAGATACTCTTGGTCATCAACCCAGTTAACAGCGGTTAAACCTTTTTCTGTGGGGACAACCAGAGTTCTACCCCGATACCAGCGATCGCCAATGTAAACAAACCCTTTACCCGTCGGCTCAATCCAAAATAAACCAGACTGCCACTTATCTAAAGCCACTCCCCCAGGAACCGCTTGAGCATAAAACGCACTCATGGCCGGCAATTGTCCCAAAGTGCGGCCAGTACTATCCTTGACGATTCCAGTTGTGGAACTGCCCACTTTTACCTGATTAACTCCCCTCTCAATTGCTACGCGCAAGATTACAGACGCTTGAGCTGGGGCAACCAAAGCTATCCATAAAAAAACGCTGATCCACCAATGACGTACTTTCATCTGGGAAAATAAAGAGCCTAAGTAAAGTTGGAATTTCATGCTGGTCATCTAAACATCACATTAGTATTTGCTTGACGCTCTAGATTATGGCGTCTACTACTTTAAGATGAGACACTTCTCCAACGCCGGAGGTTGCCACCTCTTACTAATTATGCATTTTGGTTTAGCTGTAGGGTAGAAATTATAGCGATTCTCGTTTGGATGCAATACGCTGTAGGGGCGCACAGCTGTGCGCCCCTACGAACGGCCGTATTTTACCCAATTGAGAGGCGCCATAGTCTGTGACACTTTTTCACACAAAAAAGGTAGAGAATAAAACTCCTCTACCTTTTGCTAATTTAAGATTTAATTTTCAATTCCAAATCTTACTCAACGCCTTGGGGTAACAATTCCCGACGCTCTTGAGCGCTCACTTGAACAGTACCGTTCTCATCAACATCAACTAAGGCTATATCGCCATCCTTGATGCGACCAGAGAGAATTTCTTCTGCGAGGCTATCTTCTAACAAGCGCATAATCGCTCGGCGTAATGGTCTGGCGCCGTAGCTGGGACTGTAACCTTCTTCGATTAAACGATCTTTGAAGCGATCGCTGACTTCTAAGGTGATACCTTTTTCTGTTAGACGACCAAATACTTCCTTGAGCATGATTTCGGCGATTTGGGTCACCTCTGGTTTGCTCAACTGACGGAAGACGATAATTTCATCAAGTCGGTTGAGGAACTCTGGACGGAAGTATTGTTTCAATTCTTCGTTCACCAAGGAGCGAATCCGGTTGTAAGCTGACTCGGTAACATCTTCGGCAAATTCAAAGCCAATACCGCTGCCGCCTTTTTCAATTACCTTAGAACCAATATTGGAAGTTAAAATCAGCAAGGTGTTCTTAAAGTCCACCGTGCGACCTTTGGCGTCAGTTAACCGACCGTCTTCCAAAATTTGCAACAGCATGTTGAATACATCGGGGTGCGCTTTTTCGATTTCGTCGAACAGCACCACGGTGTAAGGACGCCGCCGCACGGCTTCGGTTAGTTGACCACCTTCGTTATAACCAACATAACCAGGAGGCGAACCAATCAGCTTGCTGACGGTGTGACGCTCCATGTATTCGGACATATCTAAGCGGATCATGGCTTCTTCGGAACCGAAGAAGTAAGCAGCTAAGGATTTCGCTAACTCGGTTTTACCTACACCAGTAGGCCCGGAGAAGACGAAACTAGCAATGGGTCGATTGGGATTCTTCAAACCAACACGAGCGCGACGAATAGCGCGTGAAACTGCCTTCACAGCTTCGTCTTGACCAATCAAACGCTGGTGCAGGGTGTCTTCCATATGCAGCAGCTTTTCTGATTCCGATTCGGTGAGTTTGTTCACCGGTACCCCAGTCCAAGAAGCGACAATGTGGGCAATGTCTTCTTCTGTAACTACGGGTTCTTCATGTTCAGAGCCGGCTGCATTGGTCTTGCTTTGAGCGATCGCTCTAATTTCGGCTTTGATTTCCATCTCCCGATCGCGCAATTCCCCGGCTTTGTCGAAGTCCTGGGAGCGCACTGCATCATCTTTTTCTTTTAATATCTGACGCAGTTCTTTGTCTAACTCTTTGGCTGCGGGTGGAAGTTGGGAATTAATCAAGCGCACCCGCGAACCAGCTTCATCAACTAAGTCGATGGCTTTATCTGGGAGGTAGCGATCGCTTATATAACGATCTGACAATTTCGCCGCTGCTACCAATGCTTCGTCGGAGATTTTCAGTTTGTGGTGTTGCTCGTAGCGATCGCGCAGACCATATAAAATTTCAATTGTTTCATCTACACTGGGTTCGCCCACCATCACTGGTTGGAAACGCCGTTCTAGGGCTGCATCCCGTTCGATGTGTTTGCGATATTCATCTAGGGTTGTGGCGCCGATGCACTGCAACTCACCTCTGGCCAAAGCTGGCTTGAGGATATTGGCTGCGTCGATGGCACCTTCGGCTGCGCCTGCACCAATTAGGGTGTGAACTTCATCAATCACCAGGATGACGTTACCCGCAGAACGGATTTCATCCATGATTTTTTTCAACCGTTCTTCAAATTCACCCCGGTACTTGGTTCCTGCTACCAGCAAACCGATATCCAGTGTGACTACGCGTTTATCTTCCAGGATGTCAGGGACATCTTTGTTGGCAATGCGTGAAGCTAAACCTTCAGCGATCGCTGTTTTACCAACCCCTGGTTCCCCAATCAGCACTGGGTTATTTTTTGTCCGGCGACCCAATATCTGAATCACTCGCTCAATTTCTTTAGCGCGTCCCACTACAGGATCGAGTTTGTTGTCTGTAGCCATTTGGGTCAGGTTTGAGCCAAATTCATCCAGAGTCGGGGTTTTTGTGCGACCTGATGAACCGCCTGGTGAAACCTCAGCAGTTTCTCCCAACATGCGGATGACTTGGGTTCTCACCTTAGATAGATCTACACCGAGGTTTTCTAGCACCCTGGCTGCTACACCTTCCCCTTCGCGGATTAGGCCCAACAGCAGATGCTCGGTGCCAATGTAGTTATGCCCCAGTTGGCGTGCTTCTTCCAAGGAGAGTTCTAGAACTCGCTTTGCCCGTGGCGTAAACGGAATTTCCACGGCCACAAAGCCCGATCCCCGGCCTATAATTTTTTCAACTTCAATCCGAGCATCTTTGAGATTGACGCCCATTGATTTCAGCACCTTCGCGGCCACACCGGTGCCTTCACCAATCAGACCCAGGAGGATCTGCTCAGTGCCGACAAAATTGTGACCTAAACGGCGGGCCTCTTCTTGGGCCAGCATGATTACCTTAATGGCTTTTTCTGTGAAGCGTTCAAACATGGCTTTATCCCATCACCTGCGTCGTGCCGGTACGCTGATTTTAGCACAGGCTAAGCTTTTGGACGCCTGTATAACAGATTATAGACATCCAAAGCTGATGATTTAGGTTTATGCGGAAATTACTACCTTTTAACTACTTTCGTCTGGCTGGTGTACTGAGGAGCCGTAGTTCACCAGCCTTTTTGGGATTTATGACAAATAGTTAACTATTGATTTTACGAGTTTTTACTTTGTCCCAAACATTTATTATTAACACATGTATTTATATTAATCAATACATAAATATTAATATATGTTATAGTTATCAAATAAAGATTTAGTATCAAATATTTAAATATAAATAGACACAGCAAAATTGCACTTTTTTGCTGAAGGTTGGGAGTTAGGAGTTAGGAGTTGGGAGTTCGCAGTTGGGAGTTCGCAGTTGGGAGTAAAATTTTCTCCCTCATCTCCCTCATCTCCCTCATCTCCCTCATCTCCCTCATCTCCCTCATCTCCCATGCCCCATGCCCCATTTTATTTAAAAACCAACTGCCAAGAAGATTTGCTCAGGCGATCGCTAATAATGGAATGCCAGTGGTCTAAAGTTGCTTGAAATTTGGGGTGTTGGAGGTCACTGAGCCAGAGAATGAGTGCATCTTCGCCGTTATCTTGGTAGTAACGCCGACGCCGCCCTGCTGTTTTGAAGCCAAATTTTTGATATAAAGATATAGCCCCTAAGTTGGAAGCTCGCACTTCGAGGGTGGCTCGCTCCAAACCACGATCGCAAGCTGTTTTGATGAGTGAATATAGTAAAGCCTGTCCTAAACCTTGGCGGTGATATTGGGGATGAACGGCCAAAATTGTAATGTGAGCTTCCTCTAAAATTGACCAAAAGCAACCCATTCCTAGCAGTCTGGAACTAGAGACAGGAGAAAACAAACCCAACAAATCGCTGTTGGGACTGTCCAACTCTCGTTGGTAACCCTCCCTTGTCCACAGACCACCAAAACAATCTCGATCTAGTTGCAATAATGCATTTAGATGCTCTTTGTTCAGTAATTGAATTTCTAAGTCTAATAAGATCACATTTATTGAATAAGATTGCAAACCCTTTGTAAACTGGGAAACGGGAGACTCACTCACCCCCCTATTTTGAACAAGGACAATTAATTTATAGTTATGGTATCGACTCACCCCACTGGGGTTCAACATTCTGGAAGTCAATATTTACCTCAAGGGCGCAGCAGCAAAGCAAATTCCTCGCCTAATCAGGAACTTTTACCCTTAACAGCCAGAGTTCATAATCATGACTTCTTGGAAATTGGTGGGTGTGATGTCACAACCCTAGTTAAGCAGTTTGGTTCACCTTTGTATATTTTAGATGAAGAAACCCTGCGTTTGGGTTGTCAGCAATACCGGGATGCTTTTAAGCAATACTACAAAGGCGAATCTCAAGTATTGTATGCCTCAAAAGCTTGGAATTGTTTAGCAGTTTGCGCGATCGCTGCTTCTGAAGATTTAGGAATTGATGTCGCATCAGGCGGTGAACTTTACACTGCGCTGCAAGCAGGCGTCAATCCTGAGAAAATCTATCTTCATAGCAACAATAAATCTCGTGAAGAATTGATTTTTGCCACAGAAGTCGGCTGCACTATTGTGGTAGATAACTGGCACGAGTTACGCACTTTGGTAGAGATAGCAAAAGAACGGGGAAAAGAGGACACGGGGACGGGGGGACAGGGAGACACGGAGAATCAAGAGGACACGGGGACATTTCCACTCACCGCGTCACCGCGTCACCGCGTCACCGCGTCTGTTTCTCCTCTGCCAATCCGTATCATGTTGCGTCTAACGCCGGGTATTGAATGCCACACACATGAGTATATCCGCACAGGGCAGCTAGATAGTAAATTTGGCTTTGACCCAAATGAGTTAGAGGAATTATTTACTTTTGTCAGTAAACAATCTGTCCTTAACTGCGTAGGGTTACACGCTCATATTGGCTCTCAAATTTTTGAGCGCCAACCGCATAGAGATTTAGCTGCTCTCATGGTGCAGTGGTTCCGTGATGCGGCGAAGTATGGTTTAAATTTGACCGAGTTAAATGTCGGTGGTGGTTTAGGGATTAAGTATATAGAATCAGACGATCCCCCTAGCATTGAAGAGTGGGTGAAGCCGATTTGTGAGGTAATTCAAGAAGCTTGTGTAGCCGAAAATTTGCCTTTGCCGAAATTACTTTGTGAACCGGGGCGATCGCTAATTGCCACAGCTTGCGTTACAGCCTACACTATTGGTTCATCCAAAGTTATCCCAGAAATCCGTACCTACATAGCAATTGACGGAGGAATGTCTGACAATCCCCGTCCAATTACTTACCAATCAGTTTATCGGGCGGTAGTTGCCAATAAAATGTCTTCTCCCTTAACCCAAACCGTCACAATTGCTGGTAAGCATTGTGAATCAGGAGATATTCTGATTAAAGATGCCCTACTCCCAAAGACAGAACCGGGAGATATTCTCGTAGTTATGGGAACTGGTGCGTACAATTACAGTATGGCATCTAACTACAACCGTTTGCCGCGATCGGCAGCAGTGGTAGTGGCGAATGGCGAAGCAAATTTAATTTTGCAGCGCGAAACTTATCAAGACTTAATTCGACAAGATCGCCTACCCCAAAGACTGAAAAATCAAGAGTTAGGAGTTAGGAGTTAAGAGTTAAGAGTTAGAAGTTAAAAGTTATCAATTTGAAGTTTTGAGTTTCGAGTTTTGAATTAAAAGTTTTTTTTCATAACTCCTAACTCCTAACTCCTAACTCCTAACTCCTCACTCCTCACTCCCCACTCCTAACTGTAATTAGAGGTAAAAGTGTAATCCAGATGTCATGAGAGATTGGTGGAAGCAATGGCTGATAAACCTGGGATGGTCACAGTCCTTGCTGCTTGGGACTCTGGATATTTTATTAGTGCTGGCGCTGACGTACATGATACTCGTCATTATTAGTGAGCGCCGGACACTATGGATGGTGCGGGGATTCATTGTTTTGATGTTAGCCTCAGCCCTAAGTAACAGATTCGGCCTACCTCTGCTAAATTTTGTTCTGGAAAAATTGGTAATTGGTTGTGCTGTGGCGATGGCGGTTGCTCTACAGTCAGAGTTTCGGCGGTTTTTAGAGCAATTGGGGCGCGGTGAATTCCGTCAGCTGTTCCAACCCGATCGCTTGGCAATCCCCAAATCTGATAGTGTAATTGATGAAATTGTTGAGGCTGTTAAAGAATTGTCAAAAAACCGCATCGGAGCTTTACTAATTTTGGAAACCACAGGCCCAATTGATGAACGGGATTTTTCTGTGCCAGGAGTAAAGCTAAACGCGGAAGTTTCTAAAGAACTGATCCAGACAATTTTTCAGCCGAAAACTTTGTTACACGATGGAGCGACATTAATCCGTGGTTCGCGGATTGTGGCATCGGGTATAATTTTACCACTTTCGGGACGCACAGCCTCGCGCCAGCTGGGAACACGCCACCGGGCGGCAATGGGAATTACTGAGCGGGTCGAAAATTGCATTTGTGTCGTTGTATCTGAAGAAACAGGTTCTATTTCCTTAGCGGAACGAGGAACCCTCAATAGACCGCTGACAATTCGCAAGCTCAAAGAGTCGTTAGAGGCTCTGTTGTCCCCAACCGTAGATCGGGAAGCTGTTGCTCCTGGTCTTTTGAGCTTGGGTCGTCAGATAGGTGGAAAGGCACTAGCATTGGTTTCACGTTTACTCGGATTACCATCGACCGCTTCTCGAGATAAAAAATGACAGTACAACAAACTAAACTCCAAGATTTGCCCACGGACTTGCAACGAGAACTATTGCCCCAACACGTTGCAGTGATTATGGATGGCAATGGTCGTTGGGCTAAACGTCAAGGTCTACCACGCATTATGGGTCATAAGCGAGGAGTCGATGCTCTCAAGGATTTGCTTCGTTGCTGCAAGGATTGGGGAATCCAGGCACTAACGGCTTATGCTTTTTCCACCGAGAACTGGAAAAGACCACAGGAAGAAGTAGATTTTTTGATGACTCTTTTCCAAAAAGTTTTACGTCAAGAGCTGCGGGAAATGGTTGAAGAGAACGTGCAAATCAAATTTGTGGGAAATTTACAGGCCTTACCGCGATCGCTGCAACAAGAAATTTCCCGTTCGATGGAAGAAACCAAAAATAACCGCGCCATCCGCTTTTCAATAGCAACTAATTATGGCGGACGCCAAGAAATTTTACAAGCTTGTCGAGCGATCGCCAAACAAGTCCAGCAAGGTTTACTACAACCCGATGAAATTGACGAACAGCTATTTGAAAGCCACTTATACACAGCGGGAATTACTGACCCAGATTTGTTAATTCGCACCAGTGGAGAAATGCGTCTTTCTAATTTCCTGCTCTGGCAAATGGCCTACGGGGAAATTTACATCACCGATACTCTCTGGCCAGATTTTGACCGCGCTGAATTTCACCGCGCCTTGTGTGCCTACCAGCAACGGGAACGGCGGTTTGGAAAAGTTTAAGTCAGTAGGGTGGGCATTGCTTTTGTGCATTTTTGGCAATACCCACGCCACAAGAAAAGCGATCGCTTTTGGTGGGTGCTTTTTACGGTAAGTTAGTTAAATTCAGGCAAGCGCTAGCTATTTCCTTGAAAGCGCCGTTTATCCTCAATTAGTTCCTGTAATTTTCCTACTTCCTCAACTGTATAAAATGTCTGATTGGGTTCAGATGCAATTTTATCCATCAAGGCATGAAAAGCTTCAGCATCATTGCGATGTTCTAACAGATAAGCTTTCAACTCGGATTTGCTCATTGCCACAAAGTTGGGTTTTATCATTCTTCGTATCTCCATCTGCCATCACGTGTAATTAAGATACCCGTCTCCTCTCCAGCCAAAATGTAAATATTCCCAGTTCGTTCATCGATTCGGACTATAAAAATCGGCAAAAACAGACTCGTAACGTTTTGGCAAAGGATAAAACACGTTTTGTTCTGCTCTGGAGTGGGATAAATTGGGCTAATCATTAATAATTCTAAAAATCGCTTCTAAATAAGCGATCGCTTTTCATCGGGGCTTTTTACGGTGAGCTAGCTGTACCCAGCACTTAATTTACGGCCCAGAAAACACCGCTTGTTCTATATCTTCCCGACTCAGAGAATACTTAAATGAGCGTTGGATATCTTGTCCATTTTCCCCAGATTGGATATATCGCACTATGATTTGCTCAACATCCAGCCAAAGTTCAGCTTGCCAACTCGGTCGTTGTACGCGCCAACAATGCCGTTGTGTGTCGTCTTGTTGACAGCCTTGGTCTTTTAGCCACTGCTCAATTTGTGGCAAGGGATGATTGTATAAGGGGGTATCTGCGGGAAGAAGAGACATAGGAATTTTGGATTTTGGATTTTGGATTAGGAAATTTTTTATTTTTAATATTTTAATTACTATCAACGTAATTACAGCAGATATCAAGAGGACTGAAGTACACAAACTAGTTTTAGTGTCAGACATTGAAACCCGTTTTACTTCTGAATTCTGTTAGCGTAGCGGGGCGTAGCCCATTCTGACTCCTGAATTCTGACTCCTGAATTCTGCTGCACAGATAGGTTTGATTGCTGTGAATGCGTTTGCAAAGCAGCGTCACCACGAGTTAAGCCAATGGCAATTGCTAGTAATAGGCAACCTATAAATGTTAACACCAGCATAAATAGAGCGAAGATTTCGCCAGATGAGAGGGGGCGATCGCTCGCATCGAGATAAGCTGATTTTGAGTAGTCATAAGAAGACGAGACGGGATGATTCAAATCAGCAGGTGATTGAATCACGCCAAAGCGGGAATAGCCAATTTTTAAATCGTAGCTTAATCGACGTTCTGGATGGCTCAGGGTGGCGTAGGCTTCGTTGAGTTGCTGAAATTTGGCAGTAGCTACAGCAGCAGGCAATTCTGTGGTATCTGGATGATAGCGTTTGCTCAGTTGCCGATAAGCCCGACGAATATCGATTACGGATGCCGAGGGATGCAGTCCTAGCAGGGAGTAATAAGTTGGTTCACTGCTTTGTGCCATTGTCCCTTTCTGATTCACGGCTGTTTGAGTCACTTTGCTCAAAAGATATTTTTTATATTTTAAATCCTTTGTCAATGAACTTCTATCTCACTGATTCATCTCTAACCTATTAAGTCAGCACGGGGTTTAAAGGTTTCAATTTCTCTGATTTTTTCGTAAAGTTCCCGTTCTTCTGGACTAATATTTTTCGGGGTAACTATCTGAATTTCCACTAATTGATCGCCACGTTTGCCATCATCATTAGGGTAGCCTTTGTTACCTAGTCGAAATTTTTGACCAGACCGAACTCCGGGGGGGATGGTCATTTTTACAGGGCCATCTAGGGTGGGTGCTTCTACCTGTCCTCCCAAAACTGCTTCGCTGGGAGTCACAGGTACTTGACAGAGGATATTAAAACCATCTAGCTTAAACAATGGATGAGGTTCAACGGTAATTTTTAAGTATAAGTCGCCACCACCAACACCTTGATTTCGTAAACGAATAGTTTGACCTGTAACCATTGCTGGAGGCATATTAACTTCTAGCGATCGCCCATCTTCTAAGCGAATGCGTTCGTTACCACCTTGATAAGCTTTTTCTAATGGTATAGTCAATCGAGCTTCTATATCTCTACGCGCAGTGCGGGGTGGGGTGTTAACTGTGTAGGCAACTTTGGTTCTCGGCGAACGAAACGGATCGCTAGTAGCACCGTTATTAGAGGTACTTGCCCCATTTTGATTTTTGACGCCGATAACTTGATTAATAAAGCTTTCAAAGTCCGAAAACTGACTTGGATCTACATCTTGCTTTTCATTGCGACCGTTAGCGCCAGTTTGCCAGCTTTTAGTTTTTGGTGTCTGTTTATTCCCTGCAAAGCCTTTTTGCTTCCAGTAGCGGCTAAACTGGTCGTATTGCGATCGCTTGGCTGGATCTGAAAGCACTTCATAAGCTTCACCGATATCCTTAAATTTATCTTCGGCTGCTTTATTCCCAGGATTGAGGTCTGGGTGATACTGTCTGGCTAACCGTCGAAAAACCTTTTTAATTTCCTCATTAGAGGCGTCTTTAGATACTCCTAAAATTTCGTAGTAATCGCGGAAATTCTGCAAATTTTGCATAGCTGGGTTATTTAAATTTTAGATTAATTAAGAGTGAGGAGTGAGTAGTTAAGAGTTAGGAGTGAGGAGTTATGAGTTGGTAGTTATAAGTGAGGAATTATAAGTTGCTAATTATGAGTTAGAAATTGAAAGATTTAATTTTTCACTCCTAACTCCTAACTCCTAACTCCTAACTCCTAACTCCTAACTTTTCTCAAAAACTACAACCAATCATTGTCTTCTTCATCATCCCAGTTATCTTGGTAGCTTGGGCGGGATTTGCGGGGAGGACGGTTTTCATAGGAGGAAGAACGATTATCTCGGTTATAGTCTCTGCCATAGTCTCGGTCTCTGTTATAGTCTCTACTATAGGAGTCGCGATCGCGGTATGTGTCTTTAAAGGAGTCGCGTTCCCGTTCTTTTTCGCCACCAGTGAAGATGTCGCGGATAGTGCCGAACAAATCGTCGTCTTCGTCTTCAGCATAATACTGGCGGACTTCTCGATTTAGTTCATACAAAGCATCTTGGAGGTCGGCGTAGGCTTGATCGATACCGCGATCGTCGTTTTCTTTGAGGCTTTCTCGTAATTCTTGGGAAATATTATCTATTCTTTGGCGGCGGTTGCGGGCAAACTGCATCCCAAATTCCAAGGCTACTTCTCTGAGTTGTCGTTCTGCTTGGAAAATCAACGCCTCGGAACGAGTCCGCTTTTCTACTCTTTCTTTCCGTTCCCGGTCAACATCGGCGTATTTTTGAGCATCCTGAATCATCCGGTTGACTTCCGATTCGGTCAAGGTAGAAGCGCCTTGAATGGTGATACTCTGTTCTCTACCAGTGGTTCTATCTAAGGCTGTTACCTGCAAAATTCCATTGGCATCGATATCAAAGGATACTTGGATTTGGGGAATACCGCGTGGGGCTGGGGGGATGCCATACAGCTTAAACCGTCCTAAAGACTTGTTGTTTGCTGCCATATCCCGTTCGCCCTGGACTACGTGAATTTCCACAGTATTTTGATTGTTTTCTGACGTGGAAAAGATATCAGAGCGACGTACTGGTATGGTGGTATTACGGGGAATGAGTTTTTTCATCACGCCGCCGATGGTTTCCAGTCCCAAAGATAGTGGTGTGACATCCAAAAGCAGCACATCTTTGAGTTCCCCTGCGAGAATACCTGCTTGAATCGCTGCACCCACTCCCACCACTTCATCAGGGTTGACGTTTTCGTTGGGTTCGATGCCAATCAAGTCCCGTACTAGCTGCTTAACCATTGGCATTCTTGTGGAACCGCCAACTAAGACAACTTCTTCAATATCTCTGGGTGAAAGTCCGGCGTCTTTGAGGGCGCGTTTAACTGGTGTCCGCAATCGGGTAATCAAATCACCGCATAAACCTTCAAACTGAGAACGTGTCAGACGAGTTTCTAAATGTTTGGGGCCATCTTCTGTGGCGGTGATGAAGGGTAAGTTAATATCGGTGACGCTGACAGCAGAAAGTTCAATTTTAGCTTTTTCCGCAGCTTCCATCAGACGTTGTAAAGCTTGGCGATCGCGTCTTAAGTCTACCTCTTCTGTTTCCAGAAATTGCTCTGCTAACCAATCTACTATTTTTTTGTCAAAATCGTTGCCACCAAGTTGCGTATCTCCACTGGTAGCTTTAACTTCAAATATGCCATCGCCTACTTCTAAAATCGACACGTCAAAGGTACCGCCACCCAAGTCAAATACTAAGATAGTTTCCGTGTCACCCCGATCTAATCCGTAAGCCAAAGATGCAGCAGTCGGTTCATTGAGAATCCGCAATACTTCTAAACCAGCAATTCTGCCAGCATCGCGGGTTGCTTGCCGCTGAGAATCGTTAAAATAAGCCGGTACCGTAATCACTGCCCCTGTCACAGGTTCACCCAAATAGCGACTGGCATCCTCCGCCAATTTCTTCAGCACCATTGCCGAAATTTCTTCCGGGGCAAAATCTTTATTCAGACGCGGACAAGCGACTTTAATATTGCCTACTTCGTCTTTGCGAATGGTGTAGGGTACACGCTTTGATTCTGGGTTCAGTTCGCCATACTTGCGCCCGATAAAGCGCTTCACTGCGAAAAACGTATTTTGGGGATTGAGGACGGTTTGTCGCCGTGCCATTTGCCCAACCACCCTTTCGCCTTCTTTGCTAAAGCCAACTACGGAGGGGGTTGTTCGCATTCCTTCTGCATTGGCAATCACCACCGGCTTGCCACCCTCCATTACGGCGACTACTGAGTTGGTTGTACCCAAGTCGATGCCGACTACCTTGCCCATGCGTTACTCTTCTCCTAAAGTGCCTAAAGTGTTTTATATATTTATTATGATTGGGTGGAACTACCTCTAGTTTTGTGCTACAGGGTGAAAACACCTCAATGGTATAATAGTCGTCATTAAGGTAGTAAGTTAAAAAGTTCAGCTAGACGAGATAGTTGCAAGACTAGGATAGCATTGACGATGCTTGGTGTGTCCAAGCAGCCTCAATTGTTGTTATCTAGCTAATTCTGTTTACTCTATCTAGAAGTTGCTAAATGCACCTTAATCATACTTGCTCTGGTTTTTTGAGTGCCTGAAAACTTTAAAAGATTTGAATTTAACACAGCGATTACAAATTTCACTCAATGAGATAGCGCGAGAACGCGATCCTTATATAGCAACAGCCGGACATTTTTTTGTCCAAGAATATATTCGTCAACAATTTTCCCAATGGGGAAGTGTGGAAATCCACACCTTCAAAGTTAGAGGTAAAGCTTGTAAGAATCTGATTTTAAATTTACCTGCCCAAGGTAGACCGCAAAAAAAGGATTTGCCGCCTATTTTAATTGGTGCCCACTATGATGCTGTTCCCGGAACACCAGGGGCGGATGATAATGCCACAGGTGTGGCCGTGTTGCTGGAATTAGCTAGAAAGTTTGCTGCCGAACCTGTAAGATATCCCCTAAGGCTGGTTGCTTTCGATATGGAAGAATATGGCTTGTTGGGTAGTGCTGACTATGCAGCTTTGTTGCGCGAACAAAAGCAACAGCTACGTTTAATGATTTCACTAGAAATGCTGGGCTATAAAAATACTACACCCGGCTCTCAAAGTTACCCGCCTTTTTTGGAGCGCTTCTACCCAAATAGTGGCGATTTTATTGCTTTAATTGGCAATTGGCGGACAATTGGTGATTTGATTGGTATGAGTCGTAGTATTCGCCAAGTCGGCGTACCTAGTCAATGGCTACCCGTACCAAATCGAGGTTTAATAGTTCCGCAAACCAGACTTAGCGATCATGCACCTTTTTGGGATTTGGGCTATCCGGCAATAATGGTTACAGATACGGCATTTTTACGGAATCCACATTATCACAAACCTAGTGACACAGTTGCTAGTTTGGATTTAGGCTTTCTCAGTAGTGTATGTGAAGGTTTAGAGATGGGAATTAGGCGATTGTGAATTTGAGTTTTCACAAAATTTGCAAAACGTAACGCCAGACTTTCGCTCAAATATAACCCAAGACGGTTCAGTTAAGGGCTAGTGGTAAAAATTTTTGGGTTTTCAAGACGCGATAAATTGCCGTATCTACAAGTGTTTTGGTCTTATCTGAACTGTATTGAAATATAACCCAAACCTACATTTTTTAATCTTGCTGATTCGCTTGAGATCGAGAGACACTTGCTAAGTAATTTACTAAATCCCTTTGACTGGAGAAATCCAACAGCGCCTCAGCTAAGTCTTCTAATTGAGTGATGGATAAAGTGCGAATCTGCTGTTCTATCTCCAGTTCAATCCCAGCAAAACGACGTGTCAAAAGACGCAAAATCAGTTGTAACGCTTCCTGTTTCTTTCCTCGTTCTTCTCCCTTTTGCAGAATGTCTTGGTAAATCACAGATTCTTGCATAATTTCCTCTCTAAACAGCTGTGTAATCAAACTTTTCTCAAACCGCAAACCAGCCAAAACCTGTACGCAAGCTGATATATTCTGTCGTTCGTCTGTTTCTTCAATCATATCGACAGCAGCAGCGACTTGAGTTAACAAGTCTGTTGGTGAGTCGGTTCTCGCTAATGTCGCTAGGGGTAAAAGTGCGGGATTAGCTAGCAGTGGTGCAGGATCTTCTTCCCATAAACGAATCACTCGATATCTGTGGGTGGTGTTGGTGTCTAGATACTGAGTTTGAAAAGCAATTTCTGAAGACGTAGGTTGTAGGAAAATTAACACCTGCTGAATTTCACACCAGTATTCTCGTTTTAATCTGGTGTAATAGTCCAGCATCCGAAAGTCAAGGGGAGTTTTGGATTTGGGTGTAGTTTGAAACTCTAAATGTAAGATTTGGTTGGAGAATTGCAGAAACGTCACCGAATCAGCGCGAATCGGTTCGAGGTTGAGTTCGGTTTTGAGTACTTGGATATCTGAGGTGTCAATTGAGAGTAACCATCTGGCAAAGTCGCCAGGATAGTTTTCGGCAAGGTATTTGCAGGTGTTATCGTAACTCAAGGGCGTAGACGCTTTCTAAGTGATTATATTTATATACTAATGAAAAAAGGTAGTCTGTATTACCCGCTAATCCAGGAAATCATATCTAAGAAGGGCATTGGTGTCAACTTAAGCCCTGGCGAATGGAATTTGCGCGCCACTTGCTTCTCCTGTAGGAGACGCTACGCGAACAAGTCGGCAGAGCCGCCCAACGCAGTGGCTTGGCTATACAGGCTTTCGTCCGCCTGCGCGGACTAAGGTCAAATTAAGGTTTTGTTTGTGTAGATGCGGTTTCTAACCGCCCATTTAGCGTTAAGTTGACACGTATGGGCAGTGCCGTGCCCCTACGAATATCAAGGTTTTCTTTGACAGAAAATACCAAACACATCGTTTTCATGAACAAACGCATCGTTTTCATGAACAAACACATCGTTTTCATGAACAAAATCATTTGATATCATGTCCAGCTAATCACTTATGATTAAAATCTCTCCGCGTCCCCCCATTCCCACCTCAGTCTAAACAATAAGTCTTCAACCGGACATGATATGCAGACGCTACGGGTAGCTTGCTTCTCTATCGGGGTACGTTAGGCTACGCCAAGGTAACAAGAGAACTTAGAGCGATAAGTGTAAAATCAGAAGGGCAATAACGCAAAATATAGCGATTCTCATTTGAATAAGGTACATGGGTAGGGGCGCACAGCCGTGCGCCCCTACGACGATCTATTTTTTCTGTACCTCACTCATAGGGGAACCGCTATAATCTGGGGATTACTGACGTTGACAGAATATTATGAGAGAGAGCCGATAATATTGAATTAGCGATCGCCCGCGCCATTGTCAACCTTATCGTACTACTTATTTGCCGATCAATTCATCGGTTTCCAGAATATAGACTTGATTATCATAGCTATGATTGCCGGCTTCAGTATCAATCCATAAGCCACCATAGATAATCATTTGAGAATTAAACTGTATAGTTGAATGGCCAAATCTCGGAGGAGGAAATTTTCCTTTTACTTCTGGAAGTATCCCTGTATAATTTCCACAATTAGCTTCTTCAACAGCAGGCATATTCAATAAAACTAAATCGCCAATTGTCACATGGCTAACACCATTACCAGGAGCCATGCCAGCAAACAAAGCTAGGTTATCTCCAAATTTTCCATAGCCATGAATTGTCCGATAAGGAATTCCATCTCCTTCATCAATTTCATCATCTTCCTCTTCACTATTAGGCAACAAAATTTGATGTCTATAGTTTTATATGCCTTGAAATTTGGCTTTTTGCCACTGAATATTCGGTAGATTTTGGGAATCAAAATCTACTAATTCTAAAGTTAAAATATCTGGGCAAAATCCACCGTAAGCAGCATCGCCGAGAAACTTGACTAATGTATTGTCCCGAATTACTAGTCCAGCTAAGGCAGAGCTATAACAGTTGTTAACTTGGATATTTATCCAGCACATCTTTGTGATATCTAGCAGATGTAAATCGTCTCGTGCTGAGTAGATATCATAAGAGCCACCATCAATTAATAATTTATTTTTAAACAACGCTGCACTATGATGAGAACGAGGTGCTGGTGGTGTTCCATTAGGGGTAATTTGCGACCATTGCCAAGTTTTGAGATTGAGGATATGAACATCAACATCACTAAAAATATATCCTCCATCTTTTGCCTCTTGGTATCCTCCCCAAACCAGCATTTTATCTTCAGCTAAAACAGCAGTATGAAAACTTCTTTTACTAGGAATTTTGCCGGAAATTTGGGGTTGTATCCAAGTCCAAGTTTGCAAATTCAGCAAATGAATATCATTTAGAGTTGCAAATGTATCATTGTGTTCTCCACCAAAAATAATCATGGAGTTTTCATATAAAATAGCTGAATGCCCGTATCTTGGCTGAGGAGATTCGCCTTGAATTTGCGGATTTTTCCAGAGGAAGCGGTGCTGTTGGATTTGCATTGGTTTTTTCTGGTAAAAATTGCTTAATTCATCAGATAAAAGCAGTAAATTTCTGTTATTTTGCCTTTTTCAAAGGTAAAATTTAAACCTCCAGGGCTAGGTTCTTCAATTATGTAATTTAAATAGGTGAATTTACCTTCTTGGTTGATTTGAGTTTTTCCATAGGTTTTAATTACTTTTGATTGCGTGTCACCTATTTTTACTTTATCTCTGGTGGAATATTTAGAACTAGTTGTTTTAATTTGGTAAACAGTAAATTTCCCTGGTTGAACATCTTCAGCTAAATCAACTGTAATCCCTGGATATTTGAGAGTACGAACTTTCCCAATAGCAGGTACAAAGTTATTTTCTACTTTTACAGGTTTGCCTAAAATTTTTCTGACTTGTGACTCAGACATAGAAAGTTTTACGCCTCCTATTCCTAGACTTTCAATAGTTATTCCTGTTGATTGATTTTGAGAAATTTGAGAATTAGCGGTATTAGCAATGACTTGACTATGGGTATCGCTAGTGAAGGGAAGAAAAAAAGTAGCCAAGGCCAACAAAATTATTCTTAACATAATTACATACTCAACGATGACTTCAGCGTGTGTATCAGTTTTATCACACGTTTGATGACACGTTTTCTGAATCAGACATGAAGTACCTTTAAAATGGGAAAATATAGAGAATTATTGAGAGGAATCAATCGTTATGAGTTTGGTGATTGCGAAATGGACGATCGCAGAATATCATCGCATGATTGAGGCTGGGATTTTGAGCGATCGCCATTTTGTTGCATTTACATTAATAGTTAAAATAATACTATTTTGAATTGTTTCTAGCTTAGTAGTAAAATTAGTACACAATAGCAATCAAGGAATAAAGACGTGCAAGCTATACTTTTGAGTCGAGAAGAAGTTGCCCAACGTGCCAAAGAAATATACGAAAATAGCATTCGTCAACAAGTAGAACTACAAGAAAACATTGGTAAGATGGTGATTATTGATATAGAAACAGGTGAATACGCAGTTGATAAAACAGGTATAGAATCAGCGCGA
This sequence comes from Nostoc sp. CreGUA01, assembly GCA_034531095.2. Lineage (GTDB taxonomy): Bacteria > Cyanobacteriota > Cyanobacteriia > Cyanobacteriales > Nostocaceae > Nostoc. The sequence goes on along the minus strand of JAVRBV020000092.1, from coordinate 17,210 downwards.
TATTTACGTAAAAAACACCCATTCGCTAGACTTTTTGGTATCCGCATTGGTTACAAAGTTGCTGCTTCTTTCAGTGGTCAAATGGAGCGCGAGTAACGGTGATTTCTGGTATCGTCAAAAATGGATATCCAACTGTAGACATCATATTTAGGCTGCAAAATCAACCAGATTTCACTATCGAATTTGTTATTGATACAGGTTTTACAGAGTTTCTTTCTCTACCTTTGGCAGCAGTGACTTTGTTGGGTTTTCCTTTTGTCTATGATATCTATGCAAATTTAGCTGACAATAGTAATGTAATTTTGCCAGTACATCAAGCTACTATTATTTGGAATGGAGAAGAAAGAGTAGTTAATGTACTTGCGACAGGAAAGCGACCTTTACTAGGAACTGCTTTACTTGATGAGCATGAAATTGTTATACAGTTTACCGAAGATGGTTTAGTAACAATTGATGAATTATAGTTGCTTTCTGGATATTAGGACTTACGCAAACTCTACGAACTCTTGGCGTTCTTGGCGTCTTGGCGGTAGCCTACGGCAAGCCGCAAAGCGTCTACGATAAATTAAGCGAAGTTAGCTATTTTTGCGTAAGTCCTGGATATATCGAATTTCTATCAACAGTATGGTAGGGTGCGTTATGGACGATAGTCCTAGCGCACTGCCAGAGATTTGCGGTGCATTACGCACTCATCTGTGATGCAACGACTTCGGCAAAGGTATCAGGCGAATTCTTCAATTTGCGTAGTTTACCGCCGCAGGCATCGCACTACAATTCTTCATCTGTTGCTTTCACAACAGATTTACTAGATTGAGCTAAATAAATACCTACTAAAACTACGGCAAAAGCCATCCAGTCAAACAAGCCTACCTGTTCTGAAAAAATGAACCAAGCAAAAATCGAAGCCAAAACTGGTTCGGCTAGAAGGGTGACAGCAACAACTCCTGAAGAGATTCTGCTGAGGCTGTAAGCTAAAAGTCCCTGACCCAAGACTTGGCAAAAAAGGGCTTGAAAAATAATGAAAAACCAACCCATCGAGGAATTGGGGAGTAGTCTATCTTCGAGGAAGGGAAGCACGGGTAGGAGAAACATTGTTGTGATTCCACAGCGCCACAGCATGATGGTTGCGGTGCTAAATCGAGACCGGAGTCGTTCTATGAGCAACATACATGTCGCCATGAAAATTGCAGTCAGAAATGCTAAGGCATCACCAAGTATTTGGTCACTGGCAAATTGTACCTTATTGACTTCAAATGCGATCGCTCCCCCTAAGGCGATGGCCAAACCAACAACGAATCTGTAATCGAAGCGCCGACCAAATAACAGATACCCAGCCAAAGCAACGAATAAGGAATTCAAATTAGACAATAAAGCCACATTGGCAACGTTAGTTTGACTCAGCGACCAAGCCCACAACAGCAGGTAGGTTGCAGCCGCAGTTCCCATTGCTAACAACAGGCAGATTTCTTTTTTGGTTAAAGGCTTATGTTCGATTGGTTGGTTATTAGATTGTTGGTAGCGGAAAGCCTCAAGTCCATTCCACAAACCAAAAATGACTGTAGCAATCCAACTACGATGAAATACTACAGCATTTGCGCCAATTTCTAGTTGACATAATTTGGTCAGTGATGGTGCCAAAGATATGGGAATTAAAGCAAAAAATAATGACAAAGTTCCTACTAAAGCTGGTGTTAAGGACAACTTTTGTTGTAGGAATGCCTGTTTTGTCGTCATGTTTTTAGCAAAGTTTTAATAAAAATAGTTTTGACTGATTCCTGGAAGCGCGAACTCAAAGTAACTTGGCTAGATATGGCTAAGTATAGACCTATTAAAACTACAGCGAAACCCGTTAAATTAAAAAAACTTATTTTTTCGGAAAATATTACAAAAGCGAAAATGGCGCTAAATACTGGTTCTAGCAGGTGTACTAAGGAAACAACCACAGAGGAAAATTTAGCAAGGCTATAGGTCAAAAGCCCGTGACCTAAAACTTGGCAGATCACTGCTGGGGAAATAACCCAAAGCCACCCATGTACTGAAGAGGGGAAAAGTTGATCTTGAGTGAACAAAAGTATGGGGAATATGACTACCGCAGCGATGGCGCAGATCCACAACTGGATCGTCTCCGGAGAAAACTTGGTTCGTAATTTTTCTACCATCAGTAGGTATGCACCCAAGAAAATCGCTGAAATGATGGCAGCAAAGGTTCCTTGAACTTCGTTCGTGGCGATTTGCAGTTCCTCAAATTCAATAGCGATGGTACCCCCAAGGGCGATCGCCATCCCCAACAAAAATTGACTTTTAAAACAGTGACGAAATAATAGCCATGCCCCCAAGCTAGTAAATATGGGGGCGAGATTATGCAAAACACTAGAGATAGCAACACTGGTTTGAGTTAACGACCAAGCCAAAAAGACTAAAGTCGCAGCCCAACAAACACCAGCGCCTAGCAATAGCAAGAAATCCTGACTGGTGTAGGATTGTCGTTCTACGGGTTTATCTGGGGAAAATTGCTGAGATATCGCCTTGTATCCGCACCACAGCCCGAAGACCAGACTAGCAAGCCACAAGCGATTAAATACAGTGGCATTGGGGCTGATTTCAGTTTCGCTCAATCTGACAAAAATAGAGCCAAAAGATAGAGCGCCCACGCCCAGAAGTAATACCACAAGCGCCATCTTCGTCTGATTGGATATATTCATTAGGAAAACTAAACTCAATTGATGACAAAATTTTTCCGTTCTTAACCCAATTTTCAGTCCCTATTCCGCGATCGCTTTTACCCAACCCAATGTTCTTGGGCAAACCCTACAGCTATTTTGGCTAACAATGTCACAAACAAGCCTAGTATAAAATATCCCTGACGAGGATGGCGAGATAACAGCACACCAATGGCTATACTCAAAGGCACAATTCCGTAGGCCAAACGGCTCAAGGAAATGGTACCTCCAGAAGCTAGTAGTAAACCAATGCCGCAAAAGCCATACATCACTGTAACTGGGGTGAGTTGTCGATGCAAGTACCACAACACAAACCCACCACCTAAGACCATGCCCACGTTCAGGAAGTTATTTATCCACTGCTCACTTGCCAAGAGTAACAAAAACACAACTAAAGCATAAAAGCCATAAACTAATTTCCCAAAAATAGAATATTTATGGAAGCGGCATAAAAGATAGCCACCGCCAACAATTACAGCCACCAACAAGGGATACCAGGGGTCTGGAATGCCGCCAGACGGGTTTTGCACCCAACCAAATTGCCAATTTTTGCTACCAACTGGAATTTGCATCAGCATATTTAACCAACCCTGCCAATCAAACCCAAGGGAAGGTCGCCATCCGCGTTGTGCTTGAATAAAAGCTAGAGGGTTACCAAAATAAATTGCACAATACAAACTGAATAGAAGTATGCCAACACCTGTGGCAAAAGCGGTGATATAAGCAATGGGTGGTCTGCGTTCTTTCCAAGCTGCGATCGCCAACGCTGGAATTAGTGCCATACCTGTGGGACGCGTTGCTGTAGCCATCGCGCCCCAAATGACACTCCAGCGATATTGGTGGCGATCGAAAGCCCGTAAAGCTGCCGTACTCAAAAACAAATACAGCCCCTCTGTGTAAATTACTGTCGTAAACATAGACGATGGATAGCAACAAACCACAGCACTTACCCACTGGGCTGCACTAACGCCGTAATGCTCCTTCATCCAAAAGTATAAACAATAAAGGGCTGCGAAAAATGCCAGGTTGTTTACCAAAACGCCCGCTAATTCAAACGGCAAACCCAGCTTCATCAAAACCCAAATACTTAAAGGAAACAGGGGAAAAAAAGCTAGATTATGTTGTTTACCGTCATCAACAAATTCATAACCAGAAGTAGCGATCGCTCGATAATGTATACTATCCCATGCATCAAAAACCTCCCAGCCATAACGCGGCACATATGCATCTGCTGGTAACGGTAGCCTTGGTGCAACCAGCAACATAGCTATCCAAATCAATATTCGACTGGCAAGCCATATTGCTGCGGGATATAGGAAATCAGTTTTCCATAAAATTTTTCTTATAGCTATCTGAACTTTAACCATAGACTTGAGTATTTTAAAATACTACTTTATCCATCCTTTTATCTACGAATACAGCACAGGTAGCTTAAAGTTATTAGTAAGATTTCGCATCTTCAATCCTCCACCACACACATTCACAAATCGAACAAATTGCCAATTACTAGAAAATATTTTTTATTTTGCTCATTTTTGCCAATTTGTCCGCAATCATACATATTTAAAGATATCGTATTTACCAATACAAATTTTCTCATTGGGCGTTGGGCATTGGGCATGGGGCAAGCAGGAGGTGTGGGAGGATGGGGAAGCATTAATTCTCTTTCCCCCATCTCCCCATCTCCCCACACTCCCTCATCTCCCTCATCTCCCTCATCTCCCTCATCTCTCTCATCCCCATACCCAATGTATCGATTATGGCGATCGCTATGATCAAAGAGTCCTCAGCAATTTATATTGAAAGTTATCCGTAAATGCTTAAATAATTGTGAAAGCGATTACTCTTCTTGGTTCTACTGGTTCCATTGGAACTCAGACTTTAGATATTGTTAGTCAGTACCCAGATCAATTTCGGATTGTGGGATTGGCAGCTGGGCGCAATGTGGAAATGTTGGCTGCTCAAATTCGGCAATTTCGGCCGCAAATAGCAGCAATTTGCTTAGAAGATGGATTACCAGCACTCAAAGAAGCCGTTAAAGACCTCGACCCGCAACCGATTCTATTGGCTGGCGAAGCTGGAGTGATAGAAGTCGCTCGCTACGGCGAAGCGCAAACAGTTGTCACGGGAATCGTCGGTTGTGCTGGTTTGCTACCAACCATCGCAGCTATAGAAGCCGGTAAAGATATTGCCTTGGCAAACAAGGAAACTCTGATTGCTGGCGGCCCCGTAGTTCTACCCCTAATTCAAAAGCATGGAGTAAAATTATTACCTGCTGATTCCGAACATTCAGCGATATTTCAATGCTTACAAGGTGTGCCAAAAAACGGTTTGCGGCGGATTTTGCTGACAGCATCGGGTGGGGCTTTTCGGGATTGGGATGTAGAAAAATTAGCAGAAGTGACTGTTGCTGATGCTTTGAAACATCCAAATTGGTCGATGGGGCGGAAAATCACGGTAGATTCTGCTACTTTGATGAATAAAGGATTGGAAGTAATTGAGGCTCACTTCCTGTTTGGCTTGGATTATGACGATATCGAAATTGTCATTCATCCCCAAAGTATTATTCACTCACTCATTGAATTGCAAGATACTTCGGTTTTAGCCCAACTCGGCTGGCCTGATATGCGTTTACCCTTACTGTATGCTTTATCTTGGCCCGATCGCATTTACACTAACTGGGAACGCTTAGATTTGGTGAAAGCTGGAAATTTAACCTTCCGCGAACCAGACCATCAAAAGTATCCTTGTATGCAGTTGGCTTATGCTGTGGGTAAAGCTGGCGGTTCCATGCCGGCTGTGTTGAATGCCGCCAATGAACAAGCTGTAGCTTTATTTTTAGATGAAAAAATTCGGTTTTTAGATATTCCTCGGTGTATTGAATGGGTGTGCGATCGCCATCAAAATGATAACCGGGCAAATCCCTCTTTAGATGACATTTTGGCAGCAGATAAATGGGCAAGACAAGAAGTTTTAACAGCAAGTGAAACTTTAGCAACTAACTCGCGCCTAATTTCTTTGCGATAAAAGCCTTTACTCAAATATTCAAAAGGTAGATTTTCTGGCTTTTGAGCAATTATTGTTTAGCCTTCAGCCTAATACTGAAGGCTAACGGTTATTCATCCACTCTCAGAAATTTCACTACGAGCATAGTTTCTCCGCTTCATGAAATAGCTTTCCCAACATCACAAATGCGATTCTTGCAGAAAGCTTCTCTTCTATATGAGAGGCTTAGTATTTAGCTTGCTACCTTGTTCAAAAAGCTGTTGAAGCGATCGCTATCCATCAAGCCATTTTCCGACAGTATTCGTCGCACTGTAACTAAATGCAATGTTCTGACATACGCTTGTTGCTCGTAACCAGGCAGAACTATTAATGTACCAGATGATGGATGCTGGTAAATTTTTTGAGAGCCAAAGGTCTGCATGGTTACAAACCCTGTCTCTAAGAGCAATTTCTCTAATTCTGTGAATTTAATTTCTCTAACCATGATGACGAATCACTCCTTGTAACTGGCTGAGAACATTATTTTTAAATTTAGCAAATATTTCGATCGCCTGCCGATTTAATACGTTGTCTTTAGATAAACGCACAGTTACACTATCGCCAACCTTAGATAAATCGAATTCTGCAAAACTTTCAAAATATGCTTGTATGTATAACCAATAAGCTTGGCTATTTTTTGCATCATAAACATCACAAATGCGATCGCACTTCTCCAACATCACAAATGCGATCGCACTTCCTTAACATCATAAATACGATCGCACTTCATCTCATCAACAATAAATGCGTAGCCGTAAGGCTTGTCGTTAGACATCACACTTTCCCATCAACCTTAATAAATGCGATCGCTTTTACGCACTCCATCCCAAAGTCCAAGTCGGTGTAGGATCGCAAAGGCAAATATTTTTGGTATATACTATAAATGCGCTTTGAGTGGGACGAGAATAAAGCTGAGTCGAATTTTTTGAAACATGGTATTGAATTCGAGGAAGCTGTAACAGTTTTTGCTGACCCCTATCTCCTGTTTACGCAGGAATTTAGTAATTCTCAGCGAGAAGAAAGGGAATGGGCGATTGGTGAAATGGAAGATGGCTCAATTGTTGTGGTTGTTTTTACGATGCGAGGTGAGCAAATAAGGATAATTAGTGCAAGAAGAGCTACAAAAAAGGAGTGTCAACAATATGAGTCAGGAATCTGAGTTTCCTTTTGAGAGAGCAAGACGAGTTACACCAGAAGAAAACCAAATATTCAGAGATGCGATCGCAGATCAGTTTGGGGTTACACTCAGGAAGCGTGGACGACCGGCTAAGGATGAAGAGGAAAAGTATGAGCCGATTTCTATCAGATTTCATCCTAAAATCATAGCCTGGGCGAAAGAAGAGGCAGAAAAACGAGGGGTAGGCTATCAAACGGTTATCAATGAAGCACTATTGGAGAAAATAGGCTGAAACTTAGCGATCGCACTTCATCTCATCAACAATAAATCCGTAGCCGTAAGGCTTGTCGTCAGACATCGCACATCTCTAAAACCAGACGTGATCGCACTCCTCAAAACCAAAATGCGATAACTTCTCTTCTCTGCGAGAGGCTACGCCAACGAGACGCACTCGCGTTCGTTAAGCTGCACTAACGCACTTCCCCAACTACAATAAATGCGTAGCCCCCACTTAACTTACGCAACTTGCAACGGTTTTTTAGGAAGCATTCTCGGTTCTGGTAGTGGTTTGTTTTCTTCTTTCAACATTTCCACAAAAGTCTCAATTACTTCCTGACCATTTTTTGCTGCTTCTTCATAAGTCCTACCATGCGTATGAAATTGTTGCCAGGGGAACTCAGGTAAGTGTACTAAAAAAAGTCTATCTTCCTCCGACCATTGAATTACCATGCTGTAGTGATAGTTCATTCTTCTGTCTCCTGTTTTGCTTCGTTTTCCGTGTTTTCCATTTCTTGCAGTTTTTTCAGCACCCGTTGGATGTTTTTTTCTAAATATAACGGAGCATCATCGCCGTCTTTACCTGGTATGGTCAGGGGTTCTTCGGGTAACAACGGATGCTTCCAATATGTATGACTTCCTTTACCTCTTCCTGGTTGAAGAATATAGCCAACTTTTGACACCATTGCTTTCAACTCTCTTACTTTTTTCGGCATTACTCCTCACCGCCAACTTCTCATTTATTTTCTCTGCTTAAAAACCAAAAATCCCAGATTAATTGTTAGTATTTTAGATGTTATATCCTTGCATGAGTGGTTGTGGCGGTAAGCAAAACTCTGTTTTAAGCGATAACTTCTCTACGAGACGCTGTGCGAACGTTAAGCTACGCTAACGCACTTCTCCAACATCACAGCCGCCATGAAGAACAGAAAGGTTTTGTTGTACTCCCTAAACGTTGGTTAGTTGAGCGAACTTTTGGCTGGTTTAACTGGTATCGACGATTGAGCAAAGATTATGAAATTTTACCCCAGACGACTGAAGCATTTATTTATGTTGCTATGATTCGTTTGATGCTAAAGCAACTTGCGTGATTAAAATCACCTATCTAAAACTTCTCAGACATCCTCTGAGCTATCAGTAACATTTGGTGTAACCAATAAGCTTCCATCTGAGTTAAAGTTTGTATAGTTGTCATAAACATCATACGTCAAACTAAGAAGGTTCATTGGATATCTAAACTCTTTAAATTCCCTAAACAACGACAGTTTTTGCCCGCTAAAATCCCATAAACTTACCATTCTTGTTCCACTAATTTTCTTTATCTCCAAAAGTGCATTACCCTTGTCAACAAAGTTTTTTGACTCCTTCGAGTTGATACAGTAATCATTAAATTAGTGAAAAATTAGATCCCCGACTTCTCAAAGAAGTCGGGGATCTAGACACCGCAAATTTTCACAATTCATCTAGGATTGTTACATATAACTCTGTCTTTTGTGATTATTGATACAAAAACATTAAAAATTTTTCCAGGAATTCTGCCAAATTGCCAAATAAGTTGCCTCTTATCTGAATTTTGGTCTGATTTTCAGGTAAGATCGCATTGACACAGTTACAAAAAATTCTTAGCTGTAGTATCTACTCTCAATTAGGTCTAATAGCTTTAGCACTAGTAATTGTTACTCTGATAAAAGTTTACCTTTTCTCAATCAACACGTTTTTAAATAACGGGTATTGTTAAGGAATTTATCTATTATGATTGCTACGTTGATTGTAGCTTGGATTGTCTTCATAATATTGTGGAAGTTGCTGAAAGCAACCGTAAGTAGTGCATTAACTATTGCGGCAATCCTAGTTTTATTAAATATCGGTTTTGGCATTACGCCGCAAGATATTTGGCATCATATAACGCAGTTTGCTCAAACTCTATCGCAGCTACAAAATAGCAAGTAGAAAATTAAACATTTACCTTTGTTAATCAAGCTAAATTGCAAAAATGCCTAGAGAAAATTTTCGCATACAAACTTTGTTGGTCAACTATTATTGAATGCTGAAACTTTAGCCAATGCATCCTTAACATTTGGCGGTAACTGACGCATAATCTTGCCTCTTTCGCGGTCTAAAGCGACTAAGGTGACTTTTGCCGTGACGTATAATTGTTGTCCATCAGGTGAGACAATGGCATAATCCCAATTTATCCGGACGCCAGTGACCTCAGCCATACGGGTTTTAACTATGGCTGCCATACCCAATGGAATTGAACGATGATAGCGCACCGACAATTCTACAACTGGTAAATCGCATCCTAAAGCTACTAAATCAGCAAATTCAATCCCGATAGACCGCAAGCATTCAACTCGTGCATCTTCCATCCAAGTTAGATAGGAACCGTGCCAGACAATACCTGCATAGTCAGTGTGGTGGGGTTGCACTCTTATAGGATATTCAAACCAGTTCTCAAATTCCTGATTTGATGGCTTGTCAAGGGCACTGGTTGGTGGTAATTGTGGTTGGTTGGGTTTTTCTTCTGACATTTTCAAGTTTCTGGCTATCTATTTTGAGAAGCTATAAATTATTGAATATAGAGTAGTTTAAAAATTAATTGCTTTCCAGGACTTCTTGATTTAAGATTTACACTTCCGAGTATAGGGAGTGTTTTGTTATGCGGCTTAATCTCCAGTATGTTAGTCTTGTAACTTTAACCCTACTTAGTGTACTAGGTTTTGGGATGACATACCCAGAAAATAACCAAGTAAGTACAAATACAAAGTTGCCATCGGGTTTTGGAGAGAAAGCTCAAGTTTTACCCCAGAATAATCAACTCTCAGAAATTCAAAGGCTCAATGAAGAAGCTATCAAACAATCTCAGCAAGGTCAATCGCAACAAGCATTGCAAAAATTAGAAAAAGCGTTAGCCATGAGTAGAGAATATGGCGATCGCCCTTGGGAAGCTGTAACATTCAATAATATCGGCAGAGTATACCAAAGTCAAAGAAAGTATCCTGAAGCACTTCAATCTTATCAGCAAGCGATAGTGATTAATAGAGAACTCCAAGATCTAGTTAGGCTTGGCAAAACCTATAGTAATGTCGGTTACTTATTCGATATTCAAAATAAACCAGAGTTAGCAATTTTTTTCTACAAAGGTTGCGTCATCAACCGTGAAAAAGCTCGTTTAAATCCATCAACACTAACTGTATCACAACCAGATGCTTATAGTATTACTGTCAGTCAGACTTACCGAATTTTAGGTGAAAAATTACTCAAGCAAAAACGTATTCCGGAAGCTCAACGCACAATGGATTTACTCAAAGTTGAAGAACTAGAAGATTATCTCCAAAATGTGTCAGGAAATCAACGTACTGCTAAAGGTATTGATATAGTTGCCCAAGAAAAACCAATTAAACAAAAGTTAGATCAAACCCTAGATAATGCTGTTGTATTTGGTAAAGAATTAACACAACTCCGAAAAATTCCTCCCCAGGAGCGATCGCCACAACAAAAACAACGCATTGAACAGTTAGTATTAAACCAAGAGCAACTCTTGGATGAATTTAACAAATTTATTGATAGTCCTCCAGTAAAAGCGCAGATAGAACAAATTAGCCGTACAGCTAGACGACAAAATTTGGATTTGGAAAGTCTCAATCAAATTCGAGCTAATTTAGCAAAATTGCCCCAAAAATCTGTACTACTTTACCCACTGATTTTAAAAGATAGCTTGGAATTGGTATTAGTAACTCCCGATTCTCCACCAATTCATCGCACAGTTGCTGTGAAAAGTGAAAATCTCTATGAAACAATTGGAGACTTCCGCGAAGCTTTAATCAACCCCAGTCAAAATATCAAAGCATCTGGACGCCAATTGTATAACTGGCTGATTAAACCAATAGAAAAAGACTTGAAACTCGCAGGTACACAAACTTTGATTTATGCTCCAGATGACCAGTTACGCTACATTCCGTTAACTGCTTTGTATGATGGCAAACAATGGCTAGTGGAACGCTTTGGTGTTAATCATATTACATCTGCGAGTCTGACTAATTTAAACGCTCCAAAACAATCTAATTTACGAGTTTTAGCAGGTGCTTTTACTAAAGGTAATTATCAAATCAAAGTTGGAAATCGCCAGGTTGCTTTTGCTGGTTTGCCGTTTGCAACGCGAGAGGTGGAAAGTTTAGCAGCGGCGGTTCCTGAAACTAAGAAGCTTTTAGATGATGCTTTTAGCCCTGGAGTTACTGTACCCCAAATGGATGATTATACAATTGTCCATTTAGCGACTCACGCAGCTTTTGTGGTGGGTAAACCTGAAGATTCTTTTATTTTATTCGGCAATGGCGATCGCGTTAATTTTAGAAATGTCGCTACTTGGTCACTCCCCAATGTAGATTTAGTAGTGTTAAGTGCCTGCGAAACTGGCTTGGGAGGCAAGTTAGGCAATGGTGAGGAAATTTTGGGCTTTGGTTATCAAATGCAGCAAACCGGCGCTAAAGCCGCCATCGCCTCGTTATGGTCTGTGGATGATGGTGGTACACAAGCACTGATGAGCGCTTTTTATAATATTCTCTCTTCTGAAAAACTGACTAAAACCGAAGCCTTACGAAAAGCTCAAATGTCATTAATTACCGGATACTCGAAGCCAAAAAATGACAATGCACAGACAATAAAAATTAGTAACTTTAATCACCCATATTACTGGGCACCCTTTATTTTGATTGGCAACGGACTTTAATTTTAGATTTTAGATTTGGGATTAAAAGCCTTTGTTACAAAGCTGTTTCGAGAATTTCAAGTTTCAAATTCTGGAAACAGCTTAATGTTGTCAAAATTATAGACATAATTGATGTCTATAATAGGCATAATTACGACTCACAATAGGTGGCGCAATGAACTGGAGAATTGCACAAGCCAAACAGAAGTTCTCCGAATTGATTAACGCTGCACTTCAAGAACCCCAGCGGATTTATAATCGCGATCAATTGGTGGCAGTTGTTGTGGAGGCTAAAGTGTTTGAAGAATTCCTGTGTTGGCAACAACAGAGGGAAAAACTGTCTCTAGCGGATGCTTTTACAGAACTACGCCAGATTGCTGCTGAAGAAGATTACATCCTGGAAATATCTCCTCGTCAAGACCGTTCTAATTCTTTCGCTGATGTCCTCAATGACCTTTCTATGTGACACCAACATTATCAGCGAACTAGCGCGACCTCAACCGAATTCTGGTGTAGTAACATGGGCGGCAGGAGTCTCTTCAATTGCTATCAGCGTAATTACTGTTGAGGAAATATCTTATGGACTGACATTAAAGCCTAACCCCAGAATTGAAAATTGGTTTGAAAATTTTTTGGAGAATTACTGCCAAATATTGCCTATTACCGCTGAAATTGCTAAACGTTCTGGTGAACTAAGGGGTCAACTCAGATCAATAGGGAAAACGCACAGTCAAGCAGATATGATGATTGCTGCTACTGCCCAAATTCACCAGCTTACTTTAGTAACACGCAATATCCGTGATTTCGATAGCTGCGGTATTCCATTACTGAATCCTTTTACGATCGCATTTTAATAAAATTTTTCCATAAGACGAGCGATCGCTTGTCAAATCAAGCAGGAAAAACATGTTGTAGAATTGGACAGCCATATACACCACCTCCAACTGTGGTGCGTTTTAACACCTGATAGCCCAAGGTTCAAAGTTTAGCTCGTGAAATTTTGGTAGATACAAAAAATATGCGACGGGCTAATCAAGTGCCAATCACTCAAGGGTAACGGAGAATCAGTAATGAGCGATCGCTAAGCAAACCGCTTTTACCAATTACCAGTTACTTCAAATCAATTTGTAATTTGCCATCGACTTGGGGAAACTTAACACTTCTTAGCTAAAGTTTTAGAATCTGTATCGATTTGCATAGATTGTTTGACAAGATTAGCCAACTCTTGTAGTTGGTTAATTGCCTCTGCACCTTCTAACTTCATTAATTCGCGGTCATCCCGCATTTCTGTCCAAGTAATCCCGTAATCGGACACCAAGAACCGAATCAGGTGGTTATCACCCAAGCTAACCATAAATGATGCGCTATTCATTTGGTCGCCGCACGTGTAACAGGACGCAGGATAACCACGTCGCTCTAGTACAATCGCCAAGGCTTGTAGGTTCATTACTAAGTCTTGGACGAATTGTCTATGTTGATGTGCTAGTCTCAGAAACACTTTTGTCCTCCAGACACCACAGTCATTTGAGTTACTTTTATATTTTCTTTAGATTTTCCCACCCACTGGTATTGTAAACTATTCATTACAATTACCAGACAAATGAGATTAAGTCGTTAATTGACTACCTTATTTAGGGTAGTACATCAAGGTTTTGAGCGTCGTATCAAACTATTCAGTTTGGAAGTTCAAAATCTGGGAGGGAATTGTTAAATTTAACTTATGTCTTTGTACACTTCTGTGAAGGTGGATTCCTACACGAAGCGATCGCTTCAAGAGTAACTCAAATCTACCACTAGTCAACTACGGAAAAGCTACAAATTGCGTTTTTATTAACGACGCCCAGCTAGATTCACTGCTGAAAGTGAATCTATCGTAGTTTTGCATCGTTATACTGCGCTTTGCTTGCATGTTTAATCTTTTCTATTTCTAGCGTAGATTTTGGTATGCACAGATTATTAGGTATACCAAATTTGTTCCTCCTAACTATATATATTTGAGCAGATGAGAGTGCAATTGGTAAATTCAGTAGTAAATTGCAGAGTAAATATAAACTGTGATACAAAAGGTACGTAGTTGACAGGTAAATTTGAGTTTGGAATCGACAACGGATAAACTTAACACTGACGATACCTAAACTCACGGAAACAATGTTGCCATTTAGGCACTACTTTCACTTATCCGTTAATATTTAGGCTCTGTAAGCATGAAGTGACCTAAAGCTACTGCTAATACTTGCTCCCATAAGTTTTATAAATGTATTGCGTAGTGCCACACCAAAAGGTTGATGTAATTAATTTTGCGTAGTTACTTAATTCACCCATTTTCCCCAGGACTTACGCAAAAGATAACGAAAGTAGCGGTAATTCATGAATTACCGCTACGCTTGAATAAGGTTTTCAGTCACATATTGCGTAAGTCCTGTTCCCTTTTCATCTGAGAGCTCGAATCAAACCTAAAGATTGAGATTATGAACACAACTATTATTGCCAAAGTCACAGCTGATGGAAAGCTAGAAATTCCTCCAGAGGTTTTGGAAAAGCTTCAGCCTTGTACGGAATATGAAGTATCTATTACCGAAAATGAAATTGTGTTTAAAAAAACAAATAACCTATTAACACTAAAAGCATTAAGACAACGAGTAACAGAGGCTGGTTTAGATCCAAATCAACCAACTCTCGAAGAAATTAGTCAAATAGTCAAGGAAGTTAGGGAAGAACTTTGGATTGAAAAATGAGGGTTGTAGTTGATGTAAATGTTTGGATTTCAGCATTACTTTGGGGAGGAGTGCCAGATATAGTTTTAATGCTGGCAGAGGAGCAGAAAATAACTATATTTGCATCTGAAGGTTTATTTTAAGAGTTAGAAACTACTTTGCGTCGTCCGAAGTTTCAGTCTAAAATCAAGTCTTTAAGTTTAAGAGTAGAAGATGTAATTAATGCCACAAAAGATGTACTTCAATTCTGTCTAACTGTTTCTGTCAACGCTCCTCAATTACGCGATCCAAAAGATATTATAGTTTTAGCTGCGGCTATTGCTGCAAATGCTGAAGTAATTATTACTGGTGATTTAGATTTATTGGTGTTGGTAGAGTTTAATGGAATTCCCATTTTGACACCGCAAGACTTTCTGGTACGTTATTTTCCAGAAAGATCTAATACTAATTTTTAATTCGTAATACGGGAAACCAAAGCAGTATTAATTAAAGCTTGAAACTCCAAATGCCGAGATGTCGAAACTTCATTTCTAGAAACTGGGGAAAAATTTCCTAATACCCAATCCCCAGTCCCCAGTCCCTAATTAATAATGAGTTGACGTTTTCCGATGATGCACGGCTGTGACGCCATCATTATCTAACAATTTGCCATTATCGACGGTTGCATAAACCAGCCAATGGTCGCCGGATTCCATGCGGTTTTGTACGGAACATTCCAGATATGCTAGAGCATCCGTCAGTACAGGAGAACCGTTTTGTGCAACTTCGGCGGCGACATCGGCAAATCGGTCTTGTCCGGGACTAAAGGGTTTAAGGAAGTGCTTCATCAACCCCAAGTGATTGCCTTCTTTGAGGATATTGAGGACAAATTTATTTCCTGAATGTGTCAAACTTTCCACGGCGCGGTCTTTAGCAACAGCGATGGTTAAGCCAGGAGGACTAAAGCTAGCCTGGGACACCCAAGAAGCTAACATGGCGCTGGATATGTCATCTTGTTTGGCGGTGAGAACGCACAATGAACCAACAATTCGCCCAACTGCTTGTTCGACAGTGGTGGCAGAAACACTTTGCGATCGCACTTTTTTCGCTTTCTTCAATGCTTGAGCAAAATCAGTGCCAGCTTGTTCGCACAATTGCAAGGTAGCATCGTCTGGTTTAAATTTGACGCGGATGGCATCAAAACCAAACCGATAACCAGCATCTTTCAATTTGCCTTCAATTAAATCAACTGCTTCACCACTCCAGCCGAAGGAACCAAACACACCAGCAAGTTTATTATTCGTGGCTGTGGCTAAGACAATTCCTAAAGCTGTTTGCACGGGTGTGGGCGCATGACCGCCAAGGGTAGGGGAACCCATAACAAAGCCGGCAGATTTTTCCACAGCAGCACGGATATCTTCTGGGTCGGTGAATTCGCAGTTAATCGATTCTACCGCAACGCCAGCTTTGGTGATGCCACGAGCGATCGCTTGGGCTAAAGTGGCTGTATTTCCATAAGCTGATGCATAAATCAACGCCACTGTCAAGTCAGCAGAAGTTTGTTGTTGGCTCCATTCTCGATAAGCTTTGGTCAGTTCGATTAAGCCATAACGCACCAAAGCGCCATGTCCAGTGGCGTACATTCGCACGGGTAAATCTGCAAGTTTCTCCAGCGCCGTTTCAACTTGACGAGCGTGGGGAGCCATCAGGCAATCAAAATAATAGCGGCGGTCTTCTTGATAAATTTCCCAGCCTTCATCAAATACCTGATCTCCGCAAACATGCGCCCCAAATAACTTATCGGAGTAGAGTATTTCTGTTTGGGGATCGTAGGTGCAAAGGTGGTCTGCATAGCGGGGGTTGGGAGTGGGAATAAATTGTAAATTATGCCCATTGCCCAAATCGAGAGTTTCTTCTCCCCGCATCACCAGAATTTGTAAATCTGTATTTTCCAGCGCCGAGCGTAAATTTATCGCCCCTGGATTAGAGCAAACAAAGGTGATTTGGGGCGCAATTTCTAGCAACGCTTTTAAAGTTGCAGCGCGGTTAGGGTTGACGTGTCCCAAAATTACATAATCTAGTTTTGTCACATCAAAACGCTGCTGCAATGCTTCTACATAAATTTCTGTAAACGTTTCCCCTGGAGGGTCAATTAAGGCATTTTTATCGCCTTCAATCAAATAAGAATTCGCAGTTGTTCCCTTAGCCAGAGCATATTCGATTTCAAATCTCAGCCTTGACCAACTGCGCGATCGCAATATTCTTGTATCTGTAGCAATGGGGAAAACTTGAACGTCACGAGGTTTTGTTGTTGACATAGCCAAAAAGAGAGTGAGGAGTGAGGAGTGAGGAGTGAGGAGTGAGGAGTGAGGAGTTAGGAGTGAGGAGTTGGGAGTTGGGAATGAGGAGTTAGGAGTTAGGAGTGAGGAGTTAGGAGTAAATACGGGATTAATAGCATCTGTATAGGAGTTTTAAGTTAGGAGTGGTAAGGATGAGTTTAACAAAATATATTGTCTGCACGTAATCTCAGAGTGTTGAATTAATTACTTGCTTCAACTCCTAACTTTTAACTCCTAACTCCTAACTCCTAACTCCTAACTCCTAACTCCTAACTCCTAACTCCTAACTCCTAACTCTTAACTCCTAACTCC
>JAVRBV020000091.1:0-58144 GCA_034531095.2 Nostoc sp. CreGUA01 | reverse complement strand
TGGCTAATAGCGAAAGTCCTCTTTATAGGACTGAAAATTACAGTCCATTTCAATGGACTTCAGCTATGAGACCGCCGTTTTAACGGTGGGCGGACGCGCAACACCCAACGAGTACGCTATTTTTAGCTTAAGTTGACACCTATGAACATTGTTGTGCCCTCCATAGCGTTAAGAATGAAAGGGACAACCACCACTCGTTAATTTTTGCAGAAAAGCATTGTTATCAAAATAATGCTCTAAAGACTCAATCTTCAAATCATTAGTGACGCGAGCAATACTAACTCCCACCATTTCCACTGTTTCTCCAGTCGGTGCATAGTCTTTATAAGAACCACTAAATGCTCCCCAATGTCGCCACTTAAAGGTAACATTAGGCGGTCCAGAAAGCACTTCTGTTAATTCCCAAAAAAATCCATTAGGAAAGGCTGTATGAAAAATTTCAAAGGAAGATTCAAAGGTTTCGGATTTGGAACTATACTGCTCGCTTTCACCCAAAAATAAGTTATAAGTACCTTGTTCTGCAACTTCTTGGGCAGTATATTGTTCTTGGCCATTACTACTCATTTTAAATTTATCAGCAACAATCGAAAGCCACTGTTGGGGATTAGATTTATGAGAAGCTTCCATTTCAAAAGTGCGGACTAAATTTTGAGCGATCGCTTCTAATGACCCTTCTGGATGGTGAAATTTTTTCTCTCGTTCAAGAATTTGATTGCTGAGTGAATAATCTGGACGTTTCCCTTCTCGCCACTGTACTTGTTCATCATTAGCAATGACTATATCTCTATCTTGTACCCATAGTGGCAATTCTGTAGTTTTTTCGCTAACCATATAACTTGATTGATAATAAACATCGTTTTCCAGAATAAAATTTTTTGGACACTAGATAAATCAGAAACTTGAAAAAGTAAAAAATATTAATAATATACAGAACAGGACTTACGCAAAAGATAACGAAAGTAGCGGTAATTAATGAATTACCGCTACGCAAGAATAAGGTTTTCGGCCACGTCTTGCGTAAGTCCTACAGAATTCAAGATATAGAAAAATAAATATATAGAAAAATAAATAGGGTAGCACAGCCGTGCTACCCTATTTACGCTTTTCAATTAACTGTAAATTAATACTGAAGTGTTTTACACTTTCACTTTAGATCGTAAGCTTTAGCTCCTTGGTTAACTCTCTGGGGATTCTTAGGAGTTAAACAAATTCACGTTAAATTAGCCTGTGCTAATTGCTGAATTTTTGAAAGTTTGTTTTGAATATTTTTGCGGATCTTATCTCGCTTCTCAAGCAACGCAATCATTAATTTACCTAGATTGCTTTCTTCAAGAGCCTCTTCAGGTTGAATTAGCATTCCTTCAAGCTCAAAGTGGCTGAATAGCCCTTCAAATTTACCTTGATAGGTAATGCAAGCCACAGGAGTTCCTTGTCCTAAGCAGGCAATAGCAAAATGCATTCTACCGCTTAGTACCATATCAAGATTCCCAGCTATAGATTTGATTTGTCTTGCACTAAATTTTGCAGGTAATTTTAGACAATGAGACTGCACTTTTGCTGGAAGACCTTGCCAGATAGCCTCAGACAAACCAATATCACTAGACTTCTTGTCAGCATTGCGAAAATCATGAGGAACTAGTACAAAACTGACGTTATTATTTTTTGCATATATTTCAGTTAAAGCCTCTATATAGATGTGGATTAGTTTATTAATATCTCCCTCGTCAGGTTCCGAAAATATTTGAGAATTGGCGTTGATTCCAATAACTATCCGCCGATTACTTTTCTGGTTTTTAATCCATTTGAATACATCTGATAAATGTCCAACATTGCTAGCAGGACGCAGGAGAAATGCTAAATCAGCGACTAGTTCAACTGGTCGTTTTAATTGCTGAATCAGACGTTTTTGTGAAATGGGATCTCGTGCGTATAACTTGATATCTAAAGGTAATTTTTGAAAAGCCTCAATCACTTTTGGCATTGGTTCTTCATTGAAGCTAAAGCCGAGTATGGCAGTATCTGTACCTGTTTGCTTAGCTAATGCAGCACATTGGAGTCTTCTGGCAGAACGGTACTCACTGTACTTGCCATCCATGACATCGGCGCCAAGGCAATAAAATTGATCGTAAGTGCTAGCTAATTTTGTCAATTCAAACCACTGTTTCCATGAATTACTCAAAGTGTAGTGAACAATTTTTAAGTTGTTAGACTCTATTTTGAAATCCTTCCAACCAGGACATAAGCTACAAGAAACTAATCCGATTTTGGTGACACCTTTATCTTTGAAGTAATCAATAATTCCAGTTATCATAGCTTCGTCCCCAATACTACCAAAACCACCGGGAGGCAGTATAAGAATAGAACGATTTTGCTGACCATTATTGGTTTTAACTATCCGCGTCAGCCTTAACTTGGTAGCATATGCGTTCAGGAAAAAAGATAGGATATCCTGTTTCATTTCTTGATTAGTGAAGATTGTTACTAGAGTCGTTTTAACTTTTGCTTAGTATAGTACAGATTTTATTTTTTTTTTCAATTTTTTTTAAGCTTTGTCTGTAAATAAGCACTTTTTAAATTTTTAACCTTAGATAGTACCCAAATAGACCAGATTATGATCGAAATAATTCTGGAATGAAATGTAGGCAATTTCAGCGTTTCCAGGACTTACAAACTCAGATATTTGACCCTTTACAATTTAAAGATTTGATAAATTTTCTCTTTCTTAAGGCTGACTTGGGGACATCTTAAGAACTGACAAACTAAAAATATCCTATCTCTTTTAGAGTATGGGTAAAGAAAGTCCTTTTGATTCTAAAAATTGGATAATTTATTTTTTGCAGTTCTGTGAGCTTCAGACTTCAGTAGTCTTTATGCGTTAGGATAGCTAGAGTGTGAACAATATACTTAAATACAATGAATAAAAAAACACTTATCTGTAATATATTTAACTTTATATAGGACTACTATTTGATTTTTGAAAAGATACGTAGGGGAGCCAGCGCTGTACGGAGTTCCCCCCGTTGAGGCGACTCGCGTTGCCTTATCGGCGAGAGTACAGCATCAAAGCCTTAAGAATGGTGCGTTACGGCTTACGCCTAACACAACGCCAGTTGCTACAACGGATAGCGCAGCGTATACCCTTCGGGATGCTTCGCTTAGAGCGAGTCCTCGAGCGTCGGGAACCTCCGCAACGTACTGGCTCCCCTACAAATACTTAGATTTTTCACCCAATCAAATATGATTCCTATATTTTATTAATGATAGTTTGATAGCCTGTCAAATTTGGAGTTGATAATTACCGTGAGAAAATATCAGCAAAAAGTCCTGCGTGAAAGAATTTAGTTTATTGCATCAACAGTTTTTTGCTGGCAAAAATCACAACCATATGTGTGGCTATATCAGTACAAGCAGAAGGAATTAATTTTTTAATTGAGACTCACCCAATGGAACCACCTAAAGAATCATCAAATTTTCGACAAAAGGCGTTAAAAGGTGTATTTTGGTCTGCAATTCAGAATTGGGGACGCCAAGCGATCGCCTTTGCGGTTTTTGCGTTGCTTGCCCGTCTGCTTGGGCCTGAAACTTTCGGTTTAGTTGCTTCAGCTACTATATTCCTGGCATTTGTAGGTATTTTCCTGGATCAAGGATTTTCTGTAGCGATCGTCCAACGTAAGGAACTGGAACCAGAACATCTCGATACAGCCTTTTGGACTAACTTTGGCATCGGCTTGGTGATGACAGGTTTGAGTATTGCGGCGGCTGGACTAGTTGCCAACTTTTTTTCTCAACCCCAGTTAACACCAATCATTCGCTGGTTGTCTCTCAGCTTCGTAATTATTTCCTTGAGTAGTACCCAAGAGGCAATTTTTCAACGCAACCTTGATTTCAAACCCCTAGCGATACGTGAACTAGTAGCGGTATGTGTGGGTGGCATAGTCGGCGTGACGATGGCTTTCATGGGGTTTGGTGTTTGGAGTCTGGTTAGTCAGCAGTTAGTAAATGGTTTAGTTAAGGTTTTAGTTCTCTGGTCGGCCAGCAATTGGCGACCAAGATTCAAGTTTTCGCCAAAGCATTTTCATGAATTATTTTCTTTTGGGATTAATGTAGTCGGAACCCAAATTCTTAACTTTGTTAACCGCAGATCCGATGACTTACTAATTAGTTATTTTCTCGGTCCAGTTGCTTTGGGTTATTACTCCGTTGCTTACCGCTTGCTCTTAATAATTACCCAGTTATTAACTGGTGTGATTAATCAGGTAGCGATGCCTGCATTTTCTAGGTTACAGCAAGAACCTGAAAAGTTGAAAAATGCTTTTTACAAGGTAACGCAACTTACAAGCTTGATTTCTTTTCCAGCATTTTTGGGTATGGCAGCATTAGCACCCGAATTAGTCAGAGTTTTGTTCGGTGAGCAATGGTTACCAAGTATTCCAGTGATGCAAATACTAGCTTTTATTGGTATTGTCCATTCAGTTACCTACTTCAACGGTACTGTGATTACAGCAATGGGTAAACCGTCTTGGAAACTGAAATTAAACTTTATGCACTCGGTAGCAAATGTTATCGGTTTTGCAATTGCTGTACACTGGGGAATTGTAGCTGTTGCAGCAGTTTACGTGATTCGCAGTTACTTGTTGACACCTGTAGATCTGTGGTTCATTCGTAAACTAATTGGTATTCGATTGACTGTTTATCTGCGGCAGTATGTGATTCCATTAACTGGAGTCCTGGGTATGACAGTTGTGATTTTTATAGCTCGAGAATTGCTGAAAAATCTGATCAATTTACAAACATTATTAGCTGTTTGCATAGTGTTGGGTGCCATCACCTATGCAGTGCTGATTATATTGCTTGCACCAAAGATAGTACAGCAGATACTTGAGATGATTAACCCATTGATATCTAAAACATTGGGACAGAGTAAAAGATAACAATTCAAAATTCTTAACATATGAAAAGTCATCAAATGCCTCCTGGAAGTTTTGGTTTGCCTGTATTGGGTGAAACACTTGCCTTCATTTTTGACCCTGACTTTGCCAAAAAGCGCTATCGCCAGTATGGGTCTATCTTCAAAACTCATATTCTTGGCAGACCAACTGTGATGATGGTGGGGCCAGAGGCGTTGGAGTTCGTTTTGTCAAGTCATATGGAAAATTTTTCTTGGCGCGAGGGATGGCCTGCTAATTTCAAAATATTGCTTGGTGAATCGCTTTTTTTGCAAGATGGAGAGGAACACCGCAGAAATCGCCGCTTGATGATGCCGGCGTTGCACGGGCCAGCACTGGCGAATTATGTCGCCACGATGGAAGATATTACACGTAGTTATTTGCAAAAGTGGGAGAAGCAGCAAGAATTTATCTGGTTTGCGGAGTTTAAACAACTAACCTTTGATATTGCTAGTCAATTATTATTGGGTACGCCTCCTGGTCCGGGAGGTGTGCGCCTGAGTAAATTGTTTGCGGCTCTGACCAATGGACTGTTTGCAATTAATCCCTTAGCTTTACCATTTACGACATTTGGCAAAGCTGTAGCGGCTCGCAATCAAGTTTTAGAGTATTTAACTCAAGTTGTCCGAGAACGCCAACAAAATCCAACCAAAGATGCTCTGAGTTTGTTAATCCAAGCTAGAGATGAAGATGGTAACAGTTTAAGCGAAAAGGAACTCGTAGCTCAAGCGCTGCTGTTACTTTTTGCGGGACATGAAACAACTACTTCAATGATGACTTGGTTATGTCTTGAATTGGCGCGTCATCCTGAAATTCTGGAAAAAGCTAGGGAAGAACAATTACAACTTGCAAATCAAGGTGATTTGGATTTAGAAAAATTAGGAAAAATGCCTTATTTAGAACAGGTTTTATGGGAAGTAGAAAGATTATATCAACCTGTGGGGGGTGGGTTTCGCGGTGTAATTAAAGACTTTGAATTTAAAGGTTTTCATGTGCCTGCTGGTTGGCAGTTGTTTTATTCAATTAGAACTACTCACCAAATTGAAGAAATTTATTCTCAGCCAAACATTTTTGATCCTGAGCGTTTCAGTCCCCAACGGCAAGAACAAAAAAAATATCCTTTTAGCTTAGTTGCTTTCGGTGGCGGGCCGCGTGTTTGTATTGGTTTAGCTTTTGCCAAAATGGAAATGAAAATAGCGGCTTCCCATCTGATACGCAACTATCATTGGGAAATATTGCCCAACCAAAGTTTAGATTCCGTGCAGTTGCCCACAAATCACCCTAAAGATTGGTTGCGAGTTCGATTTCAACGACGGTGAAGTTTGTTATGATAGCTCAACTAGACATACATTTGCCTGAAGAAGTTTCTCAACGCTTGCAAAACGCTAAAGGTTTTGTGGGTGAAAATTTCAATTCTCTAACTGATTCAATACAACAAGTTGGCGAGTCTTTAAAAGCAAAAACCAATACGGCAATTGATACAGTGACCACAAGTTTAGAGCAAACTTGGCAAACGGCTGAACAGTTGAAAAGCGCCACATCGGGAGCAGTTGAAACAGCAATTAGTTCTTCTTTTCAGGATTGGTTGACACAACATCCTGTGATTTTGCAGTTAATTCAAATAGTTAGTTGGGCAGCTAATCATCCGATTATTAGTGTTGTAATTCTGATTTTTGCACTTGCTCTACTTTGGAGTATTATTAAAGCAATTGTCCGTGTGATTGAGACAGCTAGCTGGTCAATACTCCAATTTCCAGTTAAGTTACTTCAGGCTGTAGTTAAAGTTAGCTTTCTTTATTTAACTCAAGCGGGTAGATTTGCAGTCCAACGAATGATACCTCCGAAAAAAACGGATGATTTGCCAGTTTTAGTAGCTGAAAATTTACCCCCAAATAAACAACTAAGATTGGCAGAAATTTCTAGTCGTTTAGAGGCAATTCAACAAGAAC
The DNA here is from genome assembly GCA_034531095.2 of Nostoc sp. CreGUA01. Lineage (GTDB taxonomy): Bacteria > Cyanobacteriota > Cyanobacteriia > Cyanobacteriales > Nostocaceae > Nostoc. The sequence goes on along the minus strand of JAVRBV020000091.1, from coordinate 51,249 downwards.
AACATGAGCTTTTACAAGAAGCCGCAGATTTGATTAATCAGGATTCAGAATTCAGAATTCAGAATTCAGGAACAAAGCCAAGGACACTCCTCTCGTGAATTGTTGTTATCAAAGAGAATTCAGAATTCAGGAGTCAGAATTCAGTATGAATTGGAGTCCAATTAGGTAATGAATATTGGTTTAAAACCGGACTTGTCCTGCTACGCTAACGCTTCTTGTGGACGAAACTGGTATTAAAATTTTTCACTCATTTAAAACTCTATCCCCTCATGGGTAGAGTATTCTGAATTCTGAATTCTGAATTCTGACTCCTGTTTCTTAAACTGCTAAAAAACGTTGAATGACATCTTGACTGAGTTCCTCGGTGGAACCGGAGGCGACAATACCGCCTTTTTGCATGGCGTAATAGTAATCAGCTTGACGGACAAAGTGTAAGTGTTGCTCGACTAATAAAACAGAAATGCCTGTGGTTTGGATGATGCGACGGACTGCGGCTTCAATTTCTAGGATGATGGAGGGTTGAATACCTTCGGTGGGTTCATCTAAGACGAGTAGTTGAGGTTCTCCCATTAAAGCACGGGCGATCGCCAACTGTTGCTGCTGTCCCCCACTCAAATCTCCACCCATACGCGAAAGCATGGTTTTTAACACTGGAAATAAGCTAAAAATTTCTTCGGGAATTTCTGCTTTTTTGACTGGTTTGCGTCTGGCTTCTAAACCCAAAAGCAGATTTTCTTTGACTGTTAAACGGGGGATAATTTCACGTCCTTGGGGGACATAACCAATTCCTAACTTTGCTCTTTGGTCGGGAGATTTGGAGTTGATTAATTGTTCTGCGAAATTAATTGTACCGATGCGGGGTTTGAGTAAACCCATGATGGTTTTGAGGAGCGTAGTTTTACCAACGCCATTGCGTCCGATTAGGCAGACCATTTGCCCGGATGGTACGGTTAAATCTACGTTGCGGAGAATGTGGCTTTCGCCGTAGTAAACGTTGAGGTTAGAGATTTTTAGCATAAAATAATTTTTTACAAAGCAGAATCAAAAATTTGTTGTGCTGTCAAATTGAGTTGGGGGAATAAAGACGATGCAATAAAATTATTTCCTCTAAACACAGTTATTTGATAATCTCCATCAACTAATTCGCAAATTGTAATGGTTTTTTGTTTAGGATTACCAGTAAATCTTTTGCCACTGATCGCAGCATAGTCTACAATCCAATACTCGGGAATCCCCATCTGTTCATAATCCCTGAACTTGTCATAGTAATCGTCTCGCCAGTTGCTACTAACAACTTCAACAGCTAGTGGGATAGATGCAGCTTGAATAACAGTCGATTGCTTGCTCCACAGAGGTTCATTTACGAGATTGTCATGATTTAAGAGCAAAATGTCAGGAGAATAGGTTGAGTTATTGCTCTGAATTTTGACAAAGGCAGTTTTAGGGATACGAAATGGAAGTCCCATGTGCAAGAACTGAAAGGTTATCTGTGCCGCCAAAAATCCAACAACATTTTCGTGTTCGCCAGTTGGGGGTGGTATTTCTACAATGACTCCTTTATGGAGTTCATATCGCGCCCCGTTTGAGGGGTACCACTCGATAAATTGTTCAAAGGTTACTAACTTGGGTAGGGTTTGAGTCATAGTTACCACCTCCACATATATTTGACTTTACCATCGCTGCCCCTGGATTGCGCCTTGTCCCAAGTCTGTAGCGACTACTCTCTACTTTTGTGTTTCCTACCTTTTGCCTTCCTATATGAGTAATTACAGGACTTATACCATTTCACTAAAATCCTGATACATATAGATTTCGCGTATGGGCACGGCATTGCCCATTGGTGTCAACTTAAGTTAGAAATGGCTTAACTGTTAGCTTCATCACCCGCTTGGGAATGAATTCCCAAGCTAATAGCTCAAGTCTACTGAAGTAGACTAAAGATTTTTGGGGATATTTAGTCATCTTCAGATGACTTTTGCTATTAGCAAGGAACTTCAGTTCCTTGCAGGACATCAGTTTTACGTTAGGTTGACACCAATGGGCATTGCCGTGCTGCTGGTGGCGGTGATGTAAGGATTTTGAAGGATTTTGGGTTATTTTACCCTCAAGTCTTGCACCTGAATATCTTTATTTGATCTGATAATCTAAAGACTGCAACCTTTTTTTTCTTTTTCAGCAACTCCTGGTTCAAGTTTATTTTTAGCGAACGCATCCCTTTTCCCGGATTTTACCTCGCGTTGCTCCCGATCCGCTATTAAAGCTTGGGCGCGAAATATTTTATTTGCAACTTTGCTAGCGTCCCCAGGCTGGACTATTATTTGGCGGGAAGTTAGCACTTGCTGTTTGATTTTCCCAATTTTCAACATCTTCTCTATCCCAGCTGAGGATATCGCTAGCATGACCTATGCATTCGCGGAAATTTAAAATTCCATAAGAAAGAGAGATGATAAGAAGTTGTGTTAATTGCTCGTAGCCTTTGCTAGGTAAATAAGCCATTCCTACCATAGCCCTAAAAAAGCCTGCATACAAAACTTCAGATTTTACTGATATTAACCCTTGGTGTTGAAAGTTTTGTTTTTGAGCTTTTCCTTCATTTTGCATCGCCAGTTCGCCAATTTTCTTGATAGAAGTGATAACGCTCTCAGTAGTTGTTGATGTGGCAATAGGCTCAATCATTTCTACCATCATATCAACTGCTTGCTGAAGACTCAATGAGGAGATTTGTGCTATTTTCACTCCCTGGTTGGTAAATAGCCAAAAAGGCATAGTCATAAACTGAAAGCTATAGTCAGACCAGACTGAATCATCGAAATCTGTACTAGCTGGATTGAACCCAGAAATTTGTTGTGCTTTTCGATCTATAGTCGCCATTACAGAAGCCCAACTGCCTAAAGGGGATAATGGACCCAAGTCAGGGAGAGCGCTACCATCTGACCCAAACTGATTTCCGACGCCTCGATCCCAACTTGCATCAGCATTTATTACTAGCTTTGTACGCAAACCTGACTTAAGTGACGGTGGAGGCGTTAACCAACGAGCTAGTTCCATAGCTTTAGTCCCTGCCGCCTTTTTTTGTATGTGTTCCACCATTAAACTTTCTCCATATCTGAATTAGCTCGCTGATAAACTTTATTCCATCTAAGTAGGTGGGGATAATTTAAACAGGACTTACGCAATATGTGACTGAAAACCTTATTCTTGTGTAGCGGTAATTCATGTAGACGCGGAGCAGCTACTCTGGGAGAACGCTAAGAGCGAACCCGCAGGGTATTACCGCTACTTTCGTTATCTTTTGCGTAAGTCCTGTTAAAGTAAAAAACGTTTTAACTAAAACCAACTTTCCGCAATTCATCCTGTAATATGCGTAAACCTGTTTAATGATAGTTAAATCAACAACATAAATTACCAATATGATTCAATATTAATACTTAATAACTTGAACATTATTAGGAATTTTTATTGAAAATATAGATAATACATTTTGAAGTGCGGAATGTGGGCTAAAACTTTTATCTATCAAATATTTGAGCGTTTCCTTTCTGCACTTTACTTTTGACCGCCTACTTAGACATACAACAATCTAGCTTTTTCTATTCAAGTAAAGCTAATGTCCTGCTCAATTTTATCTAGATCTAGATTTTTGTTGCTTTTTTTTGAATTGCTTGAGCAACTATAGTGTATAGATCTCCCATAGTCTTTACTTGCTCCAGCGCGGCAAAGCCTAAATCAATAAAGAACTCTAGCTCTATTTTTCCCAAAAGTTGAAATACTTTCAAAGAATCAAAACCAGGCAGCGATTTAATAAGCATGTCATCGGTGAATTCTAAAACTTGACTATCTTTATCGTCAAAATCAAGATGGGCGTAAATTATTGACAGAAGCTTTTCTCGTTGGTTATCATTTAATTCCCAGTTGCTATTGCTGGTGTATTTTAGTTCCATATCTATCGCTAATATTGTAAGTATTGCAGTTGATAGAGAAGCGATACTGCATCTGTTAGTATACCTTTACCGCGATACAGCACTTCCCGCTATTGTGAGGTGCATCTATACTGCTGAAAGAGTCCAAAAGGATGGAGTATAGAGGGAAAAAACTGTACTTCATAACAGCAGGAACCGCTGTGCCCTCCATTAAGGTAATATTATCACTAGATTTAGTATCGCTTGATGTTGGAATCCACTATGTATCTAAACAGAGTTTAATACAATTTATCTGTTTAGGCTTTTTAAGCATCACAGGGAGTTGCAGATTTGAGCTAGCCAACTCGTTTTTGAACTAGAGAGTAAATCAGCAATCGTACAGAAAGTTACGGTAACGCTGTACCCCTTACTAAATAAGCATTCTGCAAGTTTCAGAGACTTTAATTGCTAGAGTTTTATTTTTAGCGATCGCAGTATTGAAAGTGGCTCATCAAGTCCTTAGCGTAACTTTCAGTATCATTGCTACTTTGACTTATTGTATTGACCCCATGCAGGGCTATCATTCGGTGGGAAGGGAGCGCTAGATGTCTTTTTCTCCCATTCACCAACATCCTGTCCATCCCAGGCTAAAATTGTATCGGCACTTCGCTTACATTTATCAAAATCCAGAATTCCGTAAAATCTAGAAACGCTTAGCTTTTGAGTCAATTGCTCGTAACCTTTACCGGATTTGTAAACCATTTCCACGCTTGTTCTGATGTAACTGGCATACAGAGCGCTAGATTTTATAGATATTACCCCTTGTTGCTGAGAGTTTTGTTTTTGCGTTGCGCCTTTGTTTTGCATCGCCAGTTCGCCAATTTTCCTGATTGAGGTGATGATAGTATCAACTACACCTGGAGTTGCAATCGACACAACTAAATCAATAACTGCATCGACACCTTTCGTAAGATCGAGCGATGAAATCTCTGCTTCTCTGCTATCTGCTGCTGTTCCCAGCCAAAAAGGTATGGTTGAGAATTTATAAGCATAGTCAGCCCATTGCTGAGAATCAAAATTAGTATCAGATGGATTGAAATTGGAAAGTTGCTGTGCTTTCCGATCGATAGTTGCTACTACAGAAGCCCAACTACCAAAAGAAGCTAATGGGCCTAAATCTGGAATCATACTACCATCGGTTCCAAAATGGTTTCCTACTCCTTGATCTTCGCTTGTATCTGCTGCTTTTTCTATCTGCGGTAGCTGATCTAAAGGAATAGGGGGTAAAGGAGCTAACCAGCGCTCTAGTTCCAATGCTTCAGCCCACTCTAGCTGTTTCTGGGCATAATTTGTCATATTAATCCCTCAACTTTTATATTCAAAGATGGAGTTATTGCTAATAACAGTAATAAAATTACTGTCATCAATACCAGGACTTACGCAAAAATAGCTAAAAAGCTTAAATTATCGAACCACCAAGACGCCAAGAACGCCAAGTGTTCGTAGAGCTTGCGTAAGTCCTAAATACTTTTGCCAAATCAAAAAACGTCGTGATTTGCAGGTTGGGTTCACTTTGCTTAACCCAATCTACAAAAAAATGGCGAATGTGTTGTGTTATTAGCAAGCTAATATTAGATTTAAATAGTTTTCAAAGTCAAGTATTTTTTTATCAGTAAATCTTATAATGGCTGGGCAATTATTTCGTCTTCCACCATCGGTCTTTCCGTTTTTTTAGCACGATATCGTTTGGTTTTTCGATTCCTATTCACGGTGACCACAATCAGTAGAACGAAAATTTTTGCGATCGTTCTAGCGCTCTTTTTTGTCTCTGATAAGAGAAAAATGCTCTGATTTCCTAAGACTCTTAAAATTCCTTAAAGGCTGTGAATAATAGAGACACTGCTATGTCGGAAATATTGAGAAGTAATCAAAATATATCTGTGAAAAAAACCAAGATATGGCAGACACTAAAGTTAACATGATGAAGCAACAAAATCATGTTTGTGAATAAAAAAACTACTAAAAAAGCCTTAAATCCTAGCTGATGACCCTTTACGATTGGTTTAGCTAGGCGATCGCCAATGGAAATTGGTGTGCGGATTTTAGTAAAATATAGATACATAATATAAATTTGCCTTAAGGTAAGCTGTACTAGAGTGTTCCAAAAAATAAATGACCCAAACGGCGAAAACCCAAAAACTGCTGACCTTTGAGGAGTATCTTGCCTATGACGATGGTACAGACACGCGCTATGAATTGGTGGATGGAGAATTAGTACAGATGCCACCAGAAAGTCAGGAAAATAGCAATCTGGCAAGATTTTTATTTGTTGAATTACTAAAACATTTCACTTTTTATTTAGTTGCTCACAAAGATACAGAAATTGAGGTGGCGGGGCGACGGGCAAGATGTCGTTTACCTGATTTAATGGTTCACACAGAAGAATCTTATACTGCCCTTATCGGTGCGACTCGTGCCACCATCACCCGTGATATGCCACCGCCTGCCCTAGTGATTGAAATTGTTTCTCCAGGGACGGCGAACCGCGTTCGTGACTATCGCTACAAGCGGACTGAGTATGCGGCTAGGGAAATATTAGAGTATTGGATTGTTGACCCACAGATGCAACAAATTACGATTTGTCAGTGGGTGGAGGGACAGTATGAGGATAAGGTATTTACAGGTGCAACTTGCATGGAATCAGTAGTAATTGCTAATTGGGAGCTAACAGTAAAACAGATATTTAATAGCGCAAATCCAGCAGAATTACTAGGAAAATAGAAAGTGCAATTGGTTTTTTATTCTTCCTGTTTCCCCAAATAGACTTCAACCACACGGGAGTCATTTTGCACGTCTTCAAAATTGCCTTCGCACAGCACCGAACCTTCATGTAATACTGTGACTTTCTTGGCAATTTGACGCACGAATTCCATATCGTGTTCAATTACTAAGATTGAATGACTCTGAGCTAAAGCTAAAAGTAATTCGCCAATATTATAGGTTTCTTCATCTGTTAAACCAGCAACTGGTTCATCGACGAGTAATAAATCAGGCGACTGTGCTACTAACATGCCAATTTCTAAACGTTGCTTTTCTCCATGAGAAAGTAAAGCTGCTGGAATGCCTGCTTTGGGAGTTAAGCCGATGGTTTCTAACAAACCTTTAATATTATTCTTTTCAATGCCACTGGAACTATGAAACAAAGTAGAAAAGACATTTTTATTGCGGTTACTGGTAATTTCTAAATTTTCACGGGGCGTTAAATTCAGATAAACTCTGGGTGTTTGGAATTTGCGCCCAATTCCCAACCGCGCAATTTGATGTTCGGAGAAAGAACGGAGGTTTCTACCTTTGAATAAAACTCGTCCAATGGTTGGTTTAACTTTGCCGGTAATCACATCCAAAAATGTTGTCTTGCCGGCACCGTTGGGGCCAATGACTACTCGTAATTCCCCTACATCCATGTTAAAGTTTAGCTGATTCAAAGCTTTAAAACCATCAAAGCTGACAGTTACATTTTCAGTTTCCAATATTTTGGCGTTCATGTTGCACTTCGGGGTCTTCTTCTAAAGCTGGGTATGTAACAATTTCTTGACGGGGTTTGAAAAGGGAAATATTCTGACTACGCAACCATCCTACTATGCCGTCAGGAAGCACGGTGACGACAATCAAAAATAGTGCGCCTTGGAAAAATAGCCAGATTTCAGCAAATTGTTCGCTTAAAAAAGTCCGGGCATAATTGACTAATAAAGTGCCGACAATTGCACCAATTAAAGTAGCGCGTCCTCCGACAGCTACCCAAATTACCATTTCAATGGAAAAGGCAATATCCATCGCTCTGGGTGAAACAGAACCACTTTGAATAGTGTAAAATGCTCCGGCGATGCCTGCGATCGCTCCCGAAACTCCAAACACCAAAACCTTAAAATCTGTAGGATCGTAGCCAGAAAATCTCACCCGACTTTCATCATCCCGAATAGCGATTAACAATCTGCCAAAACGTCCACTTGTCAGCCAGCGACAAATTCCGTAGGTAGCGGCGAGAAACACCACCGTCAACGTGTAAAACACAAATTGTGTTTTGGCATCGCTCACCGTTGCCCCAAATAAAGTTGTAAAATCTATCAGCCCGTTTGTACCATTAAATAACTTTTGTTGCCCATTAAAAAAGTTGAAAAATACAATGGTTCCCGCTTGAGTCAAGATAGAAAAATAAACACCCTTGAGGCGATTTCTAAATACCAAATATCCCAACAATCCTGCCAATAACCCTGGAATTAACACCACAGCAGCCATTGTCAAAGGAAAAGAATAAAAAGGTTGCCAAAAACCTGGAAGTTCCGTAACTCCATAAAGCCCCATGAAATCGGGTAACTCACCAGATGGAACTTGCAGTTTTAGGTACATGGCGATCGCATATCCACCCAAACCAAAGAAAATACCATGACCCAAACTCAATAAACCAGTATACCCCCAAATCAAATCAATACCCAAAGCGGCGATCGCCAGCGACAAAAACCTAGCCAACAAATTCAGCCGAAACTCCGACAGCACCAGTGGCATAATTAGGATTAGGGAAAGTGCGATCGCTACCACCACCCCCACCTCAATCAATAATCCTCTCCTTTTCCCCATTCTCTGCGCCCCCTCTCTTGAAAAGTTCAGATCGCCGGAAGCCGGCGCTCCGACTTTTCGCTGCGTCTCTGCGGTTCGTTTAAACATCAACAGTACGTCCCTTCTGCGGAAAAATTCCCCCAGGCTTCCACTGTAAAAACACAATAATCAGCGCAAATACCATCACCTTCGCCATACTCGTCGTCGCAAAAAAAGTAAAGAAATCTGCCAAAGGCTTCACCGGACTTAACAACAAAGCCAAAGTTCCAGAACCAATTAAAAAATTAGCCGTCCCAATTCCCAAAGCTGCCACAATAGTACCAGCTAAATTTCCTACACCTCCAACCACAACAACCATAAAAGTATCAATAATATAGTTTTGTCCCGTATTCGGCCCCACAGAACCGAGTAAACTAATCGCACATCCAGCCACACCAGCTAAACCCGAACCGAGTGCAAAAGTAACCGCATCAACTTTTTGAGTTGGAATACCCAAACAAGCACTCATACTTCTATTTTGCGTCACCGACCGAATTCTTAAACCCCAACTAGAACGTTGTAAAAATAGATAAATACCCGCGACACAAATTATTGTTAAAGCAATAATAAATAACCTCGCAAAAGGCAATTGCACCCCACCTAAAGACATTCCTGCTTGTAACCAAGTAGGTGCGGTGACATCCACATTTTGAGCGCCAAACCAAGGTTGAGTTACTGCTAGCTGATAAGTTTGACTCAATAAATTGCCCGTGATGATTGTGATTCCCAGCGATAGTAATAACAGTACCGCCACAGCCCAGCTACGAACTCTTTCTAAATTAGTGCGAGAATTTAAAATCCATAACCCGCCAAAAAACAACAAAGAGAATATAGCTAAGCCAATTATTAAAACCCAATTTACACTGCGAACAAATTGCTGAAAAATTAAACTCACTCCCCAAGTTGCCAATAAAGTTTCGAGTGGGCGTCCATAGAGATAACGAATTACACCTTTTTCTAAAATTAATCCCACAATGGCTGTGAAAATAAAAGCAATAATTAAAGCCAAAAATATATAGCTTTCAAACCACACACCACCCAATTGTTTACAGCCATTTTGGACAACAAAAGTGGTATAAGCACCAAACATCATTAATTCGCCATGTGCCATATTAATGACACCCATTAATCCAAAGATAATCGCTAGTCCTAACGCTGCAATTAATAACACAGCGCCAATACTAATACCATTAAAGATAGCTTCTAAAAAACCTGCTAACATTTTTTATTTCTCCATATACTAATTCGTAATTTAATTTAGGGTATGTTACGGCACAAATGAAATGGTGCGTTGCGCTTCGCCATAACGCACCCTACTAGCGTGGCAAGCTTAAAATAGCGCATTAAATTTAGCTTTTGTGGGGTGGGCATCTTGCCCGCCCGGACGGGTGAGGACACCCATCCCACAAGAAAATTTATTGCAACATTTTAGCTGTGTCAGTCCACTACAAAGTTAAGATTAACTAATTCCTAACTAATTACGAATTACGAATTACGAATTACGAATTATTTAGGTTTGCTTGTATTTACCACCCTTGGCTGGGTCATTCCAATCACAAGCAAATCCCTTAGTTTCTTTGACAAATTGATTCCAAGGAACTGGTTCAACTGGCGCCGGTGTGGCGTAGACAATATCAAACAAACCATCTTGTCTAACTTCACCAATTCGCACAATTTTAGAGATGTGATGATTGGCGTCCATTGTGACTTTACCTTCCGGTGCATCAAAAGTTTGACCGTATGCCGCAGCACGCACTTTTTCTAAATCAGTAGTGCCAGCTTTTTCTACTGCTTGTTTCCACAAATAAACTGCGATATATGCAGCTTCCATCGGGTCATTTGTGACTCGATTTTCACCGTATTCTTTTTTGAAAGCGGCAACAAACTTTTTGTTAGCAGGTGTATCTACTGTTTGAAAGTAATTCCAAGCGGCGTAGTGACCTTTGAGATACTCTACACCAATTGCTTTGACTTCTTCTTCGGCAATACTTACAGACATGGAGGGATATTTGTCTGGTGTTAATCCAGCCCCTTTGAGTTGTTTGAAGAATGCAACGTTGCTATCACCATTTAAGGTGTTATAAATCACGCCACCATTAGGTAAATTTTGTTTAATTTTCGTGATAATTGGTGTAACTTCTGTGTTACCTAATGGCAAATAATCTTCGCCGACTGTTTTACCGCCTAAAGCTTCTAATTGGGCTTTGATAATTGTGTTAGCTGTGCGAGGAAAAACATAGTCAGAACCAACTAAAAAGAATTCTTTGCCCTTATTTTTCAACAGCCAATCAACAGATGGTTCAATTTGTTGATTTGGCGCGGCGCCAGTATAAAAAATGTTTTTAGAACACTCTTGACCTTCGTATTGTACGGGATACCAGAGCATATGATTTTTGCTCTCAAATACTGGCTTGACGTTCTTGCGGCTGGCAGAAGTCCAACAACCAAAAACTACTGCGACTTTATCTTGATCGATGAGTTTGGTTGCTTTTTCTCTAAAAGTATCCCAGTTAGAAGCACCATCTTCGCTAATAGCTTGAATTTGTTTACCTAAGACACCGCCGTTAGCGTTAATTTCTTTGATTGCTAATTTTTCAGCGTCAACAACGCTTTTTTCACTAATAGCCATCGTACCACTCAGGGAGTGCAATATACCGACTTTGATGGTTTCACCAGTAGCCGCAGCAACAGGAGAAGCGGCGGGAGGGGCAGTTTCTGTGGCAACTGGGGTATTATTGGCGCAAGCTTTCAGAAAAATGCTGCTTGTGAAACTTGCAGATCCGTAGATTAAAAATTTGCGTCGGTTAAATTCTTTTGTCATATTTTGATGAATTTTCCTCTTGATGAATTAGCCAACTCATGGGAAGTTGACAATATCAATGATTAAATTGTGATATTAGTGCGATAGTTTACTAGTAAAAAGTGACTTGGTATACAAAATATTTGTTTTTGTAATAAAAAATTAAATTTTGAATATTAAATTTTGTTTAGTTGATCGAATTATGATGTCAATACAATAATAGCTAGTAGTAATTAAGTACTATTCTCTGATTTAATTTCAAATCCCTCGATCGCATATTAACGGCAAACTTGATTTTTAACTTCTTGGATAACCAACGCCTTTGCTGCTTGCTTATATCCAGCATGGGGTATGCAAGATTGCAGAAAACTGTATTGTAATTTCAAAAATGTGTTGCAAAAATTACAATACCCTATTAGAGCAGTCATATCATGTCCGCGTAATCACTTACAGCAGATTGCAAGTTAGTGAGGTACAGATAATTTTAGGGGCACAATATATTGTGCCCCTAAGAGTGTACTTCATTTACCTGAAATAAGCTGTATCAAAAAAGTTCTCCGCGTCATAGCGTCAGTCTAATCACCAGCGATGAAAATTCTACTTATTGATGACCACCAATTAATCTTGACCGCAACCTTTAATTTACTGCAACAAGAATATCCCAATGCAGATATCATTAAAGTTAAAAGCGCACTTGAGGCTCTCAGAAAGATTGCAACTTGTTTCTTTGATTTGATTGTGATGGATTTATCCATACCAGAAGAAACAGGAATGACAGCCCAAATCGATACAGGTATCAACTTAATTCAACAGTTACTTAAGCAATATCCCCAACAAAATTTGATGGTGCAAAGCAGCTATGTCAGGGCTTTAGTAAGAATAAAACATGAAATTGATGAGCATCAAGGTGGATTTGCGATCGCAGATAAAGGATTATCAGAACAGGAAATGTTAGCTCGCGTCTACATCGCCCTCCAAGGTGCAACTCATACACAAGATATCAAAAACGGTTTAGAACTCAAACCAGAGTGGTTGGAGGTTTTAAAATTAGCCTTTGAAGAAGGATTAACAGATAAATTGATATCCGAACGAATGTATAGATCTGAACGTGCAGTCAGGGCATATTGGACAAAAATTCAAGACGTTCTCGAACTTTATCCAGAAGACTGCAAAAAACAAGGTAAAAATATCCGCATTCAAACAGAAATCCGCGCTCGACAAGAAGGACTAATTGATTAGTTACTTATGACGAGCGATTGTGATTTTTCTAAGTTTGCTCAAACCTAAATTCAAGTCAAAATATTTATTTATGGCGTGGGTTAATTTGAAAAAAATTCAAAATGAAATCAAAATTTTGCTACTGGTATCACTTCCAGGAGCAGTCTTTTTAATTGTTATAGTTATTGCTCGTTTTTATGGATTATTACAAGATTTTGAATTGATGGCGTTGGACACGTTTTTGCGTTTGCGTCCTGGAGAAATAACTGATGATAAAGTTGTGATTGTTGGTATTAACGAAGAAGATATCCGCAGTCTTGGTAGATATCCCATTCCCGATGGAGAAATTGCAGCACTTATACAGAAAATACAAAAATATAAACCAAGCGTCATTGGTCTTGACATAGTTCGAGATTTGCCTGTTGAACCCGGACATCAACAATTAGTAGCAGTATTTCAAAATTATCAAAATCTTATTGGTATTGAAAAAGTATTACCTCCAGATCCAATTTCACCACCACCACAACTACCACCAAAGCAAATAGGTTTTTCTGACATCGTAGTAGATAAGGATAATAAATATCGCCGCTACCTTCTTTGGACACCATCACCAAAAAATCCTGAAAATCCTGAAGAAGATAAATATTCCTTTGGGCTACAGTTAGCACAAGCTTATTTATTTCATCGAAATATTAAGATTGAAACTGGGAAAATTGACCAAAATACAATTAAGTTGAAAAATACCGAATTACCTCGTTTTTTCTCGAATACTGGAGGATATGTCAATGAAAATAGTAGTGGTTTAAAGATATTAATCAATTTTCGTGCTGGCAGTAAACCCTTTCAAATTTTATCTTTGAATGATATTAAAACTGGAAAATTTAATCCCAAATTTTTACAAGGTAAAGTAGTGATAATTGGGATTATTGCCACCAGCGTGACTGATTATGTTAATACTTCTGCAACTGTTTATCAAAAAATTCCTGGGCAAATATATGGAGTAGAATTTCATGCTCACGCTTCTTCTCAGATAATTAATGCAGTCATGAACGAACGACCATTGTTAAAAGTTTGGTCGGACGAATGGGAATATATATGGATAATAGTTTGTGGCTGTTATCCGATAATTATTTTCTGGCTAACACAATCTTTATGGAAGAACTTGTTGGCTGTTGTAGTTGTAGCTTTAGCCTTATTTGGTTTGGGTTTAGTACTTATTGGATATGGTTGGTGGGTTCCCATAGCACCGGGTTTATTAACCTTAATCATTAATGGTTTAGGATTGAGTGGTTTTGCATTTGCTTTATATCAAAATAACCAAGTATTCAAAATTAAAATGAACGAACGTCAACATACAATTGAACATGCATTTACTGTAATTCATAATGGGCCGCTACAAACTTTAGCAAATATCTTAAGACAGATGCAGGCTCAAGATTGGTCACAGGAAGAATTAAAATTACAGTTGGAAAAACTTAATTATGAAATTCGAGAAATTGGCGAATATCTAAAGCTAGAAGCTTTATCTCAAGATGAAAGTCTTCGTTTGGGTAGCCGCTTAAAAATTGATTTAAAACGCCCAATACATGAGCTTTTTTATGCAGTATATAGCAGCACACTTGAAAGGCAAGATCTGGAATACTTGAAAAATATTAAGGTCAAAATTCGTACTTTTGAACCAATAGATGATAAATATTTGAGTGTGAATAGCAAACAAGAACTTTGTTTATTTCTGGAAGAAGCTTTATGCAACGTAGGTAAACATGCTAAAGGTGTCAAACGCATCGAAGCTATTGGCAAAAAAGATCGAGATTTTTACATTCTGAAAATTCAGGATAATGGCGTAGGACTTATTTCATCTATTGAAAGTAAAGGAACAAAACAACTGAGAAATATTGCTAAAAACTTGGGAGGTGATTTTAGGCGTGAAAGTATTGCTCCCAAAGGAACGGTCTGTGAAATAAGTTGGAGATTAAGAAAATAGTAATACGGTAATACGTAGTAACCAGAGGGTGATAAATTTATTGCAATATTCTTTTGCTCAAATACGAGGCATAAAATGTCACCATTATTTAACAAAACTATCAATATCAAGTTAGTAACTACTTCTGTTCTAGGCTTGTTATTGTTTTTAACACCAGTCGCAATTGCTAATTTTAGACCAAGCGATCGCCAACCCGCAAGCGACTACACTAGAAGCGGAGGTAGTAGAGGATGTCCGAGTTTGGATAATCAAATTCCTTTGACATTACTTGCGCCTAAAACATACATTGGCTACACAGCTTCTACACGTCCTACTTTTGTAGGTTATCTATCTAGTTCTCATGAAATCGAATTTCAAATTTTTGAGTTTATTTCTAATAATACAGTCACTGCATTAACTAATCCTATCAAACAAAAAACATCATCAGGTATTTTCCAAGTATCTCTCCCCGAAAGTTATCCGAAATTAACTGTAGGAAAAAAATATTTTTGGCAAGTAGCAATCAGTTGTCCAGGAGATGATTTAGTCGAAAGAGCAGAATTTATGGTTGT
This sequence comes from Nostoc sp. CreGUA01, assembly GCA_034531095.2. Lineage (GTDB taxonomy): Bacteria > Cyanobacteriota > Cyanobacteriia > Cyanobacteriales > Nostocaceae > Nostoc. The sequence goes on along the minus strand of JAVRBV020000091.1, from coordinate 36,144 downwards.
AGAAATACCATCTACAGTCCAAAGTAAATTATTAACTACAGCCAATGATTTACAAAAATCTAATACTTACGCCGCAGCGAATTTGTGGTACGAAGCCTTAGCAGAAGCCCTCAAATCAGCTAGTCCTGGGAAGTTGGGACAGGTAGGTTCAAATTTGGTGCAAGAGTTCGCAAAATATGAGTCAGCCAGACTCAAAGACAATGAAGAACTAGTCAAAAAACGAATAGCAAATTTACAAACAATCGCAAATCAAGAAAAGTGATATTTTGTTCATTAGTTATTCTACTGGAAAAGCCTTGTGTGGTGGGCATCTTGCCCGCCCTAATTATGTTGGCTAGCCATTTAATAAACAACCAAAATCATCCTCAATTACTAACTTCAATTCAGTGAAAAGTATCAATTTACAATTGAATAATAAACAAAACAAACCAAGACTGAAATACTACAATATATCCCTAGTCTTGAGTTTAATTATCTTCCCAAGTATTGTATCTGCTCAGTCCACTCCTCCGCCTGGAGTTAATATTCCGCCAACAACACCAGAAACCCTCGACCAAACAATTCCCAAACCAACTCCCTCACCAACTCCTCCCCCAATTCCACCTACTACTTCTCCTGAGATTCTGACTCCTCCAAAAACACCAACATCACCGGATACAACTTTTCCCAGTAGTGAAAGTTTTTTAGTGAAAAAAGTTGAAGTTTTGGGAGCTACAGTTTTAAAAGATGAAATTGCAGAGTTAATCAAATCATTTGAAAATCGTCAAGTCACCTTCGCAGACTTGATTCAACTACGTTCAGACATCACCGAAGTCTACATCAAAAACGGCTATGTCACTAGCGGCGCATTTTTGCCCAACAATCAAAATCTGAGTGATGGTGTAGTACAAATTCAAGTAGTAGAAGGTGAACTCGAAAAAATTGAACTAAGTGGATTAAGGAGATTACAACCAGTATACGTGCGATCGCGTCTGCAAAAAGCCTCCTCTACACCCTTAAATCAAAAACGTTTAGAAGAAGCACTGCAACTCTTACAACTCGATCCTTTAATTCAACGGGTAAACGCACAGTTAACCGCCGGTAAAACTCCCGGAAGCAATATTTTACAAGTAACAATTAGCGAAGCACCTGCATTTCATGGCGGAGTATTTGTAGCTAATAATCAAACTCCTAGTATTGGTTCTACCCAAGCCGGAGTATTTCTCAGCCATGATAACTTGTTGGGTTTTGGAGATAGTTTCACTGCTGAATATGGAATTACTGAAGGATTAAACATATATAATTTCAACTATACAATTCCTTTAAATGCCAATAACGGTACTCTTGCTTTTCGGGTTAATAACAGCGACAGCCGCATCATTGAAGATGAATTTAGCGACTTGGATATTAAAAGTGAAGCGCAAACTTATTCTTTTAATTATCGTCAACCTTTATACCGCAAACCCCAATCTGAATTTGCCATTGGCTTAGGATTAGATTTGCGTCGCAGCCAAACATTTTTACTCAATGACATTCCTTTTTCTTTTTCTGAAGGGCCAGAAAACGGTTTGTCAAAAGTGACAGTCATTCGTTTTTCACAAGACTGGGTGGAACGCAGTGCTACAAGAGTTTTAGCTGCACGTTCTCAATTTAGTCTGGGTATTGGTGCTTTTGATGCTACAGTTAACGACTCAGGAACTGATGGAAGATACTTTTCTTGGCTAGGACAATTTCAATGGGTGCAGCGCTTATCACCACGAACAATATTATTAGCAAGACTAAATGCACAACTCACAGGAGATTCTTTATTATCTTTAGAAAAATTTAGTATTGGTGGAGTTGATACAATTCGCGGCTACCGTCAAAATGAATTTGTCGCAGACAATGGAATTACAGCTTCAGTCGAAGCTCGTATTCCTTTAACATCTTCTAATACATTGCAAATCGCACCTTTTTTTGATATCGGGACAGCATGGAATAATCGTAGTACTAATTCTAGTTCCCAGACACTTGCAAGTTTGGGATTAGGTTTAATTTGGCAACCAATTCGAGATTTAAATTTGCGTTTAGATTATGGTGTTCCGCTAATAGATGTGAATAGTGGAGGGAATACTCTGCAAGATAATGGTTTGACTTTTTCATTGCGATATCAAGCATTTTAAGCGCTGCATAATTGTGGGATAATTTTACTAGTTTTGTGGGATGGGCATCTTGCTTGTCCCTTGTATTTCTAACAGCCAGGAGCGTAAGTCCTATTAAGATCTAAAAATTCCAGAGTATAAGCCCAAAAACCTCATGTAGAGACGCGATAAATCGCTTCTGACTGTAATTATAAAACCATTAAATAAGTATCTTTTCCTTCTACTGGCAAAACTCGCAATTTTTGATTAACCAAATCAGGTTCTAAACCTAAATCTTCCAAAGGTATTAAACCTAATAAAGGATCTGAACCTTCTGGTAATTCAATACAATTAAATGTTCCTTCTCTTCCTTTAACTGAAAGATTTAACATTTTAAAAATGCGAGCTTTTTGTACTCCTGTAGCAATTTTAACGTCTACTTCTCCTTGAAGAGGCAGTCCTAAATCAAGAATAATATTTTTAGGTAAACACAATCTAGTTGCACCTGTGTCAACTAAAACGTCATGTAAAGTAATTGAACGTATTTGTTCTGCTGGAATAATTCCTCTTTCTGCAAGAGTTTGGTCGATTTGGTTAGTAATAGTGATTGTGGTAGTTACTTTGCCCATTTTTTCCGTTTTGCTCATTGTCATACTATTTTCCTATAAATTGGTGAGGTTGATGATTGAATATATATTTACATTTTATTAGATCCCCGATTTCTTTAATAAATCGGGGATCTGAAACTCTCAAGCTTGAATCAGTTCAAAGACATTCTCGACTCATCACTAAATCACCGTTTGCTAGTCGATATACTCCTTGTGCTTCAACAATTGAGTCGCCTTTTTTCCACTGGCGACTTGTATTATTATTGCTGATATTTTGTACATCACCTGTAGGATAAGTTGAAGCTGAAGCATTGCCAGGACGGATAGGCAAACCACCAGTACCTGTGATTAAAAAAGTGCCTTCTTGGTTGGCACTACGGGCAATACAACTATTAGCAATAAGCGCATTAGTATCAATGGGATTATCTTGTAATTCCGTGAGGCTGTTTTGGATAAAGGTGATATCAGGCACACCAATGATATTACCAGAAATTGCACCACTGGCGTTAATATCGGCGCGATTATTACCCTCTAATTCTGTCCTTAAATTTGCTCGATCGCCTGTTTGAGGTTGGGGACGATACAGTGGAGAACTTAAAAATGCTTGGGTGTTAAAAGTGATATCGCCGCCTCTACCATCACTAGCAAATGCTAAGATGTCGCTGTCTTCTAAGGCAATGATAGTATTAGCAGTGAGGAAAATATTACCACCGCCACCTGCACCGCTGAGGACATTTGTACGAATATCGCTATCACCGCGCAGCCGGATATCTTGTGCTGTAATATTGATAGCACCACCTGAAGATTGTGTGCTAGCTGTGCCTATTGTACTGTTATTGCTACGTAATGTATTACGGAGATTAATAGATATATTACCTGAATTTCCTTTACCAGTACTGCTGCTATTTACAAAAGAGTTATCTGTCAAAAAAAGCGAGTCAGCCTGAATATTAATATCACCACCTTTACCAGTAGCTGTCTCTATCACTCCACTATTTATGAAAGAGTTGCTCAACGATATATCATTCTGGACTTCTACAAATATATTGCCTCCGTTTCCTTGTCCGAAAGCGTTGCTTTGTATGTCAGTATCATTGCTTAAAGAAAGCGATCGCGCTTTAATTGTGATATCCCCTCCTTTACCACCGCCTACCACTCCTTCTAAATTAGATGCTGCAACGGTTTGTACGAAAGTTCCATCAAAATAGACAGGAGCGTTTTTCGCTTCAATAATTATATTTCCTGCATCTGCTTGTCCTGTGCTAAAAGTTGATATTGCAGAGTCACCACTTGCAGAAAGCAAATCTGTTGCATTGATGCGGATATTTCCTGCTTTTCCGGCTCCAAAATTAGCTGCGCCGATGATACCGTTATTTAATAAAAGTGAGCTTGTTTGCAAATCGATATCTCCTCCATTACCGATAGCTGATTCTCCAACGCTACTACTTATTCCACTTATGCTATCTTTTCCGGAAATTGAGATTTTATCTTTAGCTTGGATAGTTACATTACCAGCATTTCCTTCTCCAAGGGTGTTAGAACCGATGAATGAATTATTAGTAACTTCTAGCAAAACCGTGCTGATAAATATATTTCCTCCATCTCCTTTACCAGAAGTGGTAACATTTACCTCTGAACCATCTGTTAGGAAAAGGGAACCAGATTCAATAGTAACATTACCACCCTGACCTGTAGCTGATTGAGCAACAGTACCAAAGATAAAACTATTTGTTAGGGAGACATTATTTTGTACTTCTAGGAGTATGTTTCCTGCGTTTCCCTCTCCTGTGGTACTGGCGTTAATGATGTTGTTAGTCAAAGAAAGCGATCGCCCTTTAATTAAAATATCACCAGCTTGACCACTAGTTATTGTTCCTGATAATAAACTTCCTCCCGCAGTACTGGCTATATTACTTGAATCAAAGAGAATATCAGCGTTTTCTGCTTCTATTGTGATATTTCCGGCATCTCCCTGTCCAAAATTACTACTTCCTATTTGTGCATTTTTAACTGTCAAAGATTCGGTAACATTTATTTGAACACTACCTGCATTCCCGCGTCCTAAACTATTGTTGCCAATTTGACCATTATTTAAAGCAAAAGTTTTTGTCTGGATGTTAATATTTCCTCCCGTACCTTCTGCTGTTTGTTCGACAGAACTACCAATTGAACTTGTTGCACCACTTCCAGAAATTGTCACTTTCTCTCTAGCTCGAATATCAATATTCCCAGCATTACCTTTTCCAGTACTCAAAGAACCGATTGATGCATTACCAACAATTTCAAGATTGCCTGTATTGATGACTATATTTCCGGCATTTCCAGTCCCTTCTATTACATTTAAAATTGCACTAGAAGAGTTATTAGTACCCTCAATAGTCACGTTTTCCGTAGCATTAATTTCAATAGTTTCTGTGGGACTATTAATATTTCCTAAACCTTGATTTAAAACTGTGAAACTGCTGCCACTTGAAAGATTAACATTGCGGGCGTTAACCGCAATACTACCTGCACCACTAGATACAATAAAAACAGAAGCTTCATTTGCAAGGGATACGTCGGCTCGTGCTACATTATCAGGAAAAAGCCAACCCGTAGAATCTAAATTAACTATTCCTGGTTCTGTTAAACCTCCCAATTCCACTCGTCCATCAGGAGTAAATATAAACCCTCCATCCAAAGTGACGTTTGCACCTATGAGTGATAAATCTTTGCCATCAAGCACTGTTAACCCTAATATTTGACGTTGAGGATTGCCATTCAACGAAGAACCTAATACTGTAGATCTAGCTTTTGAACTGTTAATAATTTCTGCTTGATTATTAACAGCATTAAAAAACAATGCTGAAGGTTGGACGCTGAGTAAATTACTTTGGGTGGGTTCTGAGGCGCTGAATATACCTGTTTGTCCTAAATTAACGCCATTAGCAGTTGTAGCAATAAATGAACCCCCCACATCTAAACTAGCGTTAGGGCCAAAGATAATACCATTGGGGTTAATTAAAAATAAATTCGGGTTAGAATCGCTAATTATGCCCAGTGTCCCGAAAATTTCTGAGGGGTTTTTTCCTGTAACGCGAGTCAACACATTTTGAATGTCAGAGTTATTAATTAAAAAGTAAGCTGCTCGTCCTTCGCTGACATTAAATTCTTGAAAACTATGAAATAAATTGATGCCGCGAACTGCGCCACCATCGATTAAGTCAACTGGTAAATTGTTGATGGTGTCTAGAGGGGTGACAAGGGAGCGATCGCTACCTAAAGTGTTATCCGGTATAATGTTGCTTTGAGCTAAGGCGCTGATGTTTGTTGTCAAAGCAAAGCTTAGTATTAGCCCAAAAGCTAAGGGGAATTTTGAATAATATTGATGAGTCACAATTCGTCAAAAAATTATGGTTGTGATAATCGACAGTAATTTGTGCAACTTATTCCTAGTGATTTGAAAGTAATTTTTACCTGACATATATTTACTTCATAAATCAAATCTGAAAAATACATAATTATGTTGTAGTAATTGCAGAAAACTACATAGCCAACATACCTTGATTTTGCTATGCCTGATTAATTGCGTAAAGATTCTTGCTATTAGTTGACAAATATACAAGTTATCTGATTTTATTTGGATGAAGCTTATTTGCAATCATTTTACTGTGGTCAAAAAATTTTCTCAATCAACTAATTATTGGTTAACGTTGCTATTTTTTGTCAGTTTTACACTTTGTGTATGGTTGAATGATGTGCAATTAATAACTCCCCAACTGAGTATCGGCAAATTAGTCCAAGCTCAAACTATTGATGCAGATCAATTGGTTAACAAGGGTGTTGAAAGTTATCAAGCAGGAAACTTTCGGGGTGCAATTCAATCTTGGGAAACAGCCCTAGAGCTATACGAACAAAAAAAGAATTATAATAATGTGGCGATCGCCAATGAAAATTTAGCACGAACTTATCAACAATTGGGCGAAAATGAGCAAGCCCTAAATTATTGGGAGCAAGTTAATAATTACTATCGCTCTCAACAAAATTGGCGAAAAGTCGGGCGAATACTAACAGAGATGGCGCAAGCTTATAGTAGTTTTGGGCAAACAGGAAAGGCAATTAATTTTTTATGTGGTGTTTCAGAAGCCAAAAATATCCAAAACCTAGCCTGTCAGCAAGGTACTGCATTACAAATAGCTACAGAACAACAAGATAAAACAGGAGAAATTGCCGCCTTAGGAAGTCTTGGCGAAGCTTATCGACTTCGAGGCAATTATGATGTAGCAATTCAATATTTGGAAGCTGCCAAAAATACTAATAACCAAACATATAATTTTGCGATATTCAATAGTTTAGGCAATGCTCACGCCAGTCGCGCCCAACTTTGGAATTTACGTGCTAAATCTGCTCAACAACAAAGTGTTTCTAGAGCAACGGAATTCCAACAAAAGGCAAAAAATGATTATCAGCAAGCACTAGAATACTTTCAATCAAGCCTCAAAGAAGCTCGTCAACAAGATAATAAATCTGGTGAAATCCAAAGTTTGCTGAATCTGATTCAGCTTTCTTACCACTCGAAAACAATCAATTTAATACCTCCAAATCAGTTAGAGGCAAATATCCAAGAATCTTTGGAATTGTTGGATAATTTACCTGATTCTGTGAAGAAAGTATATGCAGCGATCGATTTAGCAAATTTGCCTGCTATCGATGAGGAATTAACTTCACCATTAACTCAATGTTTGGTCAAGCCAAGATTAGTAAATGCTCAAGCAAAGGAATTATTTAACAAAGCTATAAAAATTTCTCAAAAACTGCAAGATACCCGTTCTGAATCTTACGCTTTAGGAGCGCTTGGTCATTTCTATGAGTGTCAAGAAAAAAAATATCAACTAGCTTGGGAATTCACTAATCAAGCAATTTTGTTAGCAGATCAAAAATTAAAAGCTAAAGATAGCTTATATTTATGGGAATGGCAAGCAGGAAGAATTTTAGAAGCACAGAATAAAAATATTGAGGCACTTCCTTTTTATCAGCGAGCATACAATATTCTAGAACAGCTACGCACTGATATTCTGGTTTCAGACCGTGATTTTCAATTTGATTTTCGGGATATCATCGAGCCGGTTTATCGTCAGCTAGCACAACTACAATTAGAATTTACTTCAGCAAATAATCCTAGTAACAAACAACTCAGTCGTCCAGCCTTAAAAGCCGCCTTAACTACAATAAATTCCCTGAGATTAGCAGAAATTCAAAATTACTTTGGAAATGATTGTATTTTAACAGCAATCAATAACAAAAATGTTACGGAAGTCGTAGAAGACAACACTGCATTTATTAGTTCAATAGTCTTCAAAGATAAAACAGGATTTATCTTGATTTTACCTAATCAAGAAACACATTTGCAATGGATAGATAAAAGTCAGGAAACTCTCCGCGAAGAAATTAAAAACTTTTACACTGGGTTAATTCGGGGAAAAATAGATATTAATTATAATACTAAAAATGCAGAAAATCTGTATGAATTAATCATTGGTCCCTTTGAAGAAGATTTAAATGCTAACAAAATTACAACTTTAGTATTTATCCAAGATAGCTTTTTACGTAATGTGCCGATGGCTGCGCTTTATGACAAAAAAGACAAAAAATATTTAATCGAAAAATATGCGATCGCTACTACTCCTAGCTTACAATTAACCTCTACACAAAAAGTCAACATTAAATCAAGTAGAGCCTTAGTTTTAGCTGTCAGCCAACAAGCAAAAATTGACGACCAATTGTTTGAAGCATTAACGAATGTTCCTTTAGAAACCAAGGCAGTTCAAGAATTATTTGCAAATACTAAAAAGCTAGAAAATCAGGATTTTACAATTAGTAATTTAAAACAAGAAATTAAAAACACAGCCTACCCAATTATTCACGTTGCAACTCACGCACAATTCGGTACAATTCCCGAAGATACGTTCTTAGTCACAGGAAATAATGACAAACTTACAATTAATCAACTAGAAACATTGCTACGTCAAACTAGTAATAGTTCTAACTTAGTTGAATTATTAGCATTAACCGCCTGTCAAACAGCAGTTGGTGACGATAGGTCAACTTTAGGGTTAGCAGGTGTAGCATTACAAGCTGGTGCCAAAAGTGCAATGGCTTCATTATGGTCTGTGGGAGACGAGTCTACAGCCAATTTGGTGGCAGAGTTTTATACTAAATTACGTGAATCGAAAATGAGTAAAGCACAAGCTTTACAACTTGCCCAATTGAAACTGATTAATGCCAAAGAAACGCAGATTGATAAGATATATAATCACCCTTATTATTGGGCACCATTTATTATTATTGGAAATTGGCTATAGAATTTCTTCTAGTCAGCTTTCATCTCTATAAGTAGATAGCCATGATTAAATATAAGATGTCATTGCGAGCGAAGCGAAGCAATGGCAAAGTCTCTGGGATTGCTTCGCTTCGCTCGCAATGACAGAACATATTATATTTAATTATGTCCGTCTACTTAGCATTTCCCGATAAGCGTGAACTACAAGGTAGGGGCGCAAAGCTTTGCACCCCTACAAACTTCTGTACCTCATTTCTTGAATAATTGTATCTTCCTTGCCACTTGCAAATTTAGCAAATCGCTCTGCTAAAGGTGGTGTAATTACAAGGGGATTGCTAAATCCGGAAAACACATGAATGTTTTCAAATCCGGGAATAGCACCAATAAAAGGAAGTTGATTGTTACTAAATGCCACTAAGCAATGATGCCAAATTCCTGGTAAATTCCCCAAAGCTGGTAAGACTTCCCCCACACTTTTTCGCAACCATCCTTCGCTGGCTTCTGAGTTTATCTCAGCATGAGGATTTGTAAGAACGCGGCTAATTTGACCCAAACGCAAGCTACCATCTTGAAACTGAATTGCGCCAGCATCTAAAATCGCTGGAACTGGTTCATTATCTGGTTCATCCCACAATTGCTCAAATTCAGTAGATTGGGTTTCTAATTGAAACCGTTGCACATTTGCCGGCATAACTAAGGTGCGTAAGCTAACATCAACTGGTGCAGTTTCAATTATTTCTGCGTGGGTAAAATATATTTTAAAAGAAATACCAGCTGATTTTAATAGTTGGCGGCTAAGTCCACCTGCACAGATAACGACATTTGCACTGTGGTAAGTTGCGTTAGTGGTTTGTACGCCATTTTTCAATATTTGCAATACTTTATTAATTTGCACCTCACCTCCACTCCGCAAAAAAGCTTGAATGTAAGCTTGTGCTGTTTTTTGTGGATGAATATGACCGTGTTTAACAGTTAAAGCACCAGATATCGCCTGTTGATTTAGTAGTGGTTCCAATTCACTAGCTGTTTGTACGTCCAGTAAACGGGGTACAACAGCACAATTACTATATAATGCAGCGATCGCCTTTGGGTCACTACCTGCTGGAATCGTCAGTAATAAATCTAATTCCCGAAATTCAATATCAGCATCTAACTCTTGGCATAGGATATGATAACGAGCGATCGCATCTTCACACAATTGCCGAGTTACTGGTGTTGTACCCGCCCAATAAGCAAGCCCACCATAACTATAGCGAGTTGCATTCTGTGGTATTTCATATTCTTCCACCAAAAGTACACTAAACCCCGCCTTCCTTAACTCATAAGCAAGCGTAGCACCCGTAATCCCACCACCAACCACAATCCAGTCGTAAGTTTTCATAATAAGACCAAAGAATTCAGAATTCAGAATGGGCTGCGCCCCGCTACGCTAACAGAATTCAGAATTTAGGAATCAGAATCAGTCTGTGTGGGGAATTAGGAACCGCCACAAGTGAAGCACTACCAAATTATATAGCAGATGTAGAGACGTTGCACTGCAATGTCTCTACAAGGATTGTGATATCACGTACAATCGTTTTCATAAATTTCATTTGTAGGGTGTGTTATGCCATAGGCTAACGCACCTCAAATTTAGTTTTATTTAGCGGAGGCATGAACTTTGCTCAAAATTATCCCCGTAGAAAATGAAGAACATATAAATCGTATAAAAAACCTGTTCTTCGACTATTTTAATGAAACTAAATTAATCTTTAGCCAGAAATTTAACATCAATATAGATGTTAATGCATTTTCAGAGCAATATATCACTCAACTCGATGAATTTGTACCACCTTCAGGACGTTTGCTTTTAGGAGAATATGAATCACAAATAGCTGGCTGTGCTTGCTTGCGAAAGATTAACCAAGATATTTGCGAAATCAAAAGGATGTATGTCAAACCAGAATTTCGCCGCAAAGGAATAGGTCGAGCATTATTACAAACTATCATCAATGAAGCTAATGATATCGGTTACTCCAAGATTCGCTTAGACACTGCGCCTTATGCCAAGGAAGCACACAGACTTTATCGTGCATTTGGTTTTCAAAATATCGAGCCGTATTTAGAAAAAACAGAGATTCCGTTAGAATATCGAGCAAACTGGATTTTTATGGAATTGATTCTAAAATGATAAATATCCGTCGTGAAACTTTCACAGACTACCCAGCAATAGCCCTGGTGAATACGTTAGCTTTTGGTCAAGACAACGAAGCCAAACTTGTGGAACGAATTCGCAATTCTCACCGTTATATTCCAGAACTTTCGCTAGTTGCTGAAATTGAAGGCATGGTAGTCGGTCACATTTTATTTAGCTATATTGACCTCGTGGATGAACAAACATTACAAGTACTTGGTTTAGCACCTTTAGCAGTTCGTCCAGAGTTTCAAAGGCAAGGAATTGGTAGTGCATTAATCAAAGCAGGGTTAAAAATAGCCGAAACAAACAAAGAAGCCGTAGTAATTGTACTAGGTCATCCAGAATTTTATACTCGCTTTGATTTTCAGGCTTCTGTGATTTATGGAATAGAATCTCCCTTTCCAGTACCAGAAGAATTCTTTATGGTTAAAACACTGCCAAGTTATCAGGAAAAGTATAAGGGGAAAATTGTTTATCCACCAGCTTTTGATGAAGTGTAGTATTTAGATATGGTAATCAAAAATTCCAAATCCTATCAGGTTTAAATCATGTTTGCACTAGTCTCGCCAGAGAAAATTCAGCTACCTCCGGGAGCAGTTATTCGGTTACCTGCAACTTGGCAAGATTATCAAGGTTTGTCTCAGCAAAGAGGCGATAATTCAATTCCTCGAATGAAGTACCAAAATGGAGAACTTCTGCTTATGTCTCCTCTTCCCAAACATGGACGGGATGCTCATTTAATTGCAAGTATTATCACAACCTTGCTGGATAATCTTGGACGTGAGTACGATGCTTTTACTCCTGTCACTATGGAAATACCCCAAGAAAGTGGCATTGAACCAGACTATTGTTTTTATATTAATAATTGGCAAGGAATTTCTGGTAAAGAGCAAATTGACTGGAGTAACGATCCTCCTCCTGATTTAGTGCTGGAAATTGATGTTACTAGCTATTCTGATGTGAATGATTACCTTGCTTATCGAGTTCCAGAAATTTGGCTGTGCCGCAAAAAACAACTATCTGTTTATCAGTTACAGGGTACAGAATATATTACTCAAACTCAAAGCCAATCTTTCCCAGATATTAACATCCAGGATATAGTTACTAGATATTTTGAAGTTGCTTATGAACGGAATACTAGTGCTGCAATTCGTGAATTGAAACAGCGCTTGGGTTGAATTTACTGTTATGCATCTTACAATTTCATTGAAAGCGGCGGGAAACTCCATCCCCTTGTGGCGTGGAGTTTTTCATATCAAAAACTATACCTAACCTTGAGGGGTGAGATCCCCGACTTCTTTAAGAAATTGGGGATCTAATATAACTTATCAATACTAATAAGACGGATTAGTAGATTCAGAATTTTGATTAGCTCCTTTCTTTGCAGCAGTTTTTAAGCGAGTCGCCCTACTTTTACGTAGAACTTCACTTCTGCGAACTCCCCCAGCCATTTCATATTCACGGCTGTCTTTACCGTATTTAAAGCGAATCCCCACCATCATATTCTCACAGTAACTTACCAAATTTTGTTCTAACTCTTCAAGTTCTATTTTAGAAGAGTCAATCGTGCTGAGAATAGTATTGTGATTTTCTAATTTAGTGCGTAACTCTTCAATTAATTCTGCGAATTTCGTGGTGTTGTAATTATCTCCAATATCCAGATTGGTATTTATTGCTTTGACTCCAGCAAATTTTAACTCGGCATTTTCTAGAACCCGAGACGTGCGTTTTTTTTGAGACATAAATTTACTACCTTTTGAGGTTTATAAAATTACTATGCATTACTAAAACTACATTTTGGCTCAGCAAAATCCACAAATTTTGTAATTTGTTTTGATTTTTAAATTTATTTGTGCATGGAGGGAGTAGGGAATGGGGAATCAGCTTTTTCAAAATTAAATAACTCCATCGCTATCTACAATATTTTTTTATTCAGGGTATTTACAAGTATAAATTTATACTTTAACATAAGAATAAGAAAGGCGATCGCCCCTCGGCCAAGAGTCTGCGATCGCCTTTCTGTCAACCCCCATTCTGGGAGATAAATATAATCATGGCACAAGAAGAAAATTTTGTAGAAAATCAAGAGATCAGCGAAAATAACCCACCTGTTAGCGATGGATCTTCGCAAAACCTATTACCCAAAAGAAAACGAATTAAACACGTATTAATAGGTTCTCCAAAAGCCCTTACCAGCACAATCCACTATCTGCAAGTAATTGGCTACGCCAGCACAGGAGACTGGAGTCCATTATTACCAACTGAGAACCCAGACGAGGTAATGAGTATTTTAATCCGTCAAATTTTAATCCAATAGGAAATATGTACGCGGGTAGAGGCACAACATGTTGTGCCTCTACAATTGGGACAACAAACCTCACTCCAGAACATACCAGACTTACTAGAACATGTTCGTTAGTTACTCCAGAAGACGGCGGACTTACTAGAACATGTTGAATAGTCACTCCAGAAGATGGCGGACTTACTAAAACATGTTGAATAGTCACTCCAGAACGTGCCGGACTTACTAAAACGTGTTGATTAATAAATTAACAACAAATTTATTGAGGAAGACTTATTGTTTACTTATTATTCAATCACTTTGTATAAATAAGAAATTAATTTTTCGAGAACAGCTTAATTTTTACTTATATAAAAACAGAAATTTCCGGAAAAACATGTCCATGTATAAACTCAGCTTAAGTTGTTTTAGCTTCGAGTTCTTCTGGACTTATCAAAGGATGAGTTTTTGGAAAAAATTATTTGAAAATTGGTGAACGGATCTTCCAAGTTGTCAAAGTAGAATGGCGATCGCATTTATAATAAATTTTTAAAAGTAGGGTGCGTTGTCACGCAGTGCAACGCACCAGTTCAGGAGTCAGACGTATCATAAGGCGTTGCTGATTTAATGTATGAAAACGATTGTGCATGATATCAAAATCCTTGTAGAGACGTTGCAATGCAACGTCTCTACATGTCGATTCATAGCGCTCCCCATTGAATCAAGACCAAATCCGACCCCGGCGGAAAGGTTTGCGCTCTTTGTCGGAATTGGCTTGTGCTTTTAACATTTCTTGCCACCAAAAACCGTAATCTTCTAAACCAGTCGCCAACAGATGAGATTCAATTTGTTTAGGAATTCCTTCCGGTTGTTTTATTGGAGGTGTTATTGGAGTTGGTTCTGAGTTTTCTGGGGATTGCTGCTTCTTAGCCATGATGATAAAGTCTCCTGATTTGATTATTTAGATTATTTGGGCAAACTTGCTGTTATTTAGAATGACAAATATTACTTCATATCATAATATAGTTTCACATGCTCTATTGAACGTTCGTAAAAGTTGTGTTCGGGAATACCTACAGTGAGAGACTTAACAGGCTGATGGCGATAATAAGCATGAACTTTTTTAGTCATCTCATTACCTAGATTATCAACAAAGCCATTGGGATCGCGAACAAAATCGAAATAAAGAATATTACTTTCATTAGCAGGACTAAAACCTACTTGAAAAACTTCACATTGTTTTAGTAGCGGTAAAGCACGAGGCGGTAAGAGTGGGATTATTCGATTACGGATATGAACCTGCTGCAACTCATCTTGGTTGATGATTGGATAAACCTCTATTTCGCTTTGACCATTGAAAAATAAGTCAAAACCTACTTGAAGTCTATCAGTAACTAAAAATGTCCGCAATGTTGGACTATCACCACACAAGGCAATAGCTTTTTCTACTTTGTCAGGAGCATTTTTCAGCCAAATATACAGCTTTAGGCGCGAGTCAATAATTTCTGGACGAGCATCTATGGCAACACCCATCAAAAAAATACCTTGAAAATCAGAATTGTTAAAAAATTCTTGAATATGGTGGTAATTAAGCTTAACTTCTGGTCGGCTTTCTACTTTTTCAAAGAATTCAAAAGCTGTTTGCAGCTGTTTTTGAGGATTGTAAAACAGTTGAGCTTGTTCTAGTGAAGGAAAACTCAAGCCGAAGCGACCCGGATGCAATTGATCCTTATCTATATTAGATAAAATAAAACATGAACCTCCTTTTTTACCCTCAACTTGCACGAAATCTTCAAAAAGTCTAATGGGATACAAGTCTTCGTAAATATCAAAGGCAAGTTTATGTTTACTAATGTATTCTAAGTACCGTTCGCTATTAGTTTGAATTGGTTTATATGTCACCATAGCTTTGATTTGTATTTAAGTTTGTGTTATTTATTTTTTTGATATACATTACTTCTTGAAGTAGTACAGCTTCACTTTCTCAATAGAGCTAGCGTATAAGTCTTTTTCAGAAACACCAACTAGTACATGTTTGACAGGTTGATGGCGGTAATAGGCATGAACTTTTTTTGCCATCTCATTACCAAGATTATCGATAAAGGTATTGGGATCGCGAACAAAATCGAAGTAAAAAATATTACTTTTGTTAGCAGGACTAATGCCTACTTGTAAAACTTCACACTGTTCTAATAGTGGTAAAGCACGCGGAGGTAAAAGTGGTAATATTCTGCTTTGGATATCAGGTCGTTGTAACTCATCTTGATAGATAGTTGCATAAAGCTCGATTTCACTACGACCATCTAAATAAAAGTCAAAACCTACTAATAAATCATTGTTGACTAAGAATGCTCGCAATGTTGCGCTATCACCACATAAAGCAATGGCAGATTCTATCTTGTCGGGGGCATTTTTCAGGGCAATAAACAGCTTTAAGCGCGAGTCAGCAATTTCTGTTTGTGCATCCACACCAACTGCGATAAAAAAAATGCCTCGAAAATCAGGATTCTTACCAAAAAACTTTTCAATAAGATGATAATTGACCTTAACTTCTGCTCGACCTTCCACTTTGCCAAAGAAGTCAAAGGCTGCTTCGAGCTGTTGTTGGGGGTTGTGAAGCAATTGCAAATCGTCTTGTGTAGGAAAGAAAAGAGCAAATCGAGCCGGAGACAATTCATCTTTAGTTACATTACACCCGCAGCGAAATAAGCCTCCTTGCCTACCCTCAACTTGTACGAAATCCTCAAAAAGTTTAACGGGATATAGGTCTTCGTAAATGTCAAAGGCACGTTTATGTTTGCCAATATATTCTAAGTACGGTTCGCTATCAACTTGAATCGGTTTATAAGTCACCATAATTGATTTTCTTACCCTGGTGATGTGTGGAAGCTTAGAGGATGTTTGAAAAGTATTTTTCTGTAACTTTAGGCACTTTTGATCCCCCCTAACCCCCCTTAAAAAGGGGGGAAACCGGAGTCAAAGTCCCCCTTTTTAAGGGGGATTTAGGGGGATCTAAAACTTTTGATACTGACAAGAGGACTTTTCAAACAACCTCTTAGGTATTTATTACCCACCCGACAAAATATTTTTTTAACTCAAATATTTAATGAAAGACTTACAGCACCTTGCAACTAAACAAACTACACACCCTAGATAAATCTTGTGGGATGGGCATCCTGCCATTGGTGTCAACTTAAGCTAGAAATGGCTTATCTGTTGGCTTCCTCGCCCGCCAAGAAATAAATTTCTTGGCTAACAGTTAAAGTCATCTAAAGATGACTAAAGATTTTTAAGTATATTTAGTCATCTTCAGATGACTTTTGCTATGAGCAAGGAACTTCAGTTCCTTGCGGGACATCGGTTTCACGTTAAATTGACACCAATGGCGAGACGCCCACCCCACAAGAGAGAATTGGATATTTTTTATTTGTCAGTCCTTGATCTAATTTAGATGAGATGTGCTGTAAATCCATTTATTCATTTGCTAGTTCCACAGAATTAAATTCTGACTCCTGACTCCTGAATTCTGACTCCTGAATTCTGACTCCTGAATTCTGATTCCTGACTCCTGAATTCTGAATTCACCAACCGCCACATCCATAACCAGATTGAGAACAAGCACTGTAATTAAAAGCTGGAGGATCGTTATAGTTAGCTCCGTGTAATAAATCCATGCGAATGTGAACTAAATCTTCTACTCTGCCGTTAATTACATCCACAGAGCGATGCGGATAAATGATATCCGGTCTTTTCACTGGAGGAGCAAGTTTTGGTAATCTCATAGTTGTCCAAAGTTAATATTTACTCAATCAATAATCTAGCTTATTTGGGTGCAGCCCAAGAACGCACTTCGCCCAAGGTGACAGGCATGATTTCGCGGACATCAATGGTGAAACGAAAGATTTTTCTCGCCCGACGGTTGCTTTCTGGGTCAAAAAACTTCAATTTCACGTCCCAACAGTTGCTATCATACCGACAGTAAGCGCTTTGATATATCTCAATGCTGTCGAGTTCTAAACCCGCCGCCACTGCTTCCTTAAAGGTAGAAGCTGCTTGAAAAGCATTAGTAGCCGCAAAATTCAACGCCCTGTCTCTATCAGTTTGTCCCCAGTTTCGCAGGTCGTAGTAGATGCGGTTCAAGAAACTAGTTAAAGTCCGCTGCACTCTTGCTCTTTGGGCTTCGATTGTTTCACCTTCTGTTGCTAACGTCTCTAAAGCAGCATCGACTAGACTATTAATTTTCCAACCATACATCCCCCGGATATTTTCTGGTTCAATCACTGGGACAATTTGCCCAGAAAATAACTCCACTGTTCTATTTGTCAGCCTTGCTGGAATACTTGCCCGTTCAATGTAATTATCGCTGTCTTGTGGTTCTATTTGTCCGGCTAACAGCAATTGTAAGGTTTCATAAACATCATCAGCAAAAGCTTCAATGGGTTCGATCGCATAAATTGGAGTTAAGTCTAAATTCAACGTCCAAATTAAAGATTTTGCTTCTGGAGGGTTATCTACCAGATAATCTACCACCTGACGGGCATCGTAAGGATTGGCTGGAATTACAGTGCCATCAATTGCAATCCCAGGCATTAGTTGTTTAAAAGAATCTCGCCGTGCTTGGGAGCCAAAGTCATAGCCTACAGTACCCAGTGCATAAACTAAACGACTAGTTCGGGTTTGAACGGGAACTTCCAGCTTTTGACTTGGGGTGATTTGAGAAGCTACAGCTTTACTAGCTTTAATTTCTCCATAATAAACTGGCAAATTAGCAGCAGGATTTAGCAGCCACAGTTTTCTCATATCTCCTGTAGGCAATTGTTTGGTGAAATCCCCAAACTCAACATTCTGAAAACCTGCTTGTTGACCTGCCTTTGCTAATTGACTCAGAGGATAAATATGGCAAATTAAATCCTGATTCAACTTTGCCAATTCTCGCTGCTGTTGCTCAGTTAAAGGCAGTTCTTGGCTAACCAAATCTGTTATGTATAAGTGACCTCCCGGACGCAGCACCCGGTAGACCTCTGCTAATGCCTGAGGGAGATTTTTGGAGTATTTAATGCTCTCATTAAAAAACGCAACATCAAATACTCCATTGGGGAAGGGCAGGTAATTAAAGTCACCCACCCGAATTTGAATGCGATCGCCTAATCCCGACGCCTGTACCCGCTGCCGAGCATCTTGGGCTTGGATTTGGGATGAAGTAATGCCTTCAATTCTGATTCCAGGAAACTCCTGAGCAATGTGCAGCGCCGGAATTCCCGCCCCACAACCAGCATCGAGAATGTAATTCCCTGGCTTGATTCCCGCTTGTTTGGCTAAATTCAAATTGTGCGATCGCGCCCAACTATCAGTAATATCCTTATTCTGGTTAAAACGTGCCAAGTTATACAATTGACGTTGCCTTAGCCAGTGATTATCAGGAGGCGCATGAGTTTGGTTACTGGTCAAAAATTGCATATTAAATAATTAGTAAGCACTCGACCAAGTACGGACTTCGCCCAAGGTAACAGGAATTAAATCGCTAACATCAATAGTAAAGCGGAAGATTTTTTTGGCTCGACGGTTATTTTCTGGGTCAAAGAACTTCAACTTCACATCCCAACAATCACTATCCTTCCGACAGAAGGGGCTTTTTTCAACAGTGATGGTATCGATTTCCATTTGTTCTGCCACTGCTTGGGCAAAAGTTGTCGCCGCTTGGAAAGCATTAGTTGTAGCAAAATTCAGGGCACGGTCTTGAGAAGTGGTTCCTAAATTGCGGAAATCATAATAAATCCGGTTGAGGAAGCCACCCAAGGTTCTACGAACATTTTCTTCCTGTGGTTCTCCCACTTGGGCATTAATCGTATCTAAGGCAGCATTAATTAAGGTGTTAACCTTCCAACCGTATAGCCCCCGTGTATTTTGTGGTTCAATTACCGGAATATATTGCCCAGAAAATAATTTAACAGTGCGTCCGGTTAAAAGTCCGGGGATGCTAACGCGTTCTACATATTCTGGGTCATTTTCTGGTTGAATTTGCCCAGAAAGCAGTTCTTGTAAAACCCCGTAGACATCTCTAGCAAAAGCTCCTTTGGGTTCAATGGCATATATTGGAGTGAGTTCTAAGTTCAGCGTCCAAATTAAAGACTTGCCTTCCGAGGGGTTATCTGCCAAATAATCCACCATTTGGCGAGCATCGTAGGGATTTGCTGGCACTCCTGTATTATCAATGCTAATCCCAGGCATTAATTGTTTAAAAGAATCTCGTCTCGCTTCAGTACCAAAGTCATAACCCAATGTACCTAAAGCATAAACTAAAGTTTCCGGATTAATATCGCTAGGAGCTTGGCTGGCGGTGACAGAAGAAGCAACAGGATAAGACATAGGTTGATTGGATGTTGTTATGTAGGATTGCAGAAGGTTTTGAAAAGCTGCAAGATCGGCAGAAGTGGGCAAAGGAACGTTAGAAGCAACATTTGAATTAGATGTAGATGGTGCTTCAGTGGAAATTGGATTTGAGGTTGCACCACCAACAGAAGCAAAAGCTTCCCCAGGCGCAGATTCCGTCACACCGTCAAACTCAGAACTTCCTAATTCTGAAGGTGATGTTCCGCTATCTTCTACTGCTGAATGATTCATATAATTTATGGGGTATAAAGAATCGCCCTTGCTAACGCCTCCGCATCCACAACCGGATGCGGTCAAGGCTTCTGGTTGTTGTGACATTTTTCCTCCTTTAATTTTTTCCATTGCGCCCAAAATATTTAATTTGCCGACTAAACAGCGGGGGCGATCGCCTTGTTGTTTTAGTTCGCAAGGTATGGCACTTTGTAAAATAGCGTCTCTAACTTTTTGCGGGTCGGGTTTTTCTCCACGTTGCTGCTGCAAGCTCAATAGCAAGGCGGCGACTCCTGAGACAATGGGGGTAGCAAAACTTGTGCCAGTCCATTCTTTGATTCCGCCTCCGGCTTTCGCCCCCAAAATGTTTTCGCCCGGAGCAAGAATGCCTTGAGTTTGATACGCATCTCCCCAGTTACTAAAATCAATGGGCTGGCCGCGATCGTCCATTGCTCCCACTGCCAACACAGCCGGTAGGGCGGCGGGAACATGCAAACATTCACAGCCGTTATTGCCAGCTGCGGCCACGAGTAAAACATTATTCTCTTTACACAAAGCCACAGCTTTTTCCAACCAGCCATCCGCCTGACCATAGTCAGCCAGTTGCCCACCACTAAGATTAATAATGTGCGCCCCGGAATTGACTGCTTGTTCAATTGCTCGTGCCAGATCTAGTTGAGATAAACTACGACCTTTGTCAGAAAAGATGGGAATAATCAAACCCTTGCATCGAGGTGCTATTCCTTCCACTGGTGAGCCGTGCTGGCCAAAAATCACGCTAGCAACATGAGTTCCATGTCGATGCATCAGCCCTTCTGGGTTGGGGATACGTTCTACCATATTGGGAAGCTCTCTCAAATCGGCTCCTTGGAAGCAGGGATGAGAGCGATCGACTAACCCATCTAGCACCGCCACACAAATTTCCGATTTGCCTAGTGTTTGCTCCCACAGATGTGTCAGTCCAGGGATGATCTTGACTTTAGACATGAGGTAGTCGCAAAAAAGTTTTAGAGTCTAGAGAATTTCAAACAACTTAGTTTGAGCATTTTCTGATTACTTCAGTAATTTCAATAGAAAACTTTATAGTCCATCGATTAGAAATAGCGATCGCACTCAAGCTATTTTTTCTAGATTGAAAAATTATATATGACTATTGTCACCAAAAATCAATAGCTAAATTGCTAAAAAATAAAAAAAGTTATTTTATTAAGCATCGTTAAGATAATTCAGCAATTTCTAGTGGATAGTTAAGACAGTTAAGACAGTTAAGCAAATTTCTAGTGGACAGTTAAGACAGTTAAGACAGTTAAGACAGTTAACAAAAATATTTCTTAAAAAACCAGGCTATTGCTAAGCCTTGTTCATCGTGATATAAGAAATTAAAAGTTTCTGTGAAAGAATTTTCTTAAATAAACTTTCTTTTGGAGAAACTTTTTATTCGATTTACTTCATTAGGAGAAATCTCTCATGAAACCAGAAAATCAAAAGCAAACTCGTTTGCAACCCAAACTTTCTGAACCTACAGTGCGTGTTATGCCTGGTATCCAACTCGACTTATCAGAAGAAGAGTTGACAAATGGTGGCGTAGGAGTTGGCGGTGTAAACGCTTCTCAATACGGTGGTGGAGACGGTGGTGTATCCCCCTCCATACCAACATGCAGTGGTGTGTAGTTAGTTCAAAAGCAGATATATCAATTTGCTTAAGAATTCAAAAGTTTTTTCACTTCATTTGACTACTTTCTTAGTACCAATAAACTGATAGATTGCCTACGTCACTAACTCGTCTAATAACACTTTTAACGAGTAAGTCGTCTTAGTCTTAATATCAGTTGGAAGTGCATAAAACTATTAGAGAAACAAACCCTTGGCAAAAACTTACTATTTTAGTAGGATTAGCTTGGGTTTGTCTTCTCTAATTAAATTTACTCCCTAGCAAATCCTCTCAGAAGTTAAGTAAATCTCTGCGTACCTCTGCGTTTAACTCTGCGCCCCTCTGCGTTAAAAACACATTCCTTCTACACCTGACTCAACTATAAATTCCTAAATCATAAACAAGCCCTAATAACATAAAAATAGCAATATGAAAATTCTCCAAATAAAACCCCATTTCCGTGCTGAAATTATCGAACCCAAGCACGTCTATTTATTAAGTGAATCTTCCACCCATGCCCTTACCGGAGAACTCTACTGCCAACTGATCCCCCTCCTCAACGGCAACTATACCGTTGATGAAATTATCAATAAACTGCAAGTAGACCCCAGTCACATTGACTATGCTCTAGAACGCTTGCAAGCCAGAGGCTACCTAACTGAACCCATCCCTCAACTAAATCCAGAAGCAGTTGCCTTTTGGGGTTTGCTAAAAGTAGAACCCCAAGTTGCTTACCAATGTTTGCAGCAAACCCAAGTTTACGTCTCTTCAGTTGCCAATCTTCCCACCCAACAGTTAATAACTGCTTTAGAAGAAGTGGGAATCAAAGCTATCAACTGGGATGGAGAATTAGAAGAATTTCCCCCTCATTCTCTCCTAGTTGTTTTAACCGATGACTATCTCCAACCCGAACTAAATAAAATCAATCAAATAGCCCTAAAAGCCAATCAACCTTGGCTGCTAATTAAACCCGTTGGTACAATTCTTTGGTTAGGGCCAATCTTCCAACCTCAAATAACAGGCTGTTGGGAATGCCTCGCCCAACGTCTGAGGGTTAACCGAGAAGTGGAAGCTTCAGTATTAAGGCAAAAAAACAGTTCATTGCAACTTTCTCCTAGCCAAGAGTCGAATTCTTCTGTGCTACAAAGAAATGGAAATGGAGTCAAGTCAGAGGTAATTGAATGTCTTCCTCCTCCCCCAGCAGTAATTCCATCAACTCTACAAACTGCCTTGCACCTAGCAACTACAGAAATTGCTAAATGGATTGTGAAACAAGGTGTAGAAGAGACAACACCCTTTCCTACCTTAGAAGGAAAAATTATTACCTTTGACCAGAGAAACTTAGATCTGCAAACGCACATTCTTAGTTTACGTCCCCAATGTGCCAGTTGCGGCAACCCCAATCTATTGACCGAACGGGCTTTTCGACCTTTAGTTCTCAGCAGCCGCAAAAAGCAATTTACCAGCGATGGCGGACATCGTGCTTTCTCTCCCGACCAAACTGTTAATCGCTACCAACACTTAATTAGTCCTATTACAGGAGTGGTCACTTCCCTAGTTAGGTCTTCCGATCCTGATGATAGCTTGCTCCATAGCTATAATGCTATTCATAGCTTTGCAGTTGCTTCCAATATAGGAAAATTACGCCGTTATCTTAAGCATAAAAGTGGGGGCAAAGGAAAAACTGACCGTCAATCAAAAGCCAGTGGGTTTTGTGAAGCCATTGAACGCTATTCTGGTGTCTACCAAGGTGACGAACCCCGAATTAGTGCCACTTTAGCCGAATTAGGAGAAAAAGCCATCCATCCAGCACGGTGTTCGCTTTTTAGTTCCGAACAATATGAATATCGTGAGGAATTAAACTCCAGAGGGGGGCACTTTGATTGGATTCCTCAACCCTTCGACGAAACTAAAGTCATTGAATGGACTCCAGTTTGGTCTTTAACCGAGCAAACCCACAAATATATTCCCACTGCTTATTGTTACTACGGCTACCCTCTCCCCGAAGACCATGAATTTTGTCGCGCCAATTCTAATGGCGATGCCACTGGTAATACTCTCGAAGAAGCAATTCTGCAAGGATTCTTTGAAATAGTCGAACGGGATAGTATATCAATTTGGTGGTATAACCGCCTAAAGCGTCCCCGTGTCGATTTAGCTAGTTTTAACGAACCATATCTGCTGGAAGTGCAAGATTTATATAAAAGCAAAAATCGTGATTTATGGGTACTGGATGTTACAGCAGATTTAGGGATTCCCACTTTTGTCGCTGTCTCTTATCTTAAAGATAAGGCACAGCAAACAATTCTTCTGGGTTTTGGAACGCATTTTGACCCGAAAATTGCCATCTTGCGGGCAGTTACCGAAGTGAATCAAGTCGGGTTCATTTGTGATGATGCAGAGGTGAATATAGAGTTTGGGGAAATGCGAGAATGGTTTAAAAAAGCAACCATTGAAAATCAGCCTTATTTAGTTCCAGACTCTACAGTTCCAGCAAAAGTATATCAAGATTATCAACAGCGTTGGAGCGATGATATTTATGAAGATGTCATGACTTGTGTAGAAATTGCCAAAAATGCTGGATTAGAAACTTTAGTATTGGATAAAACTCGCCCAGATATCGGCTTAAATGTGGTGAAAGTTATTGTGCCAGAAATGCCACATTACTGGTTGAGAATGGGGGCAAAACGCATCTATGATGTTCCTGTAAAAATGGGCTGGTTATCTACACCGTTAACAGAAGAACAAATGAATCCGATATCGGTGCCAATTTAAATCAAGGCAAGTAATTTTCATGCCCTTGGTCATACTTGTGGGGTGGGCATCTTGCCCGCCCAGTTTATATGGCGGGCAAGATGCCCACCCCACAAGAAATAATTGAATATTTTTATTTTGAAATCCCTAAACAATAGTACTTGTCTTAATCTGGTCTTATATCATTGCTCGTAGTGGGGACTTTAGTCCTCAAGCCAGGACTAAAGTCCTTACTACAAACTATTTAATTTTTACTTACTATTTTCGTTAATCCCATGAACTCAACTTTCACCATTTCCTTAGCAAACAAAATTGACCTAATTCCAGAAAATGAACACATCATTCTCAAATCTAATAATTACAAACTAACTTTATCTCACCTACAACCAGGGTTAAAATCTGCATTCAACCATCTCAAGCATTCCCCTGCTACTCTCTCTGACCTGAGACAATTGGTTGTAGAAACCGATGGAATTGAAGGAAAAGATAAGTTTGATAAATATCTGCAAGGACTAACTAACTTAGGCTGGATTTGTCATTCAGTTTATCCCCTGGCGACTGCTATTCCCATGACGGGAAACTATCAGTTTAATTATCCAAAAATAGAAAATTGGCAACAACAATCATTCACTCTATCTCGGTTTGCCTATTTGCACCAAGTAAACGGGGAAATGATTTTAGAATCTCCCCAGTCTCAAACCAAAATCATTTTATTAGATTGGCGAGCAACAGCCCTAATTACTAAGTTATCTCAGCCCCAAACTAGCACAACATTAATTGCAGGAATTCCAGACATCACAGAAGAACTAGCGCAACAGTTTCTGAGTTTGCTTTTAGCCACTCAAATGCTATCTTCAGAAACCGAAAATTCTCATCTCATTCAATGGGAATTTCACGACCTCCTCTTCCACAGTCGCAGTCGTAAAGGTAGACATAGTAACCCAATCGGGGGAACATATCGTTTCTTAGACAAAATTGAACCTCTACCTGTGGTAAAACCGCCGATGAGTGACAAGGTAATTCAATTATATAAACCCGATCTAGAAGAGTTAGCAAAAACAGATATTTCTTTCACTCAAGTATTAGAATCAAGACGGTCAATTGGAGAGTACGGCGAAAATCCGATCGCTATAGAACAATTAGGAGAGTTACTATATCGCTCTGGTAGAGTCCAAGAGATAATTGATAAAGAAAAAATGGGACAATTAAGCCGTCGTCCTTATCCAGGAGCCGGTGCTATTCATGAGTTAGAAATTTATCCACTGATTAACTATTGTGAAGGACTAGAACCCGCACTATATCATTATCGTCCTGGTTCCCATGAATTAGAGTTAGTTGCTGACTGGAGTCAAGAAATAGAAGCTTTAGTCACAGAAGCTTGTTTATCTAATGGTAGCCAGAAAATGCCGCAGGTTGTAATCATAATTACTGCTAGATTCAACCGCATGTTTTGGAAATACCAATCAATGGCCTACGCCGCAATTTTAAAACACGTCGGAGTTTTATATCACACTTTCTATTTAGTATCAACCGCAATGAATTTAGCTCCCTGTGGAATAGGTGCTGGTAATTCCGATATATTTGCCAAAGCAACAGGAATTGATTACTATGAAGAATCTTCTGTTGGGGAGTTTATACTAGGTACTGTTAAACAGTCGTGACTGAACAAGATAAAAGTTAAAACGCAAAAGTCGTATGACAGAACAAACAAAATCTTTGCAGTCAGTCCTTGTATTTGATGGACAAGACGACTCAATAAATTTAGGCAACAAACTAGAATTTAAAATCGAGAAGCAAATTACTTTAGAAGCTTGGGTTTATTGTCAAAATCAACGACGACGAACTGGTATTGTTTCTAATGTTTTTGACACAGCTGCTCAAGAAAGTGGATATGGTCTGCTTCTCGATGGCAAGAGTGGGATATTTTTTGCCTTGAAAACTGCATCCCAAGGAATTCATTATCTTAGCAGTAAGGTTGATAGTTTAAAACTCAATCAATGGCATCATCTAGCTGGAACCTACGATGGTAAACAGATAAAAGTCTATATTGACGGCGTAGAAAAAGCCACTAAAACAGCTTCAAATTCTCCAATTAATTACGAACCCGAAAATGATTTATTCATCGGGACGTATAAAGATAATAACGAAACCTATCCGTTTCAAGGTAAAATTACTGAAGTTCGCATTTGGAAAGTAGCTCGTACCCAACAAGAAATTCAAAATAATCTCTACCAACGTCTTGGGGGAAATGAGCCAGGGTTGGTTGGTTATTGGCCTTTAAATGAAGGCAGTAACAATATAGCTCATGATGGTACTACCAATGCCAATCATGGTACTATTAACGGTGCTAAGTGGAAACAGTCACAAGTGCCATTTACTAGTCCTCAATCTCATGAATTACTAGTTGCTAAAACCATAACCAAGGAAAATGAAACTACCTCAGAGTTAAGAGAAGCAGAACAGAAAACGAAAGAGATTGAAAAACATCTTTTAGCTACTGGACTCGAAGACTATGGATTTTGGTGGCAAGAAATGTTGAAAGCGCAGGCTGAAAAAACTGAGCCAGATAAACCTTTTCGTCGCGGTCGAATTTGGAATTAATATTAGGACTTACGCAAAAATAGCCAACTTCGCCTAATTTATCGTAGACGCTTTGCGGCTTGCCGTAGGCTACCGCCTTCGCGCTTCGCGTCTCGTAGAGAAGACGCCTTCGCGGAGCGTCTCGTTAGAGAAGAACGCCAAGGGTTCGTAGAGTTTGCGTAAGTCCTAAATATATCAAAATTCTGAATTTTGGTGTATCAGAGATATATCTGTCTAAATAGATAATTTTTCAACAAAACTTTGATGTTCTGGTGTAGATAATCCCTGTTGTAAAATGGCTAAAACTTTAGCTAAATCTCCCGATAATAAAGCCGCTTTATCTAACCATAATCCCGGAAATACTTGTGAGCATATTACACCATTACTATTGGAATCAAGTTTAATATATTCCCCTTCATTTAACCTAAACCAATCAAATTGACGGTCATAAACTCGCCACACTAAATATTCCTGTACTCCATTACGGCGATAAACTTTGAGCTTTTCATGCAAATCATAGGAAGCACTAGAAGCAGCAATTTCTACAATCAATTCTGGCGCACCTTCTAAATAATCGTCTTCAGTAATTAGAGTTTGTCCACTTTGTTCTATTCTTAATAAAGCATCTGGTTGCGGTTCGTTATCAGCATCTAATAAAACAGTGGTATTATCTGCAAAACTTACGCCTGGTGTCGCTGCTTTGTAAGTTCCAAGCCAAGCCATGATGTAAGCATGGGGTTCTCCATGACTCTTGATTCTTAATGGAGATGGCACGTAAACAACTCCTTCAATCAATTCTGCTTTTTTCAGATTCGGCATTGCTTGATAACGGCGCTCAAATTCAGCACGGGTGAGTTTGTCGCCATTTTCTAAAGGCGGAATCATTAACAGTTGAGCATTTGTCTTAGTAGATATCATAATTTTTTGATGATGGTTAATTACTGATATTGTAGGGAACAGGGAATAGGCAATAGGCAACAGACAGAGAAGGTTTCTGCTTTATTTCTTAATTTAGCTGGGAATTGCTACATTAATAATTTTACTATTAAAAAATTGGCTTAAAAGCTTACCAATTAGCCATTAAAAATTACTGGTGCTGAAATTACACCTTTTGCCTCTAATACTGCTGCAACTTGTAAAATCAAGGCTTCATTATATGGTGCTGCTATCAATTGCACGCCTAAAGGCAAACCATTTGGGCGTTGAATCGGCACTGATAAAACAGGTAAACCAATGAAAGATAATGGTTGAGTAAATAAGCCCAAATGAGGACGAATCAAAATTTCTTCGCCGTCCAAAATCATAGTTTGTTGACCAATTAGCGGGGCAGAAATTGGTGTAGTTGGGGCAAGAATAATATCGACATTTTGAAATATTTCTCGAATGCGATCGCGGTACCATCTTCTAAAGCGTTGCGCTTGCAAATACCAACTACTAGGAATTAACGCCCCAGCCAAAAAGCGATCGCGTGTTGCCGGATCGAAATCCTCTGGACGCCTTTGCAACTTATCCAAATGCAGATTTGCCCCTTCACTTGCTGTAATCACAAACGCCGCAGCACGGGCGCGGTGTGCTTCTGGTATGTTCACATACTCAGTTACATTCAAAGCCTCAGCAACTTTTTGCACCGCTGCTAAAGCTTCCGCTTGGGCACCTTTAGTGAAATAATCAGCAGCGATGCCTACGGCGGACTTCGCCAACGCAATTTTGATTGCAGAGATATCTTGCTGTAGAGACGTTACATGTAATGTCTCCACAGGAGGACGTTTGGTGCAAATTGGATCGCGATCGTCGTTTCCTTGCAACACATCAAACACCGTTGCAATATCTTGCACCGAACGTGCAAACGGCCCAATGTGGTCAAAACTGCTAGAAAATAAAGCTACCCCAGCGCGAGACAACCTACCATAAGTCGGCTTGAAACCAAAAACCCCACACAGCGCCGCCGGAACGCGAATCGAACCATTAGTATCAGAACCCAACGTCAGGGGAACCAACCCGCCAGCCACAGCAGCCGCCGAACCACCAGACGAACCCCCAGCAACTCGCAATAAATCATGGGGATTATGAGTAGCACCGTAATGGGAATTTTCCGTTACAAATCCATAGGCGTACTCATCCATATTCAAAGCACCAAGCAGCACCGCACCAGCTTGCTTCAACTTTGCCACTGTGGTTGCATCTTGCGTAGCTGCTGGGTTGTCTGCATTGATTTTCGACCCTGCCAAAGTCGTTAAACCAGCAATATCAAAGATATTTTTGACTGCAAAAGGCACACCAGCAAGCACTCCAGGGTTATTACCTTGGGCAATTTCCTCGTCAATGCGTGCAGCATCAGCCAAAGCCGCCTCAGCAGTGATAGTTGTAAAACAGTTTAATTGATGATTTCGCGTTGCTATTCGTGCTAACGCAGCCTTGGTAACATCCACCGCGCTAACATTGCCTTCACGTACAGCAGTTGATATTGTGATGGCATCAGCTGAATCAAAATTTATACTTGAATATTTAGGAGATTGCACGTTTAGCTTTTTGAGTAATAGCAGTCTGCATAGTTTTTGCTAATTGCAGCAAAATAGCTGTTAGACCTACATCTAAAATACAAGATAATAGAAACCAAACTGGTAGAAATTTATCTTCAGGATTTTTTGCAGCTTGTGTAAAAGCGATACGCCCCACAGCATTTGAGCCAATCATCAAGCCATACAGCGGTGCTATTAACGATCGCACTTTTTCGCTCAAACTTGTTAAATCGCCACCTTCGCCTTTAAATCGGTCAGCAAAAGTAGACAAAGTGTTAGCGATTCCCCACAGACTGTATAGCGGAATTATAAATCGAGCGATCGCACCCCCTGGACTAATTGGATATTCATGGAAAAGATTCTTTAAATCTGCGTGGAGACGATGTAACCAAACCAAAAAAACAATAACTGAAGTCACACCGAGAATTAATGAAATTATTGATACCATTCCATCCAATAAAGCAAGTAGCTGATAAACGGGCTGTGCAATTACTTGCAACAAAGAGAACAGTGTAGATAGCAGCCCAATTCCCAAAACTACCCAAAGTATACGCACCAACAATCTACCCACACCTGCTGACTTCAACGACTCAGCATCATTCAAATTATTCATTCCATCTTTCCAATAGTATTGTCGGCTAATATATTAGTGCTGTAATTATACTTATCACTCAGTATAAGTACTATAAATTAGCCGATTCTTCAAGCTACTATGGTTCAAATATCGGTGCTACTTCAATTTCTTCAGGTAAAGGAAAAGAATTTACGAGATTAGCGATCGCTCTAATTCTCTCAAAATTTGCCACCACCCCATCAAAATATTCATCTCTTACTTCCAAATCCAACAATAACCCCATCTGCTTAACATACTCACCCACATCAAACTCTCGATCTTCCATCTCTCTTCCTCTGCGTCCTCTGCGCCTCTGCGGTTCGTTATTCTAAATTTACAACTTCTTGCGGCAACTCAAATAAACCATCTTCCCCAGCCACAAAATCAATCACCCAATACACAGCATCAATATTCAACTCTCCATAAATATGAGGAAAGAATTCCCCAATTTCCGCCTCCTCATCACGAATCTCAGCATGAACCTTTTCCCAATCAATAAAAAGTAAAACCAAATCTTTTTGATTCTTAAAAAATCTATTTGCAACTTTAACAATTTGCGTTGACCTAGAACAATGAATAAACCCTTCCAAATCGAGTGAATCAGCCCGATAGCTACCCAAGTTTTTTGCTTGTTCCCATTGTTGGCATTGTGTAATGTGGAGAATAGTATTCATGTTGGTTGTATCATCTTACGAAGATCATCTAAAGGCGATTCTGGTTCATCAGGATAAAATTCTAACACTACATTAAAGTTTAGTTTATCATGTTCTTTATAACTTGATGCAGGAATAATTTGTGTGGATACTTTTATAGCGATTTTTCCTGGTTGCCAGCCCGTAGAGCCAACTCTCAAAACACTACATTTTATGCCTTCACTAGAAGATTGCCATATAATATCTTTAACTGGGAAACCTACTTCGTTTATACAAAGTTTTTTCAAAAGTCCTGAAACCGAAGAACTGTTTTCCTTTAATTGTGTATAAAATTTACCACTAAAATTTTCAGTTATTAATTCTTTAAATCTACTAACTATATATGTATCTTTACTGAATAATAAAACATCAGTATTACAATCTAATATTTGGCATATTTTGTTCATATTAATCTTAGTATTCAATGTTAATGAAGAAGTGTCTGCACATAAATCTAAACCAACTAACTATTTTAATATGCTATTTTCCACATCAATTAGTAAAAATACTGATATTCAAATTACAAAATACAATCTCTCTACAAAATTATTTTATGGTATTGCTGAATCTAGGGATGTTTTTTACCTCACGCAAAGACGCAAAGGCGCAAAGAATCTACCTTTAGCCTTCGTCAAAAATCTTAATTCATCCCGCATTTATGCAACGCCTTTGCGTGAGGTAACTACAAATTGGGTGGAATGCAAACATCTGGCGCACACAACCCGCCAAACTCCAGGGTTGTCACCTCAAAAGTATTCAAATCGACACGCCGAATAACATGATTATTCGTATCACTGATGTATAAATACGAACCCATAATACTCAATCCCGAAGGTTCAAAAAACCGAGTGTTTTTACCCTGTCCATTTTGTAAACCAGCAGTATTATCTCCCAAAATTGTTTGACAATTTCCACTGGGACTAACTAATTTAATTTTGTGATTGTAGCTATCCGCCACCCACAAAAAATTCTCTGCATATTCCACTCCCAAACAATGCTGCAAACGTACATTTTCACCTTGTCCATCAACATCACCAAAACCAAATAAATCCCCACTACCACAAACAGTCCGTACTTGGTAAGGTTCTACAATTCCAACACCACGAATGGAACTAACTTCACTGTCAGCAATATATAATTCTTGCCCATTATGACTGATACCGCTAGGTTGAGCAAACGCAGATTCAGCTGGGGAACCATCAATACACGCTTCTGCACCCATACCAGCATAGGGTTTAACAACGCTTGTTTCTAAATCCATTTGCCAGATTTGATGCGACCCCGCCATTGCAATGAACAAGGAATTTCCCACTTTCACTAAATCCCAAGGAGAATTCAGCGCAGTTTCTAAACCAGCACCACCATGAAGTTGAATTTTGCGGCTTTGTTCTCCAGTTCCGGCGATAGTTTCTACTAGCTGATGCTGCAAATCAATTCGTCGCAGCACATGATTTTCTGTATCAGCAACATAAAGCATTTGATTTTCTGCATCAAATGTCATTCCCTGCGGTGCAAAAAATTGCGCTTCGTCAAAAGCACCATCAGTTAAACCAGATTTTCCAGTACCAATTAAATTAAGAATTTCGCCATCAAAACTACTCATAACCAGGCGATGATGTCCAGAGTCAGCGATAAATAAACCTGCTGGTGTAGCTAGAACTTTACCAGGAAAAGCTAAAGGTGTAATTAACGGTTGACGTTGTTTTTCTAAAGTCAAGCTAAGTTCTTGAAAATTAATTGTACCTTTGTTACAGTGTTGCTGAATTAATTTTTGAATTAACTCTTCTAAAACCTTACGTTTACCTTCGCCAGAGAAAGAGCCAATTACATAACCTTCTGGGTCGATAATCATTAAAGTCGGCCAAGCACGCACAGCATACTCTTGCCAAACTCGAAAACCACTATCAACTATAACTGCGTGTTCGATGTCGTAGCGTAAGATAGCTTGGCGGATGTTTTCAGTTTCTTTTTCGTTATCAAATTTAGCAGAGTGGACGCCAATAACGGTAAGGCTATCTTGATATTTTTGCTCTAAATATTTCAGATCTGGCAGAATATGTAGACAATTAATACAGCAATATGTCCAAAAATCTAAAATTACGATTCTACCCTTGAGTTCTTTCAGAGATAAAGGTTTATCTGTATTCAGCCAAGAGTAATTTTTTGGTAATTCTGGCGCTCTGACACGAGGCATCATATTAATTCGTAATTCGTAATTTGTAATTCGTAATTAATAAATGTAGGCATATACTTATTGAGTATATAGGAATCCTAATTGATTTTTGAAACGATTTACGTAGTCAGGGAACAGGGAAGAAGGCTTTCTAAGGTGTACTGAGTTTTTTCACCAAATCAAATATGAGTCCTATATAGGACTCATATGGCAATACGATTTGATTTCTATACATGAGTTAACATTGCTGGCTGTGTTATGAAAAAACTTGATAGATTAAATTCCACAGAATTATTAGCTTGGGTACAACAAGCCAAAACCGAAGCTGAAGGCGGACAACTTGCCGATCGCATTCCCCAATTAGCCTTAGCCAATCCCAATTGGTTTGCAGTTCACATCTGTTGTGAATCAGGAAAAACCATCGGCTTTGGAGATACGGCTTGTGTGTTTGGGCTAATGAGTGTTATTAAAACATTTTCTCTGCTATATTTGCTAGAACATTTTGGTGCCCAAACAGTTTTCGGCTGGGTTGGGGTGGAACCTTCAGATGCACCATTCAATTCTTTAGAACAATTAATTAGCGATCGCGGCCGCCCCCGTAACCCGATGATTAATAGCGGGGCAATTACCCTCGCTGATAAGTTACCAGGGAAAGATGCTAGAATTCGCACTCTTTTATTTTGTCAATGGTTGAATGAATTGGCAGGTTGTCAAGTAAATTTAGATGAAGCTATGTTGACTTCTGTGCGATTAACACGCTCAAAAGCCAATGAAGCGATCGCCAATCATCTTGCCGAAATCGGACATATCGAAAATTTGGAAACAGCCCTTGACACCTACGAGCAAATATGCTGTTTATCTGGGCGAGTTGAAGATTTAGCTCTGTTAGGAAAACTCCTAGCTTGTGAACATCACGGTTTAAAATCACAAAATCGTCGAATTGTCAATGCTGTGATGTCAACTTGTGGACTTTATGAAGCTTCTGCTGAGTGGGCAGTGAGAATTGGTTTGCCAATGAAATCGGGCATTGGTGGTGGACTTGTAGCAATAGTACCAAGTGAGGGGGCGATCGCTTGTTACAGTCCCGCCTTGGATAAAATAGGAAATCCAATAGCAGGGCTGGTTTTTCTCGAAGCTTTATCGCAAAACTTAGAGTTGAGCGTCTTCGGGTAAAGATTTTGGTTCAGGTGTTGATGTTACCTCTGGCTGTGGTTCTGGCGCTGGAGACTCAATAATTTCTGGCAGAGTGGGTGGCGAACTCGGAGATGGCGCAACTATTATTTTTGGGGCGGGCGTATCAACAGTTCGACGCTGAAAAAATCCGCCAAACCAAGGTTTTGCTGGCTCAGGCGAAACTTTTTCGGGTAAAGGCGTTGTTTGGGGAGTTGGGGTTAGTGTTGGCTCTGGCTCTGGCTGAGTTGCTGCTGGCGGTGTTGTTTGGGGAGTTGGGGTTAGTGTTGGCTCTGGCGACGGCGTAACTGTCTCTGGTGCTGGAGACTCAATAATTTCTGGCAGGGTAGGTGGCGAACTCGGAGATGGCGTAACTGTTGGTTCTGCGGTAGGCGTCTTACCTGCCCTACGGTTGAAAAATCCGCCAAATCTTGGTTTTGCTGGCTCAGGCGTAACTTTTTCTGGTAAAGGCGTGATTTGTGGAGTTGGCGTTACTGTTGACTGTGGTTCTGGTGCTGGAGACTCAATAATATTTGGTGGTGTTGGCGACAAGCTAGGAGATGGTGCAGCCGTTGGAGGTTCTAATTTTGGTTGTTCTGGCTTAATTGGCTGTGTTTGCGATGCTTCTGGAACTTCAATTTCAGGGATTGGCTGTATTTCGGGTGTTTTTTCAACAGTAGGCGTAGGTGTGAATTTATAATTTGGGTCTACAATAGCGCGTACCTCATTGGCTGTGAGTTCTCCTCTGGTAATTCTCGACAGAGTATCCTGAGCCTTTGGTTGGTAATCAATCAGTCTAACTGTGGTATTAAAAGCATTTTTCAGAGGATTTCCTTGATTATCGAGAAATTCGAGTTTTACCCAGTTTTTACCAGGCTGCCAACCTTTAAGGTAAATTGACTGCCAGCGATCGAAAATAAAGCTTTCACCATTGATTGTGCAACGGATACGCCAATCGCTAAATTCATCTTTGGCATTTTCTGACGCAGCCAGATGTAAAGGAGCATTAGTTAGGTAAAAATCAAGTAAGATTGGCTCTGCTCCATAACTACTTTGAGGGCGACTGTAGGTGAGCAACGGCAGACTAGAAGCTGGGTTATTGTCATCAGTTTTAGTGAAGACGTGAAATGTTGTCTGAGCATAAGCGCCTTCATTTTTAAAGCTTTCATGCCAAGGACGCGAAGCAAAGACACGCAAGGTATGAGTACCTGGGGACAAGTCTGGCAAAACCAAGGGCTGATTCAGGTCGTAAACAGGTATATAAGGTTGATTATCAAGAAATACGTGTAGATGTGGCCCTAATTGTAATTGTGGGTCTTTAAATATTGGTAAATCCTTCACCTGAAAGCGGGCTGTGACTTTGTTATCAGAAAAAACTTCATCAGGTTTTGGAGTAATAATCGTCACTTGTGGCTGATAAAGTTCCAAAATTGGACGCAATTCTTGGATAACAGTAGGAGGGGCAACTTCCGAAAATTGCTTAGAAACTTGAGAAATTCGCGCACCCTTTTCTTGATTGCCAATAGATACCTCCTGGCTACCAGCCTTATCGCCACAACTGCTCAAGCCACATACCAATACCAACGTCATTACCCATTTCAGAATCGGAAAACCCCAAGAGAGGAACTTCTCTAACACCATTTTCTGCCACAATTTCATGCCTTGCACCCCGCAATCCTCTTCGACATGTCCATAGGGAACTATAGCCCAAAATTGGGGATTGGGGATTGGGGATGAGGGGGATGAGGGGGATGAGGGGGATGAGGGGGATGAGGGAGATGGGGGGATGGGGAGATGGGGGGATGAGGAAGAATAATAATCGTTTGCTTGCTTCCTTTACTCCCCTACCTCCCTACCTCCCTACCTCCCTACCTCCCCATCCTCCCACACCTCCCACACCTCCCACACT
>JAVRBV020000090.1:0-3118 GCA_034531095.2 Nostoc sp. CreGUA01 | reverse complement strand
AAGTCATCTAAAGATGACTAAAATATAGCCAAAAATCTTTAGTCTACTTCAGTAGACTTTAGCTATAAGAGAGGGAATTCATTCCCAGGCGGGTGAGGAAGCCAACAGATAAGCCATTTCTAGCTTAAGTTGACACTAATGCAATATATTGTGCCCCTACGATTATCTGTACGTCACCAACTTGCAATCTGCTGTATTTTCAAAATTACCACAACATGTGATTGAGGAAATGATGTAACAGTTTTAAACCTGTTGCTTCCTGATAATTAGTTGGTAAAAGATTAAGCATTGCTTTCTCTAGAGTTTGCAAAGCTACGTCTACTTCTTGGCGTTTTGGTCTAGTTGTTGAGGCAAATTGTAACGGTTCACCCACCCTTACAGTTAACTTTTTTCTCAAAAAAAGGTCATGAGTTCCAATGAGTGCTATTGGAATAATCGGTACCCCAGCACGCAAAGCATAAATTATAGTCCCACGTTTTAACGGCAGATGCAACTGAGCCTCAGCAGCTCCCAATCGTCCTTCGGGAAACAGAATCATCCCATCGCCACGAGTCAAAATTGCGAGAATTATCCGGTCTATCTGTCGCAATGTCTGTATATCTTCCCCTGTGGGTACTGTCTGTTGAATTGCTGCGGCTAAGTCAACTAAATCTTCTCTTCCTGCTTTAGCCGCTTTCATCACAGCGACTTCTTCTTTCCACACCCGTTTTAAAGGAATTACACCTCCCGCAAAACCCAGAATCAAGCGCTTCCACCACTTATTATAAAGAGTACGAGCATCGCCCAGAACATAGTAATAGGGTTGGGTGGGAAGTTCGGCTAACAGGAGCAATGGATCGATATGGTGGAGATGATTAACTGCTAAAATTGCTGGTTGTTGAGGTATTCTTTCGCTGTGTTCGACTTGTACTTGAAAAAAACTATGAATCAGCGATCGCATTATAAACCGACGCAGCCAAGCATTAACTCTAGGTTCACAATCCTGCTGATTAGTGGCTTCGAGACGATTGAGAGTTTCCTCGATAATTTGGCGAACAGCGCCATTGCCAGCCGCAGCTAGACCCTGTTTTACCCGGTCAATGCTAGCATCACTCAGGGGTAGTAAGGTTTCTAATTGCGTATTATTTTCTTGCTGATGACTCGATGTCAAAAGATTTTGGATTTTAAATTTAAATTTTAGATTTGAGATTGACGGCACCGATAAACCGATGGCGGCTTTGTCTGTTTTTATCGTAACAGAATCTCGAAAAAATCCGGCTGATTTCGTTTTGTTTCGTAAACCCCGTTGAAGATCTAATTCATCCTCAGGATAGAAGCTATTTTCTTGACAATGCACCCTGATAAGCTAGTAGCTAAGTGGGAAAAAGCGTAACATAATTAATCTGATGATTCACCACAAACAAGGTACATTTCCAGGTGTTGGGAAGCTGCAACTGTATTACCAAAGTTGGTATCCAGAAGAAAAGGTGAAGGCGATATTAGCGATCGTACATGGATTGGGAGCGCATAGCGATCGCTACGATAACGTGATTCAACATTTAATACCTAAACAATACGCTGTTTACGGTTTTGATTTACGTGGTCATGGACGTTCACCAGGCCAACAAGGCTACATTAATCGTTGGAGTGACTTTCGTGAAGATTTGCGAGCCTTTTTAGAATTAATTAAAACCCAACAGCCAAAAACCCCAATCTTTCTTTTGGGTCATAGCTTAGGCTCAGTGATTGTTTTAGATTATGCTCTGCGCTATCCCCAAGAAGCATCTGCATTAGGAGGTGTAATTACCTTAGCACCAGCTCTAGGAAAAGTTGGAGTATCAAAAACTCGATTACTCATCGGAAAACTGCTTTCACGAGTTTGGCCGCGTTTTACTTTAAATACCGGACTCGATCTTGCTGCTGGTTCGCGGGATGAGAAAATTATAGCTGCCTATGCCCAAGATTCTTTGCGCCATACTAGAGGTAGTGCCCGTCTAGCTACAGAATTCTTTGCTACCGTTGATTGGGTTAATGCCCATGCCGTTGATTGGCAATTACCACTGTTAATTCTCCACGGTGGAGCAGACCGAGTAACTCTACCTGAGGGAGGGAAAATTTTTTATCAGCGGGTGAGTTCTCCGGATAAACTGAGAATCGAGTATCCAGGTGCTTATCACGAGCTTCAAAATGACCTGAATTATCAAGAAGTACTGGCTGATTTAGAAAATTGGTTGGAGCGACATTTACGAACCCAGAAAGTTCAACTGGGAGGAGATAGCACTAAATTGGAGTTTCCTGGTTCTTAAAACCTAAGTTTTAAAAGTTAACAGGCAGAATTATCAGCTATTTTTAGATAAAATCAATTTCAAGACAGAGCATTAGCCTCAAATCACAGCTTTACAAAGTGTAAGTAGGGCTTGCTGAAAAAGTCCTTTGGTGGTGGTAGGGAACAGGGAATAGGGAATAGGGAATAGGGAATAGGGAACAGTTTTATCCTGATTGTTTTCCATTTTTGAGAGTCCAACAAATAAGCAATGCAAGGTTTTTAAGCCTTATAGCTTTATTTTCTTGCACTTGAACGCGACTGAAAAATCTGAAAAGCACACAATATAAGACTTTCAAACCTATTCAGCAGACCCTAAGTAGACTCTGAGATACCTGTAGAAATACTTGTGTGTCAATAAATTCTTACAAAAAGCCAAACTCTTAGTTTAGTTAGTTAAACTAAGGTCATCTATCTTACACTACGGCCAATAACCTACAGTTAATTATGACTATGTGGTTGTTAGAACTTAGGTAAGAGTTGAATCATACAAATTTTTTCGTACTACGCAAGAAATAGTAGTTAGCTTATGACCAAGATAATTTCAATTTTTAATAATAAAGGTGGAGTAGGCAAAACAACGATTCTGTGGAATCTTGCAGACGCAATAGCGCGAAAAGAAAAGCGTGTGCTGATGATTGATTTTGACCCACAGTGCAACCTGTCTTTAGCTGTCTTATATCAATTTACATTGAAGCTGCATAGAAAAGAGCTTCAAGAATAAAATCATAACTAGTCAAGGACATAACACGTTCCGATGTGATTTGATGGAAAATTTGGTTGAGGCGATCGCGAAGTTCATCAAGTGATTTGAAG
>JAVRBV020000089.1:0-27846 GCA_034531095.2 Nostoc sp. CreGUA01 | reverse complement strand
CCTCCCACACTTCCTGTTTGCCCAATGCCCAATGCCCCATGCCCAATGCCCAATGCCCAATGCCCAATGCCCAATGCCCCATACCCAATGCCTTTACTTAATTCTTGGCTAAATTGGCGTCCTTGGCGTCAGTGAATGGCCTAAAATAAAAAGGTTGTCAAAAATCACGATATCTGCTGACATGGCTGTTCCTAAGAAGAAAACTTCCAAATCAAAACGAGATAAGCGCCGAGCCACTTGGAGGCACAAAGCGGTTCTCGAAGCTCAGAAAGCTCTGTCTCTGGGCAAGTCTATTTTGACCGGACGTTCTACATTTGTCTATCCAAGTGGTGAAGACGAGGAAGAAGAATCATAATTTTCCAGTCAGGAAAAGCATGAACGGCATCGATAGATTTGATTGGCAAAAGTCACCACTCAAATTTATCGCTAATGAATAAATGCTTTTTCTTAGCTTTCCTGATTGGATAATGAATTATAGATACTCTAGACAAGCTTATTAGATCCGCAAAAATTGGTAGTGAGTAACTGGGAACATCCATTACCCATTACCGATCATTTATGAGTAATGATTAGGTAAGCTAATGTGCTTCCAAGTTACACATTCTCTGCTTAAGACCGTCATTAGTCATTGGTCATTTGCAAATGACAAAGCGCAAAGTAAAAAGCTCAGACTTGGGGTGTAGAGCAGCTCTTCTGCCTGTCTATTGAACCTCTAGCTTTGCCATAATCTAAGGTACAAAACTTTGTAATAGAGAACAAATGACAAATAACAAAGGACAATCAGATCAAGTAACTATGGAATTTAAATGTGTTTTACCCTAATCATAATTTAAGGGTAAAATATACGCTGCTGTTAGCAACTCAGCACAAAAGTTTGCAAACATTTTGAGAAAACTTAATTTTTCTCCCATATTTATGTTAGGAAAATTCTTCCAGAAGCCAGGAAAAGAAGACGACGAACGTGTTCCTCCAGGTCAACATTTAGCCAAAGGTTTCCCTGTATTAACTTACGGCGCAACTCCCCAAGTTAGTACTGAAGAATGGGAATTTCGGGTTTGGGGTTTAGCAAAATCGGCTACTTTTAATTGGTCAGACTTTATGGCGCTACCTCAGCATGAGTTCACAGCGGATTTCCACTGTGTAACGCGCTGGTCTAAACTCGATGTCAAATGGACTGGTATTAAAGTAACAGATTTTATGGGTCTAATTGAGGTAGACCCTAAAGTAGCCTACATTATGGAACACTGCTATGGCGGCTACACTACTAATATTTCTATGGAAGACTTTATGCGGGAAGAAAACTTCTTTGCCTTTAAAGTTTTTGGTGAAGATCTCCCCGCTGAACACGGCGGTCCTATGCGGCTAGTTGTTCCTCACCTCTATGCTTGGAAAAGTGCTAAGTGGATTAATGGTTTAGAGTTTTTAGCTAGTGAAGAACTTGGTTTTTGGGAACGCAATGGCTATCACCGCCGTGGTGAGCCTTGGAATGAGGAACGTTATAGCAGCGCTTTTGGGTTTTAATAGTTAGGAGTTAGGAGTTAGGAGTTAGGAGTTAGGAGTTAGGAGTTAGGAGTTAGGAGTTAGAAATTTTTAATTAACAACTTTATTAAAGTCATAACTTATTATTCATAACTCATAATTCCTCAGTTTTAACTCCTCACTCCTAACTCCTAACTTTTAACTATTAACCCAAAAGTTTCTTAATTAGGGGCAATTTGTTCTGATAGGGAGCATATCGCCATTTTAAATCCAGCCAAAAAGAGTTTTGCAATACGCTTTTGTGATGAGAAAAGGTGTCAAAACTAGCTTTGCCGTGATAATTGCCAATACCGCTATCTCCTACGCCGCCAAATGGTAAAGATGTTACTCCAACATGCATGATTGTATCGTTGATACAAACTCCACCTGATGAAGTTTCCTGCAAAAGCGAGTTTTGCAGGTTTTTGTTTTGAGAAAATAAGTATAATGCCAAGGGTTTGGGTCTAGAGTTAATTAAGGCGATCGCTTCTGCAATATCACTGTATTCAATTATGGGCAAAATAGGCCCAAAAATTTCTTCCTGCATTACAGAATCTTCTAAGGAAACACGATCAATTATTGTTGGAGCAATATAACGCTCTGAAGATTTAGTTTCTCCACCAATGATAACTTCACCATCTCCAAGAAACTTAACCAATCTGTCAAAGTGTTTTTGACTAATAATCCTGGCATAATCAGGACTGGTTGCCGGATTCTCGCCATAAAATTCTTTTAGGCATTTTCCCAATCCATCTATTAAATTTTTTTTGATTTTTTTATCGACTAAAAGATAGTCAGGGGCGATACAAGTTTGTCCAGCGTTAATAAATTTGCCCCAAGTAATTCGTCTGGCAGTGTGTTCAAGATTAATGTCACTATCAACTATACAAGGACTTTTGCCACCCAATTCTAAAGTAACTGGTGTGAGATGTTTTGCCGCTGCTGCCATGACAATTTTGCCGACGGCTGTACCACCAGTAAAAAAGATATGATCAAATTTTTCTGCTAGTAGTTTTTGGCTGGCTTCTATGCCTCCTTCGACTACTGTTATATAAGCTAGTTGGAAATATTTGGTAATAATCTTAGCGACAATACTGGAAGTATGGGAAGCAATTTCTGATGGTTTAATAATTGCACAATTTCCTGCGGCGATCGCACCTACTAAGGGTGAAATCGCTAACTGAAATGGATAATTCCAAGGACTGATAATTAAGACAACTCCTAGTGGTTCTGGATAAATACGGGCTGAATATGAAAAAAAATCTAAGGAAACGGGTGCTTTTTTTGGTTTCGCCCAAGTTTTGAGATGTTTTATGGCATAATCAATTTCCTTAATCACCCCGATTTCTGTTAGATAAGTCTCTACTACTGGTTTATGTAAATCTGCTTGTAATCCCTCAATTATTTCTTGTTCGTGTTCAATAATTGCTCTCTTGAGTGTTTGCAGTTGCTCAATGCGAAAATTGACATCTTTAGTTTTGCCAGTTTGAAAAAACTCTCGCTGATGTTGGATAATCTCATGAATATTAGATAATTCTGTGGTAATCATTTTTTCTTGCCATAAACAACTACTTATTTCATCCTATCGTTTCTTCAGTATATTTGTGGTAATGCTGTACAGATGTCCTACAGAAAACTTGTATTAGAAACAATTTCAAATACTATAGCGATCTTAAATGAGTTGTGAAAAATATAGATAAGAAAACGAACCGCCTTCTCTACGAGAGGCTTCCGCCAACGCGCAGCGTATCGTTAGAGAAGGAAGCAAAGAGAAGAAAAAAGAGATATATAATTTTCATAAATCATTTAGGACTGGTATGATACATTGATAATTGCTAAAATTTTTATGAGAAAAAGCTAGGTTCAAAACCTCGCCCCTCATGGGCAAAAAAATCCTTGTTTTTCAAGGTAGGTAGAAACCCCATACCCAAGTGGCGTAGCTGTATTGAATTTTGAATGGATTCATGTTTTTTTGGGTAAAAGTACAATAAATGTACTACCTTTACCTAACTCAGAATTCAGCAAAATAACGCCTTGATGTGCCTCAACAATTCGGCGTGCAAGGTACAGTCCTAAGCCACTACCAGAACTTTTGTGACTGCCTTGGCGAAATCGTTCAAATATGGTGGTTTGTTCTTCAGGCGGAATACCTAGACCAGTATCCGCTATTGCAATTCTAATGTAGTCGGCAAAATGAAATTTTCCAGAGAATTGATATTCGCTATTTTTGTCAAACTGGGTTTGAGAAGTAAGACTAATAGTCACTGCACCAGAGTCAGTAAATTTGATTGCATTGCCAATAAGATTAGTAAATAGACGATGTAATTCTAAGCGATCGCCGATTATTGTGTTTGTCTTTAATTCTTCATTTAACTCCAAATTGAGCGACAGTGTTTTGTCTTGAGCTAGGGGTGTCAATTCTCCAGCTACTTCCTCTAGTAACTGTGCTAAATTAACAGGCTGCAATGCCAAAGTTTTGCGACCTGCTTCAAAGCGGTAAACTTCTAATAAAGTATTGACCATAGAAAGCAGGTTGATATTGCTTCGAGCCATAATGGCAATTACTTCCTGCATTTGTGGTGATAATTCTCCTAAAGCGCCTTGTTGAAATAGCATTAACATGCGATCTGCGGCTACTAAGGGAGTGCGTAAGTCGTGGGTGAGGCGGGAGACAAAATCTTCTCGCTGGCGGGCGATTTCATCGCGTTCATCCATACTGTGCTTCAAACGCAAAAGCGATCGCACTCTTGCTAATAATTCATCTACTGTTACTGGTTTGCGGATAAAATCATCAGCACCTAAGTCTAATCCGTGAGCAACGTTGGGCGCATCGTGGGCGGTGATTAGCAGTATGGGAATATATTGTGACAACTTCATATCTCTACGAATATGCTTAGTAACTTCGTATCCATCCATACCTGGCATCATTAAATCCAGGAGAACTAAGTCACAAGGAGATGCTTGCAATTGTGCCAATGCTGAAATACCATTTTCTGCGGTGCTAATGGTGTAACCTTCTTCCTCCAAAATAGTTTTGATCAGAAACACATTATCAGGAGAGTCATCGACAACCAGAATTTTGTCAGAGCGAGAAGATTGTGAAGTCATGTCACGGCTTGGTATGAGGTAGAAGTAAATTTTTGTAATTTCGACTGTGTTTGTATCAATTTGTTTGGCAATTCCTTTAATTGGCCTCCCACTTGAGAAATATTATTTACTCACAGCTTAGTACTTACGGGGTATAGAATTTGCTATTAAATTAAACTGAGGTAGGTTTTTCCTAAAAAATAACTCATTAATAAAATTATGGCTGGTAAAATTTAAAATCTGGGTACAATAAGTGCTACTAATGGATAGGTAATATAGGATTCATATTTGATTTCTGAAAAAACTCAGTACACCTTAGAAAGCCTTCTTTCCTGTTCCCTATTCCCTGTTCCCTGTTCCCTGACTACGTAAATCGTTTCAAAAATCAAACCGGATTCCTATATTTGATATAGTAACTACTATCGGAAAGTCAAAAGAAAATTGTGTAGGTCATTGCTACATTACACAATTTGGAATGAATAAGTGTTAATTTTTGTAAAATTATCTCAATAGACTACTTTCAATTTATCAAATATTTTCAACAGAATCATAATTTATAAAAAACGCAGGTTTATTGGATATGGATAGCCTAATCAAAGTTGGGCGATCGCTTAACATTTAAATAAAGATTAATCATTAGTTTTATGGCAATAGCACCGAACATCACAAAGCAATATATCGAAGAACGAGGTGAAGGCTATTGGATCGAAGGTACACGTATTTCTCTCGATTCAGTCGTATATGCCTTCTTAAATGGAGAATCTCCAGAAAGTATTGCTCAAAACTTTCCATTACTCTCACTAGAACAGGTTTATGGTGCTATTACCTTTTATCTTGCCAACCGAGAGCTAATTGATGGTTATTTAAAAGCGGGTGAGCAAGAATTTGAGAAATTGCAAGAATCTTTTCGACAGAACAATCCGCTTCTGTATCAAAAAT
Source organism: Nostoc sp. CreGUA01 (assembly GCA_034531095.2). Taxonomy (GTDB): domain Bacteria; phylum Cyanobacteriota; class Cyanobacteriia; order Cyanobacteriales; family Nostocaceae; genus Nostoc. Next base: position 22,302 of record JAVRBV020000089.1, on the reverse strand, counting down.
TAAAAGCTGCTAAACTAAACAAGCATAGTCAAGCATGACAAAAGTTAGATTTCAAGCAGATGCAGATCTCAAACAAGCGATTGTCGCTGGCACGATACGTAGGGAACCAAACATTGATTTTCAATTAGCCTATGCAGCACTGCTCGAAGGTAAGAAAGATTCGGAGGTATTGGCGATCGCAGCACAGGATGGTAGAGTTCTTGTAACTCATGATAGGAGAACAATGCCTGTTGAGTTTGGTGACTTTATCAGCTCGCAAACGAGTTCAGGAGTCTTAATTATTTCTCAAAATTTAGCAATCAATGATGCTATTGAAGAACTTATCCTCGTTTGGGAAGCTTCTACTACTGATGAATGGGTCAATCAAATTATGTCTATCCCATTCTGAAGAATCGGAAAGTGAGGGTGCTTAAGTCAGGAAATCTGGACACCAGTCGTTATACAAAGGAAAAGCTTTTATTTGTGGTGGCTGCTGCAAAAGACTTCTCACTTGATTGTGGCAAGCTCAAAATATCTTGTGTAGAGTTTTACTATTTGGCAAAGGTGCGTTAAGCTGCGTGAACGTAGCTTGCGGATTTGAGATTGACTTGAGGAAAACATTATATTTTTAGGTTTTGTCTAGATTTTTACCAAGCAATTCAATATAAGATCTAAAACTTAAAATCCCAAATCAACATGGCAGACCTAACTCCTAATTCTAGTTTTAGTTTGACACTACGCTTGCAGATTCCCAATCGTGTGGGGATGTTGGCGTCGGTAACCCAAGCGATCGCCACTACTGGCGGAAATCTCGGTCAAATTGATTTAATCGAGCAAACCCGCAAAGAGTCTACCCGCGATATTACCGTTGATGCTGCTAGTACCGAACATGCTGAGACGATTGTGCAAGCAGTCAAAGTACTGCCTGATATTAAGTTACTCAGCGTCTACGATCGCACCTTCAATTTGCATCGTGGTGGCAAAATTAGCATTGCTAGCCGAATTCCCTTAAAAAGTGTGTCAGATTTAGCAATGGCCTACACCCCAGGAGTCGGCAGAATTTGTACTGCGATCGCCCAAGATCCGGAGGAAGTTTACAAATTAACCATTAAACAAAATACTGTTGCTATTGTTACAGATGGTAGTGCAGTGTTAGGTTTGGGAAATCTCGGCCCGGCGGCAGCACTACCAGTGATGGAAGGCAAAGCCATGCTATTCAAGGAATTTGCCGGGTTGGATGCTTTTCCCATCTGCCTTGCTACCCAAAATACAGACGAGATTATCCAGACAGTTAAGAATCTGGCTCCGGTATTTGGGGGTGTGAATTTAGAAGATATTGCTGCGCCACGTTGTTTTGAAATTGAAGCAAGATTGCGGCAAGAATTAGATATCCCGGTTTTTCATGACGACCAACACGGTACCGCAATTGTCACCTTGGCAGCCTTGTTTAATGCCTTGAAATTGGTACACAAAGCCATCAGTGAAATCCGCATCGTGATTAACGGTGCAGGGGCAGCAGGAGTGGCGATCGCCCGCTTACTCAAGAAAGCTGGGGCAGAAAAAATCTGGATGTGCGACTCTAAAGGAATTATCTCTACCAGCCGTACAGACCTCACAGAAGAAAAACTCGAATTTGCGGTGAAAGCTCAAGGCACTTTAGCAGGTGCCATGCAAGGAGCAGATGTATTTATTGGAGTCAGTGTACCAGGAGTTTTGACACCAGAAATGGTGCAATCGATGGCGAAAGACCCAATTGTGTTTGCAATGGCCAATCCCATTCCCGAAATTCAGCCAGAATTAATTCATAAACACGTCGCAGTCATCGCCACAGGTCGGAGTGATTATCCAAACCAAATCAATAACGTTTTAGCTTTTCCTGGAGTATTCCGTGGTGCTTTAGATTGTCGGGCACAGGCAATTACCACCACAATGTACCTAGAAGCTGCAACTGCGATCGCTTCTTTGGTCAATCCTTCAGACTTAAATCGGGAACACATTATTCCTTCTGTCTTTGATGAACGCGTCGTCACTGCCGTAGCTGCTGCCGTGCAACGCGCCGCACGTCAAGAAGGTATTGCTCGGAATTAGAAGGAGTTACTGGGGGACTGGGGACTGGGGAGATGAGGGAGATGAGGGAGTGTGGGGAGTGTGGGGAGAGAGGGGGGAAAATATTTGTTCTCCATCCTCCCACACCTCCCACACCTCCCACACTTGCTGTTTGCCCCATGCCCGATGCCCCATGCCCGATGCCCCATACTATCTGTTTGCGATGAAGTACCAAGTTGGAGATGAGTTTTTCCAAAGACTACCGCTAATTTTGGCAGGGCCAATTCTCAAAAATACTGAACCTGAATCAGTAACGGTATGGGTGGCGCTTAAACAGCCTTGTCAGGTAGAAATCAAGGTTTATGACACAACAAATGATGGTGAAGTGCTGGGAAATTGCTTATTGCAAGGGGAACACTCTACTTTTGCGTTGGGCAAGTATCTTCATGTTGTTGCTGTTACGGCTCGGTCCACAGTTGGAAATCGCCTAAGTAGCAATCAGATTTATGCATATGACTTGCAGCTGACTGTCGCTAACCAGACTCCCCAAACTCTACAACAAGCATTATGTTCAAACTCCCATCCTACTGTTAGCATCAGCTACTTTGAGCATCAAAAACCAACTTTTAGCCTACCGCCCAACCGTCTCGAAGATTTGCAAATTGTCCATGCTTCCTGTCGTAAACCTCATGGTTCTGGGTTGGATGCCTTACCAATTCTCGATTGCTTAATTGAAGCATCTGCAAATCAAGCCCAGCGCCGTCCTCACCAGCTATTCATGACTGGGGATCAAATTTACGGTGACGATGTAGCAGACCCGTCACTGTGGGTTGCTACTACTCTTGGAGATGCTCTGCTGGGTTGGGAAGAACAACTGCCTGTGGGTGGAATGTACTGCACTCCCAAGGAATTGCCCCCTGGACAACGGGCTGAAGTTGCAACAAATGAAGCCGGGTTGACCGCAGGATTACATAATAAATCTGAGAAAGTTGCCAGCCATCTGCTGAGTCTGGGTGAATATTATGCTACTTACTTATTAAGTTGGTCACCAGTGTGTTGGCCGGTAGTATTTCCCAAAGGACGCCAAGTAACAAGCGATCGCCGAGGGATCAAAAATTGGAACCGGGCAATCAAAGATTTACGACAGTTCATTTATACACTGGGGAAAGTGCGCCGTGCCCTGGCCAATATTCCCACGTACACCATCTTTGATGACCATGATGTTAGTGATGACTGGAATTTGAACCAAGCTTGGTGTTTGCGAGTCCTGGGGCGTCCTTTGGGGCGGCGAATAGTGCAAAATGCGCTGTTAGCTTACACGGTGTTTCAAGCTTGGGGCAATACACCAGAACAATTTGCAGCAGGTCAACCAGGGGAAAAACTGCTGGCTGCGGCAGAAGCTTGGTCTGCTGAGCAAGGAAAAGATACAAAAGCTGATGAAGCGATCGCTCGTTATGTTGGTATGCCGCCCAACGATCCCCGCACAGATTTACCTGTTTTAGTCCGAGACGGTTCAGTGTTCATTTTAGCTCGACATCCTGAAGCACTTACTTGGAACTACATAGTCCAGAGTGATTGTCATGAAGTGATTGTTTTAGATACACGTACTTGGCGGGGTTACCCAGCGGATCAAAAAGCGATCGCTCCCCCGATGCTGCTATCTCCAAAAGCTTTCGAGCAACAACTAGTTTTACCTTTACAAAAAATAGCCCAAGAAACTCAGATTCAAGCAACATTTGTAATTGCACCGACGAATGTATTTGGTTCACAAGTAATTGATTGGATTCACCATTGGAATTTAAAACAAGAAAAAGTTTTTTCCACAGATGTTGGTGATGCTTGGAACATCAATGTTGAAGCATTGGCGAAATTCTTAAATACCTTGTTTAAGCAACGCCAAAAAGTGATTATTTTGTCTGGTGATATTCACTACAGTTTTGCAGCTCGCCTATCTTATGCACGCACCCATTCTCAAGTGCAATCTGTTTTAGTACAGCTAACTTCTAGTGCCATCAAAAATGAAGAACCACTAACGCGGCTGATTCATACACGCATGAAAGATTGGTTATTAGCAGAAAAATTGCGATATTGGATTGGATGGATGAATCCAGCTAATATGGTAGAAATTTCTGACAAAAAATTACACCACGATACCTTTACTGCCAAACGCTACCCCAATCAGCTACGCCAACAACAGCAATTAACTGACCCTGACTGGTATTGTGTGTTGGAATGGATAATTAGACAAAGCGCTCAGACTTCTAACCGCACAGCTGATATTTCATCATTTATAGCTCCTTGGAAACGAGCGAAAAATACCAAAATAAGATGTTTACAACCCCTAATGTTTTGGAAATCTCGCTGGTTTCAAGAAGGGCGAGAAGTAGTTGGATTGAATAACTTAGGTTTGGTTCAGTTTGAGTTGCCAAATGCAGGTAGTTCTTACGAAATTATTCAAGATTCTTATTGGTTTTCTTCTTGGTATCCCACCCAAATTGTTTACAGTCGTTTTGCAACTCAGTTAACACCCAATCAGTCTTTGTTGGGGAATTTTAGATTTTAGATTTTGGATTCAGGGACGCGAGATAAATCTAAAATTGAGCATTGCTTATAGGGTTGACATTCTCAGGTCTAAAGACTCGCTCGTTTCCCGCATCCCGCGAGGTTTTATGAATTGATTTGCCTGAAAAACGCCGTATGTAGGTACAGTTTGATATATCTGATAATTTAGGCATTATGTGGATTAGACGCTAAAACCCTTGAATGACAGAGTTTTTAGGAATAACAAACTTAGATATTTTTTGTTATTAAAGGTAGGATTATTGCTATGAGTCTATGGAGAGGTGGCAAATGAACGTTTCTTTGACCCCTGAACTGGAAAAGTGGGTGCAATCCAAAGTTGAAAGCGGTATGTATACTTCGGCTTCTGAAGTTATTCGTGAAGGTCTGCGGCTTCTTAAGGAACAGGATGCTCTTAAAGCAATACGCCTTACGGAGTTGCGTCGGCAGATACAGCAGGGGATTGATAGCGGAGAATCTACACCTCTCAACATGGATGAAATTATCGAATTGGCTAAACAACAGCGGCATCAGAGAGAATCTGCATAATGGCGACAATTCTCAAAAAACCGTTAGCGCAAGCTGATTTATTGGATATTTGGAATTTTATTGCGAATGACAGCTTTGAAAAAGCAGATCGGCTTCTACAAAAAATTGACAGCCAACTCCATATGCTGGCATCAAACCCACGTATGGGAAGAAAGCGTGATTCCTTAGCGTCAAATCTGCGGAGTTTTCCAGTAGGGAATTATCTAATTTTCTACCGTCCCATCAACCAAGGGATTGAAGTCATTCGTGTTCTGCATGGAGCAAGAGATATCCAAAACCTTTTTGAAGATTCAGAAGATGATGAATAGATTTTCAAATATCTAAAAACAAGGATTTAGTGCAGGAGAGGGCAACTCATTGCGAATTACGAATTGGTATCACTTCTCTAAGTTCCAACCCAGAGCTATTGCTACTTGTTGAGCTAATTCTAAGGGATTGAAGGGTTTAGCGATCGCCCCAATCGTTCCTATCTGGGCATAGCGACGGCGATCGGATGCCTGGATTTTGGCAGTTAATAAAATTACCGGAATTGCTTTGGTTACTGGATTTGCTTGTAACTTTTCAAAGGTGGCAATGCCATCCATATCTGGCATCATCACATCCAGTAAAATCGCATCTGGGTGGTAAGTTTCGGCTTTAATTATGCCTTCTTCACCAGAACCCGCTGTCTCTACTTTCCAACCTGCGACTGTTTCCAAGCAAATCTTGGCAACTTCTTGAATATATTGCTCGTTATCAACCACTAGAATTCGCTTTGTTGTCATCATTGCTATCCTCTTGCTGGTTGTGAGTAATTCGTTGAAGTAATTCCATCACCCGTTGTTCAAATTCCTGGCTAGTCACACGTCCTTTGGTCAAAAATTCTGTATGTCCTAACTTCAGTCGATTGTGTTCTGACTCATCCAAATCCCTAGCTGAGTAGACTAATACAGGAGTATTACAAAGATGATTGTGCTGCTGTAACCAATCCACCACGGCAAACCCATCACTCTCTGGCAAAATCAAATCGAGAATCATTAAGTCAGGATTCACTTCTTGACTCAGGCGGATTGCTTCGCGTCCAGTTTTGGCTAGGAAGGTTTCAATTTTATGCCTTTCAAACAAAGTAATCAGCAGTTGAGCTAAATTGGTATCGTCTTCAACAATTAAAACACGAACTCGCTTTGAAGATTTAGCTAACACCTGTTTGAGTGACTTTAACAGATGGTTCTCTGAAAATGGTTTATTTACCCAGTTAACAAAATCTACATTCAATTGCTTGCTTGTGATTGGTTTATAGTCGTGACAAGTGACAGAAATTTTAGAAGAGTCTGGTAAATCAGTTTTTTGGCAAGTCTGGATCAAAGGGAGAGTAACGTAAAAGGTGCTACCTTCACCTAACACACTTTCAGCCCAGATGCGTCCACCATGCTGTTGCATAATGCTTTTACAAATTGCTAAACCCAAACCGGTACCATCATGATTGCGTGAATCAGAAGAATCAACTTGTTGAAAGCGCTCAAAGATAGTCTCAAGTTTATCAGCTGGAATACCGCGTCCATTGTCTTTGACTGTTAATAAGACTTCATCTCCTTGATGTTGTACTCCCAACCAAACTGTAGACCCTGGAGACGAAAATTTAATGGCGTTACTCAAAAGGTTAGTCAAAGTTTGAACAATGCGATCGCAATCTGCCCATACTTGACCAAAGACATCCGAAATCACTAGCTTCACTTCTGCTTTATCAGCCAGAGGCTGCATGACATTTACTGCTTGAGCAATTAAATCAACGATATTGCAGATTTCTGGCTCCATTTTCGCCTTACCCGACTCGATGCGCTCAATGTCTAGGATGTCGTTGATTAAACGTACTAAACGTTCAGTACTATCGGTAGCAATTTGTAGCAGGCGTTTTCCTTGTTCTGAGTCCGTTGGTAGCAAGCCACTGGCTAGCATTCCTAGAGAACCGTGAATTGAAGTTAAAGGCGTGCGGAGTTCATGGCTGACAACAGAGATAAACTCATCTTTCATGCGTTCAATTTGCTTACGTTCAGTTATATCACGCAATATAACCGTATAAAATATTTCTTGATTCATGTCAATTTTGGAGATGGAAGCCTCTGCGGGAAATTCAGTGCCATCCTTGCGGCGACCATATATTTCCCGCCGTTCTCCCATGCGGCGGGCAAGATTAGGCGATTTGCCAAAGTCAGCTACATGCTGATGATGCACGTCGTAAAAGCGCTGCGGCAAGAGTAAGTTAAGTTTTTGTCCAATTACTTCTTGGGCAGAGTAGCCGAAAATTTTCTCTGCTCCTTGATTAAATAATGTGATGCATTGGAAGCCGTTAATAGAAATAATTGCATCATCAGCAATATCTAAAATCCGTGCAAATCGGGCTTGAGAAAAGCGTAATTCTTCCTGTGTCTGCTGGCGTTCATCAAGTTGTGACTGCAATTGTCGATTCACGGTAATTAACTCAGCAGTGCGCTCGGCGACTCTCAATTCTAGTTCGTTGATCGCTTGGAGATTGTTGAGTGTTGAGTGTTGAGTTAGGAATTCTTCCCCTGCTCCTCTGCTACTTTGGGCTACACGTTGCAGTAATTTTACCCGTTCTAAACGATTGACAATTCGGGTTACTAGTTCTGGGCCGATAATGGGCTTGCTAACAAAGTCATCAGCACCAACGCTAAACACTTGATTTACGATTTCGGCATCGTTATGTACTGTGAGGAAGAGGATGGGTAACTCACTCCAGTGTGGATCGTTGCGTACTAGTTGGCAAAGTTCAATACCATTGGTAAATGGTAGTTCTAGATCTAAAATCAGTAGCTCTGGTGCAACCGCTTCCAAGGTTTCCCAAAACTGACGCGGATCTTCAAGAGCGATCGCTTGAAGTCCCCAAGGATTAAGTAAGGTTTGCAATAATGCCTGAATTTGGGAATCGTCGTCCACAACCAATATTTTAGTTTCTGCCTTGGAGGGATTTTCTTGCGTGGGCGTCGCCGTTTGTAATACCTGTGTAGTCGGCGGTGCAGACATTACCGCTGCGTTCTTTTCCTCAATTTCCCGACGCAATAACTTTACCCAAGTTTCGAGGTTGGTGATTTGAGATTTAGTTAAAGTTTGACTAGAAGTAAATAACAACTCGATATTGCGTGCCCATTTTGAACCAAGAGTCAAGCCAAAAGTACCTAAAGATCCTGCTAAGGTATGGGCTTCTTTGGCTGCAAGGCTTGGAAATTCAGGATTTAGAGTATTTTGCTTTAAAGCTGCGATCGCTTGCTCCAGCACCCTCACCTGCTCGTCTACCCGCCCTTGATATCGTTGCCAAATTTCGCCAACCGCCATTAGTGTTTGCTGCTGTGATTGGGGATTGGGGATTGGGGATTGGGGAGTGGGCATGGGGCATGGGGCATTGGGCATTGGGCATGGGGCATTGGAAGTGTGGGAGGTGTGTCCGGTGTGGGAGGATGGGGAAGAAATCTTTCCCCCCACACTCCCCACGCTCCCCACACTCCCCACACTCCCCACACTCCCCATCTCCCCATCTCCCTCTGCTCCCCTGCTCCTCTGCTCCCTACTCCCCACTCCCTCTTCCAGTGGTTTCAATCGATAACCGATACCATAAACTGTTTCAATGAAATCACTGGGCGCTCCTACAGCTTTGAGTTTGTGTCGTAACCCTTTGATATGGGTGCGAACAGCTTCTTCTTGTGGAGTATCTTCATAAGACCAAAGATGTTCTAAAATCATGCCACAGCTAAACACCCGCTGACTATTTCGCAAGAATAGTTCCAATAGAGCGTACTCTTTTGGAGTGAGTGGCAGCAGATTTCCAGCATAGTTAACTTCACAGCTGCTAGGGTCTAGGCGCAAGTTACCACGCTCTAGGACAGGCTGCAAGGTAACACTTCCACGACGTAACAGTGCCCTGACGCGAGCAACTAACTCCTCTTGGTCAAAGGGTTTAACTACATAGTCATCTGCACCAGCATCTAACCCGATCGCTTTTTCATGACTACTATCACGCCCTGTCAATAATAATATTGGCACTTGCAGACCATGAGACCGGATCTGCCGACAAAGACTAATGCCATCCAACTTGGGCAACATGACATCCAGGAGTATTAAATCAAAATCACAACTTTGGATGAAATCCCAAGCAACATCACCATCCTTGGCAACTTCAACGGCGTAGTTTTGGTTAGTCAAAACGGAAGTGAGTGCATAAGCATTGAACTCATCATCCTCTACAACTAAAATTTTCATTTTAAAAGTTTTCCAGGCAGCAATAGATAGAACAATTAAACTCATCTCACCCGTAAAACGGGATAAATTTCGGGTTGACTTTTGACGGTTAACAGTTAGTTATTAATAGTTAACGGCATCGGGGCGTCTTTCATCCCATTCCTAGAAGCAATGGGTTTTCTCTACGCCTTTTTCTAAACGGCAAAAAATATCAATATTGATTTATTTTCACTTATATCTTTTGTGGCTGCTTACTTAGCAGCAAATACAATGCTTACAACAAACTTTTCGCCAAGGTTAACTTTATAGTCACCTTTGGATTATTTCTAATTTAATACCATTTTAGGAAAAAGCTGATGAAGTGGGTGCGTACAAGTAAGTGTACGCACCTCTGGTTTATTTACAGCACATTGCAATTTGGCGAAGTACACAGGTAGGGACGCCATAAAACTCTAAGTACGCTACAACAGAAAAAAGCCTCTGCTAAACCTGTGAAAAAACGAGTAACTCTCACCTTCCCCAAACGCGCTGTACAAATGCCAGTCACTTATGTCCTGGCTAAAGAGTTCAACGTCGCCGCCAATATTATCCGCGCCCAAGTTGCCCCAAATCAAATTGGCAAATTGGTATTAGAATTATCAGGAGATATCGACCAATTGGATGCAGCGATTGAGTGGATGCGATCGCGCCATGTTAATGTTTCTCATACTTTAGGCGAAATTGCCATCGATGAGGATGTCTGTGTCCACTGTGGCTTATGTACTGGGGTTTGTCCTACGGAAGCCCTCAGCTTGAATCCAGAGACATATAAGTTAACATTCACGCGATCGCGTTGTATTGTCTGCGAACAGTGTATCCCCAGCTGTCCTGTGCAAGCAATCTCTACCAATCTTTAACAATCCAAAATCCAAATATTGATATTATCCCAGCCCAAACACATCTGCGATTACACCACTATCAAGCACCAGCCTAGTTTTTGCTGGAGAGTCATAAACTACTAACAGGGAAGGTACGCCAGTGACATCTGTAAAAAGTGTAATTCCTTCAGCATGATCTTCCCGATTTCCATAGGGAATATCTTGTACAAAATCTGGATTAATAAAGGCATTTTCTCGCAAATTTACACCGTTTTTCCAGCGATAAAGTTGCACTGGTCCATCTAAATCCATTGTTGGCCCTGCTAAAATTAACAAGTCTTTGCCATCTATATACAAATCTCGAATTCCCAAACCATTTAACCAGATAAAATGCTTTTTATATACCTCTCCTATTTCACCAATTTGCTTCAATTTCATCAGTCCAGGGCTAGAATCTTCTAACTCTATCTCTAGCACCACAGCCCAACCCCGCAATACAGGCCCGCGCAAACCCATAAAAATCCGATTTTCATAAATGCCTATGCCTTCAATATCAAAGCCATTATCTTTTCCTGGAATTGCTGCTTTAATAAATAAGCCTAAATGCGAGTCTTCTGCTAAAGCTGTCATCAGCAAATTTCCCTGATTTGTTACCTCTAATTTAGCCGCATTTAACTGCACATTTGGCTTTTGAGGATGTGGGCAAGATGAGAATAACTTCCCCTCTATTAAAGGAATCCTTCCTAAAAGGTAACGGTTGGGTTCTGATTCAACTTTTGCTAGCCTCTTGAGATTTTTTGTATCGCTATTGTCGGGTTTAGGTTTTTTACGTTTGTAACTGTGAGAACCAACAAACCATAAGTAATAATCGTTGTAAGCAAGTCCTTCTATATCAATTTCTTGGTCTTCTGGTGCAGGTAAGCTGATAAATTCTGCTACCCGAAATTGTTGGTGTTCTGTAAATTTATCAGCATCAACTAAAGACAGACGTTCAATAGTTGAGGTTTCATCTGACCCCAACCACAAATACTTATGGTCTGTTAGTAGCACCGCTGATAAGTCTTCTCTGTGTTCTTTAAAATTATCTACGAAAGTCAATAAAACTTGATTAAGCAAATGTGAGTTTGACATTTTGAATCATCTATATGGTTACAAAAATATTATTCATGTTATTATAATGTATGATTTTTCCTAAAAAAACTATAAAAACTATCATTGACATGAAATAACAAGGATAATTTACTGCTCAGACCTTTGATAGATATGAGATTTTTTAGATAAAAAACTAACATTTTATACATATAATAATACTTTATAAGTTTGATTTAATATCAAAATCAAGTAAGTTGGTGTTGATTAGATCTAACTAACGGGGCTGTCATGTGTGGTCGATTATTGGTAAGGGTTTAAGCCTGTTTAGGTTTCTTAACATAACTTAGTTTATTTCCGCCGACTTAACTTACATGCAACTTTTTAACTAATGTTATTATGCAATAACCTGATTAGGTATCTCAATTAATATCGATTATGAAATTAGCCACACATCCCACAGTAAAAACTCTAGGAGACTACGCCTACCAAGCGATTCAAAAACACTTTAAGAAAACCTTGAAGTGGGAAAAATCAGTTAAAAAAGATGAAGATCCAGAAGCACTTCATCAAATGCGAGTCGGAATGCGTCGCCTACGCACGGCTGTAACTAGGTTTGGCATAGCGGTAGATTTGCCCAAACCAATCAGCGATAAAAATATCGGAAAAATAGCTCGTCGTCTTGGTAGTCTAAGAGATTTAGACGTACTCAAAGAAAGTTTAGAAAACAATTATAAACCAAATTTACCCCGCAAAGAACAGGAATCTCTGCAAACAGCTTTTGCCGCTTTGGCTAAACAACGCGAAGATGTCGTCTCAAGTGTGCAGAAAACATTAAAGGATGATCCTTACAAGTCTCTAAAAGAGGCATCTCAAAAGTGGTTAGAAAAACCCAGTTATCAACCTTTGGCATCTGTGACCATTGAGCAAGTACTACCAGATTTATTGTTACCGGAAGTGAGTAATTTTTTACTGCATCCGGGTTGGTTAATTGGTACGGAATTTGTGGAATCAGAGGTGAAAGTCCAAAAAAACTGGGAACGAGAAAAGATAGAACAACAACTAACAACCGAAGGCGAAATTCTACATAGTTTGCGAAAAGAAGCTAAACGTATACGCTACCAAATGGAGTTATTTACTGAGTTATATGGCGAGTCTTTCGCGGCTTATGTTACAGAAGTCAAAAATATCCAAGAAATTTTGGGTACGATGCAAGATAGTGTGATTTTAGGTGACTGGCTTGGAGGTATCTTCAAGTCAGAAATTCAAACTGAGCTACCTACCCTTGCTAGTTTGTTAACTGAAAATCGTTACCAGTCCTGGCAGCAGTGGCAACCTTTACAAGAAAGATATTTGAAAACTGAAACCAGACATAGCTTTCATTTAACAATTCTGCACCCACTTTCGGGAGTAATAAATTAAAAATTACATAGGTTGGGGAGCCACTGACGTGGGCAGGTTTCCCACGCCACTTGCTACCCTAAGGGAACGCTAAGAGCTAACAAGCCTCTTAACCCGTCCAACGCAGTGGCTTGACTTGAGTGAAGTGGCGTTTGAGGAACGAAACCCAACGCCTCAAAGTTTTGTAATTGTTGTGTTTCTTCGTACCCTGGGGGATCTTGCTACAACCCAATCTTGTGTCAAAAATGGAGGAGAAGATGACACGCTGGATTGCTGTTTGTTTGAGTATAAATATATCAATAATGTGCAGTATATTTACAGTGGTTAATCCTGCCGAAAGCAAAGTATCCCAGTTAAGTAATGAAGAAACCGCTGGAAACGAATTGGAAATAGTCAAAACACGTAGTGATTTAATTCGTCTCAATGGTCAAAAAGTCAAAGTCATTGGACGTTATGTATCTAGAACTTGGAAACCCGACCCAAGATTTACGGGAATTCTAGGTTTCCAAGGACTTTATGTCAAAGCGCATATTTTACTTGAAGATGGTGTGGAGGTGAGCATTTTTCCGTCTGGGAATAAACAATCGTTGCGATCGCCAGACGAAGCAGAGGAATATAATCATCAAATGGTTGAAGCCGTTGGAGTGGTGCAGTTTGAAGCCACACTGACTACGAATTCCCAAATCCGCGAATCGTTCATTAGCTTAACTCAATTAAAGCTGCACCTACAGGAAACTAAAACTAATTCGTCACAGGAAGGCTACAGATGATGAGACTCTGATACAGAGACAGCAAATCGCAACACTTCTTGTTATAAATTCTTCAGCAGAGTACTCGTATTTTCCACAAATTTAGTGTATTGTAATTATTCTGTCCAATTTTTCAATACTCAACTCTATCACAGCATTCTATAAATCTGGCTGAACCTTGTTCAAAGGCTACATCAGCCTCTCAAAGAATCAGCGTTCAGATTCTCTTTTTTTATGGCCACTTTTCCAAGTCTTTAACATATATGAAAATCATCAAAAAATCTGAAAAGCTAACCCTGAAGAAGATGAAGGAAATGGAAGAAGCCGAAGAACAGATTCTTCAAGGTGAAACCATTGATTTTTCCGAATCTGTGGTTGAAGAAAAATCACTAATTACTCCGGACTTTCCAGTCACGACTCCGGAATATAACGAACCAAATTATATTCCAGTGCGTGACAATCCTTTAGTTCAATCTGTTGGTAACTCAGGCTGGCAACCTTCTGATATTTGGCGGGAGATGAGAGTGGATAGTTTTTATGGTGGATAAAGTGGTTTCCTAGCAAATCTTATGCTTCCCGCACTGTAACCCAACGTATTTGTTGGGTTTCGCTTTGCTTAACCCAAACTACAAAAAATGGAACTGGAAAACAACAGTTGGAGAAAAATCAAATTTTGAATTGCTGTTTCTCAGTCAAAGCCATTGCAATTTCTTTTTCGTAGTAAGCTGCTTCATTAATAAAAACAGGCCAAGCCGTAGATTTGCTTTGATAAACAATTGTTTGGTTATCAAAAGTGAGAAACATCGGATCTCCTAGATTCAAGGCTTGGTAATCTTTGTCTTGCAGCTGTGGATGAATCATACCAAAGATTGTGCCATCCTGTTTTTTTGGGTAGTCTACGACAGATAGGTGTTGATAAACAGTTAATGTTTCGTTAGTTGGTGGAATTTTACCGTGGTTAAATTGTTCTAGATAATCTAAAATGCCATGAATTAGTTCTTCGGTTTGTTGGAACAAAGTTGCTTTTAAAATACCTTGAGCAATGGGGCCAACCTCAATGGCAAAGCCTAATTCACACAAAGAATTCACAAAGGGATTTTGTGCAATTGATTTAAAATTGCAGTAATAAACTTTAACTAAAGGGTTAATTTCACTCAGATAAGCAGCCAGTTTCAAATTAAAGGGATGAGTGTTTACCAAAATAATTGTCAGACCCATATTAGCTGTGGTGCTGTGCAAGTCTAAGATGAAATCTGCTTGTTTATCCCCATTTGATGCTAAGCTATTTTGAATTGATTTAGCTTGTAATTCTTCGTAACTATTAAGAGTAGGATTTTGTAAATCTTGTCTGAGAAAACAGCGATTTAAATCTTTATCTAAATATCGCCTTGTTGCTGCAAATGCCTGAGGATTTGCTAATAGAGTAACTGTCTCAAAACTTGGTCTAGCAATCAATTCGGGAAACTGGGAAAATTTTTGGATTAAATAAGCGCCTGTGAACTCATTACCATGAGTTCCACCAACAATTGCAACTCGATTAATTTGGTTCACGTGTCAAAAAGCGTTGATTTTGCTGATGCGATCGCGATTATGTGGTTGATTGAGATAGGACATATCAGGGCCATCGGGAATAATTCCGCCAGGGTTGAGTGGAAACAAGTTACCGTAGTAGTCGCGTTTCACAGTTTCTACGTCGCAAGTGTCAGCAACACCAGGAAGCTGATATAAATCTCTTAAGTAAACTCCGAGGTTTTCATAGTCTCGAATGCGTCTGCGATTACATTTAAATAAGCTGTAATAGACGCTATCGAAACGAAATAATGTGGTAAATAAACGCACATCTGCAAGTGTAAGATGGTCGCCGCACAAATATCTATTACTTTCCAGTGCGGTATCAATTTCATCAAGAACTGTGAACACTTCATTACAGGCTTGATTATATGCTTCTTGGCTTTGGGCAAAGCCGCAGCGATACACGCCGTTATTTACTGCATGGTAAATTTTCTCATTCCACCAGTCAATTTTTTCTTTAAGTTCTTCTGGATAAAGATCCAATGTTGGGTTATTGGCGAACTCATTAAATTGAGAGTTGAGCATGACAATAATTTCTGAACTCTCATTGTTGACGATGGTTTTTGTTTGATTATCCCACAGAATTGGAACTGTAACGCGTCCAGTGTAGCCCGGTTCTGCTCGCTGATAAAATTCAACTAAGGTGCGACAACCTTGTTCTTCTTCGTTGAATACCCAACCGCCTTCAATTGGAGAAGGAGAGACGATACATACTGATATTACCGCTTCGAGTTTTTTAAGCGATCGCACTACTAAAGTCCGGTGCGCCCAAGGACAACCCAACCCAACATAAAGTCTATAACGTCCTGCTGCCGGTTGGTAAGGATTTTCCTCTTCGGTGCCGATAAAGTTGCGAAACTGGCTACTAGGACGAATATATGCTCCTGATTTATTGGTAGGAGCAAGCTTTGACATCATTATCCGCCAAAGAGTCGTCCAAACAAACATTCCCAGCCAAATAATCAGTTTTGGCGGAAGTGAGCGACCTTTTTTCTTGGGGAGAGTTTTAGTGTCATCTAATGGGGTTGAGTTGCTCATGGCGACAATCTGTTTCCACTCTTACAACTTACCTTAAGATTGTGACACAAAACGTCAGTCTCTTAGAGGGTGTTTGAAAAGTCTTATTGTTAGTAACAAAACGTTCTAGATCCCCCTAAATCCCCCTTAAAAAGGGGGACTTTGATTCTTGTTCCCCCCTTTATAAGGGGGGTTAGGGGGGATCTAAACGTGCCTAAAATCACAACGAAACACTTTTCAAACAACCTCTTAGACCATTTCAAACTCTAACTGATGACTCTTGAGAAAATCATGGGTGAAATGATCTACCACATTTGTATCAGCTAATTCTAAGTTATAAAAATCTACAGTTTCATGTTCAAAATATGGCCCAGCGTGCCAAGTTCCTGCATGTAATTTAATAAAACAATTTCCAGGAATGCGAAAGGCAGCTATTTTCTCTAAGGCTGGTTCATTCACATCATTATTTGGCGGACAAACTGCAATTAACCAATCTTTTCCTTCTAAGGAACCCAAACATTGAGTACATTGCACGTGGCGAGTGATTTTATGAAACTTTCGCCCCCTTTTATCCAACCGCATAATATAAAATCGTGGAGTTCCATTTTGCAAGTTTAATTGAGCATGTTCGGTATCATAAGCTTTGCCATCTTCACTGGCAGAAATTACCTGTCCATAAGGCGAAAAGTTTTCTGGCGTCACCCATTGCGCTGGCAATTGTTGTACTGTTTGTGAGTTACTCATATCAAAATTTTTGATGTTAAGAATTCAGAATCAGTAGATTCAGAAGGTTTGGATACGCAAGTTTGATAATTTGAATAAAATCAACTAGTGGTTCATTGCATTAGTTATAAAGGTTTATAGATCCCCAACTTCTTGAAGAAACCGGGGATCTTGCAGTCCATAAAAATTAATGCGATAGACCACTGGGTATACAAACATTAATTTTTCAACCATTCTGAATTCTAAATTCTGAATTCTGACTCCTGACTCCGAAACAATAATTAACTAGCCAGATAACTACGTACTTGTTCCTTTTGACGCCTGAGAAGACTGAGGGCTTTTTGTTCTATTTGACGCACTCGTTCTCGACTAATGCCCATGCGATCGCCAATTTGTGCTAAAGAAAGTTCATGTCCATCTGTCAGGCCAAAACGCAAGGTTAATATTTCTCGTTGCTGGGGAGATAGCTTTGACAATAAGTTTTGTAAGTCTTGGTGCAAGGACTCTTCAGCGGCGTAGTCTTCGGGAGAAAGTCCGTCATCTTGCAAGATGTCTTGTAATTCTGTATCTTGCTGTTCCCCGACTCGCGCTTCTAGGGAAAAGGGCTGACGCGCTAAAAACAAACACTCACGAATTTGGCTGGGTGTCAATGATAAAGCTTCGGCAATTTCAGCTGTAGTAGGAACGCGTCCTAATTGTTGAGATAATTCTCGCTGTACCCGCTTAATTTTATTCAGTTTTTCAAAGATGTGAATTGGTAGTCTAATTGTACGTCCTTGTTGAGCGATCGCTCTGGTGATTCCTTGACGAATCCACCAGTAAGCATAGGTAGAAAACTTATAACCAAGGGCGGGATCGAATTTATCTACCCCTCGTTCTAAACCCAAAGTTCCCTCTTGGATTAAATCCATAAATTCCAAGTTACGGTGCTGGTATTTCTTCGCCACTGCTACCACTAACCTGAGATTAGCTTGAATCATTTTCTGCTTGGCTTGCTGTCCTTGATTTAGTTGTTGCTGCAACTCCACAACACTCAAGTCCATTTGGTCTGCCCATTCTTGCAGCGTCGGTTCATGCTTTAGTTTCACAGCCAATTCTTCTTTAGCTGCTAGTAAATTCATCATCTGCTGCACTTTTTGGGCAAAAACCACTTCTTGCTCACGAGTCAACAAATCTACACGCCCGATCTCTTGCAGATAAATACGCACAATATCATCTGTAGTTCGAGCTTTTTTATCTGCAACTAAACTTTTTTTCTTCGTTTTTTGAACTTCGGTTGGTGGAGATGTTAAGTTGCTCATGGTTATTCACTCCTATGTAACCTTATGAATTTATTGGTATCAAGTATTAGATACCCAGACACATAGCCCTTTTACACCGTTAATCTATCCATTGGCAAGACTAATGAATTTTTGTCTTTGATACATTAAAAGTCAATTATTCAAAATAATCGACTCAAAATCAAGTGCCTCCTAATACTATCATCCTCAACACTGACAAATCAATTACCAAAAGTATTATTCAGGATTTTCAGAAGAATTCAGAAGTCAGAATTCAGAAGTCAGAATCAAGACGCTCGATTACTCGCTAACGCTACGCTATCGGTCGGGGATTGGGATTTGCGACTAATTGAAGACTACCAAATCTATGATTTGGTGGGGGTCTAAAAAGAGGTTATTCATCCCCCAGCCGTACAAAATACCCAACTGAATTCTGACGACTGACTCTTGAATTCTGTTCGATAATTTTCACCGTTCAGAATCCTTGATAAGTGCCTTGTGCAGATCGTCACGTTTATTAAATCTCAAATGAGCTATTTTTATTTCTAACCTATCATGAAACCATCTCATTAAATAATAAATAATTGGGTAGGCATAATTGAGCAAATAAAATCCTAGTTTTTCCTGCCGGACTCAGCGCTAAGTCAAGACGATCGAGATTATAAGTCTGAGGACAAATTTTGATTTCTTGACGCCTAGCTAATTAAAAATATTGACTTGGTTTTAGATTTTGATTGATTCCAAAATCAAACTTGGGAGATTTTCTCTAGATTTGCGATGAACTTCCAAGTATGCAAGTTGTTTCAATACCTTCGCCAAATCGAAAAATGACTCGATTCGTAGGTTGGGTTGAGGCACGAAACCCAACGTATTTGTTGGGTTTCACTTCGCTCAACCCAACCTACAAAAAAATGGCGAAGATATTGTTGTTTTGAAAGTAATTTTTTGGTTGAAAATTCATCATTTTTTCTTGTAAAGTTGTCCAGTGGTTTTCAGAAAAAACACATCCAGATTCCATAATTAGTTAAGTTATATCAATTTTAAATAAATTGGAAATAGCAAAAAAAACACGCCGATATCTCTGGCGATCGCATTTGTGGGACATTGCACGCAGATATCTGCATCAGGTCTGGTATTATGGGCGTAATCGTTAGTAGTGACATTGTTCAGACTAAAAGTAGTAACAGTGGTCACATTAACACCAAGGATAATAGTTGGCAAGACTGTAAGACCCGCGATCGGTACTAAATTATCTCGTTCTTAACAACTGTACAAAAGTATTACTCACCGTATTGTCTTTGGTGTCGGCGGCATATTGAATCAACTTTTCCCGTAGTTCTTTGGCGGCATCTAGTGGGAGTAAGGTTGCTAAGAGGAAGTAGACGCCACGAAAACGGGGATCGCCCATTCTATCTACTAATAGTCCTTCGGCTACATCGCTTTCGCCGAGAAAGTTCTGCACCAGGAAGAAATCCATGATTTTATCGTGGCGGAAGTTCCATTCTTTCTTGGCTTCGCCTTTTTCATCTTGCCACTGACGGCTGACTGTCATTTTGTATTTCTCGTCTGACAAGGACATGACCACTTGGTGAAATTCATCGGCGGGTAAGGCTTGTTTGTCTTCGAGTCGCATTTCGTAGACGGCGGCGGAGAATTTCTTTAAAGGAAATTCTTGATTCCATTCTTTGAGGTATTCTGCCGC
Organism: Nostoc sp. CreGUA01; assembly: GCA_034531095.2. Classification (GTDB taxonomy): domain Bacteria; phylum Cyanobacteriota; class Cyanobacteriia; order Cyanobacteriales; family Nostocaceae; genus Nostoc. The sequence continues at coordinate 2,549 of JAVRBV020000089.1, read as the reverse complement.
CATTAAATTGTATTGCTGTTCTTGCAGGCGAAACAAGTTTGGCTGTTTGCCTTGTGATAACATCAGCGCCACCACAGTTAAATCCATTGGGTTGGAAAGAATGCGGCGGGCGGCGTCTAACTCTTCCTTGGGTTGCTGGTTGTTGAGGGCTTCTATTAGGTAGTTGATGCAGGCTTTTTCGTAATCAGCACCTTGAAGTTGGGCATCTTTGGGAAGTCGCGGCTGACGGGAGAGCAAAAACTCTTGAATTTGTTGTTGTTCCAATGGCTGCAAGTAATATGTTTTGGCTGTTGAGGGGGGCGTCCACTCTAGGGGCTGGGTTGTCATGATAATGTTCCCCCGGAAATAGCTTTCGACAAACTGGCAGATTTTGGCGCGGGTTTCGGCGGTGACTTCGTTGAGTCCGTCGATGCAGATATCTATGGCACCACTGTAAATCAGGTTTTTCAAAAATCCGGCATCTTGGGCTTGGCCGTGTAGCTTGTCTTGGATGGCTTCTATTACGCCTTTATGACATTTTTGGGCGGGGAGATAAACGACTATGCGCTGGGAGTTTTGCAATAAATGGCGGAGAAACATCGACTTGCCTAAGCCGGAATCTCCTTGTAGGATAATTTGTCCTTGAATGCTGGGGAGGGCGGCGGTAATGGGGAGGATGTCTCCTGAGATGGGAACTTTGACTTTTGATTCTGGGAAGTATGACTGGTCATGAAAGTTATCTAACCCGGCATCGGCTAATAGGGAAGGTTTGAAGGGTTCAAATAATTTGCGGCGGAAGGGGGGAAACCAGGTGAGGAGAAAGCCGACGTAGCCGACGCCTAAGATTCGGCGTACCCAAGGGTTCCAGAAGAAGATGGCTTGGACTTGGGGGAATTTGGGGTAGGCGAAGATGAGGGCAAGCCAGAAAGCGGCGTGAATGAGGATAGTACCTATGCTACGGACAAACCACCGCCAAACCTCCAGTTTGTCTATTGCTGACTGTACTGCATTCGCATGGGTCGATTTGACGTTTTCGAGGTTCCTGTAATGGTCTTGCAGTAAGAGAATATCTTTTAATTCCCAAGGAACGTTTTTGTTAGCGGCTACTTCCGAAATTTGCTTGGCTAACTCGCTGCGTAAACTTTCTAGCCCCTGGCTGCCATTCCATGCATCCAGAAATACCTTGAGGATTTTAACACCTTTATCGTGTGTGAGTTTGTCAGGAGGTGCTTGAGAATCGCCAAGCCATCTGAGTAAAACTTTAACTTCCTCAGTGCCACCACCCAGAAAATAGGTTAAAAAACGCCAATTTAAATATTCTGAGTCACCACGTTCATAAAAATTGTTCAGAATTACAACAACCTCTTTTACCTCCAGTTTTCTGATTTTCTCCAATGCCACTGCTGCACTGCGACGAACATCTCGGTCAACGTTTTCATCTTTAAGGATATTGGCGATTTCAGGGATATATTGAGCCGCCGCTTCCCCGAAGTTGCTCAATGCCTGTGCTGCACTGCGACGAACATCTGGGTCAACGTTTTGATCTTTGAGGATATTGGCTGCTTTCTGGGCAATCTCCTCTGGTTTCTTAACCAAGGATTTTAAATCTTTCAGCTCATATTCAACTAATTTATCCAGAGCATATCCCTTAACTTGGTCGTATCTATCATCAAGGGCTGCTGATATACCGTTAATCTGCCAATCTTGGGGTTTGGGTTTGGGGGTTTCTTCGGCGTTTACCCAAGGTAGAGAGAGGAGGAAAGTTAGGAGTAGGGTGAAACTAAAAAGGAAAAAGAGCAGGAGCTTGCTGTTCTGGCGGGGTGTGGTGAGCATAAATCAGGGCAAGGTGGCAGATTACACGCGGTTATGGGTATAATACCAAGCTTGCAATTGGTAATTCCTGATTGAGAAAGTCGGATCTTGTGGGATAAGCTCTCTAGCCCACACAGGTCATAGGACGGGCGAGACGCCCATCCCACAAGAATAGTTAAATATTTTTTAGTTGGAAATGCCTTAATTTTGATTGATGAGTATCAAAGACTCGCCGACGAGTATCAAAAACTCGCTCACGAGTATCAAAGACTCGTCCACGAGTATCAAAGACTCTCGCGCGAGTATCAAAGATTCGTCCACGAGTATCAAAGACTCGTCCACGAGTATCAAAAACTCGCTCACGAGTATCAAAGACTCGCCGACGAGTATCAAAGACTCGTTCACGAGTATCAAAGACTCGTTCACGAGTATCAAAGACTCGCCGACGAGTATCAAAGACTCGTTCACGAGTATTAAAGACTCTCGCGCGAGTATTAGAGGTTGTTTGAAAAGTGGTAGGTTGTGATTTTTATTACCCCCCTTAATCCCAGGGCTGTTTCATTCCCCAAAGAGCTTTAAAAATCAAGGGTTCTAGCAATTAAAAATTGGTTATTTTGTTACTGGCGTGCCGATGAAACCAACTATTTTACTGATATTTCAGTGCTTAAATGTTCGTCTCTTAGTCACGCTTACTTACAATTTTCTTGCTAACCATCTTGACAAATCCTGTTTTAAATGGGATGAATCAGCCCTGCCTT